>CATXTO010000001.1 GCA_958402445.1 uncultured Eubacteriales bacterium
ATTTTCCTACATCAAGGGGGCTTTGTCTATTGTCCGTTTTTTCTGGTCCTGTTCATATGACAGGGGTGCTTTCCTTAATATAAATGGCGATGCGGGATGTGCATCCTATTGGGTTTTATTCAAACATGCCTTTATGGGCCACCACATCGCGCCGACCAATTGAAGAAAAGGCCTTATAGTAATGTAAGATATCACGGTGCAGTTTACTTTCACGTGGGAGAAGGCACAGGGATTCCAGGATCTTCTCCGGCGTTTTCTCTTTGCGGAGGGCTCGCCATTCGTCCTCGCAGGGACCGTCATACAGCAGCATTGCGGCGGCTGTCATGGCCAAGACCCCGTGATCGTCATGGTATTTTTCAATCAGGCGCATTGGTCCGATGATTCGTTCCGATGCGCCCAGTTTTCGCTGCGGCTGCCGGGCATTTCGTTCTATGGTATCGCGGATCGATCTGTCGCAGAACTTTTTTCGGGCAAGCAGGGCAAACTCCGCCTGCTCCGCTTCATCGTATCCATATTCCTGGCACAGCGCCCGGTTGGTGGCGGCGAAATTCCGATCCAGCAGCTGCCCGATCTCTTCATCATTTGCCGCCTCGCCGTAGTCGGTATAGCCCTTGCGCCATCCAAGGTAAGCGATGATACAGCTTGCGGCATTATAGGTATAAAGCTTTCTTTGAAGAAAATTTCCGAATTCCCAGATGGGTTGGATGCTGGGGATCTCAGGCGTATAGCCGTCCAGACGCGCTGCGTCACATTGCAGACAGGGGTATTGCTCCGAAAGGATGTCGCAGTTCTCTCCCTCCACGGTGGTGCAAAAAACGGTCGCTTCACTGACGGAGACATTGGGAAGCCCGATCGCCTGTTTTAGAACATCGGCTGGATCCTGTGCGTTTTCGCAGGTGATGATGTAATAGTGCTTATCCGGCAAGAGACGACTTCGAAGCGCCTTTCCCACAGCGGGAAGATTCTGACCGCAGACCGATACGAAAATCAAGGTAGTATTGGAGAAGTCCGCCGTTTCCCAGGTGGCAGCCTGGTAATCGGAGACGCAGACCGTATGTTCCTGCCGGCCAAAAAAGTGAACCTCAAATCGGCCACGGCGCTGGAGAGCCGTTATCAGCGCGGCGTCCTGATCCACAAACTGAATCCGGTCGCCGTGCTCCGACAAAAGTCTGCCAATAAACCCGCGTCCGGTCCGTCCTGCGCCGACCACAGTCACGTTAGTCATGGAGATACCCCTTGCTCTTCAGCATTTCAATTTTTTCTTTGATGATCAGTGCCAGCGCGCCATCCGGCTGGAGCTGACAAACCTGCTCTAATACATAATCCACGCCCTTTGACCGCCGCATTTCGTAGAGTTCCTTGGCGAATACGTCATCGTCGTTGCGATAATAAATCGCAGCCGCTATGGCGATGGCCAGATGCTCTGGCTTAATTCCGCAGGACTCCACCAGCCGCGCAGAACCCACCAGCCGGTCATCCGGCCCTAATTTGCGGAGGGGGTCTCTGGCATTGCGCTCAATGAAATCCACAATGGCGTAGTCCTGTAGTTTCCGCTTGGACGACTGGGCAAAGGCCAGCTGCTCCTGTAGGGGGAATTGATGTTTTTTTGACAGGGCTTGGGCCGTTTCCATGTATACGCCGTCCAAAACCTTTAGGATCCATGGGTCATGTGCGGCGTCCGCGATCTTTTCATAGCCCAGCATGGCGCCCAAATAGGAGGTTGTGCCGTTGGCGGCGTTGTAAGTATAGAACTTTCGCTCCAAAAAACCGGAGAACGCCGGAATCAGCTTTAGCCCCAGGATTTTTGGCAAGGTGCCGACGACCCGCGACGCATCCACCGGCAGTTCCCAGAAATCCTGCACGTTTACCACCAACGGGTCCTGTTTCAGCAGCTCCGCATCCGCTTCAATGGCGCTTCGCATAATGACCGCTTCCGTCACACCTACCGATTCCTGAAAGAATGTCCTGGCCTCAGGCGCGATAGCTGCCTCAATGCCGCTTTGCAAAAGCGATGCAGGCTGCTTCCAGTTTTCACAGGTAATGAGGTTTAGGTTACCGCCCCGCTTCGCCTTCTCCTGAATACCCAGAGTCAAAAACGGTACGATCTCCCGCAGATTTTTCCCACCTACCGCATCGAATACCACATCCGCCTGAGCAATTGCGTCGGCAATGCTCGCTCTTTCCGAAAATTTTAGTGCCCGCACATTGGAGACCGTACAGTTTTTATCCCTGTTCCCCAAAACATTCACGGTATATTGCTTCCGCTCATTGATTAAATCCGCCAGCGCATCCGCTTTTTCCACGAAGACAAAGGGAATCCGGCTCAAATACAGCAGGTGGCCGATGAAGCCCCGGGCAATTTTTCCAGCGCCGAAAATAACACAACTCATTCTGATACCTCCCGAAATTGCTTACAAAGGTTTTTAACTGACGGGTAGATCTGTTTGAAGATCTCATATCGATTCAAAAGCTTATCCTTGCCAAGCCCGATAGGAACAACGCTTTCGGCATAATGGCACAGCGACAGAACGGCATGGGATAGGTCTGAATATTGCCCGCAGCCCACCGCTGCCAGCATTGCAGCGCCCAGCGCGGAGGTATCGTTTTCCTCCGACATGACCAATACCGCATCCAGAAGCTCCGCCTTCAGACGGTTGAGCACTGCATTTTTGGCCGCCCCGCCGCTGACAACAAAACGTTCGACCCGGGGGCTTCCCAGATTTTCATAAATCTGACGCAGACAGAAGGCAATTCCCTCCATCACTGAGTACGCCATTGCCTGCCGGGTGCAGTTTTCCGTAACACCCAAAAAAACGCCGGTGGCGTCGCTGTCAAAGATTGGAGCCCGCTCCCCGTTGAGATAGGGTGTAAAAATGGGGGGACCGCTTTCCAGGCATTGCTCCCATTGCAGATCCGCCAGTCCGAATTCCCGCAGACCGAAGGCCAGGGACGGGCCGCTAGACGCGGTCACGCCATAATGGACATAGCCGGAAAGAAAGGGGCCGGAGACCATGGCGGTCTGAATCGCCAGCGTGTCGCGTATGACGCCAAGATGCTCACTGGTGCCGGTGATGTCGAACCCGTCGCCGGGACAAATGGCGCCCATTCCCAGCAGCGAGGCGAAGAAATCATTCATGCCCACATAGACTGGTACGCCCTGGGGAAGCCCCAGCCATTTTGCCGCCTGGTCTGTCACCAGTCCGGCACAGGCGGCGCTGTCCATCAGATTTGGTAGAATCCTGCGGTCCACCCCCAGATAGTCAAGAAAATAATCACTGTATTGGCCGGTCACGGGATTGGCCAGACCGCGCCAGGAGTACTTGTCCGTCACCCAGTTTCCCGTCAGGATTTTACAAAGAAAATCCTTTGGTTGACAGACGCTGTGAAGTCCCGGAAATTGCCTGCAGAGATACAGCAGGCGCGGGATCGGGTAGGAGTTGATGCTGGGATGGGGCATTGCCAGCTCCCGCAAAAAAGAATCGGGGGAATGACATGCGCGGATTTGCGCCAACTCATCCCGGCCGGCCTTGTCAAACCAGGACAAGACATGCTTTTCATCGACCAGATAGGTGCCCACCTGGGCGGATAGGCCGACTGCACAGACCGACTGCAGCTTCAGGCCGTTTGCCGCCTCCGCAATTCCGGCAAGCCATGCCTCTGGGGGGGCGCCCCGATATACGGCTCTGCTTTTCTGCCGCGTACCATCAGAGTGCAGCAGCAGCAGCTTGACCGAGGATGTTCCCAGATCGATCCCAAGGATATCGCCGCGCAACCGTCATACCTTCCTTCTATAGAATTTCACAATTTTACTGTGAATTTGTAATAATTTCCTAATTATTTGCGCTAAAAAGTTGACATTTTTTGCAATAGTGCTATAATTTTAGTAAGCACGGAAAGGAAGGCGCGCTATGGAACAAAAAATTTTGAACACCCGTCTGCGCCCTGGGCAAATTGCATTGTTTTATTTGGGGCAGATGGGTTTTTTGCTCAAGTACAGCGATCGATATATTTTAATTGACGGGTATTTGTCAGACTATGTCGATCGGAATTGCTGCACCGATACCCTGCGGTGGAAGCGGAATTATCCGCCTCCCATCCAGCCGGAGGCGCTGTCCTTTGTAGACTACGTATTCTGCACGCACGCCCATCCCGACCACGCCGATCCGGACACGCTATCGGTCCTTGCCCGGGTCAACACCAAGGCGGTTTTTCTTGCGCCAAAGCCCATTCTGGAGTGCATCGCTGCTTTTGGGGTTTCCAGGGAACGGCTGCTGGGTGTATCGGCAGACCAGCGGATTCCCCTTTGCCCGGGCGTCTCTGTGACCCCGGTTCCCGCCGCGCATGAGGAGCTGCATCAGAGGGAGGACGGCGCGTTTTGTGAGCTGGGCTATCTGCTGCATCTGGGAGAAACCACCGTATACCATGCAGGGGATTGCTGCCCTTACGATGGGTTAGGGGGGCGGGTGCAGGGGAGTCACATCATGATCCTGCCCGTCAATGGACGGGATTATTATCGCAGATATCGGGATGATATCATCGGCTGCTTTAATCCCGAGGAAGCCGTTACCCTGGCGAGAGACGCCCGCACACGGCTGCTGATTCCGGCGCATCTGGGACTTTATGACGTAAACACCCTGAATCCAGCCCAGTTTGTCGATTGCCTGCAGCGGGCCGCCCCCTACCAGGCGTTTCACCTGTTCGTGCCTGGAGAGGGTTATATTTACGACCCCTTGCTCTGAGTGAAGGAGACATTCTTTCCCGATGGAAAGAATGTCTCCTTTTCACATCGGGTAACGAATCTCACAGCGGCGTGGACGCAGCGTATACGCTCATAGTACCGCCGTATTTCCGCTTTTCCGGGGCGCTCTCCATCCCGTTGCATACCTGGAGCAGATAGGAGATGCATTCTCGTCCGATCTGGGCAAGAGGCTGTCCCTCCACGATCCTGCCGGCATTGAAATCCATATCGCCCTGAACGCCGCCCATTTTTTCATAGGTCGCGCTGTTGGAGCAGACCTTGATACAGGGAGCGGCAGGGTAGCCCAGGGGATTTCCTCGTCCTGTGGAGAATAGGATCACCTGGGCGCCGGAGGAGAACAGGCCGGTCAGAGACACTGGGTCATAACCGGGGCCATGCATGATCAACAGGCCCTTTCGCTGTCCCACCGGTTCTCCGTAGGACAGAACATCCATAATCGTAGTGGAACCGCCTTTGCGGATACAGCCCAGCGCCTTCTCCTGAATTGTGGTTAAACCGCCTTCCATATTTCCCCGTGCAATGATGCGAGCCGCATCGGGACCGAGGTACTTGCGGACCTCCAGTTCCTCTCGTTGAATCATTAGGCGGATCTTCTCGCCTACCTCCGGCGTAATTGCCCGGGCGGCCAGCAGCTCCTCTGCGCCAATCATTTCCGCCACCTCCGAAAGCAGGACGGTTCCGCCATTTTTAACCACCCAGTCCGCGGCAAAACCGATGACCGGATTGGCTGTCACCCCGGATAGCGCGTCAGAACCGCCGCACTCCGTGCCCAAAACCAGCTTGGAGATCGGCACCTGTACCCGTTGGCAACGGCTAGCCTGGGCGATGAAAACCCTGGCCTGCTCGGTACATTTCCGAATCACCGCTTCTCCGCCGCCGTCGTTCTGCACGATCTGTGTATAGACCGGCATTTTTCGTACGGCACGGATCTTCTCCGCAATCTCCCGGGCGTCGTCTGTCTCACAGCCGACTCCTACCAGGATCACAGCATATACATTCGGATTTGTACAAACGCCCAGCAGAATTTTTCTCCATCGTTCATACTCGCCCGGGACAGAGCAGCCATAGGTATGCAGCATGGGAACCGCTTCCGGCACCTCGGCGGCAATTCTCTGAACGACCCCGCTGGCGCAGCTGCAATTTGCAATTAAGAGCACATGATTCCGAATACCCACGGTTCCATTTTCCCGGGGATACCCCCAAAAAGTCTCCATAAGGCTTTTCCTCATTTCATCATCTGTTCCGCATCCAGATTGTGGACGTGGACCCACTGGCCTGCCCGAATCGCCCGGGTCGCATAGCCGATGGGCTGGCCGTATTTGATGATTCGCGCTCCAGGCTGAAAATCGATCAACGCCATTTTATGGGGCGGCTTGACGGCGTCGACTGCTACAAGCTGCAAGGCCCCGAAATCCACCGTGTCGCCGGGCGAGACCAGCTCGAGAACAATACCTACATTGTCCTTCAAATCAATCATCATACCGCGCTTCAACATGGGGTTATCCTTCCTAACGGGCGATTCGGCCGGAACCGTCGCCATTCATGAGATTGTGCACCTCCGCCGGTGTAGAGAGGTTTAGATCAAATTCGATGGTATGCTTCAAACAGGAGGCCGCAGCGGCAAATTCGACGGTCTCCTGGGGCCCGTAGTCTTGCAGGAAGCCATAGATCAAGCCGGAGGCAAAGGAATCGCCGCCGCCGACGCGATCCACAATTTGTATGGTGTATTTCTTAGAACAATAGGTCTGATTGCCGCGGTAGAGCAGGGCGGACCAGTTATTCACCGATGCGGACAGGGATTCACGCAGGGTAAACGCCACCGCTTCAAATCCATATGCCTCCGTCAAAGCTTTTGCCAAATCCCGGTAACCTGTTTCATCCAGCTTTGCGGCGGTAATATCCGTGTTGGCGGGCCTGATGCCCAGGGATTTTTCCGCGTCTTCCTCGTTGGCAATGAGTACGTCCACATATTTCATCAGCGGCTTCATGGCGGCCTGAGACTCCTGTTCCGTCCATAGGGTCTTGCGGTAATTCAGATCACAGCTGACCTTGACGCCCAACCGCCGCGCCGTTTGGCAGGCTTGCAGGCAAATTTCCCGCACCGACGGACTGAGCGCCACCGTAATGCCAGTAAAATGAACCCATCCGGCGTCCCGAAAAATTGCGTCCCAATCGAAATCTGCTGGGGAGGCCTGGGAAAAGGCAGAGTATTTTCGATCATAAATGACTTTGGAAGGGCGCTGGGAGGCGCCCTTTTCCAGATAGTAGAGGCCGAGCCGTTCCCCGCCAAAGGCTATATGGCTTGTTCCGACACCGTAGTGATCCATAGCGCGTTTCGCGCAGCGGCCGATCTCATTCTCCGGCAGCTTGGTCGCCAATTCTGTAGGTACTCCCATATAGGCTAGAGAAACCGCCATGTTGGCCTCCGCGCCGGAATAGCTCAGATTGAAGCGATTTGCCTGGGCAATCCGTAGGTATCCATCCGGAGACATCCGAAGCAGCAGTTCTCCAAAACCGACGAATTTTTTTTGTTTCATGGAATCCCGTCTCCTTGCTATCAGTCAATACGGTCACGCCGGGACGCTACAATTTCCATCAGGGTCGCGGCACGCTTGGTCAATTCCTGAAAGTTTTTTTTCGCGATCAGGTCCTTGTTGGTAAGATACCCGCTGATACCCGCGCCGGTTACGCCGTGGTCCAGGTATTGGCCCAGATTCTGCTCGTGGATGCCCGCGGTTGCAATCAGCTTGATATGGCTCAGAGGCGCACGAATATCGTTGAGATAGGATAGGCCGTAATAGCCTGCGGGAAACAGCTTGACAAAATCCGCGCCGCTCTCGTTTGCTGTTACGATCTCACTGGGGGTGGAAGCGCCGGGAATGGAAGTCAGTCCCAGCTCTTTTGTCCGGCGAATCAGGGCCGGATTGGTATTCGGAGAAATGATATAGCAAGCCCCAGCCTGCCGCGCCGCCTCCAGCTGCGCCTCTGTCAGTACCGTACCGGCGCCGATGCGCATATCATCGCCAAATTTCGCCCGGAGCATCCGGATCGACCGGGCAGTTTCGTCACAGCAAGCGGTGTTGGCCTGGTCAAAGGTGACCTCCATCAGCCGTACGCCGCCTTCGAACAACGCCTCCGCCAGCCTTAGTAAATCGGAATCATCAAGCCTCCGGCAAATCGCAATTACCTTGTAATATTCAATAAATTCATTTGTTGTCATTCTTTTTTCTCCAATTTTGTGGTTTTAACCCGTTGGATGAAATGTGTTTCTACGTATTTCAGAGGCCGGTTATTTTGTTTCCTTCTTGGGAACCAAGGCAAAGGGGCGGATCGGGGAGCCGGAGCCGTTTTTGATTTTTAAGGGGATCGCCACAAAATAACATCGCGTCGGTAAGCGGTCCAGGTTCTTCAGTTCTTCAATCATGAGGATCTCATTTGGGAGCCAGTGCTGATAATGCCCGGTGGAGGGATACTCCACGCCGTCCTTCAGCGGCATATCGCTGGAAATATTGTCGAACGCCACCGCCTTGACCCGACGCTGGGCGAGCAGCCTCACCGCGTCTTCCGCCATGCCCGGTTCGTTTTTGGCGTAATAAATCCAGTCCTGATCGGTGCGCCAATACTGCTCCCAGCCAAAATTAAAAATAGCAATCTCGTCTGCCTGAACAGCGTCGCCCATCTCCGCCTCAATTTTACGTATTTGCTCGGCAGACACCCGATCACCTGCGCCCAGGCCCAGCTTTCTAAGATTATAGACCACCGCTTGCCCACAGATCGCATCGGCAGGAAACACATCGATGGTACGTTCTTGTTTTTCGGGGACTGTATGAGCCGGCGCATCTACATGGCTGCCGGTATGCTCGCCCATGATCAGGCACTGATTATAAAACCCGTCATGTTCGTGGGTACAGCATGGGTCGATGACGATAGGGGGGTGGGTCGGCCATCTGGGAATGCCGCGCTCGATGGTATGGGCCAGGTCCACCACCTCAAAGCCGTTCAGTATGGCTTGCAGTTCCTCCAACTGTTGCATATGTATAGCATTCTCCTTTCAGGTTAGGCGTTTTTCTCCCGGATCGTGGAGAGGATCACGGCAAACACGATGATCGCGCCCTTGAGCATCAACTGCGGGTAAGCGGATACGTTCATCAGATCCAGAATATTATTGATGATCCCCAGAATAAACACGCCGATCACCACACCGCTGACCGTGCCTTTACCGCCGGCGAAGCTGGTACCGCCGATGACTACTGCAGCAATGCAGTCAGTCTCCAACGCATCGCCGCTGGTAGGCGCGCCCAGACCCAGGCGGGCCATCAAAAGGATTCCGGCAACCGCGCAGCAAAAGCTGGAAAACACATAGGGAAGGATTTTCCAGTTTCGCACATTCAGACCAGACAGAGTCACCGCCTCTTCGTTCCCGCCCATGGCGTAAATTACGCGACCCACAATCGTCTTTTTAATCAGGAACGCAGTCACCAGTATCATCACAAACCAGACAATGGCTTGGTAGGGTACGCCATAGAACCGCCCGGAGCCGATGGTAGACAGAAAGTGTGCGGCGGAGGACTTGGCCCAGGAGATTGGGGAGGATTTTGAATACCAGAAGGCAATGCCGCTGGCAAAGCTCTGCATACCCAGCGTCACGATAAACGGAGCGATGCGTAGCTTAGCAATGATAATGCCGTTGACAAAGCCAATTCCAAGGCAAATCAGGATTGTCAGAAGGACTGCCAACCCCAGGGGCATTGTGTTGGTAAAGCTAGCGCAAAATACGCCCGCCACAGCGATCTGGGAGCCAACGCTCAGATCAATGCCGCCAGTGAGAATCACTGCGAACATGCCCATACTCACTACCATGATCGTCGTCTGTTGGATCAGCATATTGCGCAGGTTCAAGGCGGTGAAAAACGCCGGGGACAGCAGCGAGGCGATCACGATCATGAGAACCAGTACGCTCAAGGGGATGGCCTGAACTTTTAAATAGCGCTTCGTGGCATCGGCGGCCAAGCTGTGAAGCTTTCTGCTTTCCGCTGTTCTCATCATGGTGCAACTCTCCTATACATAAATTGTAAAATTCGTTCTGTGTCTTGCAGCTGCCGCCCTTCCACACTGCCCGTTATATAGCCGTCATGCAGCACGATGGCCCTGTCACACACCATCTGGATTTCCTCAATTTCCGAAGAGATGACAATAATGGATATTCCCTGGGAACGAAGCTTCTGCAGCAAGGTATAGATTTCTGCACGGGCCCCTACGTCAATACCCTGGGTGGGCTCGTCAAAAATCAAGATCTGCGGCGCGGCCATCACCGCCTTCGTAACCACCACTTTTTGCTGGTTCCCGCCGGAAAGACTCCCGGCTATATCCTCGATGGAGGTCATTTTTACATTCAGCTTCCGGCAGAATTCGTTGATTTGAGCCGTCTCCTTCCGACTGTTGCATACGCCGGCCCGGGAAATAGCCTTGAGGTTGGACAGCGCTACATTCTCCCGGATGGAGCGGCAAAGCACCAACGCCTCTTTTTTTCGATCCTCAGGGGCCAGGAAAATTCCCAGCTTGGCCGCATCGGTGGAGTTGCGGATGTTAACCGCCTTGCCGCCCACCAAAATTTTTCCCTTTAGCACCTTGTCCAGTCCATACAGCGCGCGCACGGTTTCCGTTCGCCCGCTGTTGACCAAGCCTGCGATTCCTAAAATTTCACCTCGATGGAGGCGAAATGAAATATCAAAAACCTTACGCGTGGTAATTCCTTGGACATCCAACACGACATCATCTGTGGGAACATAGTTTTTTTCCGCATACATGGCCTCCAGAGAATGGCCCAGCATTTGCCCGATCAGATCGTCTTTGGTCAAATTTTCGTTTTTCATCACCGAGATGAGCATCCCGTCCCGCATCACCGCCACCCGCTCGCAGATATGGAAGATCTCTTCCAGTCTGTGGGAGATATAAATCATCGTGGTCCGGTTCCGCTTCAGCTCCTCGATGATGGAAAACAGGATCTCCACCTCGCGGCCTGACAAAACCGCCGTGGGCTCGTCCCATATAATGATCTTTGGTTCAATGTACAGAACTTTGGCGATGGCCACAAGCTGGCGCATGGCGCCGCCCAAAGCTCCAACCTTCTGGTTTGCCAGAAGGGGAATATGATAGCGATCCAGCAGGGCCTGGACCTTTTGCTGTAGCTGCTTGGTGTTGACTACGCCCCGCTTGGCATAGTCCGGCTGGCCCAGCGTCACATTTTCCGCCACCGTGAATTCCGGCACCAGCTCGGCCTGCTGATACACCTGCGCGATCCCGTGCTTTTTCGCTGCGGACGGGCTTGTGATGGAGACATCCTTCCCATAGAGGCGGATGGCGCCCCCATCCTTTTGATACGCGCCGGTGAGTATCTTCATAAGCGTGCTTTTACCTGCTCCGTTCTGGCCCACCAACGCCAGCGTTTCACCCTCCTGGATGTCCAGGCTGACCTGCTTCAGCGCCTGGATACCGCCGAATGTCTTGCTGATTTTGTCAATTTGAAGAATTGTCATGGATGATGCTCCTTCAACCTTTGCCTCATGCAAATAAGGCCCTGGGTAATATGGATCCAGTTTGATAAAAATGCCCGCAGGCACCTTGATCGACGTCTGCGGGCAGAGTTTACCTTTGTCCAGCGTTGATTGTTACGCCTGAACTTTATTTATATTGGAATATCAGCCGTTGTAGTAAGTGCTCAGGTTATCAATGGTGCACACCACAGGATCCTGAATGATATTGTTGGACTGCGGAAGCGTTCCGTCGTTGAGATAAGCAACGATGATTTTTGTGGCCAGAACGCCGAAGGCATGGGTATCGTTCATTCCGGTGCAGACGATGGAGCCGCCGCTAGCGATGCTTTCCATTGCGCCGGCCGAGCCGTCAACCGCGCCCATAATCACATTGGAGGGATCTAGGCCCAGGACGTTCAACGCCTGGGAGGCGCCGATCACATGGGAGTCACAGGTGCCGATAATGCATTTCAGATTCGGATTGGCAGTCAACATATTCTGTGCGGTCTCCAAGCCGTTTTCTTCCGAGTATCCGCCGGAGTACAGGAAGGAAACCAGCTCGATCTTGCCTTCCTTATCAACGTCGGCCACGCCGGCCTTTGCGCCTTCGTTCCGGTTGTGGGCAATGGCGTCGCCATCCTTGCCGCCGATCAGAGCGTATTCAATCTTCTCCGCGTCAGGATACTTCTCCAGCAGCTGGGAAGCTAGGTAGCTGCCCACGCCGAAGCCCAACGCATAGGCGTCAACGGAAACGGCACAGAAAATAGGAGCGTCCGCAGCCACGGTGTCGTTGACGGTGATGACCGGGATCCCGGCCTCGGCCAATTCCTTCAAAACGGGAGTCAGCGCATCCTGCGGGTTGCAGGGCCCCAGAATGATGGCGTCAACGTCTTGGGCCATGAAGTTCTCGAGCTGAGAGATCTGAGTGGACACGTTGTCCTCGCAGACAGAGACCAGCGCGGTGCAGCCCGCGGCCTCAACCTGGCCCTGGACTTCGTCCGATAGGCTCTTAAACCAGTCGGTGGAAACGGTCGTCATCGCAATCCCAATGGTGTAATTTTCTTTTGCTTTTACATCGGGCAGATCATCATTTTTCAAATAAACCGCTTCATTGGACATAGACGCATACAAATCCGACAGATTATCGGCGCCGGTCGTGGTATTGTCCACTGGTGCGGTTGTATTGACAATGGGATCGGTACCCTTTGTCGAGGGGGTTTTGCTGCCGTCACCGCACGCTGCAAACAGGCAGACGACCATTGCAAGAACAAGACCAAACGCTACAAGTTTTTTCATCATGCTTCCTCCTAATCATCGTTACATTTTAGAAGTGCGCCTGTCTTATTTTGTAAGAACTACCAAATTTTTGTATTTTTTGGTAGTAAGCCCGCTTCTATTGTCTAGATTAGCAGAATTTTTGTTGCTTGTCAAGTATATTTTTGTTATTTTGTTGTTAAATTATATTTTTTGTTAAGCAGCAATTGACAATTAACAAATTTTGTATTATTTTCTAATTAAAGTCAGGATTAGAAATTGTGGAAAGCGAGGTGCGCTGTACATTTGTGCAGCCGGGGCGATGAGAGCGATCAGATTGAAGCAAATGGAACAGTTTATGGCGGAGCGGGGATTTGCGACGGTTCCGGAGCTGTGCGAGAAATTTGACATTCATCCCAATACCGCCAGAGCGGATATCAAGGAGCTTGCGGAGCGGGGAGTGATTGAAAAGAAGTATGGCGGTGCGGCCTATGCCCAGTCCCGGCTACCTGAGGGCTATTATGAAGCGCGCCGTGCCATCAACAAAAAGCGCAAGGAAGCCATTGGCTACAAGGCGGCTGCGTTTTTAAGGGAGGGCGACGTTATTTTTGTGGACGCAGGAACCACAACGTCCTTGCTGTTCGACGATGTGTCGGAAATGCCTGAGCGGCTGACGGTTATCACCAACAATCTAGAAGTAATTAACAAGGTGTTCAGAGATACGAAATACACGATTTATATCCTTCCTGGCAAAGGGGACCGGCAGCTTAACTCCTTTACGGGCACCGAAACGGTAGATAGCCTAAAAACATATAATATCAAAAAGGCCTTTATTGGTTCTAAGGGCATCTCTGCAAAAGGAGAGCTTTCGGCTTCCTCCAGTCTGGATGCAAAAATGAAAAGCACAGTCATCGAGATCAGTGAAACGGTGATTTTAATGGCGGATTCCCAAAAAATCTTTACCTCTGCTATGGTTAATTTTTCCAGCCTGGATCGGATCGATTATTGGGTCTGTGATAAAATCACCGAGGAGATCCGGCAACTTGCGCAAAAGCATAATGTTCAGTTGGCGGAAGCTGAGAATTAAAATGTTATATTTTTAATTAGAAGCTCATACATTTCTCGCTGGGTATATGCCTGCTTGAACGCATATGGAATGAAAGCACTTATTTTTTGACACCACCTTGCTCAATCTGAGTTAGCATGAAAACCTTGTCGGCTCGTCTTGGATCCTCTCCCTATTTCCAGAAGCAAAAACGGGGGCTGTCTATGTGTGGCCTACCCCATTTCCAAAATACTTCCCTGCTCCATATACTATCGGAGCAGGGATTCTTTTATGGTCCAAACGCCTTCTGAACGTCCGGCTACCCCGTACGGAGACCAACAGGCCCATAGTAGATCCGCCTGTTGTTCCAATTGTTAAGCTTCGGCATTTCATTAGTAACGGTCTTGAATCGTAAATTATAAGATAGAGCTTTGTGGAATAGATAGGCAGCCACAATTTAATTTGAATACCTTGAAAAAAGAGTCTGATGTTGCTATAATGATAAAACGCTGTGCCAAGCCCTTTTCACAATGGGTGTTTATGAGATTGCTCCAAAAGTGGAAAGCTAGATAAGGCTTATAGAGAAATCGATGAAACGCGGCGGCAGCTTTATGAAGCGGAACAGGGCCAAAGCTGATGTTTTGGCGCAGAGATAAGAAGATTTGTGAGGTCCGAGCATAAGAGGCTTGCACATGGTTCTGACCTGTCGTTATTTCGCAACGCTCAAGCATTTTCCCCTCGCGATGATACTGCGGGATCGGCCCCCAGAAATCAGATTTTTTCCAGAGACATAGTGTTTGGCTATGCCCCTGCTAGTGTTGGAGGAGCGTTATGTCCTATTTGCGCCATCTTCTGCGGCTTCGATTGATGGAAAGCTCCAAACGGCTGTCAACTACCCGAATTATCGCGCTCTCATTTGCAGCTATTATTTTAATGGGTGCGCTGCTGTTGACCCTGCCGGTGGCATCCCGCAGCGGTCAATCCTGCGGGTTCTTTTCGGCTATCTTTACGGCGACCTCCGCCACCTGCGTGACAGGCCTGGTGCTGTTTGACACCTATGTCCAGTGGAGCGGGTTCGGCCAGGTCGTTATTCTCTGCTTGATCCAAATCGGCGGACTGGGTTTTATGTCGGTCGCGTCCATGTTCGCCTTTTCCATGCACCGAAAGATGGGTTTAAGGCAGCGGATGCTGCTGGCGCAGGCCATGAGCCTCAACGATATCGAGGGTGTCGTCCGGCTCCAGCGCCATGTGCTCATTGGCACGTTCACCCTGGAGGGGTTGGGCGCCCTGATTTTGACTTTGCGGTTTTGGCCCAGCTTCGGCTTTTTCACGGCCCTGAAATGGGGCATTTTCCATTCGGTCTCCGCCTTTTGCAACGCTGGGTTCGATATCCTGGGCAGGATTGCTCCAGGCTCCAGTATGATCCCATTTCAGACGGACCCGGTGGTTTGTATTACGCTGATGTTTCTAATCATCATAGGCGGTCTGGGCTTTTTTGTATGGGAAGATATCCTGCGCTGCAGGAGCCTGCGCAAGCTGACGGTGTATACCAAGCTGGTCTTAATCTGTACGGCGTTTTTGATCCTCAGCGGCACGGCTCTGGTCTGCATTTTGGAGTGGGACAATCCGCAGACGTTGGGTGCTATGACGATTCCACAAAAGCTACTGGCGGGTGGGTTTCAATCCGTCACCACTCGGACGGCGGGCTTTGCCGCCGTCGATCAGGCCGCTATGGGAGAGGCCACCAAAGCTGTCTGCGCAGTTCTAATGCTCATCGGCGGCTCCAGCGGCTCCACTGCCGGCGGCATGAAGACAGTTACGGTGGTGGTGCTGCTATTGGCCGCAGTCGCCAGTGCCAGGGGGCAGTCCAAGGTCACCGTGTTCAAGCGCTCCGTGTCGGACCGCCAAGTCCGGGACGCCATGACCATTACGGTGATGATGGTAACCCTGTGTTTCTTTGGCGGAGTATTTTTATCAGCGGACAGCGGAATTCCTTTTTTGGATTCGCTGTTTGAAACGGCGTCCGCGCTGGCTACGGTGGGATTGTCCGCCAATGTGACGCCGCTGCTAGACCTTCCATCTCAAATTTTGATTATGGCCTATATGTATTTTGGACGCGTTGGTATTTTAACCATCAGCCTGGGCTTCCTCATGGGCGACCGGGTGGAGGAGCGATACCGATACGCGGAGACAAAGCTGCTGATTGGATAGGAGCATAGAAAGAGCATGAAAACGTACGTTGTGGTTGGACTGGGACGGTTCGGATATTCTGTGGCCCGCCGTCTGTGCGAATTGGGCAACGAGGTCCTGGCGATGGACCGGTGCCCGGATAATGTGCAACAGATTTCGAACTACGTCACCCACGCTGTGGTGGGCGATGCCCAGGACCCGGACGTGCTCCGGGCCTTGGGTATCCGGAATTACGATTGCGCAATCGTCGCCATCGGCAAGGATCTGTCCGCTAGCATTCTGGCCACTCTGAATTTTAAAGAAATGGGAGTCCCGCTGGTGGTCTGCAAGGCGCTGGACGAGAGCCATCGAAAGGTGCTGGAGAAGGTCGGCGCGGACCGGGTGGTGATTCCAGAGCGGGAAATTGCCTACAAGCTGGCTCAGGGGCTATCGACTGCCAATGTTCTGGAGTATATTGAGCTGTCCCCGGAATATGGCATCTCCGAATTCACGGCGCCCAATGCCTGGGACGGCAAATCGTTGCGCCAGCTAAACGTCCGCGCCCGCATTGGGGTGAATATTATTGCAATTCGATCTGGGGAGAAAATTCGAGTCTCCCCGGATGCGGACTACGTGGTGTCCAAATCAGATACCATCGTTGCGCTGGGGGACTATAAGTCCCTTTCCGCGGTGCAAAAGCAATGATGGAGCGTATCACCAGCAGGAAGAATCCCTTTTTGCAGCAGGTGCGCCGTCTGCTCGGCTCCAGGCGTGCACGTCAGGAGGCGAATCTCTTTGTGGCCGACGGTACAAAGCTGCTCCAAGAGGCCGTCTCCTGGTATCCTGGTTTGGAGACTGTGATTCTGGCGGACGGCGTGGAGACTGCCCCGCTGCCGGCGGGAGTCCGGGTGGTGCGGGTCCCTCCGGATGTGATGGAAAGCATTTCGCCTATGCAGGCGCCGCAGGGGGCGTTGTTTCTCTGTCGGTACCCCGGGGCTAAGGAGCTGACGGTTTTGCCGGGGACCTTGATTCTCGATGGCATACAGGACCCGGGAAATCTGGGCGGCATGCTACGGACCGCAGACGCCCTGGATGTGCCGGTGGTATTGACGGAAGACTGCGCCGACCCCTTTGGCTGGAAAGCGGTTCGCGCCTCCATGGGCGCGCTGTTTCGCAACCCGCCCGTATCCGGGACCTGCGAAGCGATTTTGGCGGCCTGTCAGAAAAGCGGCTCGCCGTTGGCGGTAACGGGCATGTCTGCCTGTGCAACGGATATCCGCACAGCCCCGCTTTCAGACTGGGCGGTGGTAATCGGCAGCGAGGGACAGGGCGTGCGGCGTGAATTTTTGGAGGCCAGCAGTCAGATGGTAACCATCCCCATGAACCACCGCTGTGAGTCTCTGAATGCGGCGGCGGCGGCGGCAATCGTGATGTGGCAGATGCGGATGAAAACGAAGTTTATCCCAATTTTGGACGACGGCGAAAAGTAGGCGGGATTGCGATGTTAGCACATTGGATTTGGTTGTCTACCCGGGCTGGCGTAGGCGTGCGGGGCATGCAGGCCTTACTGCGTCAATTTCCAGACGTGGAGTCTTTGTACTTTGCGGAGGAAGGGGAGTATGCCCTGCTGGAGGAGTTATCCGGCAGGGATTTGACGTCGTTGTGCGATAAATCCTTGGATCGGGCAAACCGTATTTTAGAGGCCTGCTACAATCAGGAAATTCATTTGTTGACTTTGCAGGACGCAGCGTATCCACTTCGGCTAAAAAATATTTTTAACCCGCCGGTTTTGCTCTATTACAAAGGGCAGCTTCCGGAGTTTGACGCCGAGCCGGTGATTGCCGTAGTGGGGACCAGAAAGGCCTCTGCTTATGGCTGCGTATCCGCCAAGCGAATGGGCTATCAGCTGGGCCGGTGCGGCGCGCTAGTTGTCTCCGGCCTGGCTGGTGGCATCGATAGCATGGCCATGATTGGCGCCCTGACCGCGGACCGGCCGGTGGTTGGCGTTTTGGGCTGCGGCGTGGATGTGGTGTACCCCAAATCCAATACCAGCTTGTTCCGGGATGTGGAGGAGCGGGGATGCCTGCTCTCCGAATTTATGCCGGGTACGCCTCCTGAGGGGCGAAATTTTCCACAGAGGAACCGGATCATCAGCGGCTTGGCATGCGGCGTGGTGGTGGTGGAGGCGCCCGCAAAAAGCGGCGCGCTGATTACGGCGCAGCTGGCGTTGGATCAGGGGCGAGATGTGTTTGCCGTGCCCGGTAACATCGATGTGACGAGCAATGCCGGAAGCAACGGATTGCTGCGGCAGGGCGCCATTGCGGTCCAGCACGGATGGGACGTCATGGAGGAATATGAAAAGCTCTATCCGGGTAAAATCCGGGCGTGGAACAGTCCGGGCAAGGTCACGGCTTATCCGGAGGAAATTGCGGCGCAAACCGGCGAACTTTTCCGCCCCGCGGCGAAAAATTCCCCAGCTCCTTCCTCCTTCGACGAAAAAAGCATTGACAAGGACGAAACGAATCCTTATATTGAACGTGAGAAGACCATGCCGCAATTCTCGGCTGATGAGGAGGCGATTCTTTCGGCTCTCGCGGCTGAGCCGCGGCATGTTGACCATATTATAGCGGAAACGGGCTTGCCGGCGGGCCGCGTATTGGCATCTTTGACGCTTTTGGAGGTGCGGGGATACGTGAAGCGGCAGCCGGGGCAGTATTATGCCGCAGGGGGGAGAAAGCCCCCCTTACCTGTTTAGTTTGGAGGATGCCCATGGCAAAGGAAGCAGCGTCAAATCTAGTGATTGTGGAATCGCCGTCGAAAGCGAAGACGATTGGGAAGTATTTGGGACCGGATTATACGGTAAAGGCCTGCATGGGGCACCTGCGGGACCTGCCGAAGAGCACCATGGGCGTGGATTTGGATGGCGACTTCCAGCCGGAATACCGTCCGGTGCCGGGGAAAGAGAGCATTATCCATGACCTGAAAAAGAGTGCGGACCAGTCTCAAATGGTGTATCTGGCAACGGACCCGGACCGGGAAGGCGAGGCGATTTCCTGGCATTTGAAAGAGCTGCTGGAGCTGCCGGATCCAAAGACGCGCCGTGTAACCTTCAACGAGATCACAAAAAATGTGGTGAGCTCGGCCATTACGCACCCGCGCGGGATTGATTATGATTTGGTGGCGGCGCAGCAGGCCCGGCGCATTTTGGACCGGATCGTGGGGTATCAGTTGAGCCCTTTGCTGTGGAAAAAGGTGCGCAGAGGTCTTTCCGCCGGTCGGGTTCAGTCTGTGGCAACCCGGCTGGTCGTAGACCGGGAAAACGAGATTCGGGCTTTTGTGTCCCAGGAGTATTGGTCGTTGGATGTGACTTTAAATCGGATGGAGAAATCCGGTTCCTTCGTCGCCCGGTACTATGGGGAGACAAAAAAACGGGAGCTCACCAACGAGGCGGAGACCGACGCCGTGATTGCCGATATCACCGGCAAAATCTTTACGGTGACGGCGGTAAAG
Organism: uncultured Eubacteriales bacterium; assembly: GCA_958402445.1. GTDB lineage: Bacteria > Bacillota > Clostridia > Oscillospirales > Oscillospiraceae > Faecousia. The sequence goes on from CATXTO010000001.1 coordinate 19,271, forward strand.
CGCGCGGAGAAACGGCGCTCCGCCGCGCCTCCTTTTATCACCTCCACGCTGCAACAGGAGGCCTCCCGAAAGTTGAATATGACGCCCAAGCGCACCATGGCCTTGGCCCAGCAGCTCTACGAGGGCGTGGATGTGGCCGGGGAGGGGACTCTGGGCCTGATCACCTACATGCGGACGGATTCACTGCGCCTGTCTGAAGAGGCCATGTCTGCTGCCAAGGATTTGATTTGCCAGCGGTACGGTCCCGCCTATTATTATGGGAAACCTCATCATTTTAAAAGCAAGAGCAACGCCCAGGATGCCCATGAGGCCATCCGACCCACTCATGTGGAGCTGGACCCCGAACGCATTCAGAGCTCCTTGACCCGGGATCAATTCCGGCTGTATAAGCTGATTTGGAGCCGTTTTTTGGCCTCTCAGATGGCGAATGCGGTTTATGACACAATTTCCATTGATACAGCCTGCGCCGGTCACATCTTTAAGTCCTCCCATCAGAGTCTCAAGTTTGCGGGCTTTATCGCCGTTTACGAAGAGGGAAAGGACGAGGAGACGGAATCGGCGGGTTCCCCGCTTCCGGATTTGCAGGAAGGGGAACAGGCGGCCATCGATAAAATTGAAAAAGAGCAGCACTTTACCCAGCCGCCCGCCCGATATACCGAGGCTACCCTGGTTAAAGCCATGGAGGAAAAGGGCGTGGGAAGGCCGTCCACCTATGCCACCATCATTACCACAATTGAGGACCGGGAATATGTGGTAAAGAAGGACAAGCGTCTATGGCCGACACCGTTGGGCGAGGTGGTGACGGGCCTGATGCTGGACCGCTTCCATGATATCATTGACGTGGAGTTCACCGCCAATATGGAGAGCCGTTTGGATGAGGTGGAGGAGGGAAAACGGAACTGGCAGGAGGTTCTGAAGGATTTCTACCGGGATTTTCATCGGGAGATGGAGGATGCGGAGGAGGCGCTGAAAGACACCCGCATCAAGGTCCCGGACGAGGAAACAGACGAGGTCTGTGAATTGTGCGGCAGAAAAATGGTGATCAAGATGGGCCGATTCGGGCGATTTCTGGCTTGCCCGGGCTACCCGGATTGCAAAAATACCAAGCCCCTGGTAGAGAGAATGCCGGGTCGGTGCCCGAAATGCGGCAGCGGTCTGTTGAAGCGAAAATCAAAAAAGGGATATGCTTACTATGCCTGCGAACGGGGCGCTGATTGCGGGTTTATGACCTGGGACGTGCCCACGGCACAGGATTGCCCCAGCTGCGGGCAGACGCTTTTTAAAAAATCGGGTCGGGGCCGTATGAAACCCTTTTGCGTCAACGAAAAGTGCCCTGAGTTTTTGCCGGAGGACCAGCGGGGTTATCGGAAGAAGTCCGCAGAGCCGGAACAGCAGGCGGCAGAAACAGAAAAACCGGCGGCACAGCTGGAGCCGGGAAAAAAGAAAAAAGCGCCTCCCCAAAAGGCGGCCAGCAAGGGAAAGCGGTCTGCTAATGGCAAGAAGGCCGACAAAGAGGGGGACGGGAAGGTATGACGCAGGTGACGGTGGTCGGCGCGGGCTTGGCGGGCAGTGAGGCCGCGTGGCAGCTGGCAAAGCGGGGCATACCGGTGCGTCTGGTGGAGATGAAGCCTGCGCAGATGTCTCCGGCGCACCACAGCCCCAATTTCGCAGAGCTGGTTTGCTCCAATTCCCTGCGGGGGGACCGGCTGGAAAATGCAGTGGGTTTATTAAAGGAGGAGCTACGCCGTCTGGATAGTCTCATTTTATCCTGTGCGGATCAGACCCGCGTGGAAGCCGGAGGCTGTCTGGCTGTGGACCGTGAGGGGTTTTCCGCCTTGGTGACGGAGCGGCTCTGCGGGGAACCGCTGATTCAAGTGGTGCGTACAGAGGTGACGGAAGTGCCGGATGGACCGGCGATTATCGCCACGGGCCCCTTGACCTCTGATGCGCTGTCTGAGGCCATCGGACGGTATTTTGGACAGGCCCGTTACCTGCATTTCTTTGATGCCGCCGCGCCCCTGGTCACCTTTGACTCCGTGGATATGCAGCAGGCTTGGTTTGCCTCCCGATATGACCGGGGCAGCGCGGATTACATTAATTGCGCCATGGACCGGGAACAATACGACGCATTTTACCATGCGCTGATCTCCGCCCAGGAGGCGGAGGTACATGGCTTTGAGGACCAGAATGTCTTCGAGGGCTGCATGCCCGTGGAGGTCATGGCGCGGCGGGGATATGATACGCTGCGCTACGGTCCGCTGAAGCCGGTGGGACTCAAAGACCCCAGAACCGGGCGGGAGCCCTACGCGGTAGTTCAGCTTCGCCGGGACAACGCGGTGGGGACCATTTATAATTTGGTGGGATTTCAGACACACCTGAAATTTCCGGAGCAGCGGCGGGTTTTTTCCATGATACCAGCGCTGCATCAGGCGGAGTTTGTGCGCTATGGCGTCATGCATCAAAATACATTTCTGGATTCACCCCGCCTTTTGGATCAGTTCTATGCGGACCGCCGGGATCCGCTGGTGGCGTTTGCCGGCCAGATGACCGGCGTGGAGGGTTACGTGGAATCCACCGCCTCCGGATGCCTGGCGGCTATCGCCATGAGCGCCAAGCTTCAGGGAAGAACGCCTCCGGATTTCTCCCGACAGACGGCCATCGGGGCGCTTGGCCTTTATATCAGTGACGAATCGGTGGCCAGTTTTCAACCAATGAATGTGAATTTTGGCATCATTGCCCCGCTGGAGCACCGTGTCAAGGGAAAAGCGCAGAAGAATCTGGCCATCGCACATAGGGCCCTGGCGCGCATTGATGATTTGGTGCGCGAAGGAATATAAAGAAGGAAGAGGTGGCACCATGAAAATCATTCTCGATGCCATGGGCGGAGACCATGCGCCGGAGGCCGCCGTCTTAGGCGCCATCGACGCGCACCAGGAATTTGGGGCAGAAATCACCTTGGTGGGTCGTGGCGAGGATCTTTTGCATGTCATGCGTGCGCACAATATCTCCGATTTGCCAAAGGGTCTGGAGATTGCCAATGCGGATGATATTGTGGACATGCATGACGAGCCCTCCACGGTTTTGCACAAACGCAAAAACTCCTCCATGGTTCTGGGCCTGAAAATGCTGGCGGATGGGAAAGGAGACGCGTTTGTCTCCGCAGGAAGCACAGGCGCTCTGCTGACTGGGGCTACATTGTTGGTCAAGCGGGTAAAGGGCGTCCGCCGCGCCGCCTTTGGGCCCATGATGCCAAATCAAACTGGTGGCCGCACCTTAATTATAGACAGCGGCGCAAATGTGGAGTGCACGCCGGAATTCCTGCTGCAATTCGGGCTGATCGGATCCTTGCACGTACAAAAAACCTTGGGAATTGAACGGCCCAAGGTGGGCCTTTTAAACAACGGTGCGGAGGAATCTAAGGGACCGGAGCTGCAGAAGCAGGCCTATGGTCTTTTGCAGCAGGCTGCGGAAAACGGCATTCTTCATTTTATCGGAAATGTAGAGGCGCGGGATGTGCCGCTGGGCGCAGTAGATGTGGTAGTTTGCGATGGGTTTTCCGGGAATGTGCTGCTGAAATCCATAGAGGGAACCGCTATGTTCATGGGTTCTATGGTAAAGCAGCTGTTCCGCAAAAATGCGCTTACCATGTTAGGGGCGCTGTGCTGCAAGCCTGGGCTCCGGCAGATGATGGCGATGCTGGATTACCGGGAGGTGGGGGGCACCGCCCTGCTGGGCATTCGCAAGCCGGTCATCAAGGCCCACGGCTCCTCTGATCGCCGCGCCTATCGCAGCGCGATTCGGCAGGCCATGGAGGCGGCGGACCGGGATACCACAGCTGAACTGGAAAGTACGCTGCAAAGACTGGCGGAAAGCAAGGAGTTGGAACGCAATGTTTAGGGATCTGGAGAAGGAGCTTGGCTATCAGTTTGAAGACCCTTCCTTGTTGGAAAATGCCTTGACCCACAGCTCCTATGCCAATGAGAGATGCCGGGATGGCTTGGCCAGCAATGAACGCCTGGAATTTTTGGGCGACTCAATTTTAGGGATGGTCACGGCGGAGCATTTGTTTCGCGTTTATCCGGAAAAGCCGGAGGGAGATCTGACGCGAATACGGGCGGATTTGGTCTGCGAGGTTGCTCTGGCCCGGCTGGCGGACCGACTATGTCTGGGTTCCTTCCTGCTCTTGGGGCACGGGGAGGAGCAGGGCGGAGGCCGGCATCGCGCCAGTATTCTTGCAGACGCTGTGGAGTCCGTTATCGCAGCTGTTTATTTAGACGGCGGCTTTACCGCTGCGTCCGATTTGATTCACCGGCTGGTGTTGTCGGATATTCCGGCGCTTCGGCACCGTAACCTGGATTATAAAACGCAGCTACAGGAGCTCGTTCAGCAAAAGAAGAATCAAATTTTGCAGTATGAGCTCGTTGGCTCCTCGGGGCCGGATCATGCCAAGCAGTTCTGTGTTGAGGTCCTGCTCAACGGAGAAGTTGTGGGCGCGGGCAGCGGCAGCAGCAAAAAACGGGCGGAGCAGCGGGCGGCACAGGCTGCAATTCATAAGCTTTTCCCGCCCCAAAGGGAAGCAGACGCATAGCAGTCAAACAGATCGGAGCCGGGGTACATCAAAATGTACCCCGGCTTGTTTTTACAAAGGCCTTGTGGAAATTGCTTGCATTCTGTTTAAAAGCTTGGTATAATTAACTAATTCGTATGAAAACTTGAAGGACGAGGTTTCGCAGTGTATTTAAAATCATTGGCAATTCAGGGTTTCAAGTCCTTTCCAGATAAAATACTCATTGAGTTCGGCAATGATATCACGGCCATTGTAGGCCCGAACGGCAGCGGGAAGTCCAACCTTTCCGACGCGATTCTCTGGGTGATGGGGGAACAGAGCACCAAAACGCTGCGGGGCGCCAAAATGGAGGACGTGATTTTTGGCGGCACGCAGAAGCGGCCTCCCCTTGGCTTCGCGGAGGCCACGCTGACGCTGGACAATACGGACCGCGCCCTGCCTTACGATTCGGATGATGTCATGGTGACCCGCCGGTATTACCGCTCCGGGGACAGTGAGTTTTATATCAATAAGCAATCCGCCCGCTTGCGGGATATTCACGAGCTGTTCATGGATACCGGCCTGGGGCGGGAGGGCTATTCCAACATCAGCCAGGGGCGTATCGATGAGATTCTGTCCTTGAAGAGCACGGACCGCCGGGAGGTTTTTGAGGAGGCGGCCGGTATCTCGAAATACCGGCATCGCAAGGAGGAAACCCAGCGAAAGCTGGTCGGCACGGAGGAGAATCTGCTACGCATCGGGGACAAAATTTCCGAGTTAGAGCTTCAATTGGACCCGTTGCGGGCCCAGGCGGAGCAGGCAAAAAAGTATTTGGCCTATCGGGACGAGCTGCGTGGGCTGGAGGTCACGGTCTGGCTGGATCGACTGGATAAAATAACGGACGCCGCGCAAAAAGCGGAGGAGGACTATACATCGGCATCCTTTGTCCTGGAGCAGGAGCACAGCGCTCTGGACGAGCTATATCAAAAGAGCGAGGAGATGGGAGCGCAGCTTCGGGCCCAGGACGAGGCAATTGAGGCGTTGCGGAGTGATACCGCAGGCCTGGAGGCTGCGGACCAACAATTGGACGGCCAAATCGCGGTGCTTAAAAGCAATACGCAGAATAACGAAGAGAACCTGGCGCGCGTACAGACAGAGCTCCAGCAGCACGAGGACCGCAGCGGCGGCATAGAGCAGCAGGTACGGCAGGGCCGCTGCCGAATTGCGGAAATCGAGGCACAGCTTGAAATCCAGCAGCTGCGGCTGCAGGAGACCCAGGCCCAGGCGCAGCAGGTTGCCGCCGATGCAGAGGGGATTGGAAAGCAGTATCTGGAGCTGCGGGAAAAGCAGGCGGCGTATTTGTCCGACCTGGCAGGCGCGCGTGCGGAATTGTCGGCGCTGGAGGAATCGGCGCGCCAGGGTCGGGCTAGGGTAGAAACGCTGGAATCGGATGTCAATGCCGGCGTTTCGCGGCGGAGTCAGGCGCAGACGGCGCTGGATGCCTGCCGTATGGAGTTAGCAGCAGCCCAAAGGCAGGTACAGGCGTCGCAGAATACCGTTGCGGGCTATCGGCTCCGGCAGGAGAGCCGTGCCCAGCGGCGAGATCAGGCGCAGGGCGGCTTGCAGGAGATTACCGCGCAGCTGAACGCCGTTTCTGCGAAAATAAAGATTTATCAGGCCATGGAGCGCGATTACGAGAGCTACCAGAGGTCAGTGCGCAGCGTCATGCAGGAGAGCCGGCGGGGCGGTCTGGAGCATATCCATGGCCCAGTTTCTCAGCTCATTCATACAGAGGACCGCTACACAACCGGAATCGAGGTGGCGTTGGGCGCCGCCTTGCAGCACATTGTGGTGCAGACAGAGCAGGATGCTAAGGCTGCCATCGGTTATTTAAAGCGAACCAACGGCGGCAGGGCTACCTTTTTGCCCATACACGCCATCCAACCCCGGAAACTCCAAGAGACGGGCCTGGAGCAGTGCCGTGGCTTTGTGGGAATTGCGGCGGAATTGGTGCAATGCCAGGCGCCGTACCGAAAAATAGTAGAAAATCTGCTGGGCCGCGTCGTCCTGGCGGAGCAGCTGGATTCTGCCATTGCAATGGCCGGGCGGTACGGCAACCGGTTTAAAATCGTCACCCTGGACGGGCAGGTGATCAATCCGGGCGGTTCCATGACAGGCGGCTCGGTGGCCAAGGAGGCCGGGATTTTATCCAGGGCCAACGAGCTGAGAAGACTGCTGCAGACCTCACAGCAGCTGCAAGAAAAAAAGGAAAAGGCCGAGTCCAGTCTGGCGGAAGCACAGCGGGCTTGCGAGCAGACGGACTTTGAGTTCACAACAGCGAACGAACAGCTCCGCGCAGCCCAGGACCAGGTCTTGCAGTTGGAGGGGGAGGAAAAACGCTGCGCCGCGGTTCTTCAGGCTCTGGAGGAGGCTGCAAACGCGACCGAACGAGAGCTGGAGGCGCTTCGGAATCGGTTAGATATGGATCAGGGGCGGATTGCAGCGCAGAAGACCAGCATGGAATCCCTTCAGAGGCAGCAGACGGAAGCGGAACGGGCCCTGGAGGCATTGGACCGGAACCAGAGCGATACCACGCGGCAGACCCAGGCATTGGCGGATCAGGTCTCCGCCCTGCGGACAGAGCTTGCCGCCCTGGCGGCGGAGAAAAGGTCCGCGCTGGACGGGGTTGAAAATCTGGAGGCGCTGTTCCGAACGATGGAGGGAGACCGCAGCCAAAAGCGGGCTTTGGCGGAGCACTACACCGCTGCCATTGCAAAGCTCCAGGCAGAGATCGACGGCGTGCAGGTGCAAAAAGAAAACAACATTCAGATTTTGCAGCAAAAGCAGCAGACGTTGCGGGAGGCGCAAACCCAAAGAGCCGAATTGGAATCGCGAAAGACTCGTTTAGAGCGGGACGCACAGGAGAAAAATAAGGGCCTGCTCACTATGGAGCGCGCCTGCGCGCTGCTGGAGCAGAAAAAGCTGGCAGCATCTATGGAGGAACGGCAAGTAATTGATAAGCTGTGGGACAGCTACGGCCTGACACCGGGGACCGCGGGGGCTGAGCGGGTGGAATTGGAGTCCGTTGCAGCCGCAGGACGGCGGATCGCGGAGCTCAAGCGAAAGCTCAGCGCTTTGGGAACGCCGAACCTAGGAGCAGTGGAGGAGTACGCCCGTGTACAGGAGCGTTATACCTATCTTTCCGGGCAGCGCGACGACGTCCTCACCGCCAAGCGGGAGCTGGAGCAGATTGTTCGGGATATCACGGCGGAGATGACGACCATTTTTGTGGCGGAGTTCCAAAAAATCGACGGGTACTTCGGGCAGACCTTTGCAGAGATGTTTGGAGGCGGAAAGGGCGCCCTGGTTTTGGAGGACCCGGAAAATCCTTTGACCAGCGGGATTGAGATTCGGGTGCAGCCGCCGGGAAAACAGCTAAAAACCATCACACTGCTCTCCGGCGGGGAGAAGGCGTTTGTAGCCATCGCCCTGTATTTTGCTATTTTAAAGGTGCGGCCCACGCCCTTTTGCATGCTGGATGAAATCGACGCGGCCTTGGATGACCGGAATGTGGAGCGGTTTGCCAGTTACCTCCATGGTTTGTGCCAAAAAACGCAGTTTATCGTGATCACCCATAGACGGGGAACCATGGAAGCATCCGATATGCTCTACGGGGTGACCATGCAGGAGCAGGGCGTATCCAAAATTTTACGAATGAACTTGAACCAGATGGAGCAACAACTGGGAATAGTAGAGTAAGCGGAGGAACGGAAATGGGACTTTTTGATAGAATTAAGGAGGGCCTGGCCAAAACCAGAAAAGCTATGGCCAATTCCCTGGGCAGTGTCTTCACTGGTTTTTCCTCTCTGGACGACGCGTTTTATGAGGAGCTGGAGGAGTGCCTGATTTTGGCCGATCTTGGGGTGGAGACTGCGGGCCGGGCTACAGAGCGGCTGCGCCGCCAGGTCAAGGAACGCAAATGTAAGGACCCGGAGGAGGCCAGGGACCTGCTGCGGGAGATTCTCACCGACATGCTGCGGGTAGGCGACCCGGCGCTTCATCTGGAAACCAAGCCTTCTGTGGTTCTGGTCATCGGAGTCAACGGCGTAGGAAAAACCACGACCATCGGAAAGCTGGCGAAGCAGCTGATAGACCAGGGAAAGAAGGTCCTTTTGTGCGCAGGGGATACCTTTCGGGCTGCGGCGGCAGACCAGCTGGAGGTCTGGGCCAACCGGACCGGGGCGGACCTGGTACGGCAGGATGAGGGGGCGGACCCCGCTTCCGTGGTGTTCGACGGCATTCAGGCGGCGAAGGCCCGGGCAATGGACGTAATTGTCTGTGACACCGCGGGCCGCCTGCACAATAAAGCGAACCTCATGAATGAGCTAAATAAAATCACCCGGATTATTCAGCGGGAGCTGCCGGATGCGGCAAAGGAGGTGCTCCTGGTGCTGGATGCGACGACGGGGCAAAACGGTCTGCTGCAGGCCAAGCAGTTTAAAGAGATTGCGGGCGTGACGGCGATTGCGCTGACCAAGCTGGACGGCACCGCAAAGGGCGGGATTGTGATTGCCGTGGCGGACGCCCTGCAAATTCCAGTGAAATTCATCGGCGTGGGGGAAACGGCGGAGGACCTGATGCCCTTTGACGCGGAAGATTTCGTACGTGCCCTGCTTTAGGTAACTGAGATGCGGAAGAGTCATAGAGCGTTGGACGCCTTGCGTCCCGTTTGTATCACCCCTAATTTCACAAAATTTGCAGAGGGAAGCTGCCTGATCCAAATGGGAGAAACCATGGTTCTATGCAACGCCTCGGTGGAGGAGCGTGTGCCACCCCATGTGTCCAGCGGGGGCTGGGTGACGGCGGAGTACGCGATGCTGCCCCGGGCCAACCGCCAGCGGAGTCAGCGGGACGTGACACGCTTAAAGCTATCGCCCAGAAGTGCGGAGATACAGCGGCTGATCGGCCGTTCTCTGCGGGGCGCGGTGAATCTGCGGGCTCTGGGACCCCGGACCATTACCATTGATTGCGATGTGCTTCAGGGGGACGGCGGCACGCGGATGGCCTCCGTTACGGGAGGCTTTGTGGCGTTGGCCTTGGCGCTGCGGACCCTGCGGGATCGAGGCGTGCTGGAGCAGATCCCCTTGCGGTCCTATGTAGCGGGCGTATCTGCGGGAATCGTGGAAGGCGAAGCCATGCTGGATCTCTGCTATGAGGAGGACAGCCGCGCCATGGTGGATTTCAATTGCGTGATGGACCACACTGGCCGGATTGTGGAGGTGCAGGCTACGGGAGAGGGGCGTTCCTTTACCGTGCCGGAGCAGCAAAAGCTGTTGGGGCTCTGCGCCAAAGGGTGCGTGGAACTCATTGCGATAGAGAGAGAACGATTGGGGGACTTGAAATGAAGGTGGTTTTGGCCAGCAAAAATCCACATAAATTGGTGGAAATCCGCAAGATTTTGGAGCCTATGGGGGTTCAGCTGGTCCTGGAATCTGAGGTCGGCGTGGATGTGGAGGTGGAGGAGACCGGCGCTACTTTTGAGGAAAATTCCTTTTTAAAGGCGGAGGCGGTCATGCGTGCCACCGGGCTGCCCGCGTTGGCCGACGATTCCGGGATTGCGGTGGATGCCCTGCAGGGAGCGCCGGGGGTCCATTCAGCCCGCTATGGGGATGATGCCAGTTTGGATGATTGGGGCAGGCTCCTTTTGCTGCTGAAAAATACAGAGCAGGTTCCGGATGGACAACGGCAGGCACAATTTGTATGTGTCATGACCCTGGTTTTTCCAGACGGTCGTACCGTGCAGGCCCGGGGCGAGGTGCACGGTGAGCTGCTGCGGGAGCCGCAGGGCGTCGGCGGCTTTGGTTACGACCCCATTTTCTACTATCCCCCGGCGGGAAAGACCTTTGCGGCCATTCCGGCGGAGGAAAAAAATCAGGTTTCTCACCGAGCCGTCGCCCTGCGGAGGCTTTGTAAAAAATTGAGCGAGGAGCTGCAATATGCTGACAAGTAAAAGACGGGCGGAATTACGCGCCCAGGCGGCCAACTTGGACACCACGCTGATGGTGGGAAAGGGCGGCGTGACGGAGCGGGTTCGGGCAGAAGCGGAGAACCAACTGGAGGCGCGGGAGCTAGTTAAGGGCCGGGTTTTGGAAACCGCGCTTCTGAGCCCCCGGGAGGTGCTGGACGAGTTGTGCCAGGCCACAGGGGCGGAGGGAGTCTGCACCCTGGGCTCAAAGTTTGTCCTGTACCGGGAATCAGAACGGCTGAAAAAGGAGCGGAACCAGGTGGGACGGGCAAAGCTGGCGCCGCCCTCCCCGGCAAAGGCAAATCCGGTGCGCCGGGGCGCGCAGGCCCGCCGTAAGACGGCCCGTGCACAGCGAGAGCAGCGAAACGAATATTTCCGCCAGGCGGCAATTGACCGGGCAATTCAGCGGGAAAAGGACCAGAACCGGGAAAACGGATAGCGAGGTGACACCATGGGCAGAATTGGAATTTACGGGGGAACCTTTAATCCACCGCATGCGGGGCATGGATATGCCGCCGGCCAGGCAGTGCGGAAGCTGAGCCTGGACCGCCTTCTGCTGGTTCCTGCCTCGATTCCGCCGCATAAATCCATGCCGGAGGGTACGCCAAGGGCGGAGGTTCGGCTGGACCTGGTACGTCTGGCGGCGCGGCAGATTCCCCGGGCGGAGGTTTGCGATCTGGAACTGCGCCGGCCTGGGAAGAGCTACACCGCCGATACAGTCTTGGAGCTGCGAAGGCAGTATCCGGATGACGACCTGATTTTGCTCATGGGAACGGACATGCTGCTGTCCTTTTTGCAGTGGTATCGGCCGGATAGCATCTGCCGGAATGCCGCGCTGGCGGTTTTATACCGAGGTGGAGAGAAAAGAGCGGTCCTGGACATGGCAGATCGGCAGGCGGAACAAATCCGCAGCCGGCTGGGCGGTCGTGTGACGTTTGTAGAAAACGACGCGCTTGCCATATCCTCCACAGATGTGCGGCGAATGTTGACTTTTCAATGCGCGTCGACGCTTCTTCCCGCTGGTGTCATGGACCGAATTCAAGAGATGGGTTTGTACGGGGTAAACCGCAGCCTGCGAGGCTTGCCCTTGTCGGAGCTGGAGCGAACGGCATGTGCGCTGCTGGACCCTAAGCGGGTCAATCATGTGCTGGGCTGCCGGGATACGGCGGTGCGTCTGGCCAGGCGATATGACGCAGATCCGACGGATGCTGCTCGCGCCGCGCTGCTGCACGATGTGACTAAGGCGGTACCACCCATACTGCAGTTGAAATTGTGTGAAAAATATGGTATTATAATGGACGATTTTTTCAGGGAAAACCCGAAAACGCTGCATGCCGTCACAGGCGCCGCCGTGGCTCGTCACATTTTTGGAGAGCGTGAAGCAGTGTGTGATGCCATTGCTTGGCACACCACGGGTCGTTCGGGCATGTCTGTGCTGGAGAAGATTCTCTATGTTGCAGATTATATCGAACCAAATCGAAGCTTTCCAGGTGTGGAACCCCTGCGGTCAGCAGCGGACAAAAGCTTGGAAGAGGCGCTGCTGCTAGGCCTGGAGTTATCGGCTTCCGTATTGAAACAGGAGAAACGGCAGGTTGCGCCGGCTTCTCAGCAGGCAATGGCTGCATTAAAAGGAAGAAAAGTGCCATGAGAAAAAGAGGAAAACGACACGGCCGTTTTGAGCGGCCCAGGGGATCCAGGCGGATGGTTTCTGCTGGCGGGGTTCAGAGAAAAGGTCGGAGCGTCGGCTTGAAAAAGTGGCAGAAGGCACTTTTGCTGGTGGGCGGTTCTATGGCGTGCTTGGTGCTGCTTCTGGCTGCGGCATGGAAAATCTTTGCCAAGCCTCTGGACGTGAAGCAAGAACCGGGCAAAACCGTAAAAGTCGTCCAGACCGATCCGGACACCGGCAGAGAGATTGTGGAGGAAGTTCCAGTCTCCCGGGTGAAGGGCGTTTTTAATATTTTGCTTGCCGGAACCGACGACGACGGGGGTCGGACAGATACGATCATGGTGGCCCATCTGGACACGCGGGATCACAGTGTGGCCCTGGTGAGCGTGCCGCGGGACTCCATTGTTTTGACGCAAAGCGAATCCATTGCCAAAATCAACTCTCTGTATGGCCGCGGCGGCAAGGGTGAGGAGGGTATGGAATATCTGTCCCAGCGTCTGGGTGAAATGCTGGGGTTCCCCATAGACGGTTACGTCCTGGTGGACCTGGAGGCATTCAAGGCGGCAGTGGATTTGGTAGGGGGCGTATATTTTGACGTTCCCCAGGATATGGATTATGAGGATTCGTCTCAGGATTTGTATATCCATCTGAAAGCCGGATACCAGCTTCTTGATGGCGAAAAGGCCATGGAGCTATGTCGGTTCCGGAAGTATCCCGCGGCGGATATCCAACGCACGAAGGTCCAGCAGGATTTTATGCGCGCTTTGGCGCACAGGTGCGCCAGCTTTGCGAGCCTCACAAAAATCGATGAGTTCATTCAGATTTTTCATGACTACGTGACCACGGATTTAAAGGTATCCAATATGGCATATTTTTGTGAGCAGCTGCTGCAGTGCAATTTTGACGAGATGCAGACCTTCACACTGCCAGGAGAGGGCGTGTACATTGACGGCGGCGCCTATTATGCGTTATACGCTGACGATGTATTGGAGATTGTAAATCAAGCGCTGAACCCATATGATTACGGCTTGACCCAGGAAAACATGAATGTGTACGTCATGGGTGGTGTTGCGGCCTCTGGCGGCGAGACTGTTTCCGGGCGGACGGAACCCGCAAGGTCTGGCAGCTCCGGCAGTTCGCCTGCTGCGGGCGGTTCCTCTGGTGAAGATACGCCGGCGACGCGACCGCTGGAGACCACTGAGCCACCGGAATCCACGGTAGCCGAGGCTCCGGCGCCGCCCGAATTCTCGGCGCCGCCGGAGAGCACAGAGAATACAAATTCCGGGGAAAATACGACGCCATTCGAGACGACTCAGTCCACGGAGGGCGCGGACCCTTCCCTGATCCCATAAAATAGAAAGGAAATGCCTATGTTATCCCCAAAGGAAGTTGCGGCTGCCGCAACCAAGGCCCTAGACAGTAAGAAGGGCGTTGATATTCAATTGCTGCGGGTGGGAGATGTGACCACTCTGGCGGAATACTTTTTGATTTGTACCGGTACCTCTAACACGCATGTGAAGACCCTATGCGACTGTGTAGAGGAGACGCTAGAGTCCTTGGGTGAGCGGCTTTTGGGCCGGGAAGGCCATCGTGGAAACACCTGGGAGCTTTTGGACTTTGGTTGTGTGGTAGTGCACGTTTTCACCAATGAGGCCCGGCAATTCTACGATTTGGAGCGGCTCTGGAGCGACGGTGCCCGAATCCCCCTGAGTGAGATTCTGCAGCGGGACGGTGCACAGGAGGAGCGTGGCCCACATGAACTATGATTTTCAGAAAATAGAGACTAAGTGGCAAAAAATATGGGAGGAAAAGCGGCTTTTTGCTTCGGAAACCGGGGGAAACAGAGAGAAGTTTTATGCCCTCATTGAGTTTCCTTACCCCTCCGGCGTAGGGCTGCATGTGGGACATGCCCGTCCCTATACGGCAATGGATGCCATTGCCCGAAAAAAGCGGATGGAGGGCAAAAACGTGCTGTTTCCTATGGGATACGATGCGTTTGGCCTGCCTACGGAAAACTACGCCATTAAAAACCACATTCATCCCAAGACCGTGACAGAGCGCAATGTTCAAACTTTTCGAAATCAACTGAAGGCCTTGGGCTACAGCTTTGATTGGGACCGGGAGATCAACACCACAGACCCCCAGTATTTTAAATGGACGCAGTGGATTTTTTTGCAGATGTTCCGGCATGGGCTGGCCTACAAGGCAAAGATGCCGGTAAACTGGTGCACCAGCTGCAAATGCGTTCTGGCCAACGAGGAAGTGGTGGAAGGCGTTTGTGAGCGATGTGGCGCGCCTGTGGTACGGAAGGAAAAGAGCCAGTGGATGCTGCGGATTACCAAGTACGCGGAGCGACTGGCCGACGATCTGGACCAGGTGGACTTTCTGGAGCGGGTGAAGCTCCAGCAGCGAAACTGGATTGGCCGCAGCAACGGCGCGGAGGTTGCGTTCCGCTCCACCCTGGGGGATAACATTCTGATTTTCACCACCCGGCCAGACACGCTTTTCGGCGCCACTTACATGGTCCTGTCACCGGAGCACGAGCTTTTGAGCCGCTGGATGAATCAGCTGGAAAATGCGGAAGAAGTGCGGGCCTATCAGGCTGCTGCCAGCGCGAAATCCGACTTGGAGCGTACCGATCTGTCGAAAGAAAAGACCGGAGTCATGTTGCAGGGCGTTCGGGGCGTCAATCCGGTGAATGGAAGGGAAATTCCAATTTTTATTTCCGATTATGTGTTGGCCACCTACGGCACCGGCGCAATCATGGCGGTCCCAGGCCACGATGACCGGGACTGGGCGTTTGCAAAGAAATTCGGGTGTGACATTGTGGAGGTGGTCCAGGGCGGAAATGTTCAGGAGGCGGCCTTTACCAGCAAGGACGACAGGGGAATTCTGGTCAATTCGGATTTTTTGAACGGCCTGACAGTAAAAGAGGCGATTCCCGTAATCACCAAATGGCTGGAGGAGCGGGGAATCGGCCGGGCGAAGGTGAATTTCAAGCTGCGGGACTGGGTGTTTTCGCGCCAGCGCTACTGGGGCGAGCCGATTCCCATTGTGCACTGTCCTTCCTGTGGCCCGGTGCCGCTGCCGGAGGACCAGCTTCCTTTGGAGCTGCCGGAAGTGGATAGCTACGAGCCGACCGACGACGGAGAGAGTCCCCTGGCGGCCATGACGGATTGGGTCAATACCACCTGTCCTCAGTGCGGCGGACCCGCCAAACGGGAAACCGATACCATGCCCCAATGGGCGGGGTCTTCCTGGTACTTCCTGCGATATATGGACCCGCACAATGACCAGGCCCTGGCCTCTCGGGCGGCCATGGATTACTGGGCCCCGGTGGATTGGTATAACGGCGGTATGGAGCACACAACGCTGCACTTGCTGTATTCCAGGTTTTGGTACAAGTTCCTGTACGACATCGGCGTGGTCCCCACCCAAGAACCCTATGCCAAGCGAACCAGCCATGGCATGATTTTGGGGGAGGGCGGCGAGAAAATGTCCAAATCCCGGGGCAACGTCATCAATCCAACGGACATCATCCGGGAGTACGGCGCGGATACCATGCGCACTTATATTCTGTTTATCGGGGATTTTGAGAAGGCGGCCTCCTGGTCCTCCCATGCGGTGAAGGGCTGCAAGCGGTTTTTGGATCGGGTTTGGGCTCTGGGAGAAAGCGTGCAGGACCGTGCCGAGGCCTACTCCGAGAGCAACCGCGCGGCCATGCACAAGACGATTAAAAAGGTCTCCTACGACATCGAGAACTTAAAGCCCAACACTGCCATTGCCGCCCTGATGACGCTGCTCAATCAATTTGGAGAAAAGGGCTGCAACAGGGCGGAGCTGCGTACCTTCCTGCAGCTGCTCAGCCCCTTTGCGCCTCATATTTGTGAGGAGATCTGGGAGCGGCATGGCTTCAGCGGCTACTGCTCTGTTTCTCCCTGGCCCAGTTATGATGAGACCCTGTGTCGGGACGCGGTGCTCGACATGGCGGTCCAGGTCAACGGCAAGCTCCGGGGGGTAATCCATGTGGAGGCGGATACGCCGGATGATGTGGTGATTGCCGCCGCGCAGCAAGAAGAAAAGGTGGCGCGCTTCCTGGAGAAGCAGGGCGGACGCCTGGTCAAGACCATTGTGGTCAAAAATAAACTGGTGAATCTCATTGTAAAATAGGCTTTGAATTTGTGATTGTCGGGAATACCACGGCCCTACCCGACAAGCCGCCTCTTCCAGTCTGGAAGAGGCGGCCCAATGGTTTCGTTGATAACAGAACTGCCAACGCAAATCTGTTACCATATTGTACTTATACATAAAAGGAGAAAAGAAATGAAGAAAAGACTACTTACTTTCGCGTTGACCCTGGTGATGCTTGTGTCTTTGTTGGGTGTTGTTTCTGCGGCGGAGCTTGCTCCGGCAGAAAAAACGGCCCGCTTCCAGGAAAAATCCAACGCCGCTCCCACCGGCCTTGTGGCGCAGGCGCAAAGCAGCGCGGATACAAAGGATACCCGCGCCAGTGACAATTATATCATTCCCGCGCCCTGGAGCTTTGGTCAGGCAGTAGTTGTGGGACAGAAAATGCGCTTGGATATTGAGATCAATGACGCCGGCGTAGACGGCGGCTATATTGTCTCGGAAATCTATAAGGGCACCTTAAATTCCGTAGGCGAGAACGACGAGCCTGTTGGGTATTATGAGGATAAGACCAGCAATGGTTATTATACTCTGGGGATCGGTTGGGAAACAGAAGGTCTGGCCGCAGGGGATTATGTTGTCGTTTTCGGCATCCTCGACAAGGATTATAATGTCGTGACGGCTTCCTATGCTGACTTATATCTGAGCAAAACAGAAATCCCCCTCAAGAGCGTTGATATTTTCGTCTACGAGCTGGATGTTCTGGAGGATGCTTCGGTGGACTCCACGCCGGATCAGGTTTTGGCGGACGTGAACACCCCGTTTTCCGTGGCGCTGAATTATGAGCCCTATCACACCACGGCTGACCGTAAATTCACAATGAGTGCTTCTGGCGCGGTCAGCGCGGCGGACGCAACCTATGTGTATGGCACGGGCGTGGCGACAGCCTCAAAGCCCGGTACCGGCACTGTGACTCTGAGCTGCGGCAATATCAGCGATACGATGACCGTATATGTGAAAAACTTGGGTACCAATGCAATTACGCCGGTGACTGCCCATGAGCTGGGCCCAGAGACCATGACCGTGATCAAGGAACCCACCGCCACAAAGGACGGAGAGGCAACCGGCATCTGCACCATCTGCGGCGAGAAGGTCTCGGTGACTCTGCCCAGAGTATTTTCGGACACCAACGGCGAGCAGTGGTATTCCGACGCGGTGGATTACTGCTATGAAAACGAGCTTGTGAACGGTGTTTCGGAGGATCGGTTCGCGCCCAGTCACAGCCTGACCAGGGGGCAGCTTGTGACCATCCTGTATCGCTTGGAAGGCGAACCGCAGACGGAAGGAACTGTGGAGTTTACGGATGTGAAAGAAAGCTCTTTCTATTATACGGCCGTGCTTTGGGCCAGCAAAAATCAAATTGTGAATGGGTATGAAAACGGGACCTTCCAGCCCAACCGGAACATCACCCGGGAGCAGTTGGCCACCATCCTGTTCCGCTATGTGCAATACAAGGACGCAGACAGCGGCAGCCGGTCTGATTTGGCGAATTTTGAAGATGCCGGAAAAATCAGCAACTTCGCCAAGGAGGCGTTCCAGTGGGCCGTTGAGAACGAGATTGTCAATGGCGTTACCGCGACGCAGCTCAAGCCCTATGGCCAGGCAACCCGCGCCCAGGCGGCCCAATTGCTTTACAAGCTGACGGCTTATCTGACGCCGGCGCCTGAGGCGGAATAAGTGGGAAAAGCCGGAACTTGTCCAGAAATTTGTGCAAGATAGGAAACAATGACACAAAATCTTGTAAAATACTCTTGACAATTCGGGGAATTTCATCTATAATTCAGAAAGCCATGAAGTGGCCCTGAAAGCATCCTGGATTGAGCCGGATGCGCCGGAGGGAGGGAAACCAATGTCTGAAATTCGCGTAAAGGAGAACGAATCTCTGGAAAGCGCTCTGAGAAGATTTAAGCGTAGTTGCGCCAAGGAAGGTGTCATCGCCGAAGTCAAAAAGAGAGAGCATTACGTGAGCCCCAGCTTAAAGCGAAAGCAGAAATCTGAGGCGGCTCGGAAAAACAAGAGAAAGTTCTACTAATCCCTTACTCCGTAATTTAAACTAAAAAGGCTCCTTACACAGGTAAGGAGCCTTTTTTGAGGTTTCACTAGAATTCAATTAAATAGACATTCCGATCAGGTCTGCCGCATTTGCTGCCAAGGGGCTACGGCCCGGGTGGCGCCAAATTCCTCGCAGGCGTCCAGCTTTTCCTGGAGGCTGCCAGGGATGTCAAAGAGATTGATGCGGATACCTTCTTCTGTTTTTTCCGTGAAGTACTGACACAGAAGCCCCGGGTCTTGGAACAAGGCGTGCTGCGTGCTCTCAACCTGCAATAGGTCGGGGCTTTCTGGGATAATTTGTGTGCCCTGTGCCCCCACCTCCAGGCGGCAGCCGTTTCCGCTGGCTTCCAGCCAGAGCTCCCGGCCCCCATAATGGGATAGGGCCTGCGCCGGAGTTTGGTAACAGGGGAGAGGCGGAAGGAAGATTGCGGCCTCCGGCAGCTGGGCGTAGAGCTCCGGCATACCAATGGCGGTCCCCACGGCGGTGCAATGCCGGGTCAGCAGGATAGCCAGGGATAGGGTCTCCTCCGTAGGCGGCCGCTCAAAGTCCAGCAGAATGCCCTCGGCGCCGGTCTTCTGAAGCAGCGCCGCGGTCTCCCGGCATACTTGCTCCAAGCTATGGCCGTTCCATGGGATTTGGTCGTCTAAGATGAGCAGGCTTTCCGGCGGCAGGGAGTTGGGCTGATTGCTCAATCCTGTCCCCGATGCGGAAAAGTGGCACGCCATCCAGGCTACATGGGGAGGCAACCGGGAACAACTGGAGAAATCGGCGGCTGTCATGGCCAGATACAGTGGAATCGACAATGGACAACACCTCCTGGGTGTGATATAATGGCAAAAACGAGTGTGTATCAGACGGTTATCCCTCCAAGGGGGGTGGAGACCGGTTGCTGGGCCTTTATTTCACAGTATGAACGCAAGAGGTTTTTTATGAGCTTTTCTCTGCTGCCCCAGGCAATCTTTTCTTCTGTGCCGGAAATTACCCTGGACTACTTACATGCCAGGGGAATCGCTCTGCTGATGCTGGATTTTGATAACACCATTGTCCCTTATACCACCAGCGTGCCGACGGAACGGATGCGACGCTGGCTGGACGCAATGCGAGGCTCTGACGTGCGTTTGTGTGTGGTATCAAACAGCCGGAAGCCCCGCGTGGCTATCTTCTGCCAGACTTACGGCATTCCCTGTGTCACCCACGCTAAAAAGCCCTTCTCAAAGGGCATCCATCAATGCCTAGAGCGGTTTCAGCTACAGCCGAACCAGTGCGCGTTGGTGGGAGATCAAATTTTTACCGACGTCCTGGGCGCCAATTGTGCGAACGTCAGCTCATTCCTTGTCCCTGCGATTTGGAATCATACGATTTTGCTGAAGCTGCGTCACATACTGGAATTGCCCTTTATTTTTTTAGCCAGAGGAAGGAGCGTTTCCCAATGAAAAATCTTGATAAGTACAAATCCCTGCTGAAGGATGGCCTGGATGGCCTCCTCCTCACCAGCCGGTATAGCCGGCACTACGCCGCGGAGTTCGATATTGCGGAGGGCGTTGCCCTGGTTTCCGCAGCCGGTTGCCGGTATTTTACGGACAGCCGGTATATCGAGTCTGCGGAGGCGAACTTACATGGATTTGAAGTCTTGCCTGTGGATCGTAAGCGCTCCTATTTTGACCGCCTGAATGAGGCCTGCGCCGACTTTGGCCTGAAGACGCTGGGCTATGAGGAGGCTTATCTGACAGTCGCGGAATTTAGAAGCTATGAAGAGAATTTGAAAGTAGAGTTTCGCCCTTGTCAATTCGCCATTAATGCTTTCCGGGCGCAAAAGGAACCCTGGGAGTTGACGCTCATGGAGAAAGCCCAGAACATTACAGACCGGGCCTTCTCTGAGATCTTAACGCGGATTCATGTGGGAATGACGGAAAAAGAACTTTGCGCAGAGCTCATTTACTGCCTGTATAAAAATGGTGCCGACGGATTGTCTTTTGACCCCATCGTGGTCTCAGGCCCCAACACCAGCATGCCCCATGGAGTCCCGGGAGACCGAAAAATCCAGGCAGGAGACTTCATTACGATGGATTTTGGCGTTCTTTACCAGGGCTATTGCTCCGATATGACCAGAACCGTGGCTGTGGGATATGCAACCGAGGAAATGAAGCGGGTATACCAAACTGTGCTGGACGCGCAGAAAGCCGGTATCGCCGCCTCAAAAGCCGGCGTCACGGGCAGCCAGGTGGACGGAGCCGCCAGAAAGGTGATTGCCGACGCTGGGTATGGGGATTACTTCGGACATGGCTATGGTCACAGCTTGGGCCTGGAGATTCACGAGGCGCCAAACTGCAATCCCAGCGGGAATGTGCCCATGCCTGCAGGAGCGGTGTGCTCGGCGGAGCCCGGTATCTACCTTCCCGGGAAATTCGGGGTCCGAATTGAGGATGTTGTGATCTTCCAGGCGGATGGATGCCGGGATATCACCGGAAGTCCGCGGGAATTGATTGTATTAGATGGGAAAGATGCGTAAAATAGCTTGAATTTCTCAGCAATATGGGTTAAAATAGACTAGGAATTTTATGAGCGCCGGTATACGCCTGTCTGCCGGTGGAAGACGAGGAGGAATAATATGATTTCTGTCAGTGATTTCAGAAATGGCGTTACGTTTGATATGGACGGCAAGGTTATGCAAATTGTGGAGTTTCAGCACGTAAAGCCCGGTAAGGGCGCGGCGTTTGTTCGAGTCAAAATGCGTAACGTCATTACCGGCGCCGTTATAGAGACCACCTTCAACCCAAACGACAAATATCCTACGGCTTATATTGAGCGCAAAAAAATGGAATACTCCTACTCGGACGGAGACCTGTACTATTTCATGGACATGGAAACCTATGAAATGACGCCAATTGAAAAAAGCGTTTTGGATGACAGTTTCCGCTTTGTAAAGGAAAACGACCAGTGCACCATTATGTCCTATAAAGGCAACGTCTTTGGGGTGGAAGCGCCTAATTTTGTGGATTTGACCATTACCAAAACCGAGCCTGGCTTTGCAGGCAATACGGCGACCAATGCCACAAAACCGGCGACAGTGGAGACCGGCGCGGAAATTAAGGTGCCGCTGTTCGTCAATGAAGGCGATAAGATTTCAATCGATACGCGGACAGGGGAATATTTAGGTCGTTCTAAGACTTAACCAATAAAGGAGAAGACTATGACATTATCTGAGAAATCCGCTTACCTGAAGGGCCTGATGGAAGGTATGCAACTGGAAACGGAGTCCAACGAGGGAAAATTGATTGCTGCCATTGTGGATTTGCTGGGCGATATGGCGAAGACCATCACCGAAGTAGAGGAAACTACCTTTGCCGTCTCGGATGAGCTCGACGAAATCGAAGAGGAATTGGACGCGGTCTACGATTACATTGCCGAGGAAGAGGATTTCTTTGATGGGGAAGACCTGGACGATGACGAGGAAGACCTGGAGGATCTTGAGGACGAGGATTATGACTTTGACGACTCTGCTGTTTATGAGGTAGAGTGTAAATGCGGCGAAGTCATAGATTTTGATGAGGAGACCCTGGAATCGGGAAGTATTGTCTGCCCGAATTGCGGAGAGGTTCTTGAGTTCACGGAAGAGGAAGAAGAGTAAGGCTTTTTAAGTTGTTGTGGGGGATTGGGGGAACTGCCGCATTTGCGGCGGTCCCCCGTTCGTCTGCTGAATTCGCTTTCTTCCTCCTATATGGAAGGGTGCAAAAGAGAAAATTTTGAAATTAATTGGTGGCTGGTTGACAAAATTAGGTTCCTGTGGTACTATAAAAGGGCGTCTGAAACGGAGAGATGTCCGAGCGGTTTAAGGAGCTGGTCTTGAAAACCAGTGACTCAGCAATGAGCCGTGGGTTCGAATCCCACTCTCTCCGCCAACTTTTCTCCAGGATGAACTTAATATTGCTATCTGATTCGGAGTGATACCCAAGAGGCCGAAGGGGCTCCCCTGCTAAGGGAGTAGGCGCCTAATCAGCGCGCGAGAGTTCAAATCTCTCTCACTCCGCCAAAGACCGGTGAAAAGAAATAACTTTTCACCGGTCTTTTTTAATATTTTCAGTAAAATATAGAACGATTTACGAAATTTAAAAAACTACTTTTTTGTTGCCACCTCACTTTTTTCCCCTACAGCTTTTAGATAGGTTTTGAAGGCTTGGAGAAATACCGCCATTGTTTTGCTTTGGACGAACTACGGCTAGAGCTAAAACACCAGGAAGAGTTAAAGCTGCATGCCGAGAAATGATGGGACCACAAATATGAGATTGGTTGAACGGGATTACTCTGCTTTTGCGCCTGGGACAAAAGCATATGTAACATGCCAGCAATGTCCCGTACGGATTTTGGGGATAGTTTTTCGGAGAGCTGATTGTAAAACCGCTCAATTTGACTGGCGCAGAGGTTTTGTGGGCCACCGTTTTTGTGGGTTTCCGCGCATAAGTCCCGCGGCGCCGGCAAGAGGGCGCCGCGGGGAAGGCCACTTATGCAGTTTTTTGGAATAGACCCGCGTGCTGGAGTGCGGGCCGCAAAGCCAGATAAAATACGCTGGCCGCTGCAACAGCAACCAGAGCGTTAACCAGTGTCGTAATGGCGCCGATTTTCGCCCAGGTCATGGCGATGTCCTGCGGGATACCCAGGACATAGGTTTTATAGAAAAAGCCGACAAGGGGATCCGCTATTACATTGAACGCCATGCCGGCGGCAGTGGACACCACGGTGCCCAACATCAACTGTTTTCTGCTGTGCTCCCGGCTTAGATGAAATCCCTTTTGCGCTACGAGTCCCACAATGAGTCCGATGCAGAGCTTCAGAAGAAAGGTTTTCGGTGCGCTGGTGACATAGCCGGAGGTGAGGTCCGCGATGGTCATACCCACAGCTCCGGATATTCCGCCCCAGAATCCGCCCAGAAACAGAGCCGCTAACACGCAAAATACATTGCCAAGATGAAATGCGGTTTTTTCGGTGCCGGCCGGGATGTCAAATTTAAAGAAAGAAAAACCGATGTAGCACAGTGCGGCGAACAGCGAGGCCAGGGCCAAGGTCCGGATGTCCGTTTTTTCTCTGCGGCTGCTATTTTGCAGGCGCAACAGGCCGGACACGACCAGAATCCCGCCCAGAAGCGCAACGATTAGGCTCAGCGCATACAGATAAACCTGAGACTCCGGCGCTGCCGCAGTGATGGCGCTTGCTCGGGACAACACGCTGGACACAACGCCTGCGACCAGCAGAATCGCCCCAGCAGCGACCGTTACCGCCCCGGTGCGCTTTGCAATCATTTGTTTCATGGATATAACCTCCAAACCATTATTTTCTCGCACCATTATAGTCCAGACTGGCAATAAGAAAAGAGCCAGTTTTATCAAATTTCATCAGGCCAAAAAAGAAGGATAAAACTAAAAAGCGATGCGATCTAATGTAGCTTTAGACATAATTGAAATATTGTCCAAAGATATGTAAATTTTTCTTGCAAGGAAGATAAGATTCTGCTATGATGGGAATAAGAAAAAGTGAGCCCAACCGGGCTTCTCATGAGGGAGTAGTTGCGTGCGTTATCCGCACGGGCTAAGTCAACATGCATGGCGTGTACAGCGCCTGGCTTAGCAACCTTCAACGAGACTCATGTGCAGGGAGAACTGTGCATGGGACTCGCTTTTTTTATCAAACTATAGCTGGAACGGCTAAATATTCAGAAAGGAAGAAAACAATTGCGTTATTACGACGAACCTGTAACCGAAGTATTAGAGCACGTGGCCTCCCAAAAGGAGGGCCTCTCAACAGAGGAAGCGGCGCAGCGTCTGGCAAAGCACGGGAAAAATAAGCTGGCGCAGCAGAAGAAAGATTCTCTGATCAAGCGGTTTTTCCTGCAAATGGCAGACCCTATGATCCTCATCCTGCTTGTTGCGGCAGCGATCAGCGGCGTTCTGGCTTTCTACGAAAACGAAGGATTTGCCGACGTCATCATCATCCTCTTTGTGGTGATTGTCAATGCGGTCTTGGGGGTCTACCAGGAAAACAAGGCGGAAAAAGCCATTGAGGCGCTGCAGGAAATGGCGGCAGCTACCTCGAAAGTGATGCGGGATGGGAAATTGGCACAGGTCCGCAGCGAGGACCTGGTGGTGGGCGACGTGGTGCTCCTGGAAGCGGGCGACGCGGTGCCTGCCGACGGCCGGTTAATTGAAAATGCCAGTCTGAAGATTGAGGAGGCGGCGCTCACCGGTGAGTCCGTGCCGGTGAATAAATTTCTGGACCTGTTACAGCTCCGGGAAGGGGGCAAAGAGATCCCCTTGGGCGACCGGAAAAATATGGTCTACATGGGTTCGACTGTGGTGTATGGGCGGGGAACCGCTGTGATTACTGCCACAGGCATGCAGACGGAGATGGGGAAAATTGCCGATGCCTTGACCCAGGCAAGGGAGGGGCAGACGCCCTTGCAGCGCAAGCTGTCACAGCTGTCAAAAACGCTTACCTGGCTGGTCCTGGCAATCTGCGCGGTGATTTTCGGGGTTCAGCTTCTCCGCGCTGGCAGCTTCACGGCGGACGTGGTCATGAACTCCTTTATGATTGCCGTCAGCCTGGCGGTGGCAGCGATTCCGGAGGGATTAGCGGCGGTGGTGACGGTAGTGTTGTCCATTGGCGTCACCAACATGTCCAAGCGTAACGCCATTATCCGCCGGCTGACTGCGGTGGAAACGTTAGGCTGCGCACAAATCATCTGCTCGGACAAGACAGGGACCTTGACGCAAAATAAGATGACCGTGATGGACGCCTGGGGACAAAAGGAACAGACCGCCCGGGCTATGGCCTTGTGCTCCGACGCCAAGCTGGACGCCAGCGGCCAGGCCCACGGGGAGCCCACGGAGGCGGCCCTTGTCAATTGGGCCAAGCGGGAGGGGCTGGATAAAAACCAAATGGAGGCGGAAGCGCCCCGGGTGGGGGAAGCGCCTTTCGATTCCGGGCGGAAGATGATGTCCACCTTCCACCAAGCCGGCGGCAAGGTGCTCCAGTTTACCAAGGGCGCGCCCGACGAGGTAATCAAGCGCTGCGCCTGGATGGAGCGGGACGGCCACCGGGTTCCGATGACCGCGGCGCTGCAAGCGGAGATTCTGCGCGCCAACAAGGCCATGGCAGATCGGGCGCTGCGGGTGCTCTGCGCCGCATGCCGGGTTTGGGATTCCATTCCGGCAGACCAGAGTCCAGAAAGCCTGGAGCAGGATTTGACCTTCCTGGGCCTGGCCGGTATGATCGACCCGGTGCGGCCCGAGGTCAAAGCCGCCATTGAGGAATGCCGCAGCGCCGGCATCCGGCCTATTATGATTACCGGCGATCACATTGACACGGCGGTAGCCATTGCCAAAGAGCTGGGGATTTTAACGCCGGAGCGGAAAGCCATAACGGGATCCCAGCTGGACGATATGGACGACGAGACCTTTGCCAAACAGTTCCAAAGGATTTCTGTCTACGCTCGCGTTCAGCCGGAGCATAAGACCAGGATTGTCAAGGCCTGGCAAAACGCTGGTTGCGTCACAGCCATGACGGGCGACGGCGTCAATGACGCGCCTTCCATTAAAACGGCGGATATCGGCGTAGGGATGGGGATAACCGGCACGGATGTGACCAAAAATGTGGCGGATATGGTTCTGGCGGACGATAATTTTGCCACCATCGTGGGCGCAGTGGAGGAAGGACGGCGCATTTACGATAATATCCGGAAGGCCATCCAGTTTCTGCTGGGCTCCAACATGAGCGAGGTTGTCAGTATTTTTGTGGCGACCCTTTTGGGATTCACCATTTTGAAGCCGGTACACTTACTATGGATTAATCTAATCACGGACTGTTTCCCCGCGCTTGCCCTTGGAATGGAGCGGGCAGAGCCGGATATTATGCGCCGGCGTCCCCGAGAGGCAAAGTCCGGCGTGTTTTCGGGCGGGCTGGGCTTTGACGTAGCCTATCAGGGCTTGCTGGTATCGGCGCTGACCCTCCTGTCCTATTTCATCGGCCATTTTATGGAGTCCGGTGTGTGGGAGATTGCAAACTCTGCCGATGGTATGACCATGGCGTTTTTAACCCTATCCATGGCTGAAATTTTCCACAGCCTGAATCTGCGGTCTCAGCGAGGCAGTATTTTCCGCCTAAAGGGGCAAAACAAGGCCCTGAATTTGGCGGCACTGGCTTCCTTGATCTTGACGACTCTGGTCATCGAGGTGCCGTTCCTGGCGCATGCGTTTGGTTTTGCCACCATTGAGCTGGCGGAGTATGCGGTTGCTTTGGGCTTAGCTGTGACAATGATTCCGCTGGTGGAGTTCATCAAATGGATGCAGAGAAAAACGGCAAGAAAGAGTAAGCTTTTAGTTTCCTAATGATAGAGAACGCCCGGCGCGGCTTTTGCCGCGCCGGGAACTTTTCAATGCATCTTCGGTTTTTATTGTAAAGGCCACGCTAAAATTCACCGGCTGCAAACATGACGGCGGCCAGGGCGCACAGCGGAGCTGTTTCACAGCGCAGAATCCGGCGGCCCAGGGTGCAGACCTGAAGGCCGGCTGCCTGGGCCTGCGCCACCTCCTGAGGCTCCAGGCCGCCCTCCGGGCCGGTGAGCAGGCTGATGCTGGCGGCGCCTGGCCGGGCGGATAGAGCCTGACGGAGCGTTTGCCGCCGTTCGTTTTCATAGAACAAGATGGAAAGCTCAGCCTGGGCCGCCAGGTGCAGGGCTTCGGTGTAGGTGGGAAGGACCTGCACGGTTGGAATGCGCCCGCGGCCCGCCTGCTCCGCAGCAGAGGCGGCGATTTTTCGCCAGCGGTCCAGCTTTTTCTCCAGTGACCTTTCGTCAGGCCTAGAGACACAACGGGCGCAGGGGAATCCGGTGATTGCAACGGCGCCCAGCTCCGTCGCCTTTTGAATCACATGCTCCAGCTTATCGGCCTTGGGAAAAGCCATAAAGATATGGACTTGAACGATGGCCTCCGATTGCGACGAGCTGCGTTCCTGAACGGCTAAGCAGACCTGGCTTGGACTCATGTCGCGTACGATACACCGGCACTCCTGCCCCTGCCCGTCGCATACGGTCACAAGGTCGCCGCATTTCATGCGCAGGACCCGGGCGTGCGACGCGTTTTCTCCAGTCAGGATCAAATCATCGCCCATAAGCTCACCTGGAGATACAAAAAAATGAGTCATACTGCCTCCTTACGATAGCTCCGTAGAATTACGAGCCCCCTGTATCTGCCGGCGCTAACCGAACAGCGCCCTTTTCGGAACCAAGCTTGCCGCATGCATCCGGTTGAGCGGCGATATCGCACCAAAACAAGGAAAAATTCGCTGCGTTGCAATTTGTCCCATACGCGCAGTAGGTTCCGTAATAAGTATGGCTAAAGTAGCCCGCTGTTTTAAAATATAGCGATCTTTTACATCATAATTTTAGCAAAGATAAGGGGAAATGACAAGGCTCACGTTGGCGGTTCTAGCGATTGTCCGGGGATAAAAGGAGAAAACAACGGCGATATTTGGGGAAAACGCCGCCGCTACGAAATTACTCAGCCGATATCCGGACTGTTTGGGCAAAAAATGGTTGTTTTTTCCCCAAAGTGTGGTACAATAAACCAAACTGAGCTATGTTGACAAGGCTGCATGCCGCGTTATTGATTTCAAAGGAGGTTTGTTCGATGGCCGATAGCAAGCAGTACATTACCCAATCACAGGAAAACGGTTCTGTGCAGATTTCAGAGGACGTCATTGCTTCCATCGTCGCTGTTGCAGTGGGGGAGATTGAGGGGGTTGCCGGATTCAGCGCCAAGCTGGGCTCCGATATCGCGGAGATGCTGGGAAAGAAGAACTGGGGGAAAGGCGTTAAGCTCACCATAACGGAACACGACGAACTTTATATCGAATGCAACATCATCGCCATTTACGGTTTTTCCGTGGTGCAGGTAGCCAAGGCTGTGCAGGATGGCGTGGTAGCCGCCGTGGAGTCCATGACCGGCATGCGGGTCTCTGGTGTCAATGTAAACGTCTGCGGAATTTCTCTGGAACAGAAATAAAAAGCTCTGGGCCGTTCTATGCCACGGTAGGAACGGCCCAGTTTTGGTCTTTTACTTAGTTATCATTTGTGTGGAAATAAAGAGCAAGGCGAGGAAACCGAATATGACCAGGTCAAATGCCAGAGAACTGGCGGTTCATCTGATTTATGGCCGGATGTTCACTGGAGAATCCCCGGAGGAAATCATGCAGGCCCGGCTTGAGGAAGCGTATTACGCAGCATTGTCTCAGGAATACGAGCTCTATGCCGAGCGGCCCAACCGCAAACAGGTCGCATACATGAAGCAGGTTGTTTCCGGTGTGGCGGCCCAGGCGGAAAATTTGGACGCTCTGATCAGCCGATATGCCATCGGCTGGGAGATCGGCAGAATTTCCCGCTTGACCCGGACGATTCTGCAGTTGGCGCTCTATGAGTGCCAGGAGGTAGAGGATGTGCCGGCAGGCGTGGCTGCAAGTGAAGCGGTCCGTTTGGCGAAAAAATACGACGGGGAGGAAGCCGGCGCGTTTGTCAATGGGATTTTGGGCTCCTATCTCCGAGAAACGGGCTTGGAACCGGAGCCTTCCCAGGACGCGCAGCCGCCCACGGAGGCGATGGAATGAGTGTCATCGGGTTTGACACCAGTAACTACACCACGTCTGTCGCCGTATTTCAAGGGGCCTCTGGAGAAAACTATTCTCAGCTATTACCCGTTCCAGCCGGGCAGCTGGGTCTGCGCCAGTCGGAGGCCCTGTTTGCTCATGTAAAGGGCCTGCCGGGTCTTGCCGACAGGCTCTTTTCCCGTTTGGACCCGGCTTCTATTGCGGCAATCGGCGTCAGTTCCCGGCCACGGGCGGTGGAAGGCTCCTATATGCCTTGCTTTTTGGCCGGCGTCAGCCAGGCGCGGGTTTTGGCTGCGGCCTTGCGGGTCCCGGTCGTGGAGGTTTCCCATCAGCAGGGCCACATCGCCGCCGCGCTCTGGTCGGCAGATCGATTGGATCTTTTGAGCAAGCCGCACCTGGCGTGGCACCTGTCCGGGGGGACCACGGAGCTGCTTTTCGTAAAACCTGACGGCTGGAATGTGGCCTGCATTCGGATTGGCGGGACTACGGATATATCTGCGGGACAGCTGATTGACAGAACCGGTCAGCTTTTGGGCCTGTCATTTCCCGCTGGGAAGGCCTTGGACGCATTAGCGGCGCAGGCCCAGGGAGACGATGTCTTCTCTGTCAAATGTCTGGACATGGAATTCTCCCTATCCGGGGTAGAAAACAAGGTACGAACCTATTTGGAACGGACGGGTAGCCCGGCGGAAACGGCCGGCTTTGCGCTGCGGTGCGTGGTCCAGGCGGTCCGCCTGGCCACAGCGCACGCCAGAGTGGCGTATCCCGGGCTTTCTGTGTTGTTTTCCGGCGGAGTTTCGTCCAATTCCCTGTTGCGAAGGAGTATGGAGGGAACGGACTCTATTTTCTGTCAGCCGGCGTATGCAACGGACAACGCTATGGGCGTTGCCGTATTGACCTGGCGGAGCCTGGGGGAATGAGCATGGAGCAGAGAGTTTACACAGTCACGCAAGTAAATACGTATATTCAATCTCTGTTGGATGGAGACAGGCTTTTATCCGGTCTCTGCGTTCGAGGAGAGATCAGCAATTACAAGCTTTATCCCTCCGGACATCATTATTTTTCTTTAAAAGATGAAACAGGTGCGCTGCGCTGTGTTTTATTCCGTTCCTATGCCGCCAGGCTGCGATTTCGCCCGGAAAACGGCATGAAGGTTCTGGCTATGGGCCGGATATCCGCCTATCCCAGAGATGGCGTATACCAGCTCTATTGCACGGCGCTGTCCCCGGACGGGGTGGGGGATTTACACGCGGCGTTTGAGCAGTTGAAAGCAAAATTGGCCTCACAGGGCCTGTTCGAGCCAGAGCATAAGCGGCCCTTGCCAATGTATCCGGGCACCATTGCCATTGTCACATCCTCGGCGGGGGCGGCAATTCATGATATGCTGCGAATTTTGCGGAAACGGTACCCCCTGACCAGCGTCCGGCTGCTGCCGGTGCGCGTACAGGGGGCTGAGGCTCCGGCTGAGCTCTGCGCCGCCATTCGATACGTCAACCGTTGGAATCTGGCGGACCTGATTATTGTAGGCCGTGGCGGCGGAAGTCTGGAGGATCTCTGGGCGTTCAATGACGAGTGCCTAGCCAAGACCATCTATGAGTCCCACACTCCGGTTATTTCCGCCGTAGGCCATGAGCCGGACGTGACGATCTCAGATTATGTGGCGGATTTGCGGGCGGCAACCCCTTCCAACGCTGCAGAGCTGGCGGTGCCGGACCAGGCTGCGCTGCGCCGGCAATTGTCTGATATGGAGGCTGCCATAGTCGCCAGCTTAGGGAATCAGGTCCGGCTGTTCCGGCAGCGTTTGCGGGTCCTGGCGGTTGCAAGACCCTTGCAGAGTCCCACGGCCTATCTAGATGAGCGGCGCCTACTGCTTGACGGAATGCAGCGGCGGCTCTGCGTGGCGCAGCAGCGGCAGCTGGAAGCAAATCGACGCCGCCAGGTTCGTTTGACTGCGGCCCTGGATGCCATGAGCCCTCTAAAGGTTTTGACGCGGGGCTATACTATGGCCCAGACCCAACAGGGAATCCTTCTGCGTTCGGCGGCACAGGTCCAGGTTGGAGAACAGATTACCCTGCTTTTAAGCGACGGACATCTGCAGGCACAGGTAGAGGCCGTGCAACGCGGCGGGAAGACGAAGGGAGAAAACGACGATGCAAGAAGAGAACACACCGGTTCGGACCTTTGAGCAGTCCATGGCGCGGTTGGAGCAAATCGTTCGGGCGATGGAGCAGGGGGACGTACCGCTGGAGCAATCCCTGAAGCTATTTGAAGAGGGGACTGCTCTGGTACGGCAGTGCGGAAAGCTTTTGGACGAGGCGGAGCTGCAGGTGAAAAAAGTTATGAAGGGGCCGGACGGCGCCCCTACGGAAACGGAGTTTGAGGAAGATGCCTGATTTGCAAGAACAACTGTCGCAGTACCGGACCTGGATCGAAAAATACCTAAAAACCTGCTACCGGTACGATAAGGAGCCCCAGCAGCGCCTATTTGAGGCCGCACGCTACAGCCTTTTGGCGGGGGGAAAGCGCCTGCGTCCCATATTTGTTTTTGATTTCTGCCGTATGGCCGGAGGAGACTGGAAGAAAGCCACCCCGTTTGCCGCCGCTGTGGAGATGATCCATACCTATAGCCTCATTCATGACGATTTGCCATGCATGGACAACGACGACTATCGCCGGGGCAAGCCCACCAATCACAAGGTTTTTGGGGAAGCTATGGCGGTTTTGGCAGGGGACGCGCTGCTCACGGACGCATTCGCCATGGCCGTGACGCAGCCACTGCCGGAAGGCAAGCTCTCTTTGGCAATCGGCGTTTTATCCGAGTGCGCTGGATCGCTGGGTATGGTGGGGGGACAGGCCCTGGATATAGACAGCGAGACTAGAACTTGTACGGAGCAGGAGGTACTGAATATTCAGACCAGAAAGACCGGCTCCCTTATCAACGCCGCCTGCGTTCTGGGTGTGATTGCCGGCGGAGGCGGGGAGGAGCAGATCCAAGCGGCGTGCAGCTTTGCAGCAAATTTGGGGCTGGCATTTCAGATTCGAGACGATATCCTCGACTGCATCGGCGACGCGAATACGTTGGGAAAGACGGTAGGCACGGATACAAAAAAGAATACGTTTGTCCGCTTATACGGGATGGAGGCCTGCGAAAGCATGGTCCTCCGGCACACGGAACTGGCGACCTCCGCTTTGCAGGCGTTTGATTCCCCTGAAATGATGCAGGCGCTGGCAAAGTCCCTGGTTGACCGGGTTTTTTAGAATTTGGCTCAGAGATTTTTAAAAAATTAAATGTATAGACGCTTGTATATTCATGAAACTTATGGTATGATACAAATGACGGCGCAGTATCCTAGTCAGAACTGCCAGCTCCCAGGAAGGGCCTAAAAATCCTTTGAAGGGCATATCGATGAAGTCCCTGGTGCCTGCTTTTTACGCCCAGTTTAGGGTGGGTGCTGGGGGTTAAGGATTCCGGGCGCATCCCAATGGCATGGGATATCCGACCCGGTTTCCGTGGAGACCAGCTCTTGTGCGACGGCTGAAGCGACCTGATGGTTCCCAGTCCGCGTACGAAACTGGTATGAACCTGCATTGCGGTGCGCAGAATCGTGTGCTGTGTGCAGAGTAGCCTGCCTTGCGTGGGTAAGCGGGGAAGGGGGGACAAGCGTTTTGCCCGTGGCCAAGGGCAAAACCGCTATTGCCCCGGAAACCTTATCTGCAAAAGAGGCTAAGAGTTGGTTTGGGCTGTTGTGGAAAACACCTAGGCTGTCTTTTGGGCAGGTGGGGGATTGCAGTACGGACTCAGTGGCAATCGGGTATCCATCCCGGCAACGCTTGGACGGCGGAATGAAAAGGAAACTGCCCGATCGGCAACGAGGGGTTTCCGCCGGGGAAATCCAACCCGACCTTAAGCCGTAAGATTTATCCCATCTGCCGCCGTCGTTTTCCTGCATTTTTGGAGCCAATCTGTTCGCGTACCGATTTGACATAAGGGAGTTTTTGCATTGGCGAAAGCAGATCACCCTCCGGCAAAACAGGACCGAAAGAATAAAAGGTCCAATCTTCGCTGGGTTATTCTCATTTTTTTCACCACCATAGCCGTTTCCGGCACCATCTCCTTCACATCCTCCAGCTTGATGGCGCGCTCGGGGATGGCTGTGGCTTTTCTTATTTTATTGATCATTGTTCTCTTTGGCATCGTGTTTGACATCATCGGCGTGGCTGTGACCTCTGCGGAAGAGAGACCGTTCCACTCCATGGCGGCGAAAAAGGTGCCGGGGGCGAGCGAGTGTATTATGCTGCTGCGGCATGCAGACCGGGTGGCCTCTATCTGTAACGATGTCATCGGAGACATTTGCGGCGTTGTTTCCGGCGCCGCCGCCGCCACCATCGCTGCGCAGATTATCACCAATTTGGAGCGAACCAAAGGGAACTTCGTGAGTTTAGGAATGTCTGCCTTGGTGGCGGGCTTAACGGTGGGCGGCAAGGCGCTGGGAAAGTCCTTTGCCATTCGTTCCTGCACCTCCATCGTTTTTTCTGTGGCGAAGGTCATACATTGGCTGAAGTGTATCCCCAGAATTTTACTGCCGGGCCGCGGCGGGAAAAAACATTAGGCAGGTTGTGTGGTAGATTGGGTATTTTAGAGCAATTGCATGGCCATGCGGACCTTGTTCGTCTGTCAAAAGAGGAGCAATCACAGCTTTGCAAAGAACTTCGAGTTTTTTTAGTGGAGCACGTGGCCAAGTCCGGCGGCCACTTGGCTTCCAATTTAGGGGTCGTGGAGCTGTCGTTGGCATTGGAAACCGTTTTTGATACGACAGTGGACCGATTGGTGTTTGATGTGGGCCACCAGTCTTACGTGCATAAAATTCTGACAGACCGCAGGGACCGCTTCTCCTCTCTGCGGTGTTTTGGCGGTGTGGCTGGTTTTCCTAAGCCCTCTGAAAGTGTAACGGATGCTTTTGTTGCAGGTCATGCCTCCAGTTCTGTCTCCGTGGCCTTGGGCATGGCGCGGGCTAGGTCGATTTTGGGCCAGGATTACAGCGTGATTGCCTTAATTGGCGACGGCGCAACCACCGGCGGATTGGCCTATGAGGGCCTGAACGACGCCGGCGCCAGTCACGAGCCGCTGATAGTGGTCCTTAACGACAACGAGATGTCTATTGCGCACAATGTGGGCGGTGTAGCGCTGCATTTGTCCAAGCTTCGCACACGCCCCGGCTATTTTGGCCTAAAGCGGGCTTACAGAACCTTTACCCACAAGGTACCGGGTGGAAAAGCGCTGTATCAATTTACGCATCAGCTCAAGGAGTGGATGAAAAACAGGCTGATAGACACTACGATTTTTGAGGATATGGGTTTTACCTATATTGGACCAGTGGACGGGCATGATATTCCCCGTATGATATACCTGCTGAAGGTGGCCCGGAGCCTGCGCTGCCCGGTGCTTTTTCACGTAATTACAAAAAAGGGAAAGGGTTACCCACCGGCGGAGACAAATCCTTGCCGGTTTCACGGCATTGAGCCGTTCGCGCCGGACACAGGCCGTTCCCTTTCGGAAAAATCCCTGTCCTTCTCCGATACCTTTGGAGATACAATGCTGCAGCTCGCTGGGAAAAATTCACGGCTGTGCGCCATTACGGCCGCGATGCCTGGTGGGACCGGGCTCACTGCCTTTGCCCAGGCTTTCCCGTCGCGGACCTTCGATGTGGGAATCGCGGAGGGACATGCGGTCTCTATGGCGGGCGGACTTGCGAAGGCCGGGATGGTTCCGGTGGTGGCCATCTACTCCACGTTTTTGCAGCGTTCCTATGATATGATTTTGCAGGATGTAGCCATGCTGCACCTGCATGTGATTTTTGCCGTGGACCGGGCCGGTCTCGTTGGAGAGGACGGGGAAACCCACCACGGCGTTTTTGACGTGGGCTTTTTGAGGCAAGTTCCAGGGCTTTTGATCCTGTGTCCCGGATGCCGTGCCGAGCTGCGGCAGATGCTCACCTGGTCGGTTCAGGAATACGACGGACCTGTGGCCATTCGATATCCCCGCGGCGGAGACGGCGCGTTTCAAAAACTCAGTCAGGACATGATATTCCGAGCAGGAAATCAGATTACCATTGTCACCTATGGAATACTCATCAATCAGGTGGCCCAAGCGGCGGATTTATTGGCAGAGCGCGGGATTCAAGCTGAAGTCATCCGCCTGCGGGTCATTAAACCCCTGGACATGACTGCTGTCGTGGCTTCCGTGAGAAAGACCGGCCGACTGTTGGTTGTGGAGGAGGCCCAGGGGGTGGGCAGTGTGGGATATGAAATTGTCCAAGCCCTTGGCCAGCAGGGCGTCCTCGCGACCTGCTCCATCCAAAATATTGGAGATCGCTTTGTCACGCATGGTTCCATGGAAGAGCTGTATCGCTACCTGAGCCTGGACGCGGACTCTATTGCAAAGCGGGCGGAGGAGGTCGTGCATTGTGAAAAATAAGCTGCGGCTGGATCAGCTTTTGGTGGAGCGCGGTGTGGCTGAAACCCGCGCCAAGGCTCAGGGCTGCATTATGAGCGGCCAGGTTTATGTGAATGGTCAGCGGGTGGAGAAGGCGGGCGCGTTGTTTGGAGAGGAGGTCTCTGTCGAAGTAAAGGGAAATCCATGCCCCTATGTAAGTCGGGGCGGCCTGAAACTGGAGAAGGCGCTGCGGGAGTTTTCCGTAAATCCAAGCGGTATGGTCTGCAGCGACTCCGGCGCTTCCACGGGGGGCTTTACGGACTGCCTGCTGCAGCATGGCGCAAAGAAAGTTTTTGCCATCGACGTCGGATATGGGCAGTTGGCTTGGTCCATCCGGTCCGATCCCCGGGTGGTAACGCTGGAGCGCACAAACATTCGCTATGTTACCCGAGAGGACCTGGAGGAGCCGTTGGATTTGTCCGTGGTGGATGTGTCCTTTATTTCCCTGCGGCTTGTGCTGCCAGCCATTGCCGGTCTCCTGAAGCCGACTGGCCAGGTACTCTGTTTGATTAAGCCCCAGTTTGAGGCAGGTCGGGAAAAGGTCGGGAAAAAGGGCGTAATACGGGACCCAGCCGTGCATCAGGAGGTCTTAGATGCGTTTGTATCGCTGGCAGGCGAGCTCCATTTTACCTTGTCGGGTCTGACGTATTCCCCGGTAAAGGGCCCGGAGGGTAACCTGGAATTTTTGGGTCATCTGACGAGGGCCCCCGGCAGCGCCATTCAGCCGGACACGGGTGCCATTGTCGCCGCGGCGCACAAAGCTTTGGAGGGACACACATGAAAAAAGTCGTTTTGACGCCGAACCCGTACCGGGATAAAAATTTTAAATATGTGCTTGCCGCCCAAAGCTGTTTAAACAGCGCGGGACTGGAGACCAAAATCTGCCTGCCGTTTGATGTGGATAAGACCTTTGATATGCCCAGGGGAATTACCTTCTCCAATTTGAGCCAGGAGCTGCCCGATGCGGACCTTTTGATTTGCTTTGGCGGTGACGGTACGATTCTTCATGCCTCGAAGGCCGCGACTCAGGCTGGAGTCCCTATTTTAGGGGTCAACATTGGGACCGTGGGTTTCATCGCGGAGCTGGAGAGCGCGGAGCTGCAGTGGATGCGCCGGATTGCGGAAGGGCAGTACGACATCGATTGCAGAAGCATGCTGGAGGTTCAGGTAGTACGGGACGGAGAGACGCTGCTGCGGGAGACCTGCCTCAACGATGTGGTGATTACCAAAGGGGCAGTGGCGCGGGTTGTGCGCCTTGCGGTTTATTGCGACAGGGTAAAAGCAATGGAGTTCGGAGGCGACGGCGTGATCATCGCAACGCCCACCGGGTCCACCGCTTACAGCCTCTCAGCCGGCGGCCCCATTGTAGAGCCGGATGCAAAGGTAACGTTGATTACGCCTATTTGCGCCCACGATACGCAGAGCCGCTGTATTGTGGCCTCGGACCAGCGGGTCATTACCGTCAAGCTGGAGCGTTCCGGAAAGCGAAATGCCTTTTTATCTGTGGATGGAGGCCGGGCGCTGCGCTTGGGCACGGGGGATTTGGTCACCGTCACCCGCTCGGCCTTTGTGACCAAGTTGGTCCGGATCAAGGACCGGAGTTTTTATGACATCGTCAACTGTAAACTGAAAAATACATGAAGGAGCGATTAGAATGAAAACCCAGAGACAGGCCAAGATCATGGAAATCATCTCTACCCGTGACATTGAGACCCAAGAACAGCTCCTGCAGGCCCTGCAAGAGTCCGGGTTTTATAGCACACAGGCGACCATTTCACGGGATATTAAGGAGCTTCGAGTTGTCAAAGAGCTGACCTCCTTCGGCACCTACCGCTACACCACCTCGTCCAAAGACGGCGCCGGTACCTTCTCCGCCCGTCTCAATACTATTTTCCGGGAGTGTATTACCAGTTTTGATTATGCGCAGAACATTATTGTGATTAAGACCATGCCGGGCCTTGCCTCCGCCGCCGCTTCCGCCGTGGACGCCATGAATATGTCCGTAGTGGTGGGGACTCTTGCCGGTGACGATACCGTGTTTATCGTCATGCGAGACAATAATGCCGCAGGCGCCTTTTGCGGCGAAATAAAGAGCCTGCTGGCCTGAGTTTGGGGGAGTCGAACGTGCTGTCAGTGCTGCACATTGAAAATATTGCGGTAATTGAACAGGCGGATATCGCCTTTGACGAGGGATTTAATGTCCTGACAGGCGAAACCGGCGCGGGCAAGTCCATCGTGATCGACGCTATCTCTGCAATTTTGGGCGAGCGGGCTTACCGCGATATGATTCGTACGGGGGCGACAAAGGCGTCGGTCCGCGCCCTGTTTCGGCGGATACCAGAATTACCCTGGTTTCAGGAGTGCGGAGTCCCTTATGAAGAAGAGATATTGGTTCAGCGGGAGATTTACTTGGATGGCAAAAACGTCTGCCGGGTCAATGGCCAACTGGTCACCGTGTCGATTCTGCATAAGCTTGGCCTTCAACTGGTGAACATTCATGGGCAGCACGACTCGCAGCAGCTTTTTGACGAGGCATACCACCTGACCTTTCTAGATGATTTCAGCGGGAATGGGGACCTCCAGGCGGCATACCGCGAAAAGTTCGACGCGGTATCTGACCTTCGGCGGGAAATTCAGCGGTTGAGCATGGACGAGGGGGAAAAGCTCCGCCGAATGGAAGCCCTTCAATTTCAGATTGGCGAAATTTCCCGGGCCGGGCTTAAGCCGGGAGAGGATGAGGCACTGGAAGCGCGTCGACGCCTGCTGCAAAATGCAGAGAAGCTCTCCGACGGCCTGGATACTGCGGTAGGCAGCATTTACGGTGATGAGGACTCGGATGGTGCGGCGGGAATGCTGGTGCAGGCGGAGCGTGCTCTGTCCAGGATCAGCAGGTACGACGAGTCTCTGGAGGCCATACGAGCGAAAGTATCCGACCTGATGTATCAGGTCCAGGATGCGGCGGAGGAGCTCCGGGACCGCAGAGCGGATTTTGCCTATTCAGGGGAGGAGCTGGAGGCCATTGAAGCCAGGTTGGATGTAATTCACCGGCTTCGCCGGAAATACGGCGCCACCTGTCAAGAGATTTTGGATTTTCTCCAGCGAGCACAGGCAGAATTGGACGAGATAACCTTTGCCGATGACCAGTTAGAGCGGCTCCAGGGCAGGTGCAAGACCGCGGAGGCGGAGGCGTGGTCTGCGGCAAAGGCTTTGCGAGAATCCAGAAAGCAGGGGGCAAAAGAGCTTGCGGACCGCATTTTAGAGGAATTGCGGCAGTTGGACATGCCCCGGGTACAGTTTGCCTGTCGTTTTGCTGAAACAGAATTGACGCCTACCGGCGCAGACACAGTGGCTTTTTATCTGTCTGCCAACGCCGGTGAGGCGCTGAAACCGATCAACAAGGTGGCCTCCGGCGGCGAGTTGGCCCGCATTATGCTGGCGCTGAAAAATGTGCTGGCGGGGCAGGACCAGGTCCCCACCTTAATCTTTGATGAGGTGGACTCGGGCGTTTCCGGGCGTGCGGCGCAGAAAGTGGCGGAAAAGCTGCGCAGTGTGGCGAAAAATAAGCAGGTTCTGTGTGTCACGCATTTGCCGCAAATCGCGGCGCTGGCGGATACCCATTTACTCATTGCAAAAGGGGAGCGGGACGGTCGCACCTTCACTACGGTAACGCCCTTGGATTGGGAAGGCCGGAAGCAAGAGCTGGCGCGTATCATCGGCGGAGCCAGCATCACTGCCACCACTTTAAAAAGTGCGGAGGAGATGCTGAGCGCCCCCTCCGGGAACTAGGCGGACGCCAGAGAATCTAATTATGCAGCCGGAAGAAAAGGGATTGAAAAAGACGTAGCGCGCTCTATTTGTTCTTGACAAAGATAAAAGACAATTGTAGAATATAGGAGAAGGGGGGGAGATCGATGCAAAAATTCCGGAAGCTGTCTGACGCGGAGCTGCGCCTGATGGAAGTGGTTTGGTCCATGGAAGAACCGGTTACCACCGGAGACCTCCATGCGCATCTTCAGGCGTCCGGCATGGATTGGAAACCCCAGACGGTGCTGACCCTTTTGTCCAGAATTGAAGATAAGCATCTAATTTCCTCTGTGAAGCAGGGGAAAGAGCGGCAGTATTTCATCCTGGTCAACCGGCAGATGTATCGGGATTTTGAAACTGACAGCTTTTTAAATCGGTTTTACCCCAGGTCGATGGCCGGCTTTTTGGGAGACGCAATTCGGAAGGGTGCTTTGACC
The DNA here is from genome assembly GCA_958402445.1 of uncultured Eubacteriales bacterium. Lineage (GTDB taxonomy): Bacteria > Bacillota > Clostridia > Oscillospirales > Oscillospiraceae > Faecousia. The sequence goes on from CATXTO010000001.1 coordinate 59,130, forward strand.
AAGGAGGATCTGGCGGAATTAGAGCAGATGCTCCATACGGAGGAGTAATAGGCCATGGAGCGATTTTTATTCCAACTGGGTTTAACTTCAGCGTTGATGGGCCTTTTAGCGCTTCTGTACCGCCTGATTCTCCTATGGCGGGGAAACAGACGCAGCGCCGCGTGGCGGTTTGGAATATGGGTCGTGATCCTTTTTGGCTTTTTACTTGTCTATAAGCCGCGCTTTTCCGCTCCTGCTGCCGTGATTTCCGTTCCAGGCGCTGGGGCGGCTGTCGTTTCACCTTCCCAGATCGGCGGCCATTGGGCGCCTCCTGCGTTGACTGCTCTATGGGTCTGCGGTTTTTTAATTACGCTCCTTTGGCATTTCGGGAGGAACGACCAATTTGTATCCTACTGTCGACGCTATCACAGCGAATTGGATGAGGAACCCCTGCGCCGGGCGTTGGCGGTGGAGCAGAAGCGGCTTGGACTCAATCGGCAGATTGATGTTTCTTATGTGGGCGGGCTATCCTCTCCGCTGCTGCAGGGTGTGCTGCACCCTGCGATTTACTTACCGGAGTTGTCTTATTCCCAGCAAGAGCTATCCTATATCCTGTCCCATGAGCTGACCCATTACCGTAGAAAAGACCTGATTTGGAAATATTTATTGATACTGGTACAGGCGCTCCACTGGTTTAATCCTGTGGTCTATTGGATGGGGGAGTGGACGGACCAATCTTGTGAGGCTGCTTGTGACGCTGCTGTGCTCCGGGCGCGCCCCCAAAAGGACCGCAGTCTGTATTGTGCCACAATTTTAAAGTTTTTGAGGCAGCAAAAGGGCATACGGAGCTCCTTGACCACTGGTTTTTCTATAACTGGAAAAAGCTATCAACGACGGTTCCGGGAGATTTTGAATGGCCGGCGGCTTCCTGCCATGCGTCTCGCGTGTTTGGTCATGGTACTGGCCGTGGCTGTCAGCGGCAGCGTATTTGCCCTTGCTCCTCAGACGCCTCTGTGGGGCGAAGGAGATGGGCTGGAGACCAGCATGCCTGACACGAGTAATTCCCAATTTGACTATTCTGAGTATTCGACTGCCTCCGCTTTTGATCTTACCGATCCTTCGTTCACAGGTACCGGCGAAGGATGGGGCGTATTTAACCCAACCGAATATACAGAATGATGATCCTGCCCCGGGATTCGGGGCAGAGTTAATACCAGTAAAACTACAAACATAGAAAAAGAGGGGCGTCGGTATGAAGGAAGAAAAAAAACTGCATCTTGCAAGATTGGGGCTGTCTGTTCTCAGCGCCTGGATTTTAACAAGTAATCTTTTTGGTACATGGCTTCACTTGGACAGCCCCACGCATGGCGGAACCGTCTCATTACTGGGTTTTGCCGCAGTCCTGATTGGCATCACCGGGCTTTTTTTCTGGCTCCTCTCCCACGTAAAGAAACAAGGGACTGGGCTGCTGTTTTGGAGTTGCTATGGGGCGGGCGTTTTGTGGGCTATGTCGGCGGGAGACGTCTGGTTCGCAGTCGGCTTGGCTATGCTGTTTTTATTGGCGCTTCGGCAATGGGAACCCACGGGCCTGTTGCGCTGGGGTCCAGGGGAGAAATCTGTTCGTCGGACCTATGCCATTTGCTTCTTTTTGTTATCCGGATGGATTGGATTGGTGACGGTATGCCGGTATCTGGTATTCCGAGCGCCCTGCTTTGATATGGGGATTTTCTCCCAGATGTTTGAGTCTATGCGGCGAACCGGAGCCCCAGTGACGACCTGTGAACGCAATTTGGCTTTATCCCATTTTCAGGTGCATACGTCTCCAATTTTTTATGTTCTGTTGCCGCTTTATGCCATTTGGCCCAGTCCCGTGACGCTCCAAATTGGACAAGCGCTGGTGACCGCCTCGGGTCTGATCCCACTCTACTTTCTATGCCGTAGGCATCGACTTGACGCTGCCGCCACGCTGTTTCTTGCAGTCGCGTATCTTCTGTTTCCGGCTCTGAGCGGAAGCTGCTTTTACGACTTGCACGAAAACTGCTTTCTAGCGCCATGCCTTTTGTGGGTCGTGTATGGCATGACGGCAAAGAAAACCTGGGTGTTGGCGCTGTCCGCTGTGGCTACCCTGGCGATCAAGGAGGATGCCGGCATTTATCTGGCGTTTTTAGGACTCTATTTTTGGATGGGTGAAAAAAGGAGAAAAACGGGTTTGCTCCTATTTTTTGTGTCTGTGGTCGCATTCGGCGCGGCAACCTGGTATTTATCCAGATACGGCGACGGAATTTTAAGCAGCCGGTTTGATAATCTTTTATATGAGCCGGGAGGCAGCATGATACAGATTATCAAAACGGTTCTGATACATCCGGCTTATGCGCTGCGAGAGTGCTTTACCGTAGAAAAGATACAGTATCTTCTGCTATTGCTGCTGCCCTTTGGCGGCTTACTGGTTTGCAAAACGCCGCCGGCACGATATTTACTGTTGGGGCCCATGCTTTTACTCAATGTCATGCCCGATTATGAATACCTGCATACCATCAATTACCAGTATAATTTTGGAACAACAGTTCTGCTGTTTTATTTTGTTATCCTGCAGCTTTCAGGTCTTGACCAAAGACGGCAAAGGGCACAGGCGCTCGGTGCGGTGCTGCTCAGCGGTTTGCTCTTCGCCGGAACAAAGGCGGGATTTGGGTGGTATATGGAGGATTATCTGCAAAACAGCAACACCTATCAGCAAATGGAGGAGGATCTGGACCGTATCCCCGCCGACGCATCGGTTACGGCTTCCACATACCTAGTAGCCCACTTATACGAACACGAGGAGCTATATCAGACAGATTCCGGCATCCGAAGTCAGTATCTCGCCATAGATTTACGCTGGGAGGACAGCAGCGCAGAGAAATTAAAAGAGACAGGCTATGAGCTGATTTATCAGAGCGATGCTCTTGCCATTTACAGGAGGAATTGACCGTGCAAACCATGTCGATCATTGTGCCTTGTTGGAACGAGGAGGAGACAATCCCGCATTTGATCCAGGCTGTGGAGGAAGTCCGGCCAAGGCTGTTGGAGTATTCGGTGGAACCGGTGCTGTGGTTTGTGGACGACGGCTCCCAGGATGGAACCCTGAAGGTCGTACGCGAACTGGCCAGGCAGCGGGAGGACGTGCGGTATCTGAGCTTGTCCCGAAATTTCGGCAAAGAGGCGGCACTGCTGGCAGGGCTTCGGGAGTCGGAGGGCGACTTCGTGGCGGTGATGGATGCGGACCTGCAGGACCCGCCGGAACTCTTGCCGGAAATGCTGGAGCTTTTACAAAATGAGGATTGGGACTGCGTGGCGACCCGCCGCATCACCAGATCCCAGGAGCCGCCGGTACGCTCCTTCTTTGCCCACGGGTTTTATTGGCTGATGCACAAGATTTCCGGGATTGATTTGGTGGATGGAGAACGAGATTTTCGGCTCATGCGTGCTTGCATGGCGAAGGCTGTGGCGGAGCTGCCGGAGCGAAGCAGGTTTTCCAAGGGACTGTTTCATTATGTGGGGTTCCGTACCACATACCTCACCTTTGAAAACAGGCCCCGGGCAGCGGGAAAAACCAAGTGGCCCTTCTGGAAGCTGCTGCAATATAGTCTGGAGGGAATTGTGTCCTTTTCCAACGCGCCCTTGGCGATTGCGGGCATTGCCGGCGTACTGTTTTGTATGCTGGCAATTCTGTGTGCCGTTGTTGCGGCAGGCGGCGGCGCAGGCCCGGATGCTTGGATAGCGGTCGTGCTGCTTGCTTCCGGCGTGCAATTACTTTGTACCGGACTTTTGGGGCTGTATCTTTCCAAAATACACCGGGAGACCAGGCAAAGACCCTGCTACTTTATCCGGGAGCGAGGGTAAGCGAAGACCTTGGCGTAGCGCACAAGATAAAATAATTGACATTGAAACGCGATTTTGCTATTCTAAACTGGTAACCGGACTCTGCTTTTGCCGAGCAGAATTCGTATTTTGAAAGGAGTGGTCACGTATGCTGAATCAAAGACAAAATGTGCGTGTCTGGAGGGCTCACGCCCAATAAATCTCCCCGTGCGGCAAATCTTTCTCGCTGCCCGGGAGCCCTCCAAGCCTTTGGAGGAACGTATGGTCACCTTACAGCAAATCAATCAGACAAATTTTATGGATGTGGCTGCTTTGCAGGTTCAGCCTGCTCAAAAGCCGTTCGTTGCTTCGCCGTTGGGAATTTTAGCCCGGGCCTATGCCTACCGGGACTGCCGGCCTCAGGTCTGGGGCATCTATTCGGACGGTAGGCTCGTTGGGCTCGCCTTGGTGGAGGATCTGGAGGAGGAGCCTGCCTGTTATCACCTGTCCGAGCTGCTGGTGGACGCCCAAGCCCAGGGCCGGGGTTACGGACAGGCGGCGCTTTCCCGGATTCTGTCTCTACTGCAGCGGGAGCGGAAGTACCCTATGGTGGAGGTCTGCGTGAAAAAGGAAAACGCGGCGGCCATCCATGTGTATGAAAAGGCGGGCTTTCGAGATACGGGCTATGAGGACCCGGTCACGCCTGACAGCCTGTGCATGGCCTATCCCCTTCGCGCTCCATTTACAGGGGAAGTCACCATTCGAAATACCGGCCTAGAGGATTTAAAAAATGTGCAGCGCCTTTGGGCGGATCCTTCGGTGATGCATTTTGTGGGCTTCCCGGAGGGACTTCACGAAACGCTGGAGCATCTGGAGCAGTCCTGGCTGCCCTGGGTGCAGCAGCCGCCGAAACGGCAGCACTGGTCCGTGTATGCCGATGGGGTGGGCTACTGCGGAGAGACCTTCTATGAAGTGGACGATGCGGGTCTTGCCTGTATGGACATTAAACTCCTGAGCAGTGCCCGCGGCAAAGGGATTGCCCAAAAGGCGCTCTCCTATTCCCTGACGCAGGCTTTTCAGGCAGGTGGGGCGGACCGGGCTTACGTGGACCCAAGCCCAGAGAATACCAAGGCCGTGGCCCTCTACGCCAGCCTGGGCTTCTTGCCGGCCCAGCGGCCTGCACACCTTGAGCCTTGGGACAGCCTTTATTTCGAGCTGACCCGGCAGGACTGGGAGGCTCGGCATGGAGCTTAAATATCGGGAGATTATACTCCGGGACAAGCGGGCGCAGGATATTGCGGATGAGATTCGCTGGTACACGCAACAGACGCAATGGACCCTGTGGGATGCGCCTTGGGAGATGGAGGCGGAGCTCTCCCAGTTCAACCCGGAGGCATTTCGGAGCGCGCAGGCGGAAAAGCTCTCGCTCCCTGCGGAGGAGCCGCGCCGGAGCTTGGAGCTGGATACCCGGGATGGCACGCATATCGGCTCTGTTGTCTCCTATTTCATTGACGAGGCATTTAATTGGGTTTTAGCAGCGTCAGTGAGGCCCGATCTGAGGGTATTTTGCGCCCTGGGTTTGGATATATGCTCTGACTGTCTCTGGGGTAAGGGCCTGGGAAAGCAGGCCCTGTCTGCTTGGATACAATACCATTTGGGGCAGGGGATTTCCGAGCTGTATCTACAGACCTGGTCCGGAAACTTTCGCATGCTGCGGGCGGCCGAGCATGTGGGTTTTGTCCTCTGCTGTCGGAAGCGGGGCATCCGACAGGTTCGGGGCGGTGTGTACGACGGGTTGACCTACCACCTTGACTTGCATCGCTTTCGGCGATATCTGCTGGAGGAAAACCTGCAGGACCTGGCCCTTAGCGGGGAGACAGTACAGGCGGTGCTGGCTGCATACGATGATAAACCAACCTTTTATGAAAAATATTATGCACATGCTTACTTGGGAACCGCTCCGGATTTCCCCATTTGCTCCAGGTCCCCTTTGGAGAGGCTGGTTCTGCTGTGTAGGAAGCTGACGGACGTGGAGCGGCACTTTCAGGTACGGTGCATTCCCCGGGAAATCTATCTGAGTACCATATCCGACCTGTCCCTCCGGCTGGAGCTATATCAGCAGCGAACGAAAAGGCTGGGCCTGTCCAAGGATGATGTTATCTGGTTCCGGCACCTGGTGCATGGTCATATGTTCAAGCTTCATAGTCTCCAGTTTCAACTGTTTCACATGGTTTACCTGGACGCCGAGGGGTGCGGTGAGGACTATATGACCTTTGATCCCGCCCAAAAGGTGCTACTCCCCCCGGGGACGCCGGTTCTCAACGTCCATGTCCAAAAGGGAGCGGATTTATCTTTCGAGGCAGTGGAGCAATCCTTCTACATGGCGCGGACATTTTTCCCCCGCTATTTTCCGGAGCACGGGACGCAGGCCTTTTTGTGCTACTCCTGGCTGCTTTATCCCGGCTTGCAGGATTTGCTGTGTTCTCAGAGTCATATTCTCCAGTTTGCCCGTCGCTTCCAAGTTATCGGACAGGCCCGGGACAGCAGGGAAGCTATCCGCCGGATCTATGGCAAGCGATATCCCAGGCTTGCGGACTATCCGCAAGGAACTACGCTGCAGCGGAAGGCATTGGGACACTTCTCCTTGCTGGGAGAGGCCTGCGGCATCCAGCCTTTTGTCAAGCTGCCGGATCCCGATTCCAGCCACGGCGAAAATCAAGCCGATACTGGGACAGATTGACTTTTTGCGCGACAGGTGATACTATGGTAGGCAGAAATCCCAAGGAGAGTAACCGGTATGCACAACTGGAAAAAAGAGATTTTCAGTGTTCCAAATCTGCTGAGCCTGTTCCGCATTCTTTTGATCCCGGTTTATACTGTCTTGTATTTACGGGCAGAGTCTCTCCGGGACTATTACCTTTCCGCCGGTGTGCTGGCAATTTCCACCCTGACGGACCTAATTGACGGAAAGATTGCCCGGCGGTTCCACATGATCACTACATTGGGTAAAATTCTAGATCCGGTTGCGGATAAGGCGACGCAGTGTACGCTGTTGGTCTGTTTGGCGCTGCGGCATCCGGTTCTGTGGTATCTTCTAGGCCTTTTTGTCGGAAAGGAATTGTTTATGCTGGTCATGGGCCTGATTCACCTCAGGCGGGGGAAGATGCTCAATGGAGCTCTCATGGCCGGAAAGGTTTGCACCACCATTCTGTTCGTCAGTATGATCATTTTGGTCCTGTTTCCCAATATTTCCCAAGGTGCCTTGAATTTTTTAATGGCCCTTTGTGCGGTGTCTATGCTGCTGTCCTGGGTTGATTACTGCGTGGCGTATTTTGGGAAAAATCGGAACATTCAGGATATCCACTGAAAACAAAGTGGAAGCCGGCGCGTGTTCACACGCGCCGGCTTTTCGCTTTGCATGGAAGGTTGCGGCAATCGTCAGCCGCACTTTGAATAGCCGCAGGAAGGGCAGATGACGCAGCCGCCTGCATGCTCCAGCTTGGACCCACATTCCGGACAGAACCGGGCGGTTTTCCCGCTGGGGGCGGAGATGGAACAGGTGATGGGCGCCGATTCCGGCATCTTTCCCTCCCCTCGGGCCCGAATGACCCGCTCCAGGGTCTTTGCGATGGCATCGGGACAGGAGGTGACGGACAGGCCAGGCTGCCGGATGGTGGAGGGACAGCGAATGCCCTTGAGCTGCTGGATGATTTCCTGCGGGTCAATGCCACTGCGGATGGCCACGGATACCAAACGCGCCGTCGCCTCGCTCTGGCTGGGACAGCCGCCGGATTTTCCGGTATTGGTAAACACCTCGCAAATGCCGTGTTCATCATAATTGACTGTAATATACAGATTTCCACAACCGATGCGAACTTTCTCCGTGTAGCCGGAGGTGACGGCGGGCCGGGGCCGAGGTTTTATGGTGCCGTAGACAGGGGAGCTCTTTCCGTCGTTGACCTTGCCGATGTTCAGTACTTGCTCGTTGCGGCTGCCATCCCGATAAATGGTAATACCTTTACACCCCAGCTTCCAGGCCAGCCGGTACACCTCCGCCACATCCTCCTTAGAGGCGGAATTGGCAAAGTTTACGGTTTTGGAGACAGCGTTGTCCGTGAATTCCTGGAAGGCCGCCTGCATTCTCACGTGCCAAACTGGACTGACGTCATGGGCGCAGACAAAAATCCGTTTGATTGAATCCGGAACGCCTGCAACATGAGCCAAGCTTCCCTTTTCCGCAATTTCCTGCATCAGCGCGTCGGAGCCGATTCCCTCCGTTTGCAGGCGCTCTTTCAAAATACCGTTGGTTTCCACAAAGTGCGAGCCATCCATAATGTTCCGGATATAGGCGTAGGCGAATACCGGCTCCACCCCGGAGGATACGCCTGCGATAATGCTCAGGGTGCCGGTTGGGGCAATGGTTGTCACGGTTGCGTTGCGCAGTGGCTGGCCATTTTTATAAATGCTCTGGGAAAACAGGGGGAACGGCCCCCGTGTCTGCGCCAGCTCGGCGCTTGCCTCGCGGCCGGTCTCCTGTACCAGGCGCATGACCCGCTTTGCCATATCCACGCCTTCCTGGCTGTTATAGGGGATGTCAAGATACAGCAGCATATCTGCAAAGCCCATGATGCCCAAACCGATTTTCCGGGTTGCCAGGGTGACCTGGGCAATCTCCTCCAGAGGATATTGATTGATATCAATCACGTTGTCTAAGAAATGGACAGCCGCGCGAACGGTCTGCTGCAAATGCGCTTCGTCCAGCTGCCAGCCGGTCTCTGTCTGCTTTAAATGCGCCACCAGGTTGATTGAGCCCAAATTACAGCTTTCATAGGGCAGAAGAGGCTGCTCCCCGCAGGGATTTGTGCTTTCAATCTGTCCCTGCCCGGGCACCACATTGTCCCGATTCAGCCGATCCAGGAAGATGATGCCGGGTTCCCCCGTCTGCCAAGCGGAGGTGACGATGGCCTCCAGGACCTGACGCGCAGGCAAAGTTCCAACGGAGCTGCCGCTGGTGGGGTCGACGAGGTCATAGGCCTCATCCGCTTCCGCGGCCTGCATGAAGGTCTCCGTGATGCCAACCGAAATGTTGAAGTTATTAATCTGGGCCGTGTCGTTTTTACAGCGGATGAACTCCATAATATCCGGATGATCTACCCGCAGAATGCCCATATTGGCGCCTCTGCGGGTGCCGCCCTGCTTAACCGCCTCTGTCGCGGAGTTAAACACCCGCATGAAGGACACGGGTCCAGATGCCACGCCGCCGGTAGAATTTACGGTAGCACCCTTTGGCCGGAGGCGGGAAAAGGAGAAGCCGGTTCCGCCACCGGATTTATGAATCAGAGCGGCGTTTTTTACCGCGTCAAAAATTTCCTCCATGGAATCGCCAACCGGCAACACAAAGCAGGCGGAGAGCTGCCCCAAAGGGCGGCCGGCATTCATGAGGGTAGGAGAGTTGGGAAGAAACTCCAGCTCATTCATCAAACGGTAAAAGGCGGCGGCGGACTGGCTGCAGTCAAGGCCGTAGGAGGTATCCGCCGACGCCACGGCCTCCGCCACCCGATGAAACATGCCGTCCACGGTTTCCGTGGGGTTTCCTTGCTCATCCCGGATTAAATAACGCTTTTCCAGTACTGCTTTTGCGCTCTCTGAAATTCTCATACGTATATACCCCTTTGCGTTCCAGTCGTAATACTAGATATTGTAGTTGCTGCGGCGCGTAATGTCAATATATGGATTGCAATATTTTTTGAAAATAAGCTTGACAATGTAACAGTGTTATGATAGTATTTGGTTATAACAATGTTACGAAAGGAGGGTTCCTATGGATGAGGATTATATCTCGAAAAAAGAGGTTTTGGAGCAGTATCACATCTCATATGGCGCATTATACCGCTGGAAACGGATGGGGCTGATTCCTGAAGATTGGTTTATCCGAAAATCCACGGCCACCGGTCAGGAAACCTTTTTCCGGCGCAAGCAGATTTGCGACCGGGTTGAGATGATTCTGGCCAGGAAAGAGAGGGTCTCCTTAGAGGCGCTAGCGGAGGAACTGAAGGGCAGGCGGCAGCAGCAAAGGTCCGCCAGGCGCTTGCATTTGGAGACAAAATTTGAACGCAGGGACTATAGCGTCGGGGATTTGCTGACAGTAACTCTGACCGACGGAGAACACACAATTGACATTTTGGACTATTTTAAGGAGGTATCCCTATGAGCGACCAAATTGACATGAGAATCAGCGGCAGCACCACGATGCCCGGCGGGGAATACGGTAAGGTCCGCATCAGCGGGTCCGGCAAGGTACAGGGGAATTTAAAATGCGAGAGTATGACTTGCTCCGGTGCTGCCAAGGTATTGGGAGATATCCTATGCCTGGGCGACGTGGGGATATCCGGCAGCTTTCAGTGTGAGGGCAATGTCCAGGCGAAGGAAATATCCGCTTCCGGCAGCTGCGAGGTAGGGGGAAGCCTGTCAGGAGATTCCCTGCGAATTTCCGGGTCCACAAAAATTGGGGGCGGCATTCACATGGGACAGGTCAAATGCTCCGGCAGCGTGATGGTGGAAGGCGATGTGGAAGGCGACACGGTGAAGCTATGTGGGAAAACAGAGATTAAGGGACTGCTGAATGCTGAGACGGTGGAGATTTCCGCCAGCGGTCTGTCTGAGATCGGAGATATTGGCGGAACGAACATTTTTGTGAAAGAAGACGGGTCGCGCCACGTATTCGTATTCTTTGGACCAACGTGCAGCCGCAGCATGGGCCTGCGGGTCAATACCATTGAAGGCGATACGGTCGAGCTGGAGAATACTACGGCCAAGGTAGTACGGGGCAAGCGGGTTATCATTGGCCATGGCTGCCGGATTGAGCGGGTGGAGTACAGCGAACACTTTGAGGCGGCGGAGGGCGCTGTAAAACAAGCGGTCCCTCTGGGATAGGATTGAACAAAAATGGGATCTCCATTCACGGATTCCAAATTCCTATTTTGAAATGGAAAGGGCAGAAAATGGAGCTTCTGGATTTGGTGGATGAAAATGGGATGCCTACGGGTCAGGTGAAGGAACGGACTCTGGTGCACCGAGACGGAGATCGGCACCGAACCAGTCATGTCTGGCTGGTTCGGCGCCGAGAGGGAAGCTGGCAGGTGCTGCTGCAAAAACGCAGCGATTCCAAGGATTCACACCCGGGCTGTTATGACATCTCCAGCGCAGGGCACATCCCGGCGGGAGAAGACTGGCTTACCTCCGCCTGCCGGGAGCTGCGGGAGGAATTGGGACTGACAGTCCCATTGAATGCGTTGCACGAGGTGGGCATCCGCCGCTTTTACTGGGAGGGAATGTTTTATGGGCAGCCGTTTCGGGACCGGCAGGTGAGCAAGGTTTATTATCTGCTTTGGGACGGGGACCCGACGGCGCTGGCCTTGCAGAAAAGTGAGATTAGTCGGGCGCTGTGGATGGAGCTAGCTGCCTGCTATCGTAGGATTCAGGATGGAACGCTGCCCAACTGTATATTTCCTGGGGAATTAGAGATGCTGGCAGGCGTGTTAGATGTCGTCCTGAGCCGGAAAACAAATACTGACAATTGAATCGGAGGGCAACGGGCATGAAAATTGCAGATAGAATTGTTCGGGATTATATTCAGGGAAAAGATGTTTCCAGCCATCAGGATGCTTGGTTTTATCAGGCACCTGGGATGCATTTTACGGTGCCGGCGGGCACTGGGGAGCATCGAAAGCTGGTTGAGACGGTTTATGGGGAAATTAGGCAGGCTGTGGAAGGCTTTGTCCCGTGCAACCGTCCCGTTTGGGATGCATTGTTTCCACAGTGGCAGGATATTTTAAAGCGTGTGACGGTAAACCTGGTGGTAGGACTTCCTGAGCCCTGCGATGCGGTAGTTTTGCGGAATCCAGAAGGAATTCCCAGTGTGGTACTGGATTTGGGGCAATGGACTCCGTACCTAAAGGCCGCAAAACTTTCTGACCTGGTACAGAATCTTTTAACCCATGAGTTGTGCCACGTTTGCATCAGCGACGGGGTAGCCTGCATCGACGATGATCTGGAGGGATCGGTATACGGTGCGGCTTTGGACGCCATGACCTTCCATGAGGGCTTTGCGCACCTGGTTTCCTATCAAAGCATGGAAATCGGCGCGGTTGCCTGGAAGGAGTCGGAAATCCAAGATGTTGCGGCAAAAAGCCGGGCCAGGATGCGGGCGGCGCTGCGGGAGACAGACCCGGAAGCTCAGGAGCGGTATCGCCGGGAGGCGATCTTTGGCCGATATTATGAGAAATTTGCCTGTATGTGTGGCATGATCTACTTGGCGGAGTGCTGGCTGCGCGGCGGGATACCTGCTTTGCTGGAGGAGTACCGGAAGGGATACCATGGATTTGCAGATCGATCCCTGCGGGAGGTGTGATAGCCTGCAAAGAAAAAAGCCCGGAGCGTCTAAGGGACGTCCGGGCTTAGCCATATCAATTTAATGCCTCCGGCGCTTGGTGCCGCCAAAGATGAAAGAAGCTGCGCGAGATTGATTAAAATACGTTTTTTGCGCCGCAGCCGAAGCAGAGGAATCTGTCCAGCCGGCCAGAAGCCAGCCGGGCCATCCTGCGGCGCGGGCCCATGGCATTGGGCTTTCCTCTCACTGAGCTTAGTTTATCAAAACTTGGTAAAAAGTGCCGTCGTGCTGTTGTAAAATTTAGATTAAATTCACGCGCCTAGAATATCATAGGCGGTGAGGACGCCCAACAACCGTTCCTCACGGCTTCCGTTTTTGGTTAAAAGGAACATGCTGATACGCTTGCCTGTTTGAAACGCCTGCTCAAACTCGGCTTCGGCTTGAGCCACCGTGGCATTCAACGGCAAAAAACGGTACACCTCAGAACGCCGGGTTGTGGTATTCAAGAACTCGCGCAAATCAGAAAAACGGAGATTCTCTTCCCATGACTGAGGCTGGCGTCCAATTAAATAGGAAAAAATGGTGCTTTCACTAAAAACGCCTACTACCCGGCCATCGGTGAGAATGGGGACATGAGACAGACCCCGCCGATACATGGTCAGCATGGTGGGCCCCACCCGGTCCGAAAGACTGCGGGCAAAGATCTGATCCATAGGCGTACAGATATCCAGACATCGTTTGGGATTTACCACCTGACGGAGTACGCGATCCATCAGCTCCAACATCTGGCTGCTGGGTTCTACGGCGTAGGCCCCATCAATTCGGCAGTTATGCTGCAGCAGATTCCGAACCTCCCGGCAGTAGTTGAGTTCTGTCCGCACGGATTCAAACTGCTGCATGCGTTCCAGCCGGTAAATAGCCTTGCCGTCCGGCTCCCAGCCGTAGGCAGCCGTGGCCGCCTGCTCCAGCTGCTTGTATTTGTCCAGGAATTCCTCTGCCCTGTTCATGGGGACCGCCCCCTTTCAACCTGATTATACAGGAAAGGAGGCTGTTCCGCAAGAGAGAACTCAAACCAGCTGAACCCGGTAGGTTTTCATCCAATGGTTCACCTGAAGCATATAGGCGATGGTTTGCGGTGTATTCATCAGCTGCCCATACCAGGGCCAGGGATACTGGGCGGTGAGGAGGCCCTCCAGGACACTCCGGTCCGCGATTTGCAGCAGAGGGGCGTCGTTATCGTTCAAAAGCTGCTCCAGCCGTTGTGAGACCAGCGCTAAATAGCCCGGATTGTGCGTCTTAGGATAGGGGCTTTTCTTCCTCCACAGCACTTCCTCTGGAAGGTATCCGTCCATGGCGTGGCGGAGCAAGCCCTTTTCATGCCCCTCGTAGTCCTTGAACGCCCAGGGTATCCCATACAAATATTCCGCAATCCGCCAGTCGCAGAAGGGAACGCGTACCTCCAGCCCGGACCACATGCTCATACGGTCCTTTCGGTCCAGTAGTGTCTGCATGAACCAGCGAAAATTCAGGTTGACCATTTCCTTCATTCTTCGCTCGTCTGGATCTCGGCTGGGTAGAACCTGACTGTCTGCGCAGGTAGCCTGATAGCGGCTGGATACGTAGGCCTCCGGGTCCAGGGCGGCCCGATAAGCCGGCGTCAGGAAGGAGCTTCTCCACGCGGTGGACTGCGCCCAGGGGAAGCCGGCTCTGGCTCGAATCTCTGGGTCTCGGTACCAGGGATAGCCCCCAAAAATCTCGTCGGCACACTCGCCGGACAGCGCCACGGTGGCAGTCGGCTTCATGGCGCGGCAGAAGAGCAGCAGGGAGGAGTCCACGTCGGCCATCCCCGGCAGGTCTCTGGCCTCCACCGCCTCGTAGAGCGCGTCCGCCAGCTCCGCGGTGTCCAGGATCACCCAGTGATGGTCGGACTGCAGGTATTGTTCCATGATGCGGATATATTGTCCGTCGCTGTTTGGTTGAAACTTTCCCGCTTTAAAATACTTGTCGTTGTCTTTGTAATCCACGGAAAAGGTCGTCAGCCGCCGGCCCTGTTTGGCCAAATAACGGGCAGCTACCGAGGAAATGAGGCTGGAGTCCAAGCCTCCGGATAGGAAGGTGCACACCGGAACATCGGAGACCAGCTGGCGCTGGATGGCGTCCACCACCAGGGTGCGAACATGCTCTGCGGTCTGTTCAAAGGTCTCCGTATGCTCCCGGTCCTCCAGGCGCCAGTAGCGGCGCAGCCGTAGCTCTTGTCCATCTAAATAGCCGCAGCAACCGGGTTCCACCTCGCGGATACCCCGGAAGACGCCGCAGCCAGGGGTCCGGCCCGGTCCCAGGAGCATAATCTCGGCCACGCCGTTGCTGTCCACCTCTGGCGGCACGTCCGGGTGTGCCAGCAGTGTTTTGATTTCAGACGCAAAAAGAAATTGATTTTGCCGTTGGGTATAGAACAGGGGTTTTACCCCGATGCGATCCCGCGCCAGAAATAGGCGTTTTGGCTCCTCCTCCCAGACGGCAAAGGCAAAGATTCCGTTAAACCGTTCGACGCATTGCTCACCCCATTGGGCGTAGGCGTGCAATACCACCTCCGTATCGGAATGCCCATGAAATGTATGTCCCTCCATAACGAGCAGACGCCGTATGTCTTCCGTATTGTACAATTCCCCGTTGTATACAAGGTCATAATGAATGCCATTGTGGCAGAGCTCCATGGGCTGCCGCCCGCCCTGTAAATCCACAACCGCGAGCCGGGCATGCACAAAGGCCATACCCGGCCGCTGCAAAATACCGGCCTGATCCGGTCCCCTGCGTACCATAGTGGACTGCATTTTCTCTAAAATGGATCGGTCTTCCGCGGTTCTACCCAGAATCCCTGCAATTGCACACATGCAAATCACATCCCCTTTCAAGCACGCTATAGTTTATTCCGCGCCGGCTGTTCTGTGCGCATGGAAAGATTTTCTGTGCATAATTGTCCGGTTCGGCGCAAAACTAGGCATGGGTGATGTAAGATGAAAAACAGCAAGGATATTTTAGGATCTGTGGTCAAAACCACCCAGATGGGGCAAACCGGGATTCGCAGTGTGATGAGCGCCTCCATGCGGCCCGCCCTGCGGCAGGCACTGGAAAGCCAGCTGCGGGAGTATGACCAAATTGAAGAAGAGGCCTTAGACATTGTCTCCAGACGGAATTGGCAGGTGGCACAGTTGGGTTCCATGGCCAAAACTTGCTCCAAGGCGGTTTCCAAGGCCAGACTTTCCCACGGAAACACCGACTCCAAAATTGCAGCCATGATGATTCAGGGAAATACCCGTGGAATGATCAAAGGCCTGCGAAACATGCATCAATTTCCGCAACAGGATACGGCTGTAAGCGGGCTGTCTCAACGTCTTTTGGATATGGAAACAGACAATATCCGGCAGATGAAAGCATTTCTTTGATGAGCAGGAAAAAACTGCTCATCTTTTTTATTCTGCGGCATATACTGGAGTGTCATGGAAGCTTCCGGCCTCCCAGAGGGCCGGGTTTATTCTCGTCATCAGGAAAGGAGGGGGTCACCCTGCCTGCAGTAGGTTCGATTCAGGTTCATGTTTATACCTCGAGAGCGCAGATTCCCGTGCCGGGCGCCGCTGTGGCCATTCTAGATCAAAGCGGCAATCTGATTGCGGCCCGCATTACCGATGAAAGTGGCCGAATTAAACCGGTTGAAATTGAAGTTCCCGACGTAGCGGAGAGCCTTGATCCCAATTTTGTTGGGCAGCCCTTTGCTACAGTTACCATCAAGGTATTGCACCCCAGCTTTGAACAGATTGAGGTGGAAAACGCCCAAGTCTTTGCAGGCGTTACGACCATACAGCAATTAGAGCTGGTTCCGCTTGCGGCATACCCGGAGTCATATGACAGGGTTGAGTACTTTGAAGTACCGCCGCAGAACCTTTAGGAGGTGAGAAACCTTGCCTGTTGTCACACCATACATACCGGAACAAATCACTGTCCATTTGGGAGCGCCAGGAGCCTATGCGGCCAATGTGACGGTTCCATTCATCGATTACGTTAAAAATGTCGCGTCTTCGGAAATCTACCCCACTTGGGACGAGAGCGCTCTGCGTGCCAATATATTGGCCATTGTCTCTTTTGCGCTGAACCGGATATACACAGAATTTTACCGCAGCCGTGGCTATGATTACGACATTACCAATTCAACGGCCTACGATCAGGCGTTTGTCAATGGCCGAAATGTTTTTCAAAATATCAGCGACATTGTAGATGACCTGTTCGACGACTATATCCGCCGTCAAGGGTTTGTGGAGCCTTTGGCCGCCAAGTTCTGCAACGGAACCACCGTGACCTGTGAAGGGCTCAGCCAATGGGGTTCCCAAAACCTGGCGACGCAGGGCTATAATTCCGTGCAAATTTTACGTTCCTATTACGGAAACGATATTGAGATCGTAAATAACGCGCCGATTCAAGGAATCATCAACTCTTATCCGGGTACGCCGCTGCGGGTGGGCAGCACGGGCCCCAACGTGGTGGTCGTTCAAACCGAGCTCAACCGTATTTCCCAGAACTATCCGGCCATTCCGAAGATCCCTGTGGTAGATGGGATTTACGGTTCGCAAACAGAGGCCGCCGTCCGAAGGTTTCAGGAAATTTTTGGCTTGGCCCCGGATGGCATTGTGGGGCGGGCCACCTGGTATGAGCTGGTGCGGCTATACGTGGGCGTCAATTCCCTGGCGGAGCTTCGCTCCCAGGGACAGCAGTTTTACGGCATCACCTGGGCGTTCCCGGGAACGCTGCAGCAGGGCAGTACCGGAGGGGCGGTGCAACAGCTTCAGTATATGCTCGCCGTGGTGTCTCAATTCATTCCCTCTATCCCGCCCGTCCAGGAGGACGGCATCTTCGGCTCCGCTACGCGGGATGCAGTTCTGGCCGCGCAACGGTATCTCGAGCTGCCGCAGACCGGTGTGGTGGATGAACAGACCTGGGTTCGAATTAACGGTCTATACAACGGAGTCAACAACGCTGTGTTTGAAAACCGGGAGCTGTTCCCATATCCCCGTGCCACATCGGCCCAGACCGCCCAGGCGGCCATGGCAATGGTGGGGATGCAGCGGGCGGTACCTGCGGCTGCAATGCAGGATAACGCCAGGAACAACCGAAACGGCCGCCGCCGGACTGGGACGAACGGCATGGAGATTTTGCAGCGCTACAGCCGGACGACTACTCTGACTCAATTCCCAGGGGGAGACCTCACGTTGGGAACCCAGGACCGTATCATAACGGAGGTGCAGCGATGAGACCAAGGGAGCATTTTATTGCACGACCAGTGGAGAGCTTGCAGCATATGCTGCGCGTGTTGGCCCAGGGAGACGAGAGGCTGGTACCCGTAATACCGGACGGGACGTACAGCCAAAATACCATGGCGGCGGTCACGGCGTTTCAGCGCCGCTACGGGTTGCCCGTAACCGGGGTGACAGACCAGGCAACTTGGGACAAAATTGTGGAGGCGTACCATGATGAACGAGTGCATCAGGAGCCGGCGGAACCGATTCTCATTATTTTAAACCCTAGGCAGGTGCTTCGTGCCGGAGAGCATAACCACCATGTCCATTTGGTACAGGCGATCCTGCTTGTCCTGAGCGATGTTTACCCCAACATACCCAAGGTGGAGGTAAATGGAACGATGGATGGGCCCACAGTAGACGCCGTCAAAAAGTTCCAGGGCATGTGTGGCCTGCCGGAGACCGGTGATGTAGATAAAAGGACTTGGCAGTATTTAGCGAAGCACTACTCCCTCGCCGCTGGGAACGGAACAGGAATCCCCAACCGATTTATAATAAGATAAGAAAACGCCCCGCTGCGGCTTCCCGCAGCGGGGATGGTTTTGTACCGGTAACCGACCTGCAAATTGACTTTTTACTTGTGCCCTGTTATGATAAACAAAAATATTGGGGAGCCCGCTATGACTTTTTACCAGATGCTTTGGACTTTTTTCTTTTATAGCTTTATCGGCTGGTGCTGCGAGGTGGTGTTCGCAGCCTTTAAAACGGGAAGGTTTGTCAATCGGGGGTTTTTATTTGGCCCGGTATGTCCCATTTATGGCGTCGGCATCTGGGCCGTGGTGTTGCTCCTTACTCCCATTCGGGGGCACTGGATTCAGGCTTATCTGGTGGCGGTGCTGGTGCCAACAGCCATAGAATATTTTGTCGGATGGCTTTTTGACCGCATTCTACATACGCGGCTTTGGGATTACAGCCGAATGCCCCTAAACCTGAACGGGTACGTCTGCCTGCTGTTTTCCCTGGTCTGGGGACTTGCCTGCATGGGCGTTGGTTATTTTCTCCATCCGCTGGTACTGCGGCTGTTTCAATGGATCCCGCAGCCTCTGGGCTGGATCCTGTTGAGCGTGTTTTCAGCCGCCATTCTGACTGATTTGGTTTTGACTGGCGCCGAGGCCCTAAAAATTCCCAAGCGGCTGCGTGCTCTGGCGGAGCTAGAGCGGGGGCTGCAAAGGATATCCGACGGTATTGGCGGGAGTCTATCTGGATACGCCCTGGAGCTCCGGGAGAGAGGGGCCGCCATGCAGCCGGCCGAGCGACTGGACGACCTCCGGATTGCGTGGTATACAAAAAAACAGGCGTTTTTGACGCAGCGCGATGAGCTGATGGAAAAATACCGGTTCCTTCTGGAAAAACCGGGAAAGGCCTACGCCCGGCTGAGCGAGGCCTTTCCACACATGCGGGAGACGGAAGCCTACCGGCGATATGAGCGGATACGGGAGCTCTACCGGCAGTGGCGGGAGAAAAAGGGGGAGAGTTGAGCGGTCAGCGAACCACACCGCAGCCAATTCTATCGCCTGCGTTGCCGGCCGGCTGGGTACGAAAATCATCCGGCATAGAGTGGATGATCAAGGTGTGGCCCTTGGCCTGTTGCGGGCGGAATCGTTCGGTAAAGACCGCGTTCCAGGCATAACCATGGTTGGAGAGCAGTACCGGAAGATCCCCGGTGTGATAGGGGTGCACCTGTCTGCCAATTGACCAGTGCTCACCCGCACTTGAAAAAGGCTTTGGGCTGTTGCCGTCGCATTGGTTACCGCTGTGCAGATGCATGGCAAAGAATCCGTCGCCAGGTAAGTTCCAGAGTTCGGCAACCACCAGGGTGCCTCCCGGCGCGGGGAAAAACCGGACATGCCCCCGTAGGGTTGGGTAAAGGGGCGAGCCCTGAATGACTGCTGTGGCCGCTGGCCGGCCGGATAGGAGACGACTGTCAATTTGGTTCATAATTATAATCCCTCCGATGCTGTAGCCTATGCGGGATTTGGGAAGAATGTTCCTGGACGGGCGCAACGGATGGGAAAATTCTCCCGTCTAGATTAACAGAAGACCGGTTGGCTGTTCCAACTGCCGGCGGGTCGACCCAAATAGGAGGGATAGCATATGAAATGGAATGAAAAGGCTTGGGGCGGCGGGAAAGTCCTGATTGCCACGTTGATTTTAAGCGGTTTATCCATTTTTATTTTAGTCGGCTGCAATGCCGCCGGTCAGACTTCCGGCGGACAGACGATTCCCAGTTCAGTAGCGGCGGGAGCCACGCAGACCGCATCGGAGCCGGGGACCTCAGGGCCACCCATTACCCTGGACCCGGGGGAAATAGACCGTGTGGTGCCGCTGGAGCCGGAAACCACGGAAGGAGAGGAAATTGCGATGCCAATGGAGGCGCAAGTAATTCGCGTGCATGTGAGAAACGGTACACTGGAGGCTCTGATTGCCAAGTACCGGGACAGCGAGGCAGACCAACGGGCGCAGGTCCTGATTCAGGTGACGGACCGGCAGTCCTTGGACGCATTTTTGGCGGAAGCAAATATGGAAGAGCTGAGCAAGGCCTGCGAAGGGTACGATGAGGCTTACTTTGCGGAAAATGACTTGCTGATTGTTCCGCGGGTTACCAACACCGGGTCCGCCCGGCACAGTGTGGAGCTGGTTCAGGAGGAAAACGACGTGCTGTCCGTGGTAATTACGGTGGAGACGCCGGAGTACGCCACCGCAGATATGGGCTACTGGTTCCTGCTGGTACCGGCTGAAAAGAGCGAGACCCAGGGCCGGACGTTGCGGGCCTATCTCAAGAGCGAGTTACCCGGCTTAGGCGGCGCGTTGGATTTCATCTATCCGGAGCCATCAGAGCGGATTATACTTCCCACCGTAGGGCCTGTGAAGGACTGAGGGTAGCCTGGTGGAGGCAAGAAATATGGGGCGTGTTGCAGGGATTTTGCAACGCGTCCCATATTTCATTCTCTGTGGGAGCGCAATATCTTGGTAGCGCTCTTTCATGGGTAGTTCTGGGCACCTGCCATTGGAAAAAATGGCAGGTGCCACCCGCTGGGCTTTTTAGTTTCGCACCTGTAGGGGAACCGTGGTCACCTGCATACGGCGCTACCTTGCCGCAGGTATCTGCTCCCGGGGAGAAGGCGGGCGAGCGAAGCTCGCCCCTACAGGCTCTTCCGATGCCGCAGCTGTAGGGGCGGCCTGCTGCCGCCCGCGTACCAGGATTCTTTGGCAGTGCGATTGTTGGTGTGACCACTGAGTGCCCGTCCTGGAATTGTCCTAATAGCAACCGTGCCGGGAGAAATCCCGGCACGGAAATTTTACCCGTCAATTCATCGTCCGATACAGCTGATATAATTCTCCAGTGGCCGCGTCGATCCAAATCCGATAGCCGACGTCCTTTTCCAAACCGCCTTCTTCCTGTATCGCAACCCGGAAATCAAACGCCCAGAACCGGTCAGCGCCGCTTGCCTTTAGCTGCCCCTCCACTGCGTCGGGAACGGCGACCACGGCGGCATATTGTTCCTCCGCGTCCTGTCGGGCCGCTTCCAGTGCGGTCTGGGCGGCGGTTTCCTGGGTCACGGTCTCCGGAAACGCCTGGGCGGACAGGGGCGCTACGGCTCCGGCAGAGGGGAGGATTTCACCCTTGATGAGGGTAGCGGCACTAACCCGCCCGTTGTTTTCACAGATCACCGTGCCGCGAGTTCCGGTTTCCATACCGTCGAGAACCTCAATAAAGTGATAGGTGTGAAATGCAACATGATCATAGGAATTTTCTATTTGATATTCCCCAACTCGATAATCCGCCATGTATGAATTGAAAAAATCAGATGCGTTCTTTTCGCGAGCTTCCTCTGTTACGGGTTCTCCCTGGCTGGCCTGATCCTGATCTATATACCATACGTTTTGAATGTAGTCCGCATCGGGCTCAAGCCGATATTCAAAGCCGGTGTCTTTGCTTTGATAGAGCTTGTAGTATGTTCCCGGTGTAACCTCATCCTCAAACACGCCACAATATTCTGCGTCTGCTGCTCCAACCCGCTTTAATTGCTGCAAGATTGGATCGTCTTCCTTTACCGGTATGCCGTTTGCAGCATGGACTGCAACGAACCCGGCAATGAGAATTAGAAGCACAATTGTCAAAACTAAAAAACGTTTTTTCATCATGTTATACCCCTCTATTTCAAAACCGTACTGCTGTTACCCAAAATTACAATATATTCCTCCCCGCAAGGAGGATCTGTTTGGGTAGCCACTGTCATTTTGATTGCTTGGCCCACATTATAACCATAAGATATGAATTGAAAAACACGTAAATTAAATGCGTTAATTCCATCATAGCCGGTATTATACAATATATCGCCTTTGAATCCTACGGCACATTTTGATAACCCGTTGTAATAAAGCGCTGGTACAAATTTCTGCCCTACTTGACAGGCAGAAACATAAACTAGCTTCATACCGGGCATTTTTCCTTGATCAATATCAGTATCGTATAAAGGTCCATTTTTTAACTTCATGTAGTTTGGTTGTCCATGGGAATTCGTAAATAAGACAGAGAAATTATAAAGGGAAAACTCCATTGCATAGGTAGTTAGGTCGTATCCCAAGCTGGTAGTATAGCCAATATTGCTTAACAGTTCTTCAACCTTGATTGTTGTATATTCAGCTGGACTACGCATAAGAAATGACTTGGCTGAACCTGCCACCATGGTTATAAATCGAAAAATATGCTGGGCGCAGACCTGCCGAGAAACATGGCTCTGCGGGTAGAAGATCCGCTGGTTGGCATAACAATTCCTGCGTTCAGCGCCCAGTTGACTGCAGTTCTGGAATAGCTCATAATACTGCTGTAGTCCGCAAGGTTCGTCGCAAAGCTTTTGTAGGTTTGATAGGTTCGTCCGCAGTATTCCGTGGCGTAACGGTGCAGCATGGTCAGGATTTGCTCATTGGTTACACCACGGGTAGGGGCGAAGCTGGTAGTCGTAACGCCATTTACAACGCCATAATACTGGGCCCAGCCCACCGCATAATAGTAATAGGTGCCAGAGACCACGTCGGTAAACCCCACGGGAGCGCGTCGAAGCGTGGAGCCGGACATGCGGTAGGGAATGGTAACAGCCATGCTTCGATTCACTGTGGCGGTGTGGAAAAGTAGTAGTACAGGTACCATTCATGAGACTGCTAGCCATTGTGGTTTGCCCCCTTCATGGTCCTAAAATATGATCCTCTGACTTTTCTTATTAATAGAATAGCACAGGAAATCATCTCTGTAAAGAATAGGACTAAAAAAATCAAGAAAAAATGATAAAAAAGAGGCATCCACCCCAAAAGTATGGAGTGGATGCTTTTGATTCGTGCTTTTCCTTATTTGTAGAGCTCAACCAGCTTCAATAGATGCTCGTACCGCTCCTTGGCGGCGGCCTCGTTGCGCTGGAACAGCTCGCCGGCGCGGTCCGGGAACTCCCGGGTCAGGCGGCTGTACCGGGCCTCGTTCATCAGGAAGTCCTGATACCCGCCCGCAGGGGCCTTGGAGTCCAGGGTGAGCAGGGGCTTGCCGGCTTCCTTGTTGTCGGGGTTGAACCGGAACAGGTTCCAGTAGCCACAGGCCACAGCCTTCTTCATCTCGTCCTGGCAGTTGGCCATGCCGCCCTTGATGGAGTGCATCTCGCAGGGAGCGTAGCCGATGATGAGGGAGGGGCCGTCGTAGGCCTCGGCCTCCGTAATGGCTTTGATGGTCTGAGCGGGGTTGGCGCCCATGGCCACCTGGGCTACGTAAACATAGCCGTAGGACATAGCGATTTCCGCCAGGGACTTCTTCTTGGTCTCCTTGCCTGCGGCGGCGAATTGCGCCACCTGGCCGATGTTGGAGGACTTAGAGGCCTGACCGCCGGTGTTGGAATAAACCTCCGTGTCAAAAACGAAGATATTGACATTTTGGTTCTGAGCCAGCACGTGGTCCACGCCGCCGAAGCCAATGTCGTAGGCCCAGCCGTCGCCGCCGAAAATCCAAACGGACTTCTTGGACAGATATTCCTTTTTGTCGAGAATCTCACGGGCCAGGGTACAGGCCTCGCAGTCACAGTAGGTCGCGCCAGCCTCCTTCAGAGCTCTCATATGCGTCAGCAGCTCGTCGTGGTAATCGCCGAAGAACTGCTTGCTCTCTTCGCACTCCAGGAAGGAAAGCCCCTCATGCACCGTCAGGAGGTTCTCCTCCAGAGCGGCCACGTAAGCCTTGGTTGCGGATTTATTGGTTTCCCCATCCGACATGGTGTCAAGCCAGGCTTGCGCGGCCTCCTTCAGGGCGGGGACGGTGTATTCCACGGCAATCAGCTTCCGGGTCTTTTCGGCCAGGGCCTCCCGGATGACCTCCTGAGCGGTGTACATACCGAAGCCGTGTTCTGCGTTATCTTCAAACAGGGAGTTGGACCAAGCGGGGCCATGGCCGTCCTTGTTGGCGCAGTAGGGTGCGGTGGCGGCGGGGCCGCCCCAGATGGAGGAACAGCCGGTGGCGTTGGAAATGTACATCCGGTCGCCAAAGAGCTGTGTCACCAAGCGAGCGTAGCTGGTCTCGGCGCAGCCGGCACAGGAGCCGGAGAACTCCAGCAGGGGCTTCCGGAACTGGCTGCCCTTGACGGTGTTGTCCTGCATCTCCGGTTTCTCCGCCACCTTGCTGACCATATAATTAAACACATTCTGCTGCTCCAGCTGACTCTCCTGGGATACCATGGACAGAGCCTTGGTGGGGCAGACGCCTACGCAGACGCCGCAGCCCATGCAGTCCAGAGGGGAGACGGCCATGGAATAGGAATAAACGCCCTTGCCCTTACCGGCCTTGACCGGGACGATCTTCGCGCCCGCCGGCGCGTTCTGCGCCTCTTCCTCCGACAGGGCGAAGGGGCGGATGGTGGCGTGGGGGCAGACATAGGCGCAGTTATTGCACTGAATGCACTTGCCCTCATCCCAGGTGGGTACCATCACAGCCACGCCGCGTTTCTCATAAGCGGAGGCGCCCAGCTCGAACTGACCGTCCACATGGTCCACAAAGGCGGATACCGGCAGAGAATCGCCATCCATCCGGCCCACGGGCATGAGGATGTTCTCCACCATCTTGACAGTGGCGGGATAGCCTTCCAGCTTCAGGGGCTGGGTGTCGTCCGCTGCATCGGCCCAGGCAGCGGGTACGTCCACCTTCACATATGCGGTGGCGCCGGCGTCAATGGCTTTCCAGTTCTTCTCCACCACGTCCATACCCTTTTTCAGATAGGAGTGCTCAGCGGCGTCTTTCATATACTTTATGGCGTCCGCCTCCGGCAGGACCTTGGCCAGAGAGAAGAAAGCAGACTGTAAGATGGTATTCGTGCGCTTACCCATCCCGACCTGAATGGCCAGGTCGATGGCATTGATGGTGTAAAGCTGAATGTTGTTCTTGGCAATATACCGCTTGGCTTCCGCGTTCAGGTGATGCTCCAGCTCCGCAATATCCCACTGGCAGTTGATCAGGAACACGCCGCCGGGCTTTACGTCCTGGACCATTTTAAAGCCTTTGGCGATGTAGGAGGGATTGTGGCAGGCGACAAAGTCAGCCTTGTTGATGTAGTACGGGCTCTTAATGGGCTGATCGCCAAAGCGCAGATGGCTGATGGTGACGCCGCCGGTTTTCTTGGAGTCGTACTGGAAATAGGCCTGCACATATTTGTCAGTGTGATCGCCGATAATTTTAATGGAGTTTTTGTTGGCGCCGACAGTGCCGTCGCCGCCCAGACCCCAGAACTTGCACTCGATGGTGCCGGGAGCCGCGGTGTTGGGAGAGGGCTTCTCCGCCAGGGACAGGCCCGTCACATCGTCCACAATGCCGATGGTGAATTCCCGCTTAGGCTGCGCCTTGGTCAGCTCCTCGTAGACGGCGAAGACGCTGGCGGGAGGCGTGTCTTTAGAGCCCAGGCCGTACCGGCCACCGACGACCTTTATGTCGGTCCTGCCGGCGTTGGCCAGGGCCGTGACCACGTCCATGTACAGGGGCTCGCCCTGGGAACCGGGCTCCTTGGTGCGGTCCAGTACGGCAATGGATTTACAGCTGGCGGGAATTGCCTCCAGAAGCTTCTCCGGTACAAAGGGTCGGAACAGACGGACCTTGATCAGGCCAACCTTTTCGCCGTGGGCCAGCATGTAGTCCACCACTTCCTCCGCTACGTCGCAGAAGGAGCCCATGGCCACGATCACGCGTTCGGCGTCGGGAGCGCCGTAATAGTTGAACAGCTTGTAATTGGTGCCCAGCTTTTTGTTGACCTTGTCCATGTACTTTTCCACCACGGCGGGCAGCTCGTTGTAATACCGATTACAGGCCTCCCGGTGCTGGAAGAAGATATCGCCGTTCTCGTGGGAACCACGCATGGAGGGCCGCTCGGGGTTCAGACTGTGCTTACGGAACGCGGCCACCGCGTCCAGATCGCACATCTGCTTGAGATCGTCATAATCCCAAATGGCAATTTTTTGAATCTCGTGGGAGGTACGGAACCCATCGAAGAAATTGATGAAGGGAACCCGGCCCTCGATGGCGGCCAGATGAGCCACAGCGCCCAGATCCATGACCTCCTGGGGATTGCTCTCGCAGAGCATGGCAAAGCCAGTTTGGCGGCAGGCGTACACGTCGGAGTGGTCCCCGAAAATATTCAGGGCCTGGGTCGCCACGGTACGCGCGGATACATGGAACACACCAGGCAGCAACTCCCCGGCGATTTTATACATATTGGGGATCATCAGCAGCAAGCCCTGGGATGCGGTGTAGGTGGTTGTCAGGGCGCCGGCGGCCAGGGAGCCATGGACCGTACCGGATGCGCCGGCTTCGGACTGCATCTCCACCACCTTAACGGGATTGCCGAAGATATTTTTTCGGCCCGCGGCAGCCCACTGGTCTACATAGTCGGCCATCGGGCTGGAAGGCGTGATGGGGTAGATACCAGCTACTTCCGTGAAAGCATAGCTGACATGGGCGGCAGCAGTGTTGCCGTCCATGGTTTTGAATTTTCTGGCCAAAGTGAAATACCTCCTAAAAGTATTCAATTTACTACGCGACTATCATAACACCAAAGACCTGATTTGTAAATCGGTAAATTCCGCCGAAGCCAATGAATTGCAGAAATTTGTTGAAAAAGAGATGAGAAAAACGGAAGAAACATTTGAGTTTTTGCGGGAGGTGCGCTATGATAAAAGCAAACTGTCAAGATTTGGGAGCGTGGTTTGCATGATTTGCAGCGTCCGTTCTTTGGGGCTGGCCGGAATGCAGGGGCGACTGGTGTACACCGAGTGTTTTCTCTCCAGCGGCTTGCCGGCGTTTGAGATCGTGGGGCTTCCGGATGCAGCGGTGAAAGAGGCCAGGGAACGAGTCCGCGCTGCGGTCAAAAGCAGCGGCTTTAAGTTCCCGGTCAGCCGGATTACAGTCAACCTGGCGCCGGCCGGGATCCGCAAGTCAGGAACCCTGTATGACCTGCCAATCCTGCTGGGAATTCTTGCCGCATCCGGTCTGGTGCGGGCGCCGGAGCCGAAGGAGGCGTTCCTTGGGGAGCTGAGCCTGCAAGGGCTGCTGCGTCCTGTGCCCGGCGTGCTGCCGATGGCCCTAGCCGCCAAAGCGGCAGGGATACAGACCTTATATGTGCCGGCGGAGAACGCGGCGGAGGCCACCTTGGCGCGGGGACCCGCGGTGATCCCAGTTGCGCATGTGGGGCAGCTGGTAGCCCATTTAAACGGGGAGACGACCATTCCTGCGGAGCCCTCCTGGTATCCAAAAGAAAATGAGGGGGAGGGCCTGGATTTTCGGGACGTAAAGGGGCAAGAAAATGTGAAGCGCGCCCTGGAGATAGCGGCAGCAGGCAGCCACAACGTGCTGCTGATCGGACCGCCTGGCTCCGGCAAGAGCATGCTGTCCAAGCGTCTTCCGTCCATTCTGCCGGACATGACCTGGGAGGAATCCTTGGAGGTCACCCAGATTTATTCCATTTTGGGCCTGCTGACACAGGAAAATCCCATGGTGCAGCGGAGGCCGTTCCGCAGCCCGCATCACACGATCTCTACGGCGGGATTGACTGGCGGCGGAACTAACCCCAGGCCTGGTGAGATTTCCATGGCGCACAAGGGCGTTCTGTTTCTGGATGAGTTTCCAGAGTTTAAAAAGGATACCTTGGATATCATGCGCCAGCCGCTGGAGGATGGCTGGGTTACCATTTCCAGGGCCAGCGGGGCGGTGACCTACCCGGCGGAGTTTATGCTGGTGTGCGCGATGAATCCCTGCAAATGCGGCTGGTATGGCGACCCTTCCGGCCGGTGTACCTGTTCCAAGGCGGCGGTGGAGACTTACCTGGGACGAATTTCCGGACCGCTGCTGGACCGGATCGACCTGATCGTTGAGGTCCCCGCGGTACAGTACGAGGACCTGCGGCGCAGGGAGCCGGCGGAATCTTCCAATGATGTCCGGAGCCGGGTGAATGCAGCCCGGGCCCGCCAGCGCCAGAGGTTTCATGATTCCAATACGCAGTGCAACGCCCGCATGACGCCGGCGCAAACGCAGCTATTTTGTACGCTGGACCAGACCTGCTCCGACCTGATGCGCACCGCGTTTCAGACCATGGGCTTGACGGCCCGGAGCTATGACCGCATTTTAAGGGTGGCCAGAACCATTGCGGATTTGGAGGCCAGTCCTGAGATTCAGACAAGTCAATTGGCCGAGGCGATCCAGTACCGTTCCGCTTCTTTTGGGTAAAAGAGCAGCCTGTTCCGGTTACATACCGGAGCAGGCTGCCAGTTTTAGGGCTCAAAGCCTTAATGCGATATTTCAGGCTGTTTTTTTATGGCGTTTCTTTGGTAAATTCTTCTGATTCCCGTGCTGGTTCCATCTCAGCTGTGGTCGGTGGGACCCATTGCGTTTTGGTGACGGTGTCTAGCGTAATACAAGGAAGCTTTCCTTCCACCGTCACATCGGTCAAGTAATCATAAGTGATTTGAACAAAATCCCCGGTTTCAAGACTGGTGCCGCCGTGTATCGAATGATACTTAATTGCCAGTTGAGTTCCAGTGTCGTAGTGGTGGTCCTGATTCACAACGGTAATTGTTAAAAGTTTATCCTCTTTTGCGGTGATTTGTCCTACCAAGGTCGAATTGCCGCTGGGCAGGCGTTTGGAGAGAGAACAGGCGGTCAGGAAAAGAGATAGCACGCAAAGGCACAGAACAAGACTCCATTTTTGACGCAATACAATCCCTCCTGACATACTTCCCGAGGTGTTTGCCCTCATGGGTCAATTTCGTAGTCCGGTCTTATGACGCCGGTGGCAACGAAAGTAGTACTTTTATCATATCCCGGGTGTATGTGAAAATCAATGGAAGATATTATTAAGAATTCTGAATTCAACCAAGTGAATAAATTGGTCTTGACAAAACAAAATGTATCTGATATGATTACAATACAAAGTGTAACAAAAACAAGTACAGATCTGGAGGCAAGCACATGAAGCGAAAGATACCCGGGATTCTGTTGGCACTTACTTTGCTTTTTTTAACGGCGTGCGCGGCAACGGCCGACAGGCCGGTACAACCAAACGAGGAGGCACCCAGTACAATGAACCAGCAGGTAGCGGGCCGATATAAAAAGATTACGCCGGAGGAAGCAAAAACGAAAATGGACGCCGGTAATGTCACGATTGTGGATGTCAGAACCCAGTCGGAGTATGACGAGGGCTATATTCCTGGCGCGATCCTGGTCCCCAATGAGACGATTGGAGATACCCTGCCGGAAGCGCTGCCGAATCAGGAAGCTGTGCTCTTGGTCTATTGCCGCAGTGGCCGGCGCAGCAAAGAGGCGGCTGAGAAACTAGCCGCCTTGGGCTATCAAACCGTGTATGATTTCGGCGGAATCCTGGATTGGCCCTATGATATCGAACAGCCGTAAGTTCGTGCTAAAGGAAAAAAGGAGGTCGTAACTCAATGGATAGTGCTTTTTGCGTGGCTGCCCACGCGCTGGTCTATCTCAACCATAAGGCGTGTATGCTCTCCAGCGAGGAGCTGGCAGAGAATATCTGTACCAATCCGGCCCGGGTCCGAAAGGTTATGGCTTGTTTAAAGCGGTCTGGACTGGTAGAAACCAAACAAGGAAACGTGGGCGGCTATCTTTTTACTGCCGACCCGGCAAAAGTCACCCTGGCTCAGGTGGCAGAAGCGGTTCAGGCCCGCTTTGTGGAAGCCGGCTGGCACAGCGGCGACAGCGATATGGAGTGTTTGGTCGCATCTGGCATGGCGAGGCTCATGGACGGAATTTTTGCGGAACTGAACATGACATGTATGGAGCGTTTACAGCATATTGCGATTTCAGATTTGGACCGCAGCATTTTTCAACAGAAATTATAAATGATGAAGGAGGAAAGGTTTATGGAGCGCTATGATCATATTATTTTAGGGTTTGGCAAAGGGGGCAAGACCTTGGCCGGAGCGTTGGCGGCGCAGGGACAGCGTGTGGCGTTGGTGGAGCGGTCCCGGCAAATGTTCGGCGGCACCTGCATCAATGTCGCCTGTATTCCCACCAAGTTTCTGGAATACAGCGCCCGGCAATCCGCCGCACAGGGGGGTTCCTGGGAGGAAAGAGCGGAGCGATATCGCACCGCTATTGTGGAAAAGCGGAAACTAACCGCCGGGCTTCGTCAGAAGAATTATGAAAAGGCTGCAATGGCCGGGGTGGAAGTTCTAGTGGGAGTCGCCAGCTTTCTGGACAGCCATCGTATCATGGTAGAGTTGGAGGATGGAAAAACAACGGAGCTTTGGGGACAGCAGATTTCTATCAACACAGGAGCCAGGCCCTATTTGCCGCCCATCGCAGGCTTGGAGCAGAGCCGGTTTGTATTCACCAGTGAAACGCTGATGGAACTGGAACAACTGCCCCGGCAGCTGTTCATCCTTGGTGGCGGCTATATTGGAATGGAGTTCGCTTCCTACTTTACCAACTTTGGCGCTCAGGTCACCATTGTGCAGGACGGCCCTGTGGTATTGCCTCGGGAGGACCGGGAAATTGCCGTTGCGGTTTTGGAGAGTATGGAGCGGCGGGGCGTCCGCGTCCTTTGCAATGCCTCGGTGCAGTCGGTTCAGGACGGCCCGGACGGGGCGATTGTCACTGTGCGCACCGAGACCGGTTTGGAGACTCTGCAGCCGCAGGCGGTGCTGGTTGCCACAGGCCGCCGGCCCAACGTAAAGGAGCTGCAACCGACGTTGGCTGGCGTTGCCCTGACAGAACGGGGCGCTATTCAGGTTAACCAGCGTCTGCAGACCTCTGTGCCGCATATTTGGGCTATGGGCGATGTCACGGGAGGACAGCAGTTTACCTATCTTTCCCTGGACGACAGCCGAATTGTGAAGTCTCAGTTGTTGGGCGATGGGACGCGCACCCTGCAAAACCGGGGCGTGGTGCCCTACAGCGTATTTCTGGACCCGCCGCTCTCCCGCGTTGGACTAACAGAGCAAGAGGCGAGGGAAAAGGGTTATGCAGTGAAGCTCGCTGTACTTCCTGCTGCGGCAATACCTAAGGCGAAGATTTTGCGGCAGACCACCGGGCTGCTCAAGGCCGTGGTGGATGCGAAAACGGACCGGCTTTTGGGTGTGCATCTATTTTGCGCAGAGTCTCATGAGATGATTAACGAGGCCAAGCTCGTAATGGACCAGGAGCTTCCCTATACGGTCCTGCGAGACACGATCTTCACGCATCCAACCATGAGTGAAGCGTGGAATGATCTGTTTTCCTCATTCCGGTAACGGTAAGCCAAGGCGCAGAGCTTTTGCTCTGCGCCCTGGCTTTACAACTCACCAAAAAACTCGTTAGCCAAAGGGCACATAGGGAAGAAAAGCGTGAAAGGGAACCAATAGGGTTCCCTTTCACGCTTTATCAAGACGTTTTTTAAACTTTCCCAAAAGGTTAAAAATGCCCTAGGTTGTCGAGAAGGCTTTTTCAACAGCCTGAAAAACCAGAGGCGCAGAGTAAAAGCTCTGCGCCTCTGATTTGAATAAAAGCTGTTACTTAGCAAAGTGTTGCATAAATTACAGCCTTAATGGTATGCATCCGGTTTTCCGCTTCGTCAAAAACCAAGGACCGCTTGGCTTCAAAGACCTCGTCCGTGACTTCCATCTCAGAGATACCGTATTTTTCCGCAATTTGTGCGCCGATGGTAGTGTTGGTATCGTGGAAGGAGGGCAGGCAGTGCATAAAAATGGCGGTGGGCTTGGCATTGGCCATAGCGGCGGCGTTCACCTGATACGGCTTCAGCAGGCGAATTCTGGATTCCCAGACCTCATCAGGTTCGCCCATGGATACCCAAATATCCGTGTATAGCACGTCGGCGTCTGCCGTGCCTTCTTTGACGTCTTCAGTCAGACGGATGGTGGCGCCGGTTTCTTGGGCGATTTTTCTGCACTCTTCCACCAAATCTTCCGCGGGGAAAAGCTCCTTGGGCGCGCAGGCGGTGAAGTGAAGGCCCATTTTAGCACAGGCCACCATAAGGGAGTTGCCCATATTGTTCCGGGCATCCCCCATGTAAGTAAAGCGGATTCCTTTTAGGTAACCAAAATGCTCCTCAATGGTGAGCAAATCCGCCAACATTTGCGTGGGATGGAATTCGTCGGTCAGGCCGTTCCAAACGGGAACGCCGGCGTATTTTGCCAGGTCCTCCACGGTCTTTTGACTGTATCCGCGGTATTCGATGCCGTCGTACATCCGGCCTAAAACACGAGCAGTGTCCGCAATGGACTCCTTTTTCCCCATTTGAGAGCTGCCGGGATCCAGGTAGGTCACGCCCAGGCCCAAATCACGACCAGCCACCTCAAAGGAGCAGCGGGTTCTTGTCGAGGTTTTTTCAAACAGCAGGACAATGTTTTTTCCCTCCAAATAACGATGGGGCGCGCCGCTGCGCTTCATCCGCTTAAAATCCTTGCTGAGATCCAGCAGGTAGCGAATCTGGGCGGGGGTAAAGTCCAGGAGTTTCAGATAGCTTTTTCCGCGAAGATTGACAGGCATGGCAGATTTCCTTTCTTTCTTAGAGTTTGGTGTCGCGAATCAAAGGCATACTCATGCAGCGAGGACCGCCGCGGCCCCGGGAGAGCTCCCCGCTGGGAATCTTTAACACGGTGATGCCGTGGTCTTCCAAAATTTGGTTGGTGATATAATTCCGGTCGTAGGCGATCACCACACCGGGCCGGATGCAGAGGGTATTGGAGCCGTCGTTCCACTGCTCCCGCTGGGCTGCAATTTGGTCCTGACCGCCGCATTGAATCAGCGTTACTCGCTCCAGTCCAAGATAATGCGCCAGAGTTTCCGCTAGACCGGTTTGGAGCTGCCGCGCCACCAGCTGGCCTTTGGAGCCGCGCCGGACCTCAAAAATCTCTAAAATCGGTAGAATGGCGGGATGAACTACGAACTTATCCACATCTACCTGGGTCAGGACGGTATCCAAATGCATAAAAGCGCGCTTGCTGGGGATGCTCAGAGCCAAAATGGTTTGAATTTGGGAGGAGTCGCTATCAAAAATGTTTTTGGCCAGCCGCTCAATGGCCTCCGGCATGGTTCGCTGAGAGATGCCGACGGCCAGGACGGTCTCCGAGAGATTCATGATATCCCCGCCCTCCAGGGCATAGGGGAGGTCCGGGGTGTAGTACAGCGGGACCTGCCCGGCATAGTCCCGGTGATACCGGAGGATGTAACTGCCGTAGAGGGTCTCCCGGCGCCGGGTGTCGGAGTACATATGATGCAATGCGGCGCCGCGCCCAATGGAGGCGAAGGGGTCCCGGGTGAAATACAGGTTGGGAATCGGCTCCAAGGCGAAGTCGGAGGTGCCATGCAGCAGGGCAGTCAGGGATTCCGGATACTCCAGCGTCAGGTCGGAGAAGGGAATTCCAGCCATGGTTTGCAGAACCATCTCATGCACATCGGAAATTCCGCTGAGATATTCCTGGAGCTCCTTGCGATACCGGTGGGCGACACAGCCGCTTTTATGAATAAAGTCGTGGATGAACGCCTCTTTTAAGGCCTCGTCCTGAGTTAACGTCTCCGCCGTAAGCTGAGAAAGGTATACAACCTCTACGCCGTTATCCCGTAACACCTGGGCAAAACGATCATGCTCTAATTGTGCGCCCTTCAAATACGGAATATCGTCAAAGAGTAACCGTTCCAAAGAGCCGGGCACTAAGTGCTCCAGTTCCTGACCGGGGCGATGGAGCAGCACCCGCCGCAGGGGTGCAATTTCACTGTGAACTTGAATTGGCATATGAGAGAACTCCTTTGGCTGGTGGATTTGATAGCATCGCCGGATTAGTTTGCCCGGTTTTCCCGTGATTTCCGCAACGCCAAGATTCGTTGCATTTCATTGTAGACAATCATATAGCCCTCGTCAACACCCATGCCGGGTTTCGCCAGAATTTGAACCGGCTGCGTGGCCATGGCGCAGTGCACGCAAACCTGAGCGCTGCGGTCCGTCTCGTTACAGGTTCCGCCCTGATAAGCGCCGATTCCCCGGGCTTTGCAATAGAGCACGGCTTCAATCGTGTTGTTAATGCCGCCCAAATCCGGCGTCTTGATCTGGACCATGTGGCCGGCCCGGTTGTCGGCAAACAGCTTGATATCCTCCAGGGTATTGCACCATTCGTCGGCAACCAACTCGACTTGGATGCCTCGACGGTCCAGCTCTGCTGTCAAGCCGGCCAACGCCGTTAGCTGGGCTTGGCGGTCACTGTCGCAGTCCATGGGGCCTTCAATGCGCAGATGGAAGGGCTTTGCCAGCTCCTCCAGTTTGGCCAAATAGTCGGCCATAGCGACATAGTTATGATTTCCAAACAGGACTCCAATGGTGCCATAGACGTCGATATGGAGTACAGGCGCATAATTGGGATCCAGCCGTTTCTCCAAAATCCGGTTTCGGAGCCAGGTGACATAGTCAGCCAGCTTCTCTCCCTTAAGGCCCAGCTTTTCCTCCACATTGTTGATTAAAGCATGGGGAAGCACCGATGCGCCCTTGATGATCATCTTGTCTGCGTTGCTGTAACGGTCGTCGCCGGACTGGGTGAAGATAGGGATGGGGGCCGTCGCCACGGAGCAGCCGTACTCATCCGCCACCACTTCGCACATCATCCTGGCTGTCGCCTTGGCTACGGCGTCCAAGATCGCCTGGGACAGGCCGTAACGCAGGGCGGTGTGCAGACGGCGTCCCTGGATGGTGATAGCCTCCATGTCCCGGCACAGCGTTTGAAAGGAATCAGCTTCTCGCCCCACCAAAACAGGCTTGATGTAAGCATCAATAAGGGGAATAAAGTCCTTAGCCAGGAATAGGGGGTCCCGACCTCCGGCGCCGCTGTACTGAACCGCCGCACAGTCTCCCCAGGCAATTTGACCATCTTCCAGCACCAGCATGACGGAGATGGACTCGCCGGCTTGCCGCACGGACTGAAAGCCCTCCGTCACTGGCGTACCGGTATAAAACATCCCGTCATGACCGGCTCCGCCCTTGATGGCCCGCTGGTCGTCGAAATAGAACCCGGTACGGCCAGGCGCACAAATGACATCTACAATTTTCATTGTTGCTGCCTCCTATCAATATCTGGGCCGACCCACGAGCCGCCCCTTGCCGATGGCGTATACGTCGTCGATCACCATTTGGAAGGAAACCTTCCGTTTCTCCGCCGCAGCCCGCTGGGCGATTTTGTCGGTATGGAAATCCTTCAACTCCTTGGTAAAAGGCAGATTTCCAATATTGAGAATTCGAACGGCGCCTTCATTGTCCCGCGCGGGAAGCAGGAGCCCGGCATTGGCGCGGCAGGGGGCGAAGGGAACGTCTAAAACGCCGGCCTTGACACCGCGGCATACACCTAAGGCAATATCGCCCTGCCCCAACTCGAAGCATTTATCCACAATGCAGCGGGTCTCTTGACGAATGATTTCCTTTTCCTCTTCCAGACTTGCGTTGGCAAAGTTCTGGTCCGCCAACATATTGACGACCTGCTTGGTGCAGCGCAGCCCGGCGGCGTTTGCCTCCTTCGTGGGAATACCAATGGCCTCGTGGGGGGTTTTTACGATTACTTTTGTGGCCTTGGACAAGGCGGCAATGGTGCTGCCCAGAGAGATGACGCCAAAGGCCTTTGCCTCGTCCGCCGGGAAGCCGCCCATCCACTGGTGAAGCACGGTGGTAACGACAACGTCGTCATATCCATATTTCCGGAGGTATTCTTCTGTCAGGCCCTCCAGCGTCTGTACAGCAGCTACATCCTGAATTAAATTGCCGCATTGCCCATATCCCACCGTGATGTTTTTAACCCCTTGCTCCGCTGCCA
Source organism: uncultured Eubacteriales bacterium (assembly GCA_958402445.1). GTDB lineage: Bacteria > Bacillota > Clostridia > Oscillospirales > Oscillospiraceae > Faecousia. The sequence continues at coordinate 95,001 of CATXTO010000001.1, forward strand.
GCAGCGCCTCGATAATTGCCACGGCATGGGAAATACAGGGAGGAACCAGAGTGCCGGTAAGAGGGCCGTAGGGTTCCCGGTTAATTGAAACGCCATTTTCCTCATAAAGCCCGGTGAGCCGGTCCACATATTGCCAGTCTTGAATGGTCCGCTCCAGGGGAATGTTTTTGCAGTAGGGCAGGTTGTAGGAGATACCTCCGCCTTCGTAACTGGTGAAGCCGCCGGCGTAGGCAATCTCCGTCAGCAGTCTGGCGTCCGGCGTACCGTGCCGCACCTGCAGCGGGACCTTTACGCTTTCCACCACAACCCGGCACCCGGAGACGCCGTGGTTTACGGCCGGAAAGCCGTTGAGCATGGCGCGGCCCAGGCGCATGGACTCCCGGATTCCGTTTTCCGCCTCTTCATACCGGTTCTGGCGGGTATAGCTGTCGATGGTGGTGGGAAGCAGGTCGGCTTCGCCTTCGTCTTGCAGAAACTGCAAGAGCTTAATGTGTTCTTCAATGACCGGCACACCGGCCCGGGGCTGCACTAAAGTGGTTTGATTGGTCTTCGCAGCAATCAGCTTATTGGAAAAGATTTTTTCCTTTGGAAGGGCCTTGTGAAATGCATAGGACTCCTCCAAGTTGACCTCCCGGCCGGTGGGCCATTGGGTGAGTACTTCGGTGCGGATTCGTTGAAATATGTCTTCAGGGAGTTTCTTGTTTTGAATCTCCATCAACCTTTATCTCCTTTTTCATGATTCGCAAAGCGCATATCGGATGATTTGCGGCTAACAGACCCATTGCGGAGAGAATATAGTTTCGATCCACCAAAACCTGGGCGTGTTTAGGGCGCAGGGACATGGGGAATTTGGGATTGTACAGGGCGTAAGACGCAATTTCTGCTGTTTGCCGGGTATGGATCAGGCTTCCGCCTGTTACCACCAGGTTCTGGACGGCTGTCAGGTCTTTGCCGGCCTGAACATAGGTCAAGCCCATTAGGGTATAGGTCTCTTCTATGGTGCCGGCATGCCTGCCAACTGCTGTTTCAATGGCGAGGCCGGCCAGGGCCCGGTCCAGGGCCTCCAGTTCCGGATCCCCATCCGGTGTGACGTCGGTATGGCAGCGGAGATACGCCACGAGTTCCCGGGCGCGATCCTCCGAAATCCCGGAGAGCTGGCTGGCCCGGCGCAGACCGGCGGCTTCCACGATGCCTTGGATACTGTATCGCATGCCAATGTCGCCTTCCACGGTCCGCTTCACAAATGGTTCCGGGAGTCCTTTGCAGACGGTGTTGGCATGACTGGGCGTTCCGTCGGACACGGAATACACATCTGTGGTGGCCCCGCCGACGTCCACCGCCAAGAGCTCTCCGATGCCCGCTTCCCCTTCTCGGCCGCAGGCCAAAAGTTCGATGGCCTGCATGACGGCGGAAGGCGTGGGCATTAAAATGCCGGAAATGAGAGAGTTTGCCTTGGACAGGCCCTTGGCCTGAATGATGCGCCGGAGGAATACCTCTCGGATTTCCTGCTGCGCGGGGGCAATGTTTAGGACGCCAAAGCGGGGCATCACGTTTTCGCAGACATGGACCTCCCGGCCGGACAGAATCCTCTGGCACTGCCGTGCGGCGGAACGGTTACCCGCGATTACAATGGGGAAGTCTCCCGCAACAGAGGCCAAAACCTCCGCGTTATGTAAAATACAGTCGCTGTTGCCTCCGTCGGTACCGCCAACCAATAGAAAAATATCCGGATTCAAAGACTGAATTTCCTCCGCATCCTCCTCGGTCAGCTGGAAAGAAAAGACTTTGAGAACCTTTGCGCCCGCGCCGAGACTGGCCTGCCGGGCGGCCTCTGCGGTCAGCTCCGGAACTAGGCCGGAGGCCACCATGCGCAGACCGCCGGCTGCGGAAGAGCAGGCGTACCGAGCGGAAAACGGCAGGGGACCGGTTTGCCGTTCCAATTGTGCCAGGGCTTGCTCCAGCCCCTCCATAATATCAGTGCTTACCGTGGTGAATGCGGCGGCCGTTCCCAGGAGCTGCGCCGCATCCAGGTCGATTGCGGTGACTTTGGTATAGGTGCTGCCGAAATCAATCAGTAGAATGGGGGTCATGGTCAACACCGCCTGTCTCGTCTTCCATATGTAAAATTTCCCGAAGAGCCTCAACGGTCACTTCTGGCATGGTTCCGGGAGGAAAGGCCCGGTCGAATCCCATGGCGTGAAACCGACGCTCAACGTCTTCAAATTTCTGTTTGCCAATGACAATATTTCCGCCTACCAGCAGGGGAATCCCAGTCAGTCCGGCCTCATCGCATTTTTCCCGCATGCCACGGCAATCCAGCTCTCCTTGCCCATACAAGGAGGAGACTACAATGGCGTCCGCCTTGGATTCAATGGCCGCGGCGATATATTCCTCCTGAGACACCATAACGCCCAAATTGATGACGTCAAAGCCGGCCTCCGTAAAGGCTTGATAAAGAATCCGGTTGCCGACTGCGTGGACATCCGCGCCAATGACGCCCATGACCAACACTTTCTTACGCTGCATAAGCTATCCACTCCGATCTCGTGTTTTGCTGTATAAAAAACCAGCAAATATTCGATTATGCAAATTCAATATGTACTATACTCCGTTTTTCCCATGCTGTCAATCCAAAAAACCAAAAATCAGCTTTCGTCTGGGAGGCAGTAAATGGTGTCCTGTACCAGGCCGTCGCGCCCCAGAACTTTGGCCACCACCCGTTCACCCAGTTGAATTCTCTTTGGCTTGCCGGTGATGCCCTCGGCGGTTTGCTGAAGAGTCCGGATATCCGCCACCGGAAGCCCGGCGGCCAAGAGCTGCTCCTGCAGTTCCGGACGATGGGGGTTGACCGCTACACCCCTTTGGGTGACCAGCACGTCGATGCTGCTGCCTGGAGTGGAAACGCAGGTCACGCGGTCCGTCACGATGGGGAGTCTTGCCCGGGACAGAGGCGCCAAGATCATGGAAAGCTTGGCGCCGGCCGCCGCATCCGTATGACCGCCGGAACCACCCATCAGGCAGCCGTTGGAATCCGTATGCACGTTAACATCAAAGGCGGTATCGATCTCTGTGGCGCCTAATATCACCACATCCAGACTGTCTACAACTGCGCCCCGGGGCCCCGGACCTGCGTATTGCCCGGCGGAGATTTCCCGATGCCGGGGGTTGTCTCGGATGGAAGCCACGGCGTCCAAATCAAAACACTGTACGTCCATTAGCTGTTGGAAGCAGCCGGCTTGAAGCATTTGCACCAAGTATCCGGTGATTCCGCCCAGGGCAAAGCTGCCGCGGATCCCGTGCTGTAGCATAATCTTTTTCAGTGACGCTGCGGCAGCTAAGGAAGCGCCGCCGGCGCCGGTCTGGAAGGAAAACCCATCCTTCAAAAGCCCTGAGGCCTGTATCACCCGGGCCGCCAAGTCTGCCATGACCAAGCCCACCGGGTCCCGGGTGATTTTAGTGGTGCCGGACAGAATCCCCTTCGGATCGCCAATGGAATCAATTTGCACCACATAGTCCACATGCTCTTCTGAAATAGCCCAATCAGCCAGAGGATACGGCATCAGGCTATCCGTGATGATGATGACCTTTTTCGCGAACATGGCGTCTGGAATCGCGTAGCCCAAGCTTCCGCATGCGGATTTTCCGAGTTTTCCAGAGCAGTTGCCTCTGCAATCCGACGCGGGCGCCGCTATAAATGCCACGTCGATGGGAGTTCGCCCCAACGCGATGTCCACCGCCCGGGTGCCATGAGACCGAAATTCCACAGGCTCCTGTAAAATACCGTGGGACAGATAGAGGCCTATACCACCGGACACATAATCCGTCAGAAGCTTGGTGACAACGCCACTGCGAATATGTTCCATTAAGGGAAGATGTACGTCAAACAAGGAGCTGGCGTTTACGGTTAAATTTCGAATCCCCAATGCCGCCGCCTCGTCCAGAACGCGATTCAGCACAAAGTCGCCGTTTCGCAGATGGTGGTGGAAAGACACGGTCATCCCGTCTCGGAGTTCCGACAAAACAATCGCATCCCGCAGGGAGGATACCAATTTAGTCTCCATTGGGCTGCCCTCCAATCATACCTAGGATGTTCGCGGCCTCCAGGGTTTGCCGGGCCCTGGTCACGATGGGCGCGTCTACCATTTTTCCATGGAGAGAAATTGCGCCCCGGCCCTGCGCCTTTGCTTCCGCAATGGCGGCCATGACCTCCTGCGCATAGGCGACTTCCGCCGGAGTCGGGGAGAAGACCTGGTTGATCGCCCCAACGTGGCGGGGAGAAATGGCGGCCTTTCCCGTAAAGCCTAGACTTTTGGCAAACAGCGCGTCCTGTTGTATGCCGTCGTCATCATTGACGTCTGTGAACGGCGTATCAAAAGCCGCCACGCCGGCGGCCCGGGCCGCGTTGATCACGCGGTGTCTGGCATAGTCGATTTCCCGCCCCTCCTTTGTGCGTTGGCAGCGCAGGTCTGCGGTCAAGTCCTCGCCGCCCAGAAACAGGCCCTGCACCCTGGGGCTGGCGCTGGCAATGGCGTAGGCGTTCTCCACGCCCAGCGCAGTCTCCAGCAGGGGAATCAGCCGAATTGAACCGACGGGAATTTTATGCTTGGACTCCAGTCGGGCAATAGCCCGGTCCAGGTTCTCCACGTCCGCAGACCCGGCGGTTTTCGGCGGCATAATCGCCATAGGCTTACAGGGGATAATCTCTTCCAGGTCGCGCTCCCAAAGGCCGGTGTCCAGCGCGTTGATGCGGACAACCACCTGGCATTGAAAGCCCATCTTTTGCAGCGCGTTTCGCACCAAAATGCGGGCCGCATCCTTTTCCCCTGGCGATACGGCGTCCTCCAGATCCAGAATCACGGCGTCTGCGCCTAAGACATCCCCGTTTATAAGTATGTTTGGTGTATTCCCAGGTAGGAACAAAAGGGAGCGGATCACGATATATCCCCCTTTCCCCGGCGGATCGCGGTTTCCACCCGGGCTCGTATCACACAATCCAGAGCACCACGATCCACCAGGCTGATTTTTGCATTCTGGATCCCAAATCGCAAGAAAACGGCTCGGACCGACTGTTCGATGTCCTCGCCGAATTGTTGCAGGACCACCGACTCCAGATGGATCTCCAGGCCGTTGTCATTTGGTTCGATTTCCACATAAACGTCGCTTGATTCCATGGTACCGGCAGTAGCGCGCTGAAGTATCTCAGGCATGTGGTAATCCTCCTAAGAAAGTTTTCAGGGTAATATTCGGTTTTGTAAGTATTGTACAATATACTTCCCGCTTTTTCAACAGATATTTTTGCCTTTTTCCTGTTGCAACCAAACAAAATTCCTGTATACTGGAATTAAAGGTGAGAGCGGGGTGTTTTCTCTAGATGGAAATCATTTGTGGACCGTCCATGGATGACGGCCTGAAATCGGCTGTTTCCGCATTCCTGACCCGGCAGAACCTGTCCCTGGACCCGGCGGTCCAGTACACGGTCTGTATTTTGGAAAGCGGTCGAGTGGTGGCCACCGGTTCCCTGGACGGCGCGATTTGCAAATGTATCGCCGTGGACCCGGCATGGCAGGGGGAGGGGCTGGCGGAGAAAGTTCTGACAGAGCTGCGCCGGGAGGCCTTTGCCCGAGGAGTCCGACATTTATTCCTATATACGAAGCCCCAAAACGAGACCCTGTTCCGCAGGCTCAGCTTTTTCCCGGTGGCGGCCACGGCGGAGGCGCTGCTGATGGAAAGTGAGCGGGGTGGGCTGCGCCGATATCTGAAGTCGCTTCCCCGGCACAGCGGCGCTGTCGGCGCGGTGGTGGCCAATTGCGACCCCTTTACCCGAGGTCACCAATACCTGATCGAGAAGGCCAGTGCCCAGTGCGACTGGCTGTATGTATTTGTGCTTTCAGAGGAAAAGGCCGCGTTTACCGCGGCAGATCGCTTCAACATGGTTTGCTTGGGGTGCCAAAGCTTTCCGAACGTGTCCGTTCACCCAACGGAAGGGTATCTGATATCCTCCGCCACGTTCCCAACCTATTTTTTGAAGGAAAAAGCCAAGGGGGATGAAATTAGCTGTCAACTGGACTTGGAGATCTTCACCACCAGGTTTGTGCCGGCGCTGGGAATTCAAAAGCGGTTTGTGGGAACCGAGCCCCTGGACCCGGTCACAGCGGCATACAACCGAGCCCTGCAAACGTATTTGCCGCCGCGGGGGGTGCAGGTGGAGGAGATCCCTCGCCTGATGCTGGCCAACGGGCCGGTCAGCGCCAGCCGGGTTCGGACCTGCCTCGCGGAAGGCCGCTGGCGGGAGGTAGAAGCGTTACTGCCTAAAACAACCTATCAATACATAAAAACCCTGGATTATATTCCAGAATAGGAGGATCAGTCATGTCATACTCCGGCAGAATGCAAAAAAGTCACATTTTCAGCTCCTTTTACGCCCCGCGGGGCAGAAATCGGATATATGACTTGGGCATCCAGATTGCGCAGATGTATCTGAGCCCGTTCGACAAGCTCATTGGGGTGATTGGAGACAGTGGCTCCGGCAAGAGCGTCCTGATTCGAGGCATGTTCCCTGGGCTGGAGCTCACCAACGATGACGATGGTGTGAACGTGCGCCCGCTTCCCATCTTGGACCAGGACAATGAAACCGGTTTTTTTGCGCCGCATACCTATCATGTGGACATCCGGTTTGAAATGGGCTTTACCCAGCCCCATGAGCTGGCGGAGGCCATCATGCGGGCCGTCCGCCGGGGTAAACGAGTGGTTGTGGAGCACTTTGACCTAATTTATCCCTTCCTTCCCACCAATGCCAATTTGCTCATTGGGATGGGGGATGAGATTCTGGTCACCCGGCCCAACCCCTTCGGCCCGTTTCCGGAGAGCATCAGCCAGACGGTGCAGGAGTCGCTGAAATACCGACTCATGGCCCATACTGCGGAGGATTTGTGCGAGTTTTGTATGAGTCCCCAAGAGCGGGATCGGGCAGAACACGATGATATTCACCATGGCTTTATACTGGCGTTTCCGGAAACCAAGCCCGACCTGAACCTGGAGGAGCTGGAGCGCCGGATTCTGGAGCTCATCGATCAGGATTTGCCAGTGGATTACGTTGACGAGGGACATATTTCCATTGGCGGAACTCTACATGTTTGCACAGGACCGCGCACGCATGTGCCCAGTACGGGCCACGTGGTTGGCTTCCATCTGGTGAAGCGGTTTCTTTTGGACCATTTTAACAAGCGGTATCTGATCGTTGGATGCGTCGGAGAGGACTCCCTGGAGATTATGGAGCGCCTCGGCTGCCTGGGCGTGGACTTAAACGAGGCCTGATGAGGGAGCTCTTTGCGCAGGCTAGCCTAGAGGACGTCCTGGCGGCCCGAGACCGGCGGCAGGAAATACAGATGCGACTTTTATCGCTTTGGAACCGGCCCGTGGTTTGCCTGACGCTCAATATACCAGGCCCTGAGAAGCGGACTGGTCTGACCGAGTTTTTGTTTGAACGGACAGTGGTGACCCTGCGTGCTCACTTAGGGCCGCCAATCGGGGCGGAATACAGCTGGGAAACCGCCGGTAGCGCCGGTTTTTTCGTCTGGGATCAAAGTGCGGCAGTGTTAAAGAACCTTTGTGTGGAATTGGAAACGGCTTGTCCGGAGGGCCGGCTGCTGGACCTGGATGTGATAGCCCCCAATGGGGAGAAGCTGTCCAGAGAATCGCCCCGCAAATGCCTTTTGTGCGAAAATGCGGCCTCTGTCTGCGCTCGAAGCCGGGCCCATGGTTTGCCTGCGTTGCAGGGGGAGACCAACCGTCTTCTGGCCTCCGCGGCTGCGGAGGAAGTGGCGGCCTGGGCGGTGGAGGCTCTTTTGGAGGAGGCGAATTTAACGCCGAAGCCGGGTCTGGTGGATCGGAATACCTGCGGAGCGCATCAGGATATGGATCTGCCGTTGCTGGAGAAAAGCGCCCGCAGCCTGCGGTCTTGGTTTCGGACTGCCTTTTGCTTGGGCGCCAGGGCGCGGGACTGCATGCCCGCACTTCAGGAAAAGGGCAGACAGGCTGAGGCCTGCATGCTGCAAGGAACTGGCGGTGTCAACACGCACAAAGGCGCTTTGTATCTGCTGGGGCTCACCACCGCCGCCTTGGGAGCCTGCATGGCTCGGGGCGAAGACCTGTTTGCGGCGGTGGCGCGGCTGGCGAAAACCGGCGCACCGGCATCCGTGGAGACCCACGGCGGTGTGGTTCGCGCGGCCTTGGGCGCCACCGGCGCCCGGGGGGAGGCGGAGGCCGGAATCCCCCATGGGAAGCTGGCCTGGCAACGGCTGCGGGCGGGGGAAAGCGGCTCCCACGTGCTGATGCGCTTAATTTTGGACTGCGACGATACCAATCTCTTATACCGGGGGGGCCCGGCGGGATTGGCCTATGCCAGACAATGGGCGCAGAAAATCCTATCCATTCCACCGGGGCAAGTTATGGCGGCTTTGGCGGAGATGGACCGGGATATGGTCGCCAGAAATCTGAGCCCTGGAGGCTGTGCGGATTTACTGGCTGTGGGCATGTTTCTTCTAAAGTCGGAGCGATGGTGGAATCACAGGGCCTCTGTTCACTGAGGCCGGCTAAAATTAAAAATTTGGGGGCCGTTCTAGGCTCTCAAAAAAGCCGCCGGGCCAGCAAGGTCCGGCGGCTTTGTGTTCTCCTTAAAAGTGGAGCGTTTTAGGAGCCTCCGTAAAGGAATAAAAGGTGGCGGTGGCGTCCTGCAGGTAAAAGACCTCCGTATTTCCATCGTCCGGCGCATACATGGATGCCAGATCTGGATATTCCTTCAGTACCGCTGTTCTGGCCTCCAGACGGTCATCCCGCACCGCGGTGGCTGCAATTCGGAGCCAGCGGCCGCCGTCCGCCGCCATACAGCACAGCTCGATTTTTGGATTGAGCACGACCTGGGCGTAAACGCTTTTGATATGCCCGGTCTGAAAATACAGACGGTGATCAAACCGGCAGATGGTCCCGAATGGGCGGACCCTAGGTTGCTCGCCCTCGCAGGTGGCCAAAAAATAAGTGGGATTCTCCTTGAGAAACAGCAGTACTTCGTCCAAAGTTATCATTCCTTTCCGCGTGAATATTCTCCGCTGCTGTGATCTAATCTTCCTCCAATACCAAATGATCTACGCCGGAGACCTCGAATTCGTCCATATAGCTGTCCATTCGCTGCACGATTTCATCGTAGTTTTCGTCTGTGATATCCACATAATCCATATCCCGCCGGCTCAGTTCCTCCGCCAGAATCTCGTAAAAAACATTGTCTTCGTAGTATGCGATGGCCTCATGGATACCGCCTTCGGCATAGGCCTGAGAGGGAGTCGGCACCCCCTGCCAGTTTTCTACTAGGGCGTCCATTCCGATCTTCCGGCACAGGCCGAAGAGCTTGCTCTCCAGATGATCGTATTCTTGAAACCGGTCTTCGCCCCGGGTGGAGTTCAGCACCCAGTTCCCGATGTACACCAAATCCAGCAGCCTTCGAAACTCTTTATTGCTCATCTCGATCTGCATAAAGCTGCCTCCTTTGCCAGAAGTTAGTAATCCGCCGCCTGCGGGAACCAAAAGGCAAATAGCTGCATATCCTAAAATTTAGGGCAGCGGAACGCGCGGATGCCGCGGCGCCTAGGGCGCGGCTTTTTGCGCGGGTTTGCTTTCGGTTATTATTCCTATTATAGCATATGACGCAGAGAATTCCATAGGAAAAAATAAAGCAGAATAAAAATAGGGCTTGTTTTCCAGAAAACCGTAGCGTATAGTATAACAGTAAAAATTTCCACATGAGAAAAGAGGCGTTTGTGTTGAGAAAGTTAAGCGTCTGTATCCTGTTTGGAGGGGTCTCTCCGGAGCATGAGGTGTCGTGCCGCTCTGCAGAATCCGTCTTGAACAACATTGACCAGTCAAAATACAATTTATTTCCGGTGGGAATCACCAAGCGCGGGGATTGGATTCATTTTACCGGCGATGATTACAGCATGCTACCGTCCGGCGCCTGGGAGTCCTATCCGGACAACCGCAGGGCGGCAATTTCTCCCGTGCGAGGTCAGGGCCTGCTGACCTTTGAAGGGGATTGTGTGGTGCGGGAGCGTATCGACGTGGTGTTTCCCGTGCTGCATGGAGAAAACGGCGAGGATGGCGCGGTGCAGGGTTTGCTGCAGCTGGCGGGAATTCCGTTTGTGGGTTCGCATGTACCGGCCTCCGCTGTGGCGATGGACAAGACGCTGACAAAGCTGGTGGCCGATCAGATGGGCGTGCGGCAGGCCGCGTGGCTTTTGGTCTGGAGCAAGGATTTGGGCGGAAAAATGGAGTCAGTTTTAAACCGGGTCGAACAACGGTTTTCCTATCCTCTTTTTGTCAAGCCCGCCGGGACTGGCTCCTCCGTCGGTGTTTCCAAGGTGAGAGATCGTCGGGGGCTGCAGGAGGCGCTGGAGCTCGCGGCCAGATACGATCAGAAAATCCTGGTTGAGGAGTTTATCAATGGACAGGAAGTGGAAGTCGCTGTGATGGGGAACGGTAATCCGGTTGCGTCCATCTGCGGAGAGATCGTCTCTGGTGTGGAATTCTACGACTACGAGGCGAAGTACCTGTCGGACACGGCCATGACTTATATTCCGGCCCGTATCCCAGAGGCGGCGGAGGAGGCCATTCGAGAGGCGGCGGTCCGGATTTATAGGGCGGTTGGCTGTCGGGGTTTGGCACGTGTGGATTTCTTTGTGACCCGTCAGGAAGGGGAGGTTGTATTCAATGAGATCAACACAATGCCTGGCTTTACTTCCATTTCCATGTATCCAAAGCTTTTTGCCGCCAGCGGGATTCCCTATCCGGAGCTTTTGGACCAATTGATTGCACTGGCGTCAGATACGGAGTAGCCCATCATGCGCCAGGATGTGATGCTGACCATTCGGGGAGAGCAGCGCTATGAGGGCCAGGAGCCTGAAGTGATCGAGCTGGTAACAGAGGGAATCTTGGAGTCCATGGAGGATGGGGCGTGGCGGCTTTCCTATGAGGAAAGCGATTTAACAGGTCTGCAGGGAACCACCACCATGTTCCATGTTCAGCCGGGCTATGTGGTGCTGTCCCGTACCGGAACGGTACAGTCCGAGATGATTTTTGAAGAGGGCGTCCGGCACGATTCCCTCTATCAGTTGGACGTAGGGGCGCTGATGATTTGTGTCTGCGCCAAACGCATTCGCGCGGATTTATCTGAAAATGGCGGGAAGCTGGACGTATTGTATACCGTAACGGTGGAGCAGACGATGGCGGGCACAGTCCGCTACCAGATTTCCGTACGACCACTGACATATATGGGAGAGTCCTAGACGGGCTCTCCCGTTTTTTATGGCGTCAGTTGCGCTACGCACCGGCGGATCAGGTCTGTGCAGGTCACAGCGTCAGGGAACCATTGGCGGCCAATTCGGTTGGAGGCTGTGGTATAGACAGCGTTTCCTCCGAAAAATTCGTTGGGACTGCCGGGCGCAATCAGAGACCCGTTAAAAAGCAATGCGCAGCGGTGCGCCACCTCTGCACAAAACTCCACGTCGTGACTGACGATAACCATACAGACTCCCTGCTCGGCGAACCGGCGGAGCAATTTTGCCAGGCGGTCCCGGAAGCCTGGGTCTATGCCACGGGTGGGCTCGTCCAACAAAAGGATTTGAGGCGCCTGCCGCAAAGCCAGGGCGATGGCAGCGCGCTGGATCTCTCCGCAGGAAAGCCTTTCCGGGCTCCGGTCCAACAGGTGGTCCAAACCCATCTCCCGAACCAGGGGTTCCGTCCCATTCCAATGCTGCCGAAGCGGGGCATTCCCCAGAGCGGGGAGCGGGTCCTGCGGCACAAGGAGGAAATCGGAATCCTTATGAACCGGTTTCCCATGTAGCAGGACCTTGCCGCTGTAGGGGCGGAGCGCACCGGACAAAACACCGAGCATGGTGCTTTTGCCCACGCCGTTTCCGCCGACAACCGCAAAAATCTCCCCCTCGTGCAAGGAAAAAGAGAGCTCCCGAAGGACATCAGGACGATCTTTTTCATAACGGAACCATACCCGGCGCAGCTCCAGCACGGTGGGCTTGGGCGGATGCGGCGAGTCCGGCGCCGGGGCAACGGGAGTGAGCTGGCCGCGTTCTAGGGCAGCCCTGCACTGCCCAATTGTGATGGAGCAGGGACCAGGGAGGGACAGGGCGGCATGGAGCCGCACAGGGGTTGTCATACAAGCGTGATTTTTTTGCTGTGCTTGCAGCAGATGCTGCGCCACGGCTTGCGGCGCGCCTTGGGTCACGAGGATCCCGTCGCAGAGCACACCCACCTGGTCGGCCATGGGAAACAGCTCCTCGGTTCTATGCTCGGACAAAATCACAGTCAGGCAAAGCTCTCTGCAAAGCCGCCGCAGCAGGTTTACCAGCGCGCCCGCGGCAATGGGGTCCAGCTGCGCGGTGGGTTCATCCAGCACCAAAAGCTTAGCGCCCGCAGCCAGAGCACCAGTCACGCAAAGAAGCTGCCGCTGGCCGCCGGAAAGCTGCTCCGTTGGCAGGTCCAGCCAAGGCGCCAGATCGAAGTACCCAATGGTCTCTTCCAGTCTACGTTTTGCCACTTCGGCAGGCAAGTGAGCCAATTGGGCCTGCAGATACGACCGGGGAGTTTTTGCGCAAGTCAAAAGGGCTTCCGGCCTCTGCGGGACAAAGGACGCGGTTCCGTGTACGCATATCAACCCGGATTTGGTCCCATCGGGTTGTACGGGGGCGGCCAGCAATCTGAGCAGGGTGGTTTTTCCGCTTCCGGAGGGCCCTAAAAGCAAAAACAACGACCCCGCCTCCACCTCACAGCAGATGTCCCGGAGGGTGGGCGCTGTTGCTTGGGGAAAGGAAAAAGAAAGATGGGATACGGTAACAATGGGCATTTGGGGCAACCCCCTTTGCATATTTCATGTCATTCCTCAGTTTATCCGGGAGAGGGGAAATTGTCAAGAAAGCTCGGTTGTCTTTTTCTCAATTGTTTGGTATAATATCGAACACAGCAGCCCACCGCAGGGCGTTTCGTCCAGGTTCAGGCGCGGACCGGTACCATGATTGGGGCTGCAGGATAAATTAATGGAGCGTTCGGAATGAAAAAAATCAGAATTGCAGCGGCTTTGTGTGTCGTTCTCATGGTAGGTGGTTTCACTGGGTGCGCAAAAAAGGACAGAGCGCCAAAAACCAAGGATCTTCAAAAGGTGCAGGAGGCTGGGACGCTGCGCGTTGGAGTGACAGAATGCCCGCCCTTTAGCAGCAGGTCTGCGGAAGGAGCTTGGTCAGGGTTTGACGTGGAGCTGGCGCAGGCGCTGTGTGAGAAGCTGGGCGTGGCGGCGGATTTTGCGCCGCTGGACTGGGAGACCCGGACGCAGGCCCTTGCGGATGGGACCGTGGATTGCCTCTGGAGCGGTCTTACGGCCCGTTCGGATTTAACGGAGGCGCTGGATTTTTCTGAAAGCTACTTGGCCAGCCGCCCTTGTGTAGTGGTGGCCGCGGAGACGGCGGATACCTGGGATAATGCAGTGGCTTTTCAGGGAGCCAAGCTGGCGGCGGAGGCGGAGTCGGCAGGGGAAAGCGCCGCGTCTTTGTGCCTGCCCGGTGCGCAGCTTGTTCAGGCATCCAGTCAGGCTCAGGCGCTGGTAGCGGTTACGGCGGGAACGGCCGATGCCGCAGTGGTGGATTTGTTGGTGGGGTTGGCTGCGGTTAAAAATCAATCAGAGCTTGCCGTGCTAGATCATTTGGAATTGGGAACGGAGGAGTTTGCCGTTGCTCTACGCAAGGGTAGCGACTTGACCGCCCGTTTCAATGAGGGTTTGGCGGAGTTGGAACGGGACGGGACGTTGAAGACCCTGGCCGAGAAATACGGCCTCACTGACAGCATGATTGCCGGTTAGACCCGAAAGCTGCGCTTGGGGTGGCATAAACACAATAGGGTGCGGCAGGCTGGTTGCAAAGGCCTGCCGCCTTTCCTAGCAGAAGGACCGAAAATTTGTTTTAGGCCGCATAGAATTCCCTGGACTGCCATAGGTTGTCAGGAATCCAGCGGCTGCTTCTGGTGAAGATAAGGAAAGGTATCCAAGAAAGCCCTTCCCATGGTTCGACAGATTTTTATAATTTTTCTTAAAAACCGCGTTTCAGCCTTGCAAATTGGCTGAGGGGTTCTATAATAAACAGTATATTTTGACAAATAGCGGTGGCAGGAGGGACACAGTGTGAGTGGTTATCAGGGGAAATTTCAAAATGGCGGCAAGCGGAAACCGGATGGGAATCTGGATCAGTCGCCGGATGAGGCGTGGGAATCGGAGATAGACGGTGCTCCTGACTGGACGGACTTAGAGTTTGAGGATATCCCAGCGGAGGAGCGCATGGACGCAGAGCTGGAGGAACAAACCTCTTGGGACGAGCTGCTGGGCCACTCGTCCAGTCAAACTGACCAGGTACAGCCTGACTCTTATCAGGTGTCCGCTTCCCAACCGGCCAGAGGGGAAAGACGGCTCTCCGTACAGGAGCAGAACCTGCCCCGGCAAGAGGTGGCGCCTGCTGTTCCGGTGCGGCACACCAGGGAATCCGCCAAAGGTGCAGATCCGCTGCGGAAAGTCCGGAGAAATCAGTTTTGGCTTTTGGCGTTTCAATGGCTGGTTTTGGTGTATGCAGAAATCGTACTCCGAAGCTGTACGATTTCCAGTCGGTTTTGGAGTTCGGGGCTGCTGTTTATCCTGCTATTTTCAATTGCCCCGGCTTTATTGGTATTCATTGTGACGACCAACTTTAAACCGAAAGCAAATTATGTCATCACAGTAGTGTATACGATTGCTGTATTCGTGCTATACGCTTCCCAGTTGGTGTATTATAAGGTATTCAGCATGTTCTATTCCACGACCTCCATGGGCCGGGCAGGTCAGGTAATGGAGTTCTGGAAAATCATTTTGCAGACAATTGGAAAAAATGCGGTACCCCTGTTGCTTTTGCTGCTGCCAATGCTGTTTGTCTCCATTTTTGGTAAACGATTTTTTAGCTTTAAAGGCGGCGCCGCTTGGCAGAGCTCCCTTTTCTTGGCTGCGTTGATGATTGTGGTGCAGCTAGTATCCGTTTGGAGCCTGCCTATCTTCGGCAAGGATACCATGTCCCCCTATGACTTATACCACAAAACCAACGACTTGCAGGAATCTGTGGTAAAGCTGGGGATGGGGACCGCTTTTCAAGTGGATTTGAAACGGCTATGGTTTGGCGGCGGCAGCGACGGCTCCCTGGTGCTAAGCAGCAAGCCCACGCTGCCTCCCGCTACCTCGAATCCAGATGCGACGGACTCACCAGTGTCAACAGCGGACACTACGACACCAACGGACCCTAATGGGGGACTCAACGTGTTGAATCTGGATTTTGATGCCCTGATTTCCGGGGAGGGGAACGCCGATATCCGGGAGATGCACGAGTATTTTGCCGGCCTGACTCCCACCAATAAAAACGAGAAGACCGGTATGTTCAAAGGGGACAATCTGATTCTCATTACCGCAGAGGGCTTCTCCTATCTGTCTATTGACCCGGAACGGACGCCTACCCTATATAAATTGCAAACTGAGGGTTTTTATTTTAAAAATTTCTATACGCCAATCTGGGGCGTATCCACCTCGGATGGAGAATACGTGGCCATGACCGGCACCATTCCCAAGTCCGGTGTTTGGAGCTTTTACCGCTCTTCGGACAACTATATGCCCCTGGTGATGTCCATGCAACTGAAAAATCAGGGGTATTCCGCCTATGCCTATCATGACCACACTTATGATTATTACGACCGGGACCTGTCTCATCCAAATCTGGGGTATATTTACAAGGCTGTGGGAAATGGACTGGAGATTCAAAACACCTGGCCGGAGTCCGATATTGAGATGATTGATAAGACCACGGCGGAGTATATGGGGAAGGAGCCGTTCCACACCTATTATATGACAGTGTCCGGCCATATGAACTATACCTTCTCCGGCAACTATATTGCGGGGAAAAACAAAGATCTGGTGGAAGACGAGCCGTACAGCGACAATGTGAAGGCATATTTGGCCTGTCAGATTGAGCTGGATCGTGCTTTGGAGCTGTTGCTGGAACGGCTGGAGGAGGCCGGCGTCGCAGACCGCACGGTCATTGCCTTGACCGCGGACCACTATCCCTATGGGCTCACGGTTGCCGAACAAAGCGAGTTGGCCGGGCATGACTTGGAGGAGAACTTTGAGCTGTACCGTAACGCTTGCTTTATCTACAAAAAGGGAATGACGCCGGAGACTGTCGAGCGTCCCTGTTCCTCTCTGGACCTGCTGCCGACACTGTCGAATCTGTTTGGTCTGGAGTTCGACTCCCGCCTGTATATGGGGCAGGATGTGTTTTCGGATGCCAGCCCGCTGATTGTTTTTTCTAACCGCAGCTGGATAACGGATCAAGCCACCTATAACTCTCAGACCGGCGAGGTAGTCAGTCTGACGGGGCAGGAAATCCCGGACGATTATGTGAGCGAGATTAAAAATGCCGTAAACAATAAGTTTACCATTTCAGCCAGAATTCTGGATAACGACTATTGGCGCGTTCTATTTAAAAAGGAAGAAGAATCCGGCTGATTAATCGCATTGTAAAGAGTAATATCCTGGGAAAGCAACCGACGCTTTCCCAGGATATTTTTGTATTTACGAAGGAAATAAGCGGCTTGGAAAGGTCCGGCATGACGAGCCATCTGGCATTCCATACCGGACCCTTGTTACCAATAGTAGAAAATTGTGGGTGGAAAAATTTAAAAAAATTTCGTAGAGTATCTCAATATACGACAGCGCAAAGTACCATAATTTCACTTTGAAATAATAACAAATGATGGAAGAGTTTGTCAAGGCAATCCAGTAAAAGGACAAATTTTCTCTGTTTTTCCTAATATATTTGCGCTTAGTATAGTGTATTTGACGATTCGCCGTCAGACACAACCGTCAAATAGAAAGGATCGATGCGCATGCCACGAAAGGGAGAAAACATTTATAAACGTAAGGATGGGCGTTGGGAAGGACGCTTGATTGTGGCCCGTTTTCTAGATGGTACCGCCAAGTACCGTTCCGTCTATGGTAAGACCTATACGGAAGTAAAACGAAAGCTGCAACGGGAAAAGGCCCTGCATCCAAGTACAATAACTAAAACGAGCTCCCCGACAAAGGAAAGTCAATGTCTGTCTCAGTTCACAATTGAGTGGCTGCAAAGCATGAAACCCAGGATAAAAGAGGCGTCCTGGAATAAGTATTGTAATCTTGTGGAGCGATATATTCTTCCGCAATTGGGAGCGTGTAGGCCTGCCCAGCTCACATTTTCCAAAATCGAAAAGTTTGCTCAGCATCTGCTATTAAACGGAGGGATTAACAATGCGGCGCTGTCAGCCAAGACGGTTATGGATACTCTTTCCGTCCTAAAGGGTGTGTTTCGTTATGCCGCCAATAATTATGGCCTGGCCTTATGTGATCTGCGGCAGATCAGCATTCATTCAAAGGAACGCCAAATGAGAGTCTTAAATCACCAGGAACAAGAAAAGCTGGTTGAATATCTGTGCGAAAATCCTAGCTTAAAAAATACTGGAATCTTAGTCGCCTTGTTTACGGGAGTTCGGATTGGGGAACTTTGTGCTCTAAAATGGGAAAGCATTCACCTTGACACGGAAGTAATTCACATCAGCCATACCATGCAGCGCATGCAAAAATTAGAGAACAGAGGGGGCACCAAAACGCATATTGTCATCACCGCGCCGAAAAGCTCTTGTTCCATCCGAGAAATTCCAATTCCTGGTTTTTTAATCAATATTTTAAAAAAGCAGGTCACCGCAAATCGTTGCTTTTTACTATCTGGTTTAGAGCAAAAGCAAATTGAACCCCGAAATCTGCAAAACCACTTTAAAAACGTATTAAAAAAGGCGGGAATCCCGCCGGCAAATTTTCACGCGCTCCGACACACCTTCGCGACCAGGAGCATAGAACTGGGCTTTGATATTAAAAGCCTGAGCGAAATTCTGGGGCATGCAAATGTGAATATCACACTCAATAAGTACGTGCATCCTTCCATGAAACTAAAGAGGGAAAATATGGAAAAGCTGTCTAGCTTAATTGCCGTCAACTAAAGTGGTCAAAGGCCGCCAGCCCCGGAAATACTTGGGGTTACGCGGCCTTTTCTTATATTGAGATACTCTACGAAATTTTCGCCGTATTGTAATTAGGCTTCTTTTTTTAGCCTTAGTATAACCGAAATCCTGATATGCATGCCAGTTTTGTTCCGTAGCAGTGAGTTCGTATGCTGTCAGCAAAAGCCAGCTTCAGAAAGAAGAGAAGGGGCCGGCAGGAGAAGCCTGCCGGGCTGTTACTCTGACGCGTTTGCATCAAGGGATCCCGCACGAACAAACGCTGATCTTTTGCCTTTGCCATCAGAGATAGAAAGGCAGTAAAGGTAGGTGATGCCCCTCAATTGTGTTACTTGGTGGCCAGCCAGCCAAAACCCACCCCGGGCGGAGTTGCCCACATAACAGAAAGGAAGGGAACCTATGAGGAAAATTTTATCTGGAGTTCTTGCTGTAGTCATGCTGCTGTCCGTATGCAGCTTGACCGCCTTTGCAGCGGGAGACGTGGACTATGTGGAAGCGAGCGCAACCGCGGTCAGCGGCAGCGCGGTAACCATTGTGGTCAAGGCGTCACGGCCTACCACCAGCGGAAGGTTATCTGTGCAGTATGACAGCGAACTATGGACCTATGCAGGCGGAGAGGTCAATGGGTCGGTAGTGAGTACCGGTGCAGAGGACGGAGTTTTGACGCTCGGCTATGCCACAGAGGGGGAAAAACCCCTCGCAAAGGGCGCCTCCATCGCTGTCTTGGATTTTATCTGCGAGAAAAATTGGAGTCAAAGCGAATTCGTTGCTACCGTGGAGGACTTCAACGAGCAGGAGGGGATCCATATCGCGTTGCCCGGCGTTTTGGCGCATAATCCGGATTCGGGTATGAAATTCATCGACGTAACCGCGGATAAATGGTATTACGATGCGGTGGAATACGTCTTTCAAAAAGGATATTTTAAGGGGACTAGCGAGACTACGTTTTCTCCCAACGGCACCATGACCCGCGCCATGTTTGTGACGGTCCTGGGACGCATGGCGGGGATACCTGAAAATCGGGAGGCGAACACAAAGTTTACGGATGTGAAGAAAGGCAGCTATTATGCCGGCTATGTTGCCTGGGCCTCTGAGCAGGGTATTGTACTGGGAACCTCAGCTACAACCTTCAGCCCCAATGCGAAGGTAACCCGGGAGCAGATGGCGGTTCTTCTGTATCGCTACGCCAAATATGCCGGTGCGGATGTGAGCGCGGACAGCGACGCGTTGAACGCCTTTACCGATGCAGCCAGTGTCAGCGGCTGGGCCAAGGAGGCCCTGGCTTGGGCTACAGACCGTAAAATCCTTATTGGCACAGGCAATGGGTTAAAGCCGCGCGCGCAGGCTACCCGGGCGCAGGGGGCGCAGATTATTTTCAATTTCAGCCAATATATGGAGTGAACAGTTTTGTTTGCGACTTTAGGATAAGAAAGGAAGACATTGTATGAAACATTCCAGCCTGAAGCGTCTGCTGGCCGTTTTTTTGGCAGTCTCCATGCTATTGAGCCTGGGATTGAGCAATGCATACGCATCCCAGAGCGGGGATACCAGCCCCTTGAGTTATGAAAAGCTGGATTCCAGCAGCATCACACCAGAATGGAAGAATACGGAGGGTCAGATCAATGCTGCAAGCGCCTCCGCTTTACATCAGGACACGGACCTGGTCCGGGCCATTATTGTTTTGGACGAGCCGGCTGCGATTTCCGCTCTGGAGAAGCCGGTGGACGGATTCGCGGACAACAAAGCAGTTGTCGCGTACCGCCAGGAATTGCAATCTGTGCAAGACCAACTGGCGGACCGGATTTCGGACGTTGTCTTGGACGGAGAACCGCTGGAGGTGGTGTGGAACCTGACGCTGGCCGCCAATTCCATGTCCGTCTGGGTGGAATATGGAAAGCTCTCCGAAATTGAGCAGATGCCCGGTGTGCGCGATGTGTATCTGGAGACCCAGTATCAGCCACTGAGCAGTGCCAATCCCAGCAATATTGTGGCGCAGGAAATGACTGGCGCCGATCAGGTGCAGCAGGATTCCGGGTATACAGGTGCCGGGACCCGCATTGCAATCATTGACACCGGAACCGATACGGACCACCAATCTTTTTCTGAGGATGGCTTCCTGTTTTCTCTGGCCAGACAGGCGGAGAAAAAGGGAATGGACGGCAAAGCGTATTTCGAGTCGCTGGACCTGCTTACCGTCGAGCAAATTAAAAAGGTACTGGGTCAGCTCCATGCCGCTGAGCGCTATGAGGGCCTGACCGCGGAAAGCCTGTATCTCAACGCCAAGCTCCCATTCGCCTTTAACTATGTGGACGGCAATCTGGAAATCACCCATGACCACGACGACCAAGGGGAGCACGGCTCCCACGTGGCAGGTATTTCCGCCGCCAATGCATACATACCAACCGACGACATCAACATCTACGATTTTAACGGCGATGGTATGTTCAATCAAGCCGACGCGCAGGCGCTGATGGATTATGTGGTCCAAGGCGCAAAAATCAGCAGCGCAGCATATGCGGACCTGAGCGGAAACGGCAGTGTCTCCGCCTTTGACGTACAGTTGCTGCTTGAACTTTTGCAAGAATTCAAGGAGAACAAACGGATTTACGCGCCTGCCGCGCAGACGGTTGGCGTGACCGGCTCGGCGCCTGACGCCCAGCTCATCACCATGAAGGTTTTCGGCGCCAATGGCGGTGCATACGCCAGTGACTATATGGTTGCCGTAGAGGATGCAATTGCCTTGGGCTGCGATGTGGTCAACCTGTCTCTTGGCAGCCCGTACCCCGGCTTTACCTCTGCGCATGAGATGGATCCCACCTATGATACGGCATACTTCGACGGGTTAATGCAGCTCATTACCAAAACTGGCACTGTGATGTGTGTGGCCGGCGGCAACTCCGGCAACTGGGCGGATTATGACGATGCCTACCAGCACATGTACACCGACGAGGCAGGCACGGCAATGGTTTCCGACCCCTCGACCTATGCCAATGCCCTGGCCATCGCCAGCGTGGACAACATTGGTATTATTTCCAGTTCCACAACTGTGTTCACCAACGCCCAGGGAGAGCAGGGACGCAAGACCAACATTGAGGGCCTGGAGGATGGCGTAGATGCACAGTGGAGGACCCTGGACCCCAAGGGCAAGGGCACGGATTACGACGTGGTATTCCTTGGCGATCCCTCCAATTTGCTTGCCGGTAAGGAGCAGACGGACAACCGCATTTACGGCGGCTCCTTAGACGATTTTGCGGGGTTTGATTTTACGGGAAAAATTGTGCTGATCGCCCGGGGCAATGAGGTCTACCACTCGGACAAGCACACCAACGGCATGCTTGCGGGCGCCGCCGCCGTATTAATTTATAACAATGTGCCCGGCGCGCTCAGTGCTTCCTTGGAAGGTTCTGAAGCGACGATTCCCTGTGGTGGACTCACGCTTGAGGACGCCAAAGCGATTTTTGCCCTCTCTACTCGGAATACGACAGGGCAATATCTCTGCAAAGCAACCATCACCAATGTCCTGGATGTGGAATACAATGAAAACACGGCGTACCCCACCATGAGCGATTTTTCCTCCTGGGGCACTACCGGCGGTCTGACCATCAAGCCCGAGCTCACCGCTCCCGGGGGCGGCATCTATTCTGTGGATGGTTCCGGTGCCGAGACGGACGCCTATAAGAACATGTCCGGCACCTCTATGGCAACGCCGCATGTTTCGGGTCTCGTTGCTCTGGCCAGCCAGTATATCCGGGAGAGCGGCCTATTGGAGAAGGCAAGAGCCATGACGGGCAACAAGGATTTGCCGACACGGGTTTTGGCCCAATCTCTTCTGATGTCCACCGCGGATCCTCTGATGGAGGAGAGCAGCGGCGTAGAGTATTCGGTCCGCAACCAGGGCGCGGGTCTGGCGAATATCAATCACGCAGTGAACGCCGAAACCTTTGTTCTGGTTGACGGCCAGAGCGATGGGAAGGTCAAGGCGGAGCTGGGCGATGGGGAAACTGGCTGGACCTTCTCCTTCTCCCTATACAATTTGACAGAAGCCAGCCTGACCTATGACCTGGATGCCTCGATTTTAACTACAGATACCATAGTGGCGCAGGATGGAGAGAAAACCCACACCCTGTCCGCCGACGAGATGGTCGCTCTGGGCGCGGAGGTAACCTATTTTGGCGATACCGTCTCTCAAGGCCAGGTTTCCGTACCGGCCGGCGGTTCCGCTAAAATCACTGTGCATATTCAGGTGACGGAAAAAGCGGTAGCCAATATGAAAGCCCTAGGCTATGCCAATGGTTTTTATGTGGAGGGTTTTGTCTATGCCAAGCCGGTGCCTAATGCAGAGGGTGTTACCGGCGTGACACACTCTATTCCGCTGTTGGGTTGGTATGGAAACTGGACCGACCCGTCCATGTTTGACACGGGATCCTTCCTGGAGACCATTTATGGTACCGCCCAACGGCCCAGTCACATAGACTCTACTATCAAAAATGTGCTGACCTGGAACCAAAAGGGCAACGACACCGGCATTTACTATACCGGCAACATCTATGGCGGTTACACTGCCTCCACAGGTCTGCTTGGCGATCAGCATTATTTTGAAGAGCGCAATGCCTTTAACAGCACCAGCTCTCGGACCTGGAACTTCTATGCCATTTTCCCCACTGCAATCCGCAACGCTGCCGACATCTTAATTCAAGTTCGGGATGCGGATACCGGCAAATTATACTTCGAGGATGACTTTGAGGACTTTGACGATTATCTGATTTCCAGCTTCTACCAGGATCTGGCAGGTCAATGGGTGGATACCACCTCGGAATATGGAATTGGTATTGAGTGGGATTACACGGACCGGGAGACCGGGATGCCCTTACCGGAGGGTACGCGGGTCACAGTTTCTCTTTTCTGTGCGCCGGAGTACTATGTAAATGAGGACGGCTCTGTTCGCTGGGACGAGTTGGGTCACGGCGCCGATTTGTCCTACACCTTTACCGTAGACAATACGGCGCCCGCTCTAGCGGGCGGCAGAGACGCCCTGACAATCAGCAAGGACGGCAAAACACTGTACTTCCAGGCGCAGGACGACAACTATATTGCCGCTGTGGTTTTGCTCAACGGCGCGGTCAATCAAGCCACGGGTTACTTCTATCCTGACATGCCCGTGGAACAAAAAGGGACTGCCGTCACGGGCTCGTTTGACGTGAGCAAATATACCGAGAAATACGGCAATAAGGCCGTACTCGCAGTTTGCGACTATGCGGGCAACGAGACCTACTATGCAGTTAATCTGGGCGGTGCCGACGCCTCTTACGGCGATCTGTACGGTTTCCAGTACGACCCGGACACGATGCAGAACGCCTGGGTGGGCTTCAGCGAAGGTGTGAACGGCAACGAGTCCACCTTGTTTGCCGGCAGTCAGGAATTTGTGTGTGCCGAGTATGTAGATGGCTACATCTATGCGCAGACCAGCAGCGGGGAACTTCACGCAATTCCTTACGCAGATTTGCTTGCGGAAACCCTAGACCTTAACACGACTTTGATTACCCGGCTGGAAAACGTGTATCAGGATTTGGCCTATAACTATTCCGATGGTAAGCTCTATGGCCTGCTGTACAATGCGGAATATACCAGCACGGAAATTGATGCCATCGCCCTGGAGCCGGATGAGGAGAACGGGGTGGAGGCCTATGAGGAAAGCTGGGTTTCCAGCCGGGATGGCTTCACAGGCCTGTCATTGGCCTGCAACGACAGTGGAACTCTGTATATTTTGGGAACAACTCAAGACCAGGAGACCGGAAATGACAGCAACGCCCTGCTCTATAAAACCAGTCCGCGGGACGACGATTATGAGGGCTATGGGCCTATGATCCTGGTGGGCGATACCGGGTTAAAGATGGATTACCTGCAATCCATGACCTGGGATCACAATACGGAAACGATGTACTGGGCGCGGTTCTACCCGGTGAGCTGGATCACCCAAGAGTCGACCCTGGAACGGGTGGACCCGGAGACTGCGGCGTGTACCCGAGTCGGTACACTGTCCAACGAGACCGCCTGCCTGTTTGCACCCTTAGGCGCCGAGGCTGCGGCTGCGCAGGCCCATCAAAATGTGCCGGTATTGGATTCCTCCGTGGTTGGGAAGCCCGTGTTGTCCAATGGGGGCCTGTCTTTGAATGTTGGAGGCAGCGCGTCCCTGTACTGTACCTTTGATCCCTGGTATACGGAGAAGCGGGAGGTGATCTGGACCTCCAGCGATCCTGAGGTTGCGACCGTAGATCAAAACGGCCTCGTCACCGGCGTCAGTACCGGATCCTGTACTATCACGGTGGCCTCCAAAGCGGATCCCTCTCTGACTGCGACCTGCGCGGTCTCCGTGGCATCCCTGAGCCTGACTATCGACGGGGTTACCTCAGTGACCCAGGGGGGTATTGGCAGCAATAACGGTTCGTACCTGTACCACTATACCATGGACCAGGGAAAGAGCGCCATGACCCTGGGTAATCCCATCACCGCGCCTGAGGAATTCTCCGGGTTTGGCCTGAGTATTGGCTCTACGACAGAGGCAAAAGGCTCCATCTGGGCTTGTGAATATGGGAATGCCGGCATGATTTATGAGATCGACAAGCAGACCGGCGTGATATCCGATATGGTGGGCCCCATTGACGGGGATGTGATGTTCGGTATGACCTATTCCGAGGCCACCGGCAACTTTACCGGCATCATGAATTATTATCTATATGTGGATCAACCCTTTACCCACGAGGCAGATGAGCAGATCCTTGGGTCCTATGATGAGGAGG
Organism: uncultured Eubacteriales bacterium; assembly: GCA_958402445.1. Classification (GTDB taxonomy): domain Bacteria; phylum Bacillota; class Clostridia; order Oscillospirales; family Oscillospiraceae; genus Faecousia. Next base: position 119,960 of record CATXTO010000001.1, read on the forward strand.
TCCATGGCTTTACCTGGCACCGCTTCGACATGGCCCAGTACCTGAACGCCTCTCAGAGGAATCTAGTGACCCAGGAGGAAGGCACCACCTCAATTGTGTTCAGCGCCATCACAAGTGTCGACGGTGGGGAACAGCAGTACCCCTACCAGGATTACCTGGGAAATTGGATGTCCACAGAGGTTTTCTATACCCCGAATACGACCTTGATCCTGCTGGACAATGTGGGCAGGCTTTGGTATATTGACGAGATCACGGGCATGACCAAGGATTCGTATGGAAATTACCAGAACGGCGACGAGAACATGATTGGAGCCGGAGCCAACGGTGTCTTTGCGCAGGATTACGTGGATGAAGACGGTAACACCACCTACAATGTATTTTATATCCGCGAGATTGTAGAAACGCCGCTTTACGACATGTTCCTCAACGGCACCTTGCCTGGAATTACCTATCACTTCTCCGACATGTATTATACTCAGAGCGAAAACGGTACGCCGATGTTCTTCCTCTCCCTGTATGACTATTGGAACGAGGGCGCTACCAACCAGCTCTATCTCTATATCCCCGGCGACGAAGCGCAGGGCGTTTCGGACCAGCTGTTTGATTTGGGAGACACTGGCCACGGAAATATTATCACGACCATCAACCATGCCGAGTTGACCGGCGGCCTGGATGCAATTGACGGGAACCGCGCTTCCCAGGAGGTCAACCCGCTTCGTCCTCTACAGCGGGGATTTTATACCCATTCTTAGCCAATACCATCCTCTTTCCTTTCGTTCGGAACAGGCAGTCCTTAGGGGCTGCCTGTTCCAATTTTAGACCCCAGCTGCATGCCTTTGCCGTTGCGGCCTTTTCACAAGGGCAAAAGTGGTTGGATGAAGCGGGAATAGAACCACCGCGGTTTCCGTTCAGGGGATTCCATTCCAGGCCTGTTGCCAAGTAATTCTGTAATCATCTTGGGCAGGCAGGCTCCGAGGCTGCCCGCTTCTCATGTGCCGAGTATCTCAAAAAAGATTCATTTGCATCCCCAAATGGGATATGCTATAGTAATGACGATAACACACCCGGAGGCGTTTATGAAGGAAATGACGGAGTTACAGCGACGTATGCTGCAGGCGTTCCCAGATGCGAGTCTCCGCCTGGAAGAGCCCCTGTCCCAACATACCTCATTTAAAATTGGAGGGCCGTGTGAGGTGTTGGCCTTCCCTAGGTCGGTAGCGGAGCTGGCTGCCATGCTGTGCGCCGCTGCCGCTTGGGGCGTTCAACCGGCTGTACTGGGAGCAGGAACGAACATCCTGGCGGCGGACCAGGGACGCAGAGGGCTGGTCATCTGTACCAAGGGCTGCTTGGAAGGGATGGAGCAGGTGGGTGAAACCCGAATACGTGTCCAGTCCGGGGTGACCATGGCCCGGGCGGCGGTGTTTGCAGCTGGACTGGGCCTTTCCGGGCTGGAGTTCGCCCACGGAATTCCGGGCACGGTGGGCGGCGGTGTCTATATGAATGCGGGTGCCTATGGCGGAGAGATTAAACAGGTGGCCGTCCGGACGGAATTCCTAGACCTCTCGGGTAAGCCGCATGCGCTGGAAGGGGAGGCGCAGGATTTTTCCTATCGGCACAGCGCCTTCACTCAAAAACCGTGCGTCGTTACATCTGTGGAGTTTGCCCTCACAATGAAACCGGAGACGGAGATTCGAGCTAAAATGCAGGAGCTCATGGCCCGGCGCCGGGCATCCCAGCCCCTGGAGCTGCCCTCGGCGGGTTCTACCTTTAAGCGTCCCATTGGGGGCTATGCGGCGGCGCTCATTGAACAGGCCGGTCTCAAGGGCTTGACTGTAGGAGGCGCGGCGGTGTCCACCAAGCACGCTGGATTCGTGGTCAACATGGGGAACGCGACAGCGGAGGACGTATTATCGCTGATTAAACAGATTCAAGAACGCGTTTTCGATAACTCAGGCATACGGCTGGAGCCGGAGGTTTTGCTGCTATGAGGGATTCCGGCGGCGTGAAGTGGCTTATTTTAATGGGACCGACCGGTGCCGGGAAGCTGCGTTGCGCCCAAACGCTGCAAGGAGTCGGATATGCGCCGCTCATTGGCATACCTGTTTCCCTCCTTCCCAAATTAGAGGAGCCCCGGGATCTGGTGATTGTCCCCCGTGTTGAGTCCGCACAGGACGCGGCATGTCTTCTTGCCTGCCTGCCCATGCTGGCCGTATCCCGCCAGGTGGAGGCGATCTATTTTCAGGCCACGGCGGAGGAGCTGCTCTGCCGGCTGAAAGCGGAGCGTCGCCGCCATCCAGACCAGTCCGGCGGGAAAACATTGCTGGAGGCCTGCCAAACAGAAATTCTTCGGCTACAACCTCTGGCGGAAGCGGCGGGCCGGTGTATTCCCTGTTGGCCATATGACAGCAGCGCCCAGCGCCGGGCTTGCTTGACGCAGGTTCCGGCGCAGGACGGCAGAATGTCCGTCCGAGTTTGCTCCTTCAGCTTCCGCCATGGCGCGCCCTTGGAGGCGGATTTGGTGTTGGATGCGCGGTGTCTGCCAAATCCTTACTATAACGCTACCTTACGCAGCGGCACCGGGCTGGACGGAGAGGTGGCAGAGTACGTCTTCTCTTCCGAGCCGGCTTGCCGCTTCATGAATAAATGGTTGGCGTTTTTGGAAGAAGCCGTCCGCCAATATGAGACGGAGGGGAAGCGGGAGCTGGTAATTGCCGTAGGCTGCACCGGCGGCCGGCATCGGTCTGTAGCGGTGGCAGTGCGCGTGGCGGCGTTTTTATCCCAGCGGGGATATGGCTGCGTACTTCGACACCTGGAGCTCGGGCCAAAGGAAAGCGAAAGGATGGATTGAGATGAGGAATGCATTATGTCCTTTTCTTCCCAGGTAAAGAGTGAAATTTGCCGGACTCTGCCCAGTAAAAAGTGTTGCTCTGTGGCACAGTGCTTCGGTATTTTACTTTTCTGCAACACATTTACACCGGATTTGGTACGGATCGTGACGGAGAGCAAAGAGCTGGCCGTCCTTTTGCCCCGCCTGTTTCAAAAGGCGTTCGGTTTTGAGTTTGACGCCGTGCCCCCCGGTGCGGGCGGAAAACAGACCTTTTTAATCTCTAAGCCGGACAAGCTGGCCGCCATTTTGGATATCTATGGATTTAGCCGGGCAGATACTGTCGCATTACATGTCAATCTCGGGGTTTTGGAGGAGGACTGCTGTAAAACAGCTTTTCTGCGCGGTGCGTTTCTGGCGGGAGGTTCCGTGACGGACCCTGCTAAGGGGTACCATTTGGAGATTACGACCTCCCATCGGCTGGTCAGCCGGGAGACCTATACCCTGATTCAGGAAATGCTGGGCGCTTACCCCAAGGCTACCGGGCGCGGCGGCAGCAGTGTTTTATATTTTAAGCAGAGCGATACGATTGAGGATTTTTTAACTTTCTTGGGCGCGCCGTTGAGCGCCATGGGGATTATGGAGGCAAAGCTGGAAAAAGAGCTGAAAAATAAGGTAAACCGGCGGTGCAATTGCGACGATGCCAACACCTCCAAGGTAGTGGATGCCGCGCAGATGCAGTTGACGGCCATCCGAATGTTGGAGGGAGCCGGGAAGTTGGAGAGTCTGCCGCCTAAGCTATACCAGGCGGCCCAGGCCAGATTGGACAACCCGGAATCCAACCTGACGGAGCTGGCGGAGCTGATGGACCCTCCCATCACGAAATCCGCCATGAATCACAGGCTGCGGCGGCTGATGGACTTGGCGGAAACGTAGCAGGAAAGGAGCGGGGAGATGGGATTTGTTCATTTGCATGTCCACTCGGAGTACAGTCTTTTGGACGGCGCTTGCCGCATCAGCGGCATCATGGACCGGGTAAAGGAGCTAGGGCAGGATGCAGTGGCGATTACGGACCACGGAGCCATGTATGGCGTAATTGATTTTTACAAAGCTGCCAAGGCAGCCGGAATTAAGCCCATTATTGGCTGCGAGGTCTATGTTGCGCCTAGGACCATGGCCGACCGCGTCCATGGCATCGACAACGAGTCTTATCATTTGGTCTTGCTGTGCGAGAATATGGAGGGCTACGCCAATCTCAGCACGTTGGTCTCCGAGGGGTTTTTAAACGGCTTTTATGGAAAGCCCCGGGTGGATTTGGCGCTGCTGCGACGGCATGCCAAGGGCCTGATCGCCCTGTCCGCCTGCCTGGCTGGAGCAATCCCTCAGAGGCTCATGGAAAACGATTATGAGGCTGCGAAAGCATACGCCTTGGAGCTCTCTCAGATTTTCGGGCCGGACAACTTTTATTTGGAGCTGCAGGACCACGGCATCGAGGCGCAGCGGACAGTAAACACAGGACTGTATCGGCTCTCCCGGGAGACTGGACTGCCGTTGGTCGTTACCAACGACGCCCACTACTTACGGAAAGAGGACGCGAAAGTTCAGGACGTCTTGCTGTGCGTCCAGACGGGAAAATCCGTGGACGACCCCAACCGCATGCGTTTTGAAACCGAGGAATTCTATTTGAAAAGCGAAGGGGAGCTGCAGGAGCTGTTCCCCCACGCCCAGGAGGCCTTTGAAAACACGGTGCGCATAGCGGACCGCTGTCAGGTGGATTTTACCTTTAATCAATATCATCTGCCGGAGTTTCAGCTGCCGGAAGGGGTGTCCGCTTGGGATTATTTTTGCAAGCTGTGCCGGGACGGCTTTGCCCGCCGCTATCCCAAACCTGGGGAGGGTTACAGCCAGCGTCTGGACTATGAAATGGAAATGATTCGGAAGATGGGATATGTGGACTATTTTCTCATCGTCTCAGATTTCGTCGCATTTGCCAAAGACGCGGGTATTCCCGTGGGTCCGGGACGGGGCTCCGCCGCCGGGTCCATGGTAAGCTACTGCCTGGGCATCACGGATATTGATCCCATGGAGTACGCTCTGATTTTCGAGCGTTTTTTAAACCCGGCGCGGGTGAGTATGCCGGATATTGATATCGATTTCTGTCAGGCCAGACGGGGCGAGGTCATCGATTATGTAACCAAGAAATACGGACCGGACCATGTTGCGCAAATTGTCACTTTTGGCACCATGGCGGCCCGGGGCGCCATCCGGGACGTGGGACGGGCGTTGAACTTCACCTATGCGGAGACTGATGTGGTGGCGAAGCTGGTGCCTTCGACGCCTCACATCACGTTAGACGAGGCGCTGCGGGTTTCCCCGCAGTTGAGGGATATGTACCAGGGGGACGACCGGGTACGGACGCTCCTGGACACAGCCAGAGCCCTGGAGGGAATGCCGCGCAATACCTCCACCCACGCCGCTGGAATTGTCATCACCAAGCTGCCGGTGGAGCACTATGTACCGCTGTCCCGGAACGATGAAACCATTGTAACTCAATACACTATGACCACCATTGAAGAGCTGGGCTTGCTAAAAATGGATTTTTTGGGCCTACGCAATTTGACGGTTATTGCAGACGCAGAGGAGGAGATTCAAAAAACAGAGCCGGAGTTCTCCATGCGAGAAATCTCGCAGACCGATGCGCAGACCTTTGCCATGCTGTCGGAGGGGAAGACCCAAGGGGTCTTTCAGCTGGAATCAGCCGGAATTACTGGCGTTTGCACTGGGATGAAGCCCACCTCCATTGAGGATTTGACCGCCATTGTGGCCCTATACCGGCCCGGTCCCATGGACTCGATTCCCCGGTTCATCTCCTGTAAGCTTCATCCTGAGACGATCACCTATGTCACGCCCCTGCTGGAGCCCATTTTAAAGGTCACCTATGGCTGTATCGTGTACCAGGAGCAGGTTATTGAGATATTCCAAAAGCTGGGCGGTTACACCTTGGGCCAGGCGGACAACATTCGCCGGGCGATTTCCAAGAAAAAGCAAAAAATCATCGAAGACGAGCGGCGTGTCTTCGTCTATGGAGATCAAGGGCAGGGAATTCCCGGCGCCGTGGCCAATGGGGTATCCGAGCAGGTGGCCCAATCGATCTATGACGATATCGTGGATTTCGCCAATTATGCCTTCAATAAATCCCATGCGGTATGCTATGCTAAGGTTGCTTACGACACGGCCTATTTAAAATGTCACTATCCCCGGCAGTATATGGCTGCTCTGATGACCTCCGTGCTGGACAGCGCCGGAAAGATTGCGGGTTATATTGCGGAGTGCCGGGAAATGGGGATCCCTGTTCTACCTCCGGACGTAAACCAATCGGAAGATAAGTTCGTTGTGGGACCGGGAGGAATCCGCTTTGGCCTGGGCGCGGTAAAGAACATTGGCCGTGGTTTGATTCGGACCATGGTGGACAAGCGGCAAGCCGGCGGCAGCTTCCGTTCACTGGAGGACTTTCTCCAGCGAATGGATGGGAATGAGTTAAACAAACGCGCGGTGGAAAATTTGATTAAATCCGGGGCTATGGACTGCTTTGGTTTATTTCGCAGCCAAATGTTGGCAGTATATGAGAATATGATGGACTCGGTAGCGGATAGCCGCCGGAAAAATGTGGAAGGGCAAATGGGCCTGTTTGCCATGCTGGAGGAAGACGTACCGGCAGCCATGGTTCCCATCCCCAAGCTCCCGGAGATCAGTAAGGCTGAGCGGATGACGATGGAAAAGGAAACCACGGGCTTATACCTGTCTGGTCATCCCATGGACGATTACCGACCCTATTTGAAGCACATTCAGGTGGTGCCAATTGGGACGCTGATGGATGAAGAAAGCGGGATCCAAGACGACGCGCTGATTACGGTGGCCGGCATTGTGCAGAAAGTGAAAATGAAGACCACCAAGAACAACTCCATGATGGCCTATGTGACGCTGGAGGATGATACCGGCTCTATCGAGATGCTGGCCTTTTCCAATGTGTTGAGCCAATACGGGGGGTATTTGCGGGAAAACGCCCCGGTCATCATTGGAGGGCGTTTGTCCATCCGGGAGGAAAAGGAGCCGCAACTCGTCGTGAATCGAGCGCAGCCCATTTCAGACAGTACGGACAGCGTCCCGGCAGAAGTTGCGCAGAAGCAGGCGCCGGCTGCTGGAAAGCTTTATCTGCGGATTTCCTCAGAGGATGTTCCGGAATATCGTAAGGTCAAGGCTGTTTTAAACATGTTCCCCGGTACCAGCCAGGTCCTTTTGTATATTGCGGACACGAAGATCCGCAGAGGTACGCTTTGTACGCTGGAGCAGGATTTACTGTGTGAGCTGCGTCAGCTTTTGGGAGAGGAAAACGTGGTTTTAAAATGACGAAACGGGCAGGTCTTCCCTGGAAGAAAATCGCGTTTCTCTCTACCAATTTTCGTTCAACTATGCTATACTAATCTATCAGGAGATTGTCCGCCCAGGACGACCAAAAAGGAGGACCTTCCTTGAGACGGATTAAATGGATTCTTCTAAGTGTCATGGCAGCCGCTACTTGTCTGCTCTCCGGCTGTATGTTGAAAACAGTGGAGGAAATGTACTGTCTTCCCAAACGCACCGAGGAGTATAACAACCTGCAGACTGCAATTAATAAGGTCATGACGGGCTTGGAGTACAGTTCCCCCATTTCCGGGGAAAATCAGCAGACGGTTCAGATGTCGGATTTGGATGGTGACGGGGAGCCGGAGGCCTTGGTATTCGCCAAGGGAAACGGGGAAAAGCCTCTTAAAATATTTATTTTTGCAAAGCAAGAGGGAGTTTACACCAACATCGCCACCATTGAAACCGCCGGGACCTCCTTTGAGCAGGTAGAGTACGCACAAATTGACGACGTGCCGGGAATGGAATTGGCTGTGGGGCGACAAGTCAGCAACGAGGTACTGCATGCGCTGACGGTGTACAGCTTTCGCTCCGGGCAGCCGGAGCTGCTGCTCACGGCGAATTACACGCGGTTTTCAACCACAGATTTGAACCAGGACGACCGACGTGAAATATTTTTGCTTCGTCCCGGCGCCAGCGCGGAAAACGGCGTGGCGGAGCTCTATTTCTTCCGAAAGGGTTCTATGGAGCGTTCCCGCGAGGCTGCGATGTCGGTATCTGTGGACAAGCTGAAGCGGATCGCCGTCGGCAACATGGATCAGGATACGCCCGCGGTCTTTGTAGCTAGCGTATATAATGAAGACACGATTATTACGGACGTGTTTGCCGTGGTAAAAAACAAGCTGACCAATGTCTCTTTATCCAGCGAATCCGGCACCAGCGTTCAAACAATTCGGAATTATTACGTATATGCCGACGACATCGACGACGACGGCTTAATTGAGCTTCCTTCTCTGATCTCCATGCCGAAACTGGAACCGAACAACGCTCCGGCCAGCCGCTACCTCATCCGTTGGTACAATTTAACAACCGACGGTGGCGAGCGGGAAAAGATTTATACGTATCATAATTATACGGACGGTTGGTATATGCGGTTGGAGCAGGATTGGATCGAGACGCTCTCCGTAACCCGAGGTCGCGAGGTGGGGGAGACGCTGGGCTACGTCTTTACGGGGGGGCCGGGTCCCAGGGACGGAAGCCAGGTGATTTTCACCATATACGCCTTTTCCGGCGATGACCGAGAGAGCTTGGCCACGTCCGATGGCCGATTTGTTCTGGCGCGGACGGACGAGGTGATCTACGCTGCCGCAATGGGAAGCGGAACGCTGGCCCGGCAGTTGGATCAGCAGACCATGATTTCCTATTTTAACTTCATCCGGGAGGACTGGAAGACCGGGGAAACGTAAGGAGCGAGGCACATGAAGAAAGTTCTGATTTTGGAAGACGAAGTTAATATTCGCAGCTTTGTGGTCATCAACCTGAAACGAGCCGGCTACGACGCCATTGAGGCCGGTACCGGGATGGAGGCCCTGGAGAAGCTCAAAGAAAACCCGGATATTGGTGTGGCGATTCTGGACATCATGCTGCCGGATATTGACGGCTTTGAGGTCTGCCGGAACATTCGGGCATCCAACAAGCAAATTGGAATCATTATGCTCACCGCCAGAACGCAGGAGATGGACAAGGTGACGGGTCTCATGACCGGGGCAGACGATTATGTGACGAAGCCGTTTTCTCCGGCAGAGCTTACCGCCCGCATCGACGCGTTATATCGCCGCATTGGCGGAGATGGAACCTCGGATTCGGAGCTTTTGACCCAGGGACCCTTTGTGATGAACACAAGAAATCGGACCTTGGAGAAAAATGGAGAACGAATCCGGCTGACGCAGGTGGAATATGCGATTTTGAAACTATTTATGCAAAACCCTGGCCGCGCACTCTCCAGGGAGGATATTCTGACCTCAGTCTGGGGACGGGATTACGACGGTGAGCTTAAAATTGTGGACGTCAATATCCGTCGCCTCCGGATCAAAATTGAGGATGACGCCACCACTCCCACCTATATCACAACGGTTTGGGGCTTTGGTTACAAGTGGGGCGCGTAATTCAAATGGGTTTGTGGAAGGGACGGAAGAGGCATTGGATGCAGAGAAGAAAAAGAATTAAGGGCCTGCGCCGTCGCTGGCTGACCCACACTGTGGGTCCTGTGTCAATTCTAGCCGCCATTTGTGTCATCGCAATTTCAGCGGCCTTCTCGGCCTACTACTATTCAAACATGCAGTCCGACATGAAGCATCGCGCCAAAAGCACGGCGGAGTTCTTCGCCAACTATATTAACCAGAGCTATAACGAGTACTACCAATCCTGTATTACCTATGCCAGGACCTTTGAGGAAAAAAACACCATAGAGCTCCAGTTCGTCAACATCAACGGCCGCTTGGTGGCGTCTTCTTATGGGCAGTGGGCGGGTCGCTCTCCCACCACAACGGATATTCAGGCGGCCATCAGTACCCGAGAAACCGCTACGTTTGTGGGCAATGATCCCGCCACCGGCGAACGGATTATGGCGGTTTCCAGCCCCATGATTTATTCCAACGGCGAAGTGATCGGCGTGCTGCGGTATGTCACCAGCATGAAAATTGTAGACCAGCAAATCATTTTTTTGTCGGCAATGGCAATGGTGGCCGGTGTTTTGTTCGTATTGGTGGTGCTGCTGAGCAGCAATTTCTATATTCGCTCGATTTTAGAGCCGGTGGCGGAAATCACTGCAACTGCAAAACGGATTGCGGGCGGCAGCTACGGCGTGCAAATCAAGGCCAAGTTTGATGATGAAATTGGAGAGTTGGCGGAGACCATCAATGACATGTCCAATAAAATCAATCAAAACGAAAAAATGCAGACCGAGTTTATCTCCTCTCTTTCCCATGAGTTGCGGACTCCCCTGACGGCGATCAGCGGTTGGAGCGAAACGCTTCTGTCCGGAGAGCAGTTGGACACGGAGGAGACGCGGAGGGGCATCAGCATCATTCAGCGGGAAAGCCGGCGTTTGACGGAAATGGTGACGGAGCTGCTGGACTTTACGCGGATGGAAGACGGCCGCATGACGCTGAATGTGGAGATGACGGATATCCGCTCCGAATTTGAGGACACGGTTTATATGTACGGGAGCCGGCTGCGGCAAGAGGGAATTCGTCTGGACTGCCTGGACAATGACGACGACATTCCGGACATCCCTTGCGACGGCAAGCGTATGCGCCAGGTATTATTGAACCTATTGGACAACGCGGCCAAGCACGGCGGCGAGGGAAAGCGGATTGAGGCATCCATGCGCCTACAGGAGGGTTTTATCGTTATCCGTATCCGGGATTATGGCCCCGGGATTCCAGAGGACGAACTCCCGCTGGTTAAAAAGAAATTTTATAAAGGCAGCTCCAAGGCCCGGGGCTCCGGGATCGGCCTGGCTGTTTGTGATGAGATTGTGGAAATGCACGGCGGTGTGCTAACGCTGGAGAATGCGCCTGGCGGCGGGACATTGGCGATTATTCGTCTGCCCGCCGCAGAGCAATAGAATTTGGAAAGGCTGATACCATGGATAAAAATAAGCGACCTGCTTCGCAGGAAAAGTTCAAAACCATGATTGGCGGCCAGGCGCTTATTGAGGGGATCATGATGCGCGGCCCAGAGAAAGACGCGGTGGTAGTCCGCACCAAGGATGGCCTGCAGACTGAGGTGACGAACCGAAAGCTGCCGCCTTCTGGTTCCGCTCTGCGGTGGCCCCTGATTCGGGGAGTATACAATTTCTTTTCCTCCAACATAGTAGGAGTCAAGGCGCTGATGCGCTCGGCGGACCTATCTCCAGAAGAAGGGGGAGAGGACGAGCCATCTAGGTTTGAGGCGTGGCTGGAGAAAAAGTTGGGCAACGAGAAATTCCAAAAGGCTTTGATTTATTTTGCGGCCATATTGGGAATCGGTTTTTCCGTTGTATTGTTTTTTCTTTTGCCCATGGTGCTGGGCAGTCTGTTCGACCAGTGGGTCACGAGCAATGTAGCGTTAAATTTGATCGAGGGCCTTTTTCGAATCTTAATTTTTATGGCGTACATGTTTCTGGTCTCCCGGATGCAGGAGATGAAGCGCCTGTTTTCGTATCACGGCGCGGAGCATAAGACCATCCGCTGCTATGAGGCTCAGCTGCCCCTGACGGTTGAAAATGTCCGGAAGCAGACCAGATTGCACCCCCGCTGTGGCACGAGTTTCCTGCTGGTGGTGATGGTGCTGTCCATCCTGGTGTTTTCCGTTGCATCTTCCCTCTTGCTGGCCCTTGCACCGGGTCTTGCCGCCATGCGGGGTACATTTTTATACCGATTCCTGATGATTCTCTACAAGCTGCTGTTACTTCCCCTTGTGGTAAGCATAGGCTACGAAATCAACCGCTGGGTGGGTCGGCATGACAACTGGTTTAGCCGTGTCCTCACAGCGCCTGGTATGTGGTTTCAATACTTTACGACAAACGAGCCAGACGACTCCATGATCGAGGTGGGAATTGAAGCTTTAAAGCAGGTCATTCCGGAAAAGGAGGGAACGGACCAGTGGTAAAGCGGTACAGCGACCTGTATTTGGATGCAAGAAAGGCCTTTTTACCCAAAGAGGGGCCGGAACGCGCCAGCCTTTTGGCACGGCAGCTTTTGTGCGCCGCCGCCGGAAAAAGCCAGGAAACCATTTTGGCGGATCGGGATAAATATGCGTCGGAACAGGTGTGCGAGAAAATGGAACAGTTCACCGTCCGCGCGCTCCAAGGCGAGCCGCTGGCCTACATCCTGGAGGAGTGGGAATTTTACGGGATGCAGCTTTATGTAAACCGGGATGTTTTGATTCCCCGGGACGACACCTGTGCGGTCACAGAGCTAGCAATTAAAAAAGCTCTGTTTTTAGAGCAGGATCCCCGCATCCTCGATTTATGCGCAGGTACTGGCTGCATCGGCTTGGCAATTGCCCGCAAGGTCAAAGACGCCCGGGTCACCTTGGCGGATGTCTCCCGGGGCGCTTTGGCGGTGGCAAAGAGGAACATCGCATTGCAGAAGCTGACGGGACGGGTCACCTGTGTCCAGGCGGATGCACTGGCGCCAGCTTCCAGCTTCTTGGGCAGCTTTGATTTGATTGTATCCAATCCGCCCTATGTACGGCGGGACGAGTTGGAGCGTTTGGAACCCAGCGTGCGGAACTTTGAGCCGCTGATGGCCCTGGACGGCGGGGCGGATGGACTGGCATTTTATCGGCAGATTGTGAGAAACTACGCTGCTTCCTTGAAGCCGGATGGCTGGCTCTGTTTTGAGTTCGGTCTAGGTCAGGGGGAGGCCGTGCGCCGCATCCTGGTGGACGGTGGATTTGAAGTTGTGGAGATGAAAAAGGACTTCCGTGACATAGAACGTGCAGTCCTAGCCCGAAAACATAGAGAGGAGCCCGAGTATGGCGACAAAAAAACCCGCTTATGAGGCGCCGACGCCTGCAAGCGACAAGAAAAAAGCTCTGGAAACCGCCCTGGCCCAGATTGAGAAGAACTACGGCAAGGGGGCGGTCATGCGTCTGGGAGATCGGGCCGAAATGACGGTTGACGCTATTCCAACCGGATCTCTGGCGCTGGACGCCGCGCTGGGTATTGGCGGGGTGCCGAAGGGACGGATCATTGAAATCTATGGACCGGAATCCTCCGGTAAGACGACTTTGGCGCTGCATATTTTGGCGGAGGCCCAGAAGCGTGGCGGCGAGGTGGCGTTCGTAGATGCTGAGCACGCTCTGGACCCGGACTATGCCGCCGCCCTAGGGGTGGACATCGACTCTATGCTGGTGTCCCAGCCGGATACCGGGGAACAGGCCTTGGAGATTACAGACGCATTGGTTCGTTCCGGTGCTGTGGACGCGGTGGTGGTGGATTCCGTGGCGGCGCTGACGCCCCGGGCAGAAATCGAAGGAGAGATGGGTGACAGCTTTGTGGGACTCCACGCGCGGCTCATGTCCCAGGCACTGCGGAAGCTGGCGGGCTCGATCTCCAAGACCAATTGTGTGGTAATTTTTATCAATCAGCTCCGGATGAAAATCGGTGTGATGTATGGAAACCCGGAGACCACCACCGGAGGCAATGCCCTAAAGTTCTACGCCTCCGTCCGGCTGGACGTACGAAAGACCGAGAGCATCAAAAATGGCTCTGATATCATAGGTTCCAGAACCAGGGTTCGGGTGGTAAAAAATAAGGTGGCACCCCCCTTCCGGGAGGCGGTGTTTGATATTATGTACGGGGAGGGCATCTCAAAAAGCGGAGAGATCCTGGACCTGGCGGTGCAGCTGGAGCTGGTCCAAAAGAGCGGAAGCTGGTTCTCCCTCCATGAAGAGCGGATCGGTCAGGGCAGGGACAATGCCAAGCTGTATTTACGGGATCACCCAGAGGCCATGGCGGAACTGGAAGAGCAGATTCGGGAAAACTTCAACAAGCTGCAGGTTGCCCGCGGTAAGGCCCCGGCTCGGGTGGCGGAAAAGCCGGTGACAATTACTGCAGACGACTTCAACGATGAGGATTGATGCTATTGTCAAGCGGGGCGGTCAACCGGCCCAATATGAGCTAACGCTTTCCGATGGAAGCGCCCTGCGGCTTTATCCGCAGACACTGGCGGATTTCGGGCTCTATGTGGGCATGGAACTAGAGCAGGAGGACCTGGAACGGCTGCGCCAGGCCGCCGGAAAGACCTCCGCCAAAATGCGGGCAGTCCGCATCGTAGCGGCTTCCGCCGTCTCCAGCCGGGATTTGAAGCAGCGTCTTTGTCGTAAGGGAGAGCAGGCCGCCGACGTCCAGGAGGCGGTCCAATGGATGGAGGAATTGGGGCTTGTCAACGATCAGGAGACCGCCAAGCAAATCGTCCGCCGGGGCATAGCGCGAGGGTATGGAGAGCACCGGCTCCGTCAAATGCTGTATGAAAAGCAAATCCCTCGTTCTCTTTGGGAGGAGGCGCTAGCTGATTTACCGGAACCGGATGCGGCGATCGCTTGTTTTTTGGAGGAAAAGCTGCCGCCGGATGCAGATCAACGACAGACCAAACGAGTTTTGGATGCCCTGCTGCGACGCGGTTTTGCTTGGCGGGACATTCGGCGCTGCCTGGAGGAACGAGGCAGGTCAATAGAAGACGCATAGGAGGCATAGAGGTGGCTGAAATTGGTTTTATCTCCCTGGGCTGCGCGAAAAATCAGGTAAACTGTGAGCAGATGATGTACGCCCTTCAACAGGCAGGGCATCAAATCCTGTCCGATGTGGAAGGCGCGGATGTCGTGGTGGTAAACACCTGCGGCTTTATTGATTCGGCGAAGTCCGAGGCTATTGATCATATTTTAGCGATGGGCCGTCTGAAAGAGGCGGGTCACATTCAGAAGCTGCTGGTGACAGGCTGCCTTTCCCAGCGATATCAGGACGAAATCATGCGGGAAATGCCGGAAGTAGACGGCGTCCTAGGTACCGGCAGCTTTGACCAAATCGTCTCAGCGGTGGAGCGGCTACTGGCCGGAGAGAAAATCAGCCAGTTCGACGATATCCATAAGCCGGAGCAGGAAACGGGCCGGATTCGCACCACACCGCAGCACTATGCGTATCTAAAAATTGCAGAGGGGTGCAGTAATTGCTGCGCCTATTGCGTCATACCTTCTCTTCGGGGCAGGTACCGCAGCCGAAAAATGGAGGATATCCTGGCGGAGGCCCAGGCCTTTGCTGCCGATGGGGTAAAGGAACTTATCGTGGTTGCCCAGGATACCAGCCGGTACGGCACAGATTTGCCAGGCGGCCGGCGCCTGCTGGCTGAGCTTTTGCGAAGGCTTTGTCAAATCGACGGGCTGCACTGGATTCGCGTTCACTATCTCTATCCGGATGAAATTGATGATTCACTCATAGATGTTCTGGCAGATGAAGAAAAGATCGTAAAATACCTGGACATTCCGATCCAGCATTGCAACGACGCCATTCTGAAACGAATGAACCGTAGGGGGAACGGCAGCTATTTGGACCGCCTGTTTTCAAGGCTCCGGCACCGGATTCCAGGACTGGTGCTTCGGACCAGTTTGATTACGGGTCTGCCCGGAGAGGGACCAAAAGAGTTTCAGGAGCTGTGCGAATTTTTGAAGCGGCAAAGATTGGAGCGGGTAGGCGCCTTTGCTTTTTCGCCTGAAGAGGGGACGCCTGCGGCGGCCATGGAATATCCGCCCAGCGAAGTAGCGCAGAGCCGCGCGGAGATTTTGGCGGAGCTTCAGTCCCGGGTCATGGACGAGTACAACGCTTCCCTTGTGGGGAGTACGTTGGAAATTCTCTGCGACGGCTATGACTTGGAGGAAGCGCTTTATTTTGGCAGAAGCTACGCCGACTCCCCGGAGATAGACGGCAGAGTTTGGTTTTCCTCTGAGAAACCCGTTGCAATCGGCTCGTTCCAGCCGGTTGTAATCGATGGTGCGCAAGATGGTGAGCTTATGGGACATAGGCAGGAGGGCAATGGACATGACAACAGCCAGTAAAATTACCTTGGCGCGAATCTGCCTCATACCGGTTTATATGGTACTTTTGTACTGCAGCGGTGGAACGGCTGGGCCTTGGATGTGGGCGGCGCTGGCTGTATTTATTTTAGCCAGCCTTACCGATTTTGTAGATGGGTACATTGCAAGGCATTGCAATCAAATTAGCGATTTTGGCAAATTTCTGGACCCTCTGGCGGATAAGCTGTTGGTTTTCTCCTGCATGTGCGTTTTTACGCAGTGGGGCGTTTTTCCCGCTTGGGCTCTGATGGTAGTGCTGACCAGAGAGCTGGCGGTGACGGGCCTGCGCCTTACCGCGGTGGGCAGGGGACGCGTGATTGCGGCCGGCTGGTCAGGAAAGGTCAAGACCTTTTCCACCATGGCGGGACTTTGTGTCTGGATGGCCTTTCCCGGACATCCTGGAATCCGTTGGTCTGTCATAGGCGTTATTTTGCTGACAACGGTTGTTTCAGGCGTAGAATACTTTGTCCGGAACTGGGATTGTCTGGTGCAGGCGGATCGTCGTTGAGTGTGCAGATGGCAAATTGGGAGACTGCTGGACGCTGTTTGGTGTTCGGCGGTTTCTTTTTGAAGAAATGCCGCCTTTTGACAAAATATGGATTCGTGGGGCGCAGTAAAATATGGCAAGCATATTGCAATAAAAAAGCTTGACTACAAGTGTTTACAGATGTATTATTATAGACGCGTTCATAAATTATGTGCGATGCTGGAGCCTGTCAGAGGTGATGCAGATGGAGGATAAAAAGTTAATTATTCCTGTAAAGCGGTTTCGAGGGGAGACCATTGTGGTATCCGCGCGTCTGCCCGTGAGCCTGGTCCAGGAGTTGGATCGAATCGGCGCTCGGACCGGAAGGAATCGGAATGAAATCATGAACCTGTGTTTGGAGTATGCGGTAGAGAATCTAGTCCTGCAGGAGGAGCAAGGGGGGGGGCGCCGATGAAAAAGAGGTTGCTTCTATACGTTTCCTTCGGTTTTGCAATGACGTCGATGGCGCTTGTTCTTCTGGCATGGGTACCTCATGGAAATGCCGGCTTTTGGATTTCGTTCATTTTTCTCGAGCTGGCGTTGGCGCTGATTGCAGCCGCGGTAATTTGGCAACAGGGGCGGCGTGCCTACGTTCCCATTCGGGTATCTTTTTTGATGCTGAGCTTGCTTTACGCCGGCGCGGTCACTGTAATCTGCATTCTATTGGGTTGGCTGCTTCCCATGAAAGCAGGCGCCTATTTGTGCATTCACCTTGCTCTGCTTGCGCTGCTATTGGCGCTGTCTTTTGTTTTTTTCCACATTACAAACCGGCAGGAGAGGAGCAACGCGGCAGACCAAATTGTTCTAACCAGACAACGAGCGGTTCTCCTGCGGATGGAAGAGGCCATTCGTTTGGCTCGGCGTCTGCCTGATTCGGTTCGGGCCCGGACGGAAGAACAGCTACAGCGGCTTTGCGACTCAGTTCGCTTTTGTGATTTGGATTCCGAAAAATCTGAGACAGAAGGGGATCTCCGGATTCAGGCGGCTGTGACCGCGCTGTTGCTGGAAATGGAAAACCTAGTGGAAATTCAATCAGAGGATCTTACAGCGATTGATGACGCAATTTTAAAACTCCAGGATATGATTGCGTCGCGTAATTTTCAAATTCAAAGTAAAAAAGCAAAATTAAGGTAGGTGTGTCCATGGCGATCGTCTCGGTCATTCGGTATCACGGAACTCCAGACGTGTTAGCGTGGAAATACCCAGAAACCAACCTGGGGACTTGGACGCAGTTGATTGTCCACGCGTCGCAGGAGGCGGTTTTGTTTCGGGATGGCAGAGCATTTGATGTGTTTCCGAGTGGACGGTATACGCTAGAAACGCCCAATATCCCTTTGCTCAACGGAATTCTGAAACTTCCGTTTGGCGGACAGTCCCCTTTCGCGGCGGAAGTGTGGTTTTTGAGCAAACGGAGCACCTTGGATATCAAATGGGGAACCACTTCTCCCATCCAACTGCAGGACCCCAAATATGGAGTTTTAGTCCCAGTGCGAGCTTTTGGGCAGTTTGGTGTTCAAATTCAGGACGCAAAGAAATTTTTAGTCAAATTGGTGGGAACGGCGCCCATGCTGAGGCGGGAGGAATTGATCAGATACTTCCGGGGATTGTATTTGACCAAAGCACGAGACGCCATTGCTTCCTTTGTGATTCACAAACGCATCAGCGTTGTAGAAATCAACGCCTGCCTGGATGCATTGTCTGAGCATTTAAGAGGACAATTACAGCCTGTTTTGGAGTTGTATGGCATTCAGCTTTTAAATTTCTATGTGAACGAGGTGAACGTGCCCGAGGGAGACCCGGCGGTCGCAAAGCTCAAACAGGCGTTGGCGAAGCGGGCGGAAATGGACATTATCGGGTATGACTACCGGCTGGAACGGTCCTTTGACGTCATGGAGGGCGCTGCCAAGAATACTGGCGGCCTGGGAGATTTCCTGGGAGCTGGTGCCGGATTGGGCCTGGGCGTACAAATTGGAAGCGCCATGGGCGAGCAGCTCGGCGCGCTGTTTCGGGAGTCCGCGGCGGGGGTCTGTGACAGCGTACCGGTGCAGCGGAACGGGGAGGAGCGCCTCCGACAAGATACCAAACGCGCGCCGAAAGAACCTGAGTATCTCTGCAGAGAATGCGGCACGATATTACAGCAAGACATGCGATTTTGTCCTAATTGTGGACTTCCGGCGCTAAAGCGCTGCCCCGCCTGCGGGGCGGTCCGTCCGAGCCCGGACGCCAGGTTTTGCGTAGCGTGCGGCAGACCGTTGGATCCGGTTTGCCCTGCCTGCGGCGCCCACTGTGCGGCGGACTCCCAGTTCTGTTCCACCTGTGGCAGGAGGCTTTCTGGCTCGGAAGAACCCTAGCTCATTTAAACGGCGGAGGTGGTCGTATGAAGGGCGTGGCAAAACCAAAAATGGGCGCTCCCTGGGGCGCCGTCATTGCGCTGCTGTTTCTATTTTTTCCAGTGGGAATTTTTCTTTTGGCCAGCAAGATTTCCCGGGAAACATTTCGCTATACAGAAAACGCCCGCGTGCTGAGGATTTTAGGAGCGGTGCTGGTGGCGCTGGGAGTTTTTTATGTGATTTCAAGCTTTGCCGGTGATAAAAATCTAAATTCCGGAGAAAAAATGGCCGACTCTTTACCCTTTGCTGTGACACTATTTGTGGGTGGCGGAATCACGTTGCTCATCTTAAGCTTTCGATTACGAGAAAAAGCGGTGCGCTATGCTCGATATGTTGCCATTGTCAATGCGACAGATCCAATTTCTTTGGACCAAATTGCGGCGTCTTATCCGCGCTCATACGAACGGGTCTGTGATGAACTGCAGGAAATGCTGGACGCCGGTTATTTCAAAGGCGGCACCCTGGACCTGCAAAACAGAAAGCTACGTGTATCCAGTACCGAGCAGAACCGAACCGGCGCCGGGAGCGGCCCAAGGCTAATTCAATGCCCCGGATGCGGTGCGGTCCAATCTATTGCGGGTTTCGGCCCGTTGGAATGCGAGTACTGCGGCTTACCGCTTTATTCTATCCATTCAGTCCAATCAAAAAACACAGGAGGAACACCATCATGAAATGCCCAACCTGCGGTACAGAGTATTCCGGCGACGCTTGTCCCAACTGCGGATACTCCAACAACGGTAATAAACCCAAAAAGCCCCTGCAGAAACGCTGGTGGTTTTGGGCTCTGATTGCGGTTGTTGTCATCGCGATTATCGGCGCCATCGTAGGAAACGGCGGCGACTCCAATCCGCCTAAGACCGACCCCACTGGCCAGGTGACAGAGCCTACGCCCACGAAGCAGACGTCAAAGCCCACGGAAACCACGGAAGCAACCCAGGAGACAACCAAGCCGACCGAGACAACCGAGCCCATTGAAACGGTGTATGAGCTTGCCGACGGCCACTATACAGCCGGCATCGATATCCCCAGCGGAAAATGCGACGTCATTGCCCTAGAAGGGAACGGTAACCTGAGCAGCTCCAACCTGTTTACCGGAGGCATCAATGAGATGTTCGGGGTAAAGGACGACACCGGTTATTATACGGAGTCTTTTACTGGCTTGAAGCTTCCGGAGGGAACGGTGCTGACCGTCAGCGGCGGATTGAAAATACAGCTTACCTTCACTTCTGTAGAAGGCGGTTTTTCTGGTCGCACTTATCACGAGGATCAGGCGGTCGATTTAGCGTCCGGGAATTATGAGGCGGGCGTGGACTTTGAGGCCGGGGTTTATAAAATCGTCGCCGTCTCCGGCAGCGGCAACCTCTCCTCCAGCAACATTTTTGACGGCGGTGTCAACGAGATGTTCGGCGTAGACGACGGTGCCGGTTGGTATACCCCAGAGATTCAGAATGTCAC
Source organism: uncultured Eubacteriales bacterium (assembly GCA_958402445.1). GTDB lineage: Bacteria > Bacillota > Clostridia > Oscillospirales > Oscillospiraceae > Faecousia. The sequence goes on from CATXTO010000001.1 coordinate 140,172, forward strand.
GCTGACCGAGGGCGTTGAACTCACCGTAAGCGGCGGCTTGACGGTCAAGCTGATTCCAGCAACGGAAAATTGATTTACAGCCGCCTCCGTACTCGCAGCCTATTTTAGCAGAACATCATGCAAAAGGCTTGACAAGCCGCGGCGTTTCTGCTAGGATGTCTGCATGATACGAAACACGCAGCGATGGGATGAAGTAGTCGGATTCTTGCCTTCAGAGAGCTCCCGGATGGTGCAAGGGGGCAGGCGGACCTGGTGAAATACCTCCCGGAGCGGTCCGCCTGAACGGAAGTAGGGCGGGACGGAACGGCCCGTTATCGCCGGTGGCGTTTCCAACGCCGTTGAGGGTCAGAACTGGAAAGGCTGACTGAAGCAGAGGTGGTACCGCGTTTTGACGCCCTCTGTCCCCGGGTGGGACAGAGGGCGTTTTTGTGCCCTGGAAAGATTGATTTACACAGCTTGCTGCCCTTATCCACCATCGGCTAAAGAAACGTTTTAAAAACCTGTTCCCCTTTGTACCCAATTTGAAAATTCAGTTACCCCGGACTCGAGTCGCGCCCCAATAAATACTTGTTTAAATCCCGATTATTAAGGAGAGATCAAAATGAAATTATATGATGAGCTGGTTGCGCGGGGCCTTATCGCCCAGGTTACCAATGAGCCGGAAATCCGCGATATGATTGATAACGGGAAAGCCACGTTCTACATTGGCTTTGACCCCACGGCGGACTCACTGCATGTGGGACACTTTATGGCGCTGTGCTTGATGAAGCGGCTGCAATTGGCGGGAAACCGACCCATTGCCCTCATCGGCGGCGGTACCGGTATGGTAGGTGATCCGTCCGGACGGACGGATATGCGTTCCATGTTGACGCCGGAAATCATCGCCCACAACTGCGCCTGCTTCCAAAAGCAAATGGAGCGGTTTATTGAATTTGGCCCGGAGAAGGCCCAGATGGTCAATAACGCTGACTGGCTCCTGAAGCTAAATTACGTGGAGTTGCTGCGGGAAGTGGGCGCCTGCTTCTCCGTGAACAATATGCTTCGGGCGGAGTGCTATAAGCAGCGGATGGAGAAGGGCTTGAGCTTCCTGGAATTCAACTATATGATTATGCAGTCCTACGATTTTTACTATTTGTTCCAGCATTACGGCTGCAATATGCAATTCGGCGGAAACGACCAATGGTCCAATATGCTGGGCGGGACCGAGCTCATCCGGCGCAAGCTGGGCAAGGACGCCCACGCCATGACCATCACCCTACTGCTGAACGCGGAGGGGAATAAGATGGGGAAGACTGCCAAGGGCGCGGTTTGGCTGGATCCCAACAAGACCAGTCCTTTCGATTTTTACCAGTACTGGAGAAATATCGACGATGCCGACGTGCTCAAGTGCATTCGGATGCTGACCTTCCTCCCCTTGGAGCAAATTGACGAAATGGATACCTGGAAGGATGCGCAACTGAATCAGGCAAAGGATATTTTGGCCTTCGAGCTGACCAAGCTCGTCCACGGGGAGGCGGCGGCGGAGAAGGCCCAGCATGCGGCAAAAGTACTTTTCTCCGGAGGGGAAGAAGGCGATAGCATGCCAACCACGGAACTAGGGCCCAATCTCCTGCAAAATGGAACCATTGGAATTTTAAACCTGCTCACTGCCTGTGGCCTGGCAGCTTCTAATAGTGAGGCCCGGCGCCTGGTGCAGCAGGGCGGCGTATTGATCAATGACCAAAAGGTCCCCGGCGTGGACTATGTCGTGACGGAGGCCATGCTGCGCAATGGACTCAAGCTCCGCAAAGGGAAGAAAGTATTTCACAAGGCGGTCCTGGGCGTATGAAAAGGTCTTGGCCGATTGGCAGCCTGCTGTGCTGTTTACTGGCGCTGCTATTTTTAGGGATTCTGGCCGTTATGGCGGCCCGAGGAGATGCGGGAATCTGGGATTACGTTCTCTATGGCTTGGCTGTTCTGGCCCTGGTGCTGCGGGCCTTGCGTGGCCTTCGGCAATTCCGCGCCTCGCAGCGGGGGGAGAAATTTCATGGAGAGGATTGAGCTGGCGAAGCCGGCGGATTTTGACGTGGTCGCCGGCCTGGCCCGGCAAGTCCATGACCTGCATGTGCAGTGGCGGCCGGATATTTTCCTGGCAACAGAAACGCCTCTGCCTCGGGGAACCTACTTCGAGCTCCTGGAGCGGGAGGGCATCTATGTGCTGCGGCGGAATTATACGGTTCTGGCGTATGCGGTTGTCTCCATTCAGGAGATGGACCTCCCGGTTTTAGTACCGCGGCGCGTCTGGAAGCTGGAGGAACTCTGTGTGGACGCGAACTTCCGGCGGCAGGGCTTGGGAAGTCAGTTTTTAAATGGACTGATGGAGCTGGCGCGGCAAGCCGGGTGTACAGACCTACAATTGACCTGCGACCCGCATAACCAGGCAGGCCGTGCGCTATATGAAAGCCTTGGGATGCAGATAAAAGCCATCCAATACCAAAGAAAGCTTTAGCTATCTCAGTCAGAGGGGAAAATCGTGCGAAAGAAAACCCTGGCGGTTTTCTTTCGCGTTCAAGCAAAAGACTTTTTGAAACTTTTTGAAAAGTCCAGCATTCTGTCAAAAGCCTGGCAGAGTTTGCGCCCGCAGGTGATGAAAAGATACAGATCATTTTCCACCGCGACATATGCGTAGCGGAAAACACCACGCAGGCTGCAAGTGTACGAGTTGTGCGCCGCAGGCGCACGACTGGTGCATGGAGCAGACTGTGATTTCTGGACTGCATCTCTGTCTTCCAGCTCGACGGGCGGGAATACAGGCTCGCGACCTACAATGGGGTGAAAATCAGCGCTGTAAGCCGGGTACAATCACGCCGGTATCAGTTGAACGTTTTGGTGGTCTGCAAAGACGGGCATGCTTTATATGCGCTGCAGCAGGGTACAATGACACGTACCATTCACGAGAATGCTGCCTGTCCCACCCGGTTTGGTTTTCTGACGGGAGCACCGTATTACTCAACGAGAAAAGCAATTGTACAGGATATGAATAAGTATTTTCTTCTAAAAAATATAATTTCGCATCTGCTGGACCGAGAATTTATTTGACAAAAACGTCATGGGTTCGAATTTGATTGTTTTTATGATTTGGTTTTAAGCCTTTTTCTGATTGTTTGTGGCTTCTGTGGCTTGCACCAACTAGCTTGCTAAGGAAATATTTTGATTTAATCCTATATTTTCCTTTAAACAAAGGTCCCCAAAGTAACTGCAAAACATAGTGCAAAATTGTCAAGTACAAATGCTTCGTTTTGCGTTTGATTCGTTTCGGGCGCAAACAAAACTTCTTGTATTTTCGGTTATTTCCCTCTGGTGCAACGAGGAAATGCTACTGTGCGGAAATGGCAAAATGCGGAACAGAAACGGGCAAGCGCTTGATGCACTTGCCCGTTTGCAGCGCGCAGATTATGCGCTCGGCTGCTTATAGAATGAGCATGGCATCTACGCGCCACGCTTCATTCCAAAGGAATGGCGCGTAAGTTTTCTATAACTCATTTCTTATAATTATACGCTTCTGTTTCAAAGATAGCAAAGATTGCTTCGATGGGTAACCGCAGGTTGCCTGATCGATAATGCCCGCATGACGGAATACAATATAGACAGCCATTTTTAGAGAAGGAGGCTATCCAAATGCAAGTCTACTATTTCACCCGCACGGGGCGCAGTAAGAAGATTGCCGATGAATTGGCGGCAAAGCAGGGGGGCTCACCCCGCATTATTCACGATGGAAAGAACTGGAACGGTCCCATCGGCTGGCTGAGAGCCGGTTTTTACAGCATGAAAGGGAAATGCCTGCCCGCCAGCTATGAAAAGCCCGAAGTTGGTGAGACGGTGGCGGTGGTGTTTCCCGTCTGGGCGGACAGCTTTCCGCCCGTAGTTCGTACCTTCGTGCAGGAGGTGGGCCGTAACAACATCATCGCCGTTCCTACCTCGCTGGGCAGCACACTGAAGGACCGTGAGGGCTTTCAGAAGATCATCGATCTGGTGGGCAAGAAAATTTCCCCACCGGTGGAACCTTTATGCTGACCGTATGCCTGCCGGGTACCGGCGGGATGCTGCCGCTGCCGGAACGGTGGCTCTCCTGCTGCTGGATGGAATATCAGGGGAAGGCCGTGTTGATTGACTGCGGGGAGGGCACGCAGATCGCCCTGCGGGAGGCTGGATGCAGGCTGAGTCATTTGGAGACGGTTTTGCTCACCCATTTTCACGCCGACCATGTCATGGGCCTGCCGGGACTGCTGCTGTCACTGGGGAATACCCGGCGCACCGAGCCCTTGCGCATCGCGGGCCCGGCCGGACTGGGAGAACTGCTGTCCGCGCTTCTGGTGGTGGCTCCACTACCCTTTCCGCTTCTGATGGTAGAGCTTTCCCCTGGCGCTGTGCTTCCTGGCTGGGAGGGCCTGACCATGACCTGCCGGGAGCTCGACCACAGAGTAGCATGTTACGGCTGGAGAATTAAAATTGCGCGCAAACCGGTTTTCAATCCTGAGAAGGCAAAACAGCTCAATATCCCGCAGCGATTTTACCGGACACTCCATGCCGGAGAATCGGTCACGTTGGGAGACGGGCGGCTGATACTTCCGGAGCAGGTGCTGGACGGCCAGCGCGAACCGATCATCGTCAGCTATTCCACGGACACCCGCCCAGTAAAAGCGGTGGCGGAACTGGGGAAAGACGCCGGACTGATGATCGCAGAGGGCCTCCATGGGGAGGGTAGCGAAGCGGAAAAGGCCCATGAAAAAGGCCACATGGTATTTGATGAAGCCGCACAGCTCGCAAAAGAGGCCGGCGCGGAGCGTCTCTGGCTCACTCATTACAGCCCGGCGCTCACTGATCCCCAGGCGGCAGTGGCCTTTGTCCGGGAGTATTTTCCCGAGGTTGTTGCGGCGTACGACGGTATCCGGCTCGAATTGGGATAGGAAGACCGCAAATGGTGATGTCAAGGGGCTACGATCCGAAGGATGCGGCGGCGTTCGACCCAAAGGCACAGGAGAAGCTGAATTTTGCCGATCAGGAGCTCCGCTTTCTGCTGAACCGGGGCTACGGCGCACGCTATGTGTGCTGTTGGCACACATAGCGTGCGCGCAATAGACTGCAATCCTTTTGCCAAAATGCCCGCAGGGTTTTGGGAAGCCGAGAAGGGAGAGCTCGCAGGCGGCGAGTTCTCCCTTTGCAGGATAGAAGCTATTGACTTAGGAGGCGCCCAGCGCAGTTTTAAGCCGCAAAAGGCCGGCCTCGCTCATATCCGTGAGCGGCAGGCGACAGTGCCCTACATCTATGCCAGCCAACCGCAGGGCGGTTTTCATGGGGATCGGATTGACCTCACAGAATAGGGCGTCGATCAGCGGCATCAGAGCGGCCTGCAGATCCGCAGCCTCTCGATACCGCCCGGCCATGCAAAGACCCACCAGCCGGTTTGTGGTTTCCGGGTACAAATTAGACAAAACAGAGATCACGCCCTGGCCGCCCATAGCCATAATCGGTACAATCTGGTCGTCGTTGCCAGACCAAATAAAGAAATCGCTGCCGCAGGCCTGGCGAATCCGCGCTATCTTTACGATATCGCCGCTGGCTTCCTTCACACCGCAAATGTTGGGGTGCTCCGACAAGGCCTGATAGACAGAAATGGGAATATCCACACCCGTACGGGAGGGTACGTTGTATAAAATGCAGGGCAGTTCAACACTCTCAGCGATAGCGGTATAGTGGGCCACCAATCCGGCTGGCGTCGCTTTGTTATAATAGGGCGTAACCAGAAGCAGCCCGTCAACGCCCCGCTTTTCCGCCTCCTGGCTCAAGGCGATGGCATGGGCGGTGTGGTTGGAGCCGGTCCCGGCGATTACCTTGCACCGACCATGTACGTATTCCACTGTATGTTCGATGAGCTCCAGCTTTTCGGCGTCGGTCATGGTGGCGGACTCGCCCGTGGTACCGCATACGACAATAGCGGAGACGCCCCCGTTGAGCTGATGGTCCAGTAGCTGGTCATAGACTTCGTAGTTAATAAAATCGATCCGAAACGGCGTGACAATGGCGGTACATACGCCGCGAAATAGTGGTTGATTCATACGCTCACTCCTTCGTTTCCAGTGTATGCGGAGGAAGGCCATTTTGTCAGTTGAAAATTCCCCGCTCCTGCACTATAATACCTATGCACCTTCCTATTTTTTCATTCTCTTGGAGGCTTTCTTTGAAAACACATGATTTTTGGTATGATTTACCGGAGGAGTTAATTGCCCAGACCCCCTTGGAACGCCGGGACGGTTCCCGGCTATTGGTGCTGAATCGCGTCACGGGTGCAATGGAACACCGGCACTTTTTTGACATTGCAGACTACCTGCTGCCTGGCGACTGCCTGGTTATGAACGATTCCCGTGTGCTTCCCGCCCGGCTCCTGGGGCGCCGACCCACGGGCGGCGCCGTAGAGGTGCTGTTGTTGCGGGACCTGGGAGAGGGACTTTGGGAATGTCTGACTAAGCCGGGGCGGAAGACGCTGCCAGGACAGGCGATTCTCTTTGGCGCGGGCGAGCTCTCCGCCACGGTGGAGGCTGTACAAGACGATGGCAATCGGCTGATTCGATTTCATTATCAGGGCATTTTTTTGGAGGTTTTGGAACGCCTGGGAAAAATGCCCCTGCCCCCCTATATTAAGGAGGAGTTACAGGACCAGGAGCGGTACCAGACGGTGTATTCCAGAGAGGTGGGTTCCGCTGCCGCGCCCACCGCGGGCCTGCATTTTACAAAAGAGCTGCTGGAGCGACTTGCCGCGAAGGGGGTTCGGGAGGCCTATGTCACCCTGCATGTGGGGCTCGGTACATTTCGACCCGTGAAGGCGGAGGAGATTTCAGGGCATCACATGCACAGTGAGCTGTGTATGCTCAATGAGGAAAATGCCCGATTGCTCAACGAGACCCGGCAGGCGGGGGGCAGGATTGTCTGCGTGGGAACTACCTCCTGCCGGACCCTAGAGTCCCTGGTCCGAGAGAACGGGAGCTTTGCCGCTGGAAGCAGATGGACCGACATTTTTATCTACCCTGGTTATCAGTTTCAGGCCATGGACGCTTTGATCACCAACTTTCATTTGCCGGAGAGTACGCTGGTAATGCTGGTATCCGCTTTCTCCAGCCGGGAAATTATTCTCAACGCCTACGCGGAGGCCGTGCGACGGCGTTATCGTTTTTTCTCCTTTGGGGACGCAATGCTGATCCTATGAGTAAGAATGGCGAATCGGACAAACCCGCAAAAGCGCAGGCAGACTGTGTTTTTGCGGGTTTTGTTCTATCCGTAATCAAATGCATAATCTGGACAGACAATATAAGTATGAGGATGGCGGTTTTCGCTTTTCGGTAGCGGCTTTTTGGGCCATTGAAACCAAATCAAAATCAAACGGTGTTATGCTATTTCTGGAGGTGTGCCGATGAATGCGAATATATTAATCGTAGAAGACGAGGCAGAAATACAGAATATCCTGAAAGAGCTTCTGACAGATGCGGGGTATTCAACGGATGTCGCCAGCGACGGGCTGGAGGGCATTACCGCCTTCCGGCAAAAGTCCTACGACCTCGTCCTGCTCGACCTTATGCTGGTTTCCAAGCTGACATCCGGTGATTTCAAGCCGTTGAGGCGAACCGCCGACTTAAGCGTCCTGGTACAGGAGTGCCTGGGCCTTTACGAGCCGTTGGCATCCAAAAAACACATTGTACTGGACAGCAACAACTTGGAAAGCGTTCCCTTGGAGGTGGATAAAAAGCTGTTTGAAAAGGCGCTTTCCAATCTGGTGAACAACGCAATCTTGTATTCTCCTGCGGGTGAAAGGATCACCGTTGCGCTGACATCAAAGTCTTTGACGATAGAAAACACCGGCGTACAGATTCCGGAGGGAAAGCTGCCGGACTTGTTCGCCCCGCTGACCCGCGTGGAAGAATCCCGCAGCAAAAACACCGGCGGCAGCGGTCTGGGCCTCTATATCGTAAAGACCATCTTGGATTTCCACGGTTTGCCCTGCGGCATACAAAACATTGAAAATGGCGTTCGCTTTACCATTTATCTTCATCAAAACCAAAACGATATTAAATCGAATCTAAGAGTAAACCGTCCTAATGTATACTGAGCTCATCAGATACGAAAGGACGGTTTTTCTTATGAATGTTGATAGACAGCCACTTTTTTGCACCGGCGAAACCGGGGGTGCCATTGGGTTAAAACCAAGAAATCTAAAATTGAATGGAATGTGGAGGGAGTAAAACCAGGAACATGATGAGAATGGAAAATCTGCAATACGCCTACCAACCCGGAAAACCGGTGTTGAGAGGTATCACAGCGGAACTGAAAGCCGGGAAGCTATACGCGATCCTCGGGCCATCCGGCTGTGGAAAAACAACGTTGCTCTCTCTGCTGGGAGGCCTCGACAGCCCGACGGACGGCAAAATATTTTTTATGGAACAGGATATTGAGCAAGGCGGCCTGATGAAACACCGCAAGGAGCACGTGTCCTTTATCTTTCAGAGCTATAATCTAATCGACTATTTAACTCCGACGGAAAATGTTTCCCTGACCTCTCATCTGCCGGCGCTGCCTGTTTTGGAAAAGCTGGGGCTGACCAAAGAGGAAGCAAAGCGTAACGTGCTCAAGCTGTCAGGCGGCCAGCAGCAGCGGGTGGCCATTGCCCGCGCATTGGCAAGCGAAGCGCCCGTGATTCTGGCAGATGAGCCAACCGGAAACCTGGATGAGGACACTGCGGCGGAGATCGTAGAAATACTGAAGAAAAGCGCCCACCAAATGAACAAATGCGTGGTGATGGTCACCCATTCCAATGAACTGGCAAAACAGGCTGACGTCATTTTCAAGCTGCGCAAGGGTAGCGTTCAGATATTTAAACGGATGCAGGACGGCATATCGGCACACGCAGATTCCGAAAAGGAGAAGTTACCATGAGTCCATTCAAACGCGCTTTTTTCTATATCACAAGAAAACGGGGGAAAACTCTCTTGCTGACCCTCCTGATTCTTGTCATTTCAACGCTCGTATTATGCGGGCTTGCTTCGTTGGACGCGGAGGAACAGCAATCCTCCGATTTGCGGGGCGCCACCGGCACCAGCTTCACGGTGGAAAGTGTGTCGTCTTGGGGGAATGAGGAAAAGGACGATCAGGGCAGCGGCAAGACCAACACATCGGAGCTTATTTCAAAAGACATGGTGAATCAGATCGCCGGTGTCAGCGGCATCAAGGGACATAACGCAGTCTATGAGACCGTGCTGAGGATGGTCGACCTGAACGACAAGCCCTATCAAAGCGGAAGCACCGTCGGCGGCGTTGCCAACCAGTTCCGCAGCTTTGGCTCCATCAATTCCGAGTATTCCTCCTACTTCTTAGCGAATCAATTGGCGCTGACAGAAGGGCGGCACCTGACTCAAAAGGATCAAAACGGGATTATCATCAGCGAAGACGTAGCGAAACAGAACGGCCTAAAAGTAGGGGATAAAATTAAAGCGGTAAACGACCCCCAAAGCGGAGATCCCTATGTCGAGCTTGAAATTGTGGGCATTTTTAAAGTGATCGCGGATCAAGAAGATGCAAAGGACAAGTGGAGCTTGGACGCCTGGTATAATTATTCGAGCTATGCTTTCATTTCGATGGGCGCCATGGAAAAAATCCTGGCCAACTACCAAATAGATGGCCCCAACAAAGGATATGGTTCAGCGGATTTCTATGTGGACGATCCGCAGCAGTTGGAGCGCATCATTCAGGAGGTATAGGAAATCGGCGGCATAAACTGGAAGAATTTCAGAATTACGGCCAACAATAAGGTCTATGAGCGTACGGCGGGCGCTATGTCCGATATCAGCTCTCTGATCAGGACCTTAATTATTGTAATCGTCCTCATCAGCATGGGAATTGTGACGCTGATTCTCAGCATGTGGTTAAAAGGCAGGATCCGTGAGACAGGTATCTTATTGGCGGCCGGGATCTCCAGAGCCTCCATCCTGTTCCAACATATTTTGGAAGTTGGGATGATCGCTGTCATTAGCTTCCCGCTGTCCTACCTGTTCAGCCAGGCGATAGCCAGCGGCATCGGAGGTTTATTTGGGAAAACAGGCGTTACCGTATCGGCAGAGCACTTTGAATTGGTATGCGGATTGGGTTCGCTTCTTTTAGCGACGGCAATCCTAGTGTCCTGTATTCCGATGCTGCGCCTGAAGCCAAAAGAAATCTTATCAAAAATGAGCTGATGGGGGGAAATCTTTGATGCGTATCTGGAAACGGGCCTGGCTGCACACAGCACGCAAAAAGGGAAAAACCGCCCTGATGTTCCTCATCTTGTTGACGGTGTCGACATTGATTCTAACCTGCCTTTCCATCCGGACCGCCACCGATACGGCGGCGCTGAACGTTCGCAAGTCTCTGCTGGGCGGCTTTACGGTCAACGCGAAGCATCTGGAGACCTTTCTGGATGAGAATGTGGTATCCGATCTTTTAGAGCAATCCGGCATGCGGGATCAGTACAATCTGCGCTCCTACGAAAAGGTGGAATATCGGAACAAATACGGGCAGAAGCTGAAGATAAAAACCGAGGGCGCCGCGCCGGCTTCCCTTGGCTATGAGCATGCGGGCAAAATGGTAAGCGCGACCCATTCGGATTTGGAGCCCTATTTTACAGAAGCCGGGTTTGAACTGATCGGAGGGCGGCATATCACCGCTGGGGACAAAAATAAGATCATCGTGAGCGACACGTTTGCAACCATGAACGGGCTGAAGCTGGGGGATCGCTTTCTGCTTGGCGACCTGCATTCGTACCGTCAGACGGAGGTGGAAATTGTCGGAATCTTTAAACCCTCCAAGAGTATGGAGGCGGGCGAGATGACGCCGCCTAATGAATTGTACGAAAACGTCTGTTTTACAGACGACGAGACCTATTCCCGACTGTCCTTTGACGACGGCAATTATTACCAATACGGCAATTTTTATGTGGAAGATCCGCAGCAGTTAGACGAGATCCTGGAAAAGGTGAAGGATATTCCCGGCGTGGATTGGGAGAGCTGCACCTTTACGAAAAACGACTCGGATTATCTGCATGCCAAACTGGAGCTGGGAGCGCTGCAGAGCCTGGTCTGCGTTGTTGTGCTGATTTTAATTGCAATCAGCTTAGTAATGCTCACCTTGATTGTGCTCCTATGGGTCAGAGCGCGCATCCAGGAGATCGGCATGCTCCTGGCGATGGGGATTGGCAAGGGGAATATCATCCTGCAGCATATCACGGAACTCCTGCGCATTGCTGTTTTTGCCTTTACCCTATCCTTTGCCACAAGCTCACTCATTGCGCAGCAGGTCGGTGATGCCATGCTGGAGCGGGCAGCCGTTGAGGGTCGCGTTACCGAAAAGGACTTGATGGACGGCACCCTACAAGAGCAGGGGCCGGACAAAGCGCCAGCGCTTGAAACCATCGATATTGAGGTATCGGCTTTGAATTTGCTGCTGGTCTGCGGGGTTGGAACCGGAATGATATTGATCTCTGTCGCAGTTGCATCCACTCCCATTCTGCGCATGAAACCAAGAGAAATTCTGACCAAAATGAGCTAGAGAGCCGCGTAACCTGCGTATACGAAAGCAGATGGGGTGAGATTATATCATCAAACAGATCTGGTTCATTCCGGAATGACAGTTCATTTTTCACATAAGTCTCACCAAACAATAGACCGATAAAGCGGTGCAGGGAACGTATCCCTGCACCGCTTATTTTACAGCCATCGTGCCTATTTTTGTTACACCTAATAAGTTTCGAATCATGCGGTTTGAGCTTACCCATATCGTTTTTATTGCCTTTAGAAAAGACCTGAATTACGCAGAGGGAACGACCAAAAAGAAAGATGGAAAGTAGACTTGACATATGGGAAAAACTGTGATAGAGTTGAGCCGTGGAAAGGAAGCTTTCCATAGGAGGGAGGGACCCTGTGAAAAACAGATTGGAGGAGATTCGAAAGAATTGGGGACTGAAGCAGGAAGACCTGGCCGAAGCCCTGGAGGTGTCAAGGCAGACTATTGGTTCTTTGGAAAACGGACGCTATAATCCCTCTATTTTACTGGCGTTCAAGATCGCGCGTTTTTTTCACATGCAAATTGAAGAAATTTTTCTTTATGAGGAGGATACGCCATGAAAAAGAAGTGGATGGATCCCGTTGTGACGCTGGTTGGAATTGTATTGTTGCTTTTCGGTTTAATCTGGATCAAAGGCGATTTCCATACACCGGCAGCTATGCGTGCGCTTCCATACGTTTGCATCGGCGTGGGGTGCGGGCTGTTTGGCCAGGGAATCGGAAGCCTGATCAGTAGCCACACCCTAAAAAAGCACCCTGAACTGCAAAAACAGATGGAAATCAGTCAAAAAGACGAGAGAAATCAGGCAATTCAGAACCGGGCAAAAAGTAAAGCCTTTGACCGGATGTTATATGTGTTCAGCGCGCTGATCCTAGCCTTTGCAGTTATGGGTGTGGATGTCGTCGTTGTTTTATTACTGGTATTCGTCTACCTGTTTGTCATTGGTACGTTCGTTTATTATTTTGCAAGATACGATAAGGAAATGTAACGTCGGCTATTGCGCAGAAAAATAGGTAAATCCATAATACGAAACAAGCGGCGCGCCTTGGAAACCAAGACGCGCCGATATTGTTTCTTAAAGGGAAAAATCCTCCTGATCAAACCGGGAAAAATCCAAAGCTTTCGGCCTGGGCGGGATTCGTTTCAACGGGTCGTAGCGAAACCTCCGGCACCCGCCGGAGAAGGAGACCAGTCCCTTTTTGGAACAAACCACCTGCTCAGAATCAATCCGAGCACCATGGACGCAATATTGGCAGGAACGTTGGACTTTTCTCCGAAACAGCATGGCGGCACCTCCGATTTTTTTCTATTATACCTCAGCCGTTTTCTGTTTTCCAGCCCTTTTTCGCAGATTGAGACACCAAATGCCGACGCCGACCAAAAATAGTCCTGTAACGGTTCCCGTGGCTCGAAGCAATCCGGCGTGGTTGGGGATCACTACCTCAGATACGGAGACCTCCCGCGGTAAAATTCCCGGAAACGCCACCATTGCAAACCAAGTTATCAGCACGGCCAGGGTACCTTGTAAAATTTTTCCGAACAGGTAATACTTGCCGGAGAGCCCCGCCGGCCGGATCACGGATTTGGTTTGCATCCAAACGCAGATACCCCCAAAGGCTAAAAAGCCGGAGGCCATACAGTAACGCAATCCCGGCGCGTCCAACTGTGGCAGCAGGCAGCAGCCGCCGGCCAGCTCCAACAGGCCGGAAACCGCCACATTCATGGCCGGAGACAACCAAGTCCCCAATGCTTTGGCCAAAAATACAGAAATCACCCGGAACAAAATGACGTAGCCGCAAATCAAGGCCATCGTCCTGACGGCCGCCGCGACCGCATCTGGCAGGCTGATTCTCGGCCCACGCCCGTCGGAAAGCCGCTGCGATGTCGGTCTGGAATCCTTCGTGCGTAGGAGAACGCCGGTCAGGAGCGCAGAAGTAATGTGTATGCAGTACAGCGCGGCGGCGACCTTGGGACTGCCGAAAATACCGCCCAGCATGCCGAAAATGAAGGCGGGACCTGCGTTGCTGCAAAAACCCAGCAGCCGCTCGGCGGACTCCCGGTCCAGCCGCCCATCCCGGTACAGGTCTGCAGCGGTTTGCGCACCCACCGGATAACCGCCCAATGTGCCCATGGCCACAGCCGCCGCACCCTGGGCGGGCAAGCCGAAGAGCGGTTTCATAATAGGGCCTAATATTTTCGTACATCCTTGCACGGCTGCGGAGCCTGTGAACAAGCGGGAGAGGACCAGGAAAGGAAAAAGCGCCGGCACCACTGTCTCTAAGCACAGGCGGATTCCCTCCCCGGCGGCGGCCACGGCGGTTCGGGCGTCCAGGATAAGGGCCAAAATCCCCAGGAAGCTCAAAAGCGCCGGTAGAATCGCCGCCCATGTTGATGATTTATCTCGCACTGGCATCACCTCAAAAGAATCTATGCGCCTTGGTCAAGTCTTTTGCCAAGGTGCATATATTTTTATAAAAAACAAGGATGGGATGAGGCCATGAAAAACAGTCACTCCATGCTTCGCCTGATGGCGGAAGCAACGGACGCACCCCAGGAGCTGCTGCCTGGTACCCCCCTGATTGAAATTACGGACAACAGCCGTGTCCTGATTGAAAATCACGGCGGCGTTACGGAATATGAGACCAATTTGATCCGGGTCCGGCTTCGGTTCGGCGCCGTCATCATACGTGGCAGCGGGCTAACAATTACACGCATGAGCAAAAGCCAATTGATCATCGCGGGAGCCCTGCAGGGCGTAGAGTTGGAACGGGGGTGAGTCGTTGAATCGAATTTTGCGTTATTTTCTGGGAAAAGTAGAGCTAGAACTGGTCAGCGCGGAACCTGCGGCTGCATTGACCTATTATGCGGCCCATCATATCCGGTTTCAAGAGCCTCAGGCCACTGCGCCTCTGACGATCCACATGACCATGGACTTTCGCTCCTGGAAACGAATGGAACCCTTGGCCCAGCAGCGAGGAGATCGTTGCATAGTATTAAATAAGACCGGATTTCTGGTTACGTTGCGCCGGGTCCGCCGTCGCTGGCCCTTTTTCGCTGCGCTGCTTTTGCTGCTGACGGCGGCGCTATACGCGCCCACCCGGATTTGGTTTGTGCAGGTGGAAGGAAACACGACCGTACCGGGCCGGGAGATATTGGCGGCTGCTGAGGACTGCGGCGTCCATTTTTGGGCCCGCTCCAAGGAGATTCGCAGTGAAAAAGTGAAAAATCAACTTCTGAACCTGGTACCCGAGCTGGAATGGGCGGGCGTCAATTTTTCTGGCGGCATCGCTACGGTCTCTGTCCGGGAGCGCATGACCGGCGAGGAGGTTCGGGATCGGTCCGCCATTACCAACGTGATTGCCGCACGGGACGGCGTTATCATCTCGATGAGCGTGTTGGGTGGAGAAGCGGTCTGCCAGGTGGGGCAGGCGGTGCGGGCGGGAGAGCTGCTGGTCTCCGGATGCATAGAGTGCCCCAGCCATACGCAGTATACCCATGCCGACGCGGAGATTTATGCCCTGACCCAGCGGGAAGTAACGGCGGTCTACCCGGCGCAGTGGACGAAAAAGGCCTACACCGGAAAGGTGAATCGCTCTTATAGCCTGCTGATTGGAAAAAAGAGAATAAATTTATTCGGAAACAGTGGAATTTCCGATGGCAGTTGTGATAAAATGACGGAGATCAAAACACTGCGGCTGCCCGGCGGCTTATCCCTGCCCGTCTCTCTGGTTGTGGAAACCGTGCGGACCTATGAGGCGGAGCCTTTGGATGTGCTGGAGGCAACTGCCCAGGAGGCCCTGTCCTCCTATACCAGAGCAGCGGTCGCCGGCGATATGATTGCGGGAGAGATTTTTCAGGAGTTGCCCTCCTACTCCCAGGATCAGGGCGTTTTTCAGGTGGACGTAACCTATGCCTGTCGGGAGATGATTGCCCGGCAGCGCGTAGTAGATTTATTTGAAGGTGAAATTACAAATGACGGAACGAATCGTGAACGTGGAGCGCGTGGAGGACCTTATCAGCGTATTCGGCTCTTTGGATGAAAATATCCGCCGGATTGAACAGGGACTGGGCGTGCAGATTGTCAACCGGGGCTCGGATTTAAAGGTATCGGGGGAGGAGGATGCTACGGAAAAGGCCATCCGTACCATTGAGGGCCTTATGGCTCTGGCCTCCAAGGGCGAAATCATCGATGAGCAAAAGGTCCGCTATCTCATCACGCTGGTCCAGTCCGGAAACGACGACCAGGTGGGGGAGATGACAAAGGACGTGGTCTGTATTACGGCCAAGGGGAAGCCGATCAAGGCCAAAACGCTTGGTCAGCAGCATTATATGAAGGCGATTCAAAAAAGCACTGTCACCATCGGCGTGGGACCGGCTGGCACCGGGAAGACCTATCTGGCGGTAGCCGCCGCCGTGGCGGCGTTCCGGGAGCGGACTGTGAACCGGATTATTTTAACTCGGCCTGCGGTGGAGGCGGGGGAGCGCCTGGGCTTCCTGCCGGGGGACTTGCAAAATAAGGTAGACCCCTACCTGCGTCCTCTATACGACGCGCTGTATGACATGCTGGGCCCGGAGACCTACCAGAAATATTTGGAGCGCGGCAGTATTGAGGTGGCGCCCCTGGCCTATATGCGGGGAAGAACCTTGGACGACAGCTTTATCATCCTGGACGAAGCACAAAACACGACGCGGGAACAGATGAAAATGTTTTTGACACGCCTGGGCTTTGGATCAAAGGTGGTCATCACCGGGGATGTGACGCAGATTGACCTGCCCGAAGATAAGGTCAGCGGTCTGAAAGACGCCGTTCGCGTTTTGGCCAACGTGGAGGACATCGCCATTTGCACCCTCACCAGCGCCGATGTGGTGCGTCATGCGTTGGTGCAAAAGATCATCAACGCCTATGAAAAGGCGGAGCGCCGCCGCTCAGAGGCGAGGCCTGCTCCCCAGGGAAAGGGCAAGTATAGAGGAAGTCGGAAATGAATACCAAAATTAATTTTACCTATGAGCGGCGGGACGTGCGGAATCTGCCTCTAATCACAGTCGTTCGTAGGGCCATCTTAGGGGTTCTGCAAGCAGAACGGGTTCCGGTCCCCTGTGAGATCAACGTGCTGCTGACTGATGATGCCGGGATTCGCGCCATCAATAAGGCGAGCCGAGGGGTGGACCAGCCTACTGATGTATTGTCTTTCCCTATGTTTCAACTGGAGCCCGGCGCGCTGCCGGAAGATTGGTCCGAGTATCTGGACCCGGAAACAGGCCTCTGTCCCCTGGGTGATCTGGCGCTGTCCTGCCAGCGCGCCAGGACCCAGGCGGCTTCGTTCGGCCACGGCATCCGCAGAGAGGCTGGATACCTGACCATCCACTCCATGCTGCATTTACTGGGCTATGATCACGTGGATGAGGGAACGGAGAAGGCAAGGATGCGCGCGCGGGAGGAGTCCATTGCCGCAACCATCGGTCTGCACCGCTGATACAAAGGAGTTTTGGAATGAGGATCACGAAAACCGCTATGATAACCATTGCCGGCCGCCCCAATGTAGGGAAGTCCACGCTCACCAACCGGCTGGTGGGGGAGAAGGTGGCGATTGTCTCCCATAAGCCACAAACTACTCGGAACCGGATCTGCGGCATTGTAAACCGGGAGGATACCCAGTTCATTTTTGTGGACACGCCAGGGTATCATCAACCTCGGACCAAGCTGGGAGATTATATGGTGCGGGTCACCAAACAATCCGTTTTTGACGTGGACGCCGTACTTTTGATGGTGGAACCCATTGCCAATATCGGCGCCCAAGAGGCCGCGCTGCTTCAGCAGCTCAAGGCGTGCGGGGAGCCGGTGATCCTGGTCATCAATAAGATTGACTCGGCGGAAAAGGCCAGCCTTCTTGCCGTCATCGCCGTCTATTCCCAAGCTATGGAGTTTGCCGCAGTGGTTCCCATCAGCGCCAAAACTGGCGAGGGCATGGAGGCGCTGCTGTCGGAATGCGGAAAATTTGCCGCAGAGGGTCCACAGCTTTTTCCAGACGGCATGACCTCAGACCAGCCGGAACGTCAGGTCATGGCGGAAATCATACGGGAAAAGCTGCTCTGGTGCCTGGAGCGGGAGGTCCCCCATGGGACCGCTGTAGAAATAACGCGGTTTTCCGAACGAGATGACGGTATCATCGACCTGGAAGCGACGATTTATTGCGAAAAACCAAACCACAAGGGTATTATTATTGGAAAGCAGGGCGCGACGCTGAAAAAAATATCCACCCTAGCCAGGGAGGATTGCGAGCGCTTCATGGGAACCAAAATTTACCTGCAAACCTGGGTGAAAGTAAAGGAAAATTGGCGCGACAGCGACTTCCTAGTGCGGAACTTTGGATACCGGGATACATGATTTACCGGGAATAGACTGCGCTTGACCGTGAATCCTAAAAGCGTAGGGTGGTGTTGCCGCCCAACGGAATTACATGGGGAGGAACTGCAATGGACGCGGAAAATTTATGGCACTGCTTTCTGGAAACCGGCGCGCCGGAATACTATCTGCTGTACAAAACAGCGGTAAAGTCGGAGGGAACCCATGTATCTGAAAACCGAGGGGCTTGTGCTGCGGGAAGTTGCCTATAAGGATGCGGACAAGCTGCTCACAGTCTTGACCCGGGACCAGGGCAAAATGACCCTGCGGGCCCGGGGCGTTCGCAGATCGGGCAGCCCCTGGAAGGCGGCCTGCCAACTCCTTGCCTGCTCTGAATTTACCATTTTCGATTACCGCGGCGGGTCCACCATCAATGAAGCCCAAACTATCGAACTATTTCCGGAGCTGCGGGAAAACTTGGAGCTGCTGGCTCTGGGCACATATTTCGCCCAAGTGGCGGAGGTGGTCTCTCAGGAGGACAATCCTAACTCGGAGCTTTTGTCCCTGATTTTAAACGCGCTTTACGCATTGGGAAAGCTGCAAAAGCCCCAGCTGCTGGTAAAGGCCGCGTTTGAGCTGCGCGCTGCCAGCCTGGCGGGCTATACGCCGGACTTGAACGGATGCCATGTGTGCGGTAATCCGGATCCGGATCGCTTTCATTTGCGGGACGGGTGTCTGGAATGTGCTGGTTGCCAGGCGGCGGAGGGAATTCGGATGCCTCTCTCCCCGGGGATTTTAGCCGCCATGCGCCACATCGTGTTCTGCGCTCCGGGAAAACTGTTTTCCTTTCGCTTGGGGGACGCATCTCTGGAAGCGCTCAGCGGCATCACCGAGGCTTTTTTGACCACGCAGCTGGAGCGGAGCTTTTATACACTAGACTTTTACAAGGCCCTTTTTTTGTCAGATGTCGGTCAGATAAACGAGAAGCAAGAGTAAAGTCAGAACCAAGGAGAATTATGCCATGAATTCTTTTTACCGTCCTTACATAGAACGGGAAGATGAGATATTCCGCCAAATCAGCGGGGAAACGAGCAAGGCGGCTTCCAATTTGAAATCCACTATGCCTGTGGAGCTCCGCAAGGCGTTGGATTGGCTCTGCCAGGACGCGGAGGCCGTATTGGATTTTGGCTGTGGGAACGGCAGCTTTTTGGCTTCCTGCGCCGCGCGGGGCGTGACCAGTCTTTTGGGCATCGATCTATCCGGGGAGGCGGTCCGATGCGCTCGGCAGAGGGACATACCGCACTGCGAAATTTGGCAGGGAAGCGTAGAACGCCTGACGGATCTTCCGGCCCACAGCTTTCAGGGCGTGATTTTGTCCAATATTTTGGATAACCTGAGACCTGAGGACGCAGAGGCGGCCTTGCAGCAAGTACATCGGCTTTTGACGCCCCAGGGCAGGGCCTTAGTGAAGTTGAACCCGCATCTGAGCCTGGAGCAAATCCAGCAGTGGAACATTACGGTCCTGGAGGATGACCTGCTGGACGACGGCCTGCTGCTCTGGAACCGGACCACAGAGCAATGGCGGCAGCTTTTAGAACTGTATTTTCAGCACCAGCACCTGGTTGATGTGTATTTTGAGGCGTACGACCAACACAACCGCATGTTTCTTTGCCAGGTGCCGATCAAAATCTGATCTGACACATAGGAGAATACCATGTCACAATTATATGAAAAATCTATGGGCAAGCTGGAGCTGGACCGCGTTTTGGAGATGCTGTCTGAGTGCGCCGGTTCCGAGGACGGCAAGGCCCTATGTCTCCGGCTCTGTCCCACCTCCGATTTGGATACGGCGCGGGAACGCTTGGCGGAGACGACAGCCGCTTGCAGGATGACGTCAGTCAAGGGCGCGCCAGCTTTCTCTGAGGTCAAAGATGTGGAAGTGGCGCTAGAGCGGGCGGACCGCGGCGGAAGCCTCTCCACCACAGAACTTCTGCGCATTGCCGGCGTCTTGCGCAGCGCGAGGTCCGCAAAAGGATACTGGAGCGAGGATGAGGCGCGGACCGTGCTGACGCCTTTATTCCAGGCCCTGATTCCCAACAAATATCTGGAGGACCGGATTTCCGGCGCCATACTCTCAGAAGAAGAAATCGCGGATACCGCAAGCCCCACGCTCTCCGACATCCGGCGGCATATGCGGCTGCAAAGCTCCAAAATTCGTGACAGCCTCCAAAAGGTAATTTCCTCTACGGCGTATGCCAAATATCTGCGGGAGCCCATCATCACCATCCGGCAGGGGCGGTATGTGGTACCGGTGAAAAGCGAGTGCCGGAATGACGTACCGGGTCTGGTTCACGACGTATCGGCCACCGGCTCAACCTTTTTTATTGAGCCCATGTCCGCAGTCAACGCCAATAACGCCCTGCGGGAGCTGGAGCTCAAAGAAAAGAAGGAGATTGAGCGGATTCTGGCGGAGCTGTCTGCGGAGGCGGCGGCCCATCGAGAGGATATCTCCCAGGACTATCGGCTGCTGACCAAGCTGGATTTGATTTTTGCCAAGGCAAAGCTGTCTTACCAAATGCGGGCGGGGGAGCCGCTTTTGAACGACCAAGGCCGCATTGAGTTAAAAAAGGCACGGCATCCATTGATTGACCCCACGGCCGTTGTGCCCATTTCCCTGCGACTGGGCTCGGACTTCGACACCTTGATTATCACAGGTCCCAATACCGGCGGCAAGACCGTGACGCTGAAGACGGTGGGCCTGCTGACCCTGATGGCCGCATGTGGCCTGCATATTCCCGCCGGCGATGGAAGTGAGTTGTCCACCTTTGATCGGGTACTGGCGGATATTGGTGACGAGCAATCCATTCAGCAGTCCCTTTCCACCTTCTCCTCTCATATGCGGACCATCGTAGACGTGGTGGGACAGTGCGACGACCGGACGCTGGTTTTATTTGACGAGCTGGGCGCCGGGACGGACCCGGCGGAGGGCGCAGCATTGGCGATGGCGGTCATTGAGTTCTGCCGGACCATGGGCAGCCGGGTGGTGGCGACCACTCATTATGCAGAGCTCAAGTTATACGCCATGCGGACCAAGGGCGTTATGAACGCCTCCTGTGAATTCGATGTGGAGACGCTGCAGCCCACATACCGGCTTTTGATTGGCATTCCGGGCAAGTCCAACGCCTTTGCCATCTCCCGGAAGCTGGGGCTGATCGAGGAGATTATTAAGAAGGCCGGGGATATGGTCAGCCAGAGTGACCGGGACTTTGAGGATGTGCTGTCCCAATTGGAGCAGCAGCGCCAGCAGATGGAATCGGCTAGGCTGGAGGCCGAGCGGCTCCGCATGGAGACCCAGGAAATCAAACGGCAGAGCGAGGAATATCACGCGCAGCTTCAGAAAGAGCGGGATAAGGCGCTGGAGAAAGCCCGACGGGAGGCGCAGGGGATTTTAGAGGATGCCCGCCGTACCGCCAACCAAGTCAGTGAGGAGCTCAAGCAGCTGCGCAAGCAAATGCGGGACGCCGCCGACGTGCAAGGCGTCAATCAAAAGCAAGTGGAATTGCGGCGGAGCCTGAATGAGGCGGAGGACCGGCTCTCGGTTCACAGGAAACCTGCGGAACGGCCAAAGCCCTCCCGTGCCATTCGGCTGGGGGATACGGTGGAGCTGTTAAGGCTGGGCACCAAGGCTAGCGTAATTGCGCTGAACAAGGACGGGAGCTATACCTTACAGGCCGGCATTCTCAAATTAAACGTCAAGCCGGATGAGGTCTATCTGCTGGAGGATGAGAATACCTTCCAAGTAAAGACCCGTCCCGCCCACTCCGGCCGGGAAATGCATACTACTGCAACAGCCAGCGAGATTGATCTGCGCGGTATGGACGCCGTAGAGGCGATCTGTGTGCTGGAGCGGTTTCTGGACGAGGTCCTGCGGGCCAATCTCCCCACGGCACGGATTATCCACGGTAAGGGCACCGGGGTCCTGCGCAACGCGGTGCAGCAATGTCTAAAAAAGAACAAATATGTCAAAAAGTACCGGCTTGGGACCTATGGAGAAGGCGAAGATGGGGTGACAATTGCAGAATTTGGTTGACTTTTACCGCAAATTTGTTATGATATGAGGAGAACCACACCATTGGTGCAATGGACCGCATGCAAGGAGTGAATTTCATGTACAAACAGCAGACTGTCGTAAAATGTGATTCTGGCCTGTACAACGAGCAGGTCACATATTTTGTTCAGAAGGCCAATGAATTCCGCTGCAACATCTGGCTGGAGTATGGCACCAAGAAGATGAACGCGAAGAGCCTACTTGGCATCATGTCTTTGTGTGTTGGTACAGGCGCCAGTGTTACCCTCTCGGCAGATGGACCGGATGAGCAGGAAGCAGTTGCAACGCTGTGTGAAATGCTGCAGCGGGATATTTTTTAATCAATACGGCCATAACTGCCTCGGGCCGCTGCCATGCGGCGGCCTCTGAGGCAGTTTCCTTATCTGAGAAGGGGTTTGCATGACGTATGAGGAATTAAAGGAGAAAGCACTGACCCTGCCATACGCCCCTGGGGTTTACTTGATGCGGGACCGGACCAATCTGGTTATTTATGTGGGAAAGGCCAAACGGTTAAAAAACCGGGTGAGTCAGTATTTTCAGGATTCCGCGGCGCACAGTCCTAAAACCCGGGTCATGGTGTCTAAAATTGACCATTTTGACGTGATTGTGGCTGCCTCGGAGTTTGAGGCGCTGGTGCTGGAATGCTCCCTCATCAAACGGTACATGCCCAAGTACAACATTCTGTTAAAGGATGATAAGGGGTACCCCTATTTGCGGTTGGACATGCAGGAGCCTTATCCACGAATCACTCTGGTAAACAAGCTCTCCGACGACGGCGCTTCCTATTTTGGCCCGTATGGAAGCAGGGGCGTGACACAAAACGTCCTGAATACGATCCAACGGACGTTAAAGCTACCAAACTGCAGCAAACGCTTCCCCAGGGATTTGGGGAAAGAACGTCCGTGTCTCAATTATCACATGAATCAATGCCTGGGCTGGTGCCAGGAGGATCAAAGCCAGGAGGCATATCGGCAGACCATGGAGCAGGCCCGTCTGTTACTGGCCGGTAGCTATCATAAGCTGGCCCAGGAGCTCCGCACGCAGATAGAGGCTGCGGCGGAACGCCTGGAGTTTGAGCTGGCGGCGGAGCTGCGGGACCGGCTGCGGGCGGTAGAGGCGTTGGGCAAAAAGCAATTGGTCACAGCGGGCTCCATGGCCGACACGGATGTGATTGGATTTGCGCAAACGGAGTCTAAAAGCTGTTTCGTCGTGCTTCATTATAGCGGGGGGAACCTGTTGGATAAGGATTATGAGATTCTCTCCGTACAGGAAAACCCAGAGGCTGCGGTCTCCAGTCTGGTTAAACAGTATTATTTGGCCCGGGGTGTTGCACCAAAGGTCATCTTGCTTCCTATGGCCATGGAGGATGCCTCCCTGTTTGAGGCGCTCCTGCTCCAGAACTTTGGAAAGAAATCTCGCCTGCGTCTGCCGCAGCGAGGGGATAGCGCGCAATTGGTTAAGCTTGCCAATAAAAATGCCCTGGAGGAGGCCCAGCGGGTCACAACCAAGGAGGAACGAATTTCCGGGACCTTGCAGCTTCTGGGAAAAATGCTATCCCTCCCGGAGATGCCCCGGCGGCTAGAGGCGTTTGACATCTCAAACATTTCCGGTACGGATATCGTAGCTTCCATGGTGGTTTTTTGCGACGGCAAGCCAGAAAAAAAGGATTACAAACGATTCAAGGTGGAGGGACTTGCCGGACAGGACGATTATGGTTCCATGCGTCAGGTAGTTACGAGGCGGTTCCTGCACTATCGGCAGCAGGACCCGGGATTTTCGGAGAAACCGGATCTTTTGCTCATTGACGGCGGTGCAGTTCACGCCGGTATCGTGGTGGAGGCGCTGCGGGCTCTGGGCCTGGAGTTTCCGGTCTTTGGCATGGTCAAGGATGGGCGGCACCGGACCCGGGCTCTGGTGACGCCGGAGGGCCGAGAAATAGCTTTGGATGGTACGCCAGCTGTTTTCGCCCTCATCGGAACTATTCAGGAGGAAACCCACCGCTTTGCCATCAACTACCATCGGACCCTGCGAAGCAAGCGGCTGCGAAGCTCTCAGCTGGACGACGTGCCTGGTATCGGCCCCAAGCGCAAAGCGGCTCTGCTGCACCGATTTCAGTCTATCCGGGCCATTGGCGCGGCCAGCTTGGAGGAATTGCAGGGAATACTGCCCGCTGATGCAGCACAGGCGGTCTATCTGCACTTTCATCAGGAGGAGAACCCATGCGAGTGATTACAGGATCGGCGCGGGGCGTGAAACTGAAGTCGCCAGCCGGCATGCAAACAAGACCGACAGCGGACCGAGTGAAGGAAGCCCTGTTCAGTAAAATTCAATTTGAGCTTCCAGGCGCCAGGGTGCTGGATTTATTCGCTGGAACAGGGCAGCTTGGAATTGAGGCCCTGAGCCGCGGGGCGGCGGAGGCGGTCTTTGTGGACGCGCAAGATTCCGCATGCGCTTTGGTGCGGGAAAATCTGCGGCTGGCAAAACTGGAGCCCCAAGGACGGGTTATCCGCGCGGATTATCTTCAATACTTGAAAATGTGTAACACGCGGTTTTCCATCATCTTTCTGGATCCCCCCTATGCGGAGCTTTTTTTAGAAAATGCACTGAAAAAGATATCAGAAATTGACATTTTAGCCAATGGTGGTATAATAATGACGGAACGGCCGGTTGGAAAGGAGCTTTCCTTGCGTTTGCCTGGTTTCCAGCGGTCACAGGATTCAAAATATGGGAAAACGCTTTTGACGCTTTTCCGGAAAGAGTGGTCTGAGGAAACTGAATGAAAATCGCAATTTACCCTGGCAGTTTCGATCCCGTTACCAAAGGGCATCTGAACATCATCCGGCGGGCCTCCAAGATATTCGACCGTTTGATCGTCTGTGTCATGATTAACGCGGGTAAAAAGCCCTTGTTCTCCCAGCAGGAACGAACGGAAATGCTGCGGCGTGTAACCGGAGACCTGAGCAATGTGGAAATTGATTCTGCAAACGAGCTTTTGGCGGATTATGCCCGCCGAAAAGGGGGCTGCGTGGTGGTAAAAGGTCTCCGTGCCGGCTCTGACTTTGAGAACGAATTTCAAATGGCGCTGATCAACCATAAAATTAACCCTCATTTGGACACCATGTTCCTCACCTCCGAGCATCAATACATGTATTTGAGCTCCAGTATTGTAAAGGAACTGGCTTTCTATGATGTGGAATTGGCGGATTTCCTTCCCATGGAGATCATTCCGGACTTTAAAAAGCGCATTCAAGCAATCAAACAACAAGGAGGAATTACCCATGCATGACAACGGCATCGAAGAATTGATTACGAAACTATACGATCTGGTGCAGGACGCCCGTTCCTTGCCTCTGGGTGCCGATAAGTGCATTGTGGAGCGGGACAAGGTCCTGGACATGCTGGATGAAATCAGCAACCAGCTGCCCGGCGAATTGAAACAGGCCAAGACCATCGTAGACTCCCGCAATGAGTTGATTGCCAAGGCGAAGCGGGAAGCGGAGGGCATGCTGCGCCAGGCCCAGGCTCAAGCAAAGCAATTGGTCTCGCAAGACGCCATTTATAGAGAGGCGCAGGCCCAGGCCGAGGAAATGGTTCGCACAGCGCAGTCGAAAATCAAAGAACTTAAGCAGGTCACCAATGACTATGTGGACGATTCTTTAAAGCGGACGGAAGAGGCCATTGCGGAGGCGCTGGGAGAGCTGCGGGAGTCTCGCAGCAGATTCCGTAAATTGGTGAACCCCCAGGAGCGATCCTCTTCCCCCATTATTGAGGATGTGTAGGGTAACTTTAAATAACAGGTCAATTCCAGTCAATTGACCTGTTATTTGCTTATCGAGTGGAATTTGACGGGAGGGGCAACATTTGAACTATCTCGAAAACTATCAAACTTGGTGCGAAGCAGCGCTGTCCGAAGATCTGCGCCTGGAGCTTCTTTCCCTGGCCGGCCAGGAGTCGGAGCTACAGAGCCGGTTCGGCGGTGAACTGCAATTTGGTACCGCCGGAATGCGAGGTCTTATGGGGGTGGGCAGTAACCGTCTCAACCGCTATACGGTGCGCCGGGCGGCGCAAGGAATGGCAGCCTGGCTTTTTTCGACGGATTTACCGAAAAAGGCTGCGATCGCCTATGACTCCAGGCATAATTCTCAAGTTTTTGCAGAGACTTGCGCCGTCGCCTTTGGAGAAGCCGGTATTCAGGTCTGGCTCTATGACCGGCTGGCCCCCACTCCTATGCTGTCATATGCTGTGCGGCAGTTGGGTTGCGGCTGCGGTGTGGTGATTTCCGCCAGCCACAATGCCGGATCTTACAACGGAGTCAAATGCTACGGACCGGACGGTTGTCAGATGACCGACGAGCCCGCTGCTGTCGTCACAGAAAAAATAAAGAATATTCCTTACTTTGAAGCTGAAACAAAGTCCTTTCAAGCACTGCTGGAAGAGGGGATTGTTCGTTATATTCCCCAGAGTCTGTGGGAGTCTTATTACCAAAGTGTTCTAAACGAGGCTCTGGAGCCGCAGGTCATTTCAGATTCCGGTCTTCGAGTGGTCTATACGCCGCTGTGCGGGACTGGCAACGAACCGGTGCGGGAAGTGCTGAACCGTTTAGGTGCCAAGGTCACGGTTGTGCGTGCGCAGGAGCTGCCGGACGGCGACTTCAAAACCTGTGAGTATCCCAATCCTGAAACAGACGCCGCGTTAAATGAGAGCTATCATGTGGCGCGCACCGTCCCTTGCGACGTTATTTTGGGTACGGATCCGGATTGTGACCGCGTGGCCATTGCTGTGCCGGCGGCGGACGGATTTCAAAAGCTCACCGGCAACGAATTGGGCTGCTTGCTGCTGGACTATGTCTTGAAAACCAAATCAGCAAATGGAAGTCTGCCCCAGGAGGCCGAGGTTGTGCGGAGTATCGTCACCACGCCCTTGGCGGACCGCATTGCCTCTCACTACGGCTGCCGGATGATAACCGTTCTCACGGGCTTTAAATATATCGGCGGGGAAATTTTGCGACTGGAGCTGCAGGGCCAGGTGAATCGCTTTATTTTTGGCTTTGAGGAAAGCTGTGGTTACCTCAAAGGAACGTTTGTACGGGACAAGGATGCAGTAGTGGCTTCAATGTTGGTTTGCGAGATGGCGGCTGCATTGAAAAAGGAAGGCCTTGGCATTTTGGACGCTTTGGAGCAATTGTATCAAACCTATGGCGTGTATCTCACCCAGGTGCAAAGTATCGAACTCACTGGAGTGGATGCCATGCAGAAGGCCGCTGCCCGTATGGAGCAGCTACGCGAGCAGACACCGGAGCAAATCGGCGGCAGCCGGGTTACTGTCGTGCGCGATTATCTTCTGGGTACGTGCCGTGGCTTGACTGGGTGTGACGATGAATCAATTGCACTGCCCAAGTCCAATGTTCTGGAACTGCTGTTGGACGGCGGAAACAGCGTCATCGTGCGGCCCTCCGGCACCGAACCTAAAATCAAATATTACTATACGGCGGTAGCGTCAACCCGTCCCATGGCGGAAGCTAAGCTGTCAGCCATGATTAAACAAATGAACGCGTAAAAGAATGACGCATTATCACCCCCGGGGCCATATGGGCCTCGGGGGTTTGCTATGCCACGAGAAACTATAGTTCTGGAAGAGACAGGCCCAGCATAGGCTGTACCAGAAAGGGGAGAGGAACTTGGGTAAAATCAAATGGGACAAGAAATCCATTGGGACCAAAAAACAAATAGGCCTTGCAAAGGGATTGGGCATCGGCCTGGGGATCAGCATAGGACTCACCCTCGTGCTGGTACTCCTGTTCGCGGCGCTCTTAGACCGGCAGGTTTTAAAAGAAAGCGCGGTTGGAACATTGGCCGGGGGGACCTTGCTGCTCTCAGCCGGCGTAGGCGCCTGGGTGGCTGCGCGAAAGGTCGGCCAGCGCCGTATGGTAGTGTGTCTGCTATCGGCCTGCTGCTATTTCCTATTGCTTTTGGCTGCGACCGCCTTTTTCTTTGGCGGAAAATACCAGGGAGTGCCGGTGACGGCGGCTTTGGTTTTCGGCGCTGCCGCCGCGGCTGGAATTCTCGGCGCAGGTGGTAAAGGGAATCGAAAAAGGATCTCCAAGAAATACAGAATCAGTTAAGTTGTACAAAAACGCAAAAAGGTAAATCAAATTTACCCAAATATAGATTTTGCAGGATTCTCTGCAAAATCTATATTTGGAATCAATTTAAAAAACGCAATACAATATCTTGGGCCGTGGCGGCAAAGTGCGTAATCATACAGTACGAAGTTCATTTTGTTTACATAATATTGTTGACATAAAATATGTACATAATTTACAAAAAACGTATTTTTAATGAATTGCCCTTGAATTCCCCCTGGTTTTGGAGTATAGTTAAGAGCACAAAGTAATGATTGATCGCATATGGTGCGGGAATCTGTGCGAGTTATGTCGGCTATACTCCGGGCGTTCATTGGTATGAAATCGGTTGGAGGGCCAATACAAATGCACAGGTTTTTTTATCGAAAATTTCAAGACTCCCCTGAGCAAAATTTCATGGCTGCGCTGTTGACCTGTTTTGGTCTGGGCGCGGGGTTGGGCAGCTTAGGTTGTTTGACCGCTCCTAGTCCGGGTATGGCTTCTATTTGCCGCGGCGTCATCTTGGCACCGGCTGTGTTGGGTTCTCAAATTCTCTGTGCGTTGCTGCCTTTGCTGCTGGCCGCTGGCTTGTGTTTTGTTTTTCGAGGTCATCGGGTCTTGTTGACGGTTCCTTTTTTAGCCGGTCTGCTGTTTTCCTTTTCTGTGACTGCATTTGCTGCTGCGCTGCAAACCGCCGGTTGGATTTTTTCAGTTCTGCTGCTGGCCGGCCGGGGCATGTGTCTTCCGATTCTGTTTTGGTTCCTGCTACGTCGGTTTCAGTTGGGCGCGGTAAAATTACTACAGGATTTGGTCATTGCTTGCTGCATCAGCGTCGTATTGATCCTGGTATTTCACTGGTTTCTCTCCCCTGTGACAGCGGAGCTCCGCCAGTCTATTTTTATCACTTCATAAAAGGAACGCTGTTATTATGTTAGATTTAATCTCAGCCTATGAGAACTATCTAGTCAATGTAAAACAGGCGTCTGCGAATACTGTGGTTTCCTATTTGCGGGATATCCGGCAATTCGCCTCGTGGCTTCTAGAGACGAGAGGCCGGGAGATTGCGGACGCATCCAAACAGAATATCAGCGATTATCTGGCCCGGCTGGAGGAGGAAGGGCGATCCTCCGCTACAATTTCCCGCTCTGTGGCCAGCCTGAAAAATTTTTTCTCCTATGCCGTGACAGCTGGCTTTGCATCCGACACGCCGGTGCAGGATGTCCATGTGGAACGCAGTGAGAAAAAACTGCCGCAGATCCTGACAGGCAGGGAGGTGGAGTTGCTACTGGCACAGCCGGCCTGTGTAGACGCAAAAGGATATCGGGATCGCGCCATGCTGGAAGTCATGTACGCCACAGGTCTGCGGGTCAGTGAACTCATCGGACTGGATATCGACGATGTAAGCTTGGACGGCGGTTTCATCAAATGCGTGGGAAAAAAGACGCGCCTGGTTCCCATGTATCCTGCCGCCGTGAAGGCTCTGGGGATTTACATGCGGGATATCCGTCCTGGAATGCTGGCCGCCCCCAAAGAGCTGGCGCTGTTTGTAAACCTGAACGGGGAGCGGATGTCCCGGCAGGGATTTTGGAAGATCCTGAAACACTATCAGGAATCAGCGCATATTGAAAAAGATATTACGCCACATACGCTGCGGCACAGCTTCGCGGTACATTTGCTGGAAAATGGAGCTGATTTGCATTCTATTCAGGAGATGATGGGTCACAGCGATATTTCTTCCACGCAAATGTATACACATTTAGTCAACCAAAACCTGAAAAGCGTTTATAACAAATGTCATCCAAAGGCGTGAATTCCGGGAGTTCGCAACGTGCGAATTCCCGGAATTTTTCTTTTCTGGCGTGTCATTTTGTGCTATAATGAAATAAATTTTGCATTGAAGCGTCCAAAGGAGGCAAGGCATGCGGCTGTTGTTAGCGGAGGATGAAAAGGAGCTGTCCAATGCGCTTTGCGTCATATTGCGGCACAATCATTATACTGTGGATGCTGTTTATGATGGAGAAGAAGCATTGGAATACGCACGATCCGGGACATATGATGGTATCATTTTAGATATCATGATGCCCCGTTTGGATGGATTGACCGTGCTGCGTACCCTCCGTGCGCTAGGACTTGCCGTGCCTGTTCTGCTCCTGACCGCCAAATCCCAAATAGAGGACCGCATTGCGGGCTTAGACGGAGGCGCCGATGACTATTTGGTGAAGCCTTTCGCAATGGAGGAGCTCTTGGCCCGGATCCGAGCGATGACCCGGCGCAGGGGAGGTTTTCCATCCAATTTACTTTCCTTGGCGGATATCACCCTGAGCCGCGAGACCTATCTGCTGCAGGGGCCAAGGGGTGCAATCCGTCTGGGAAGCAAAGAGTTTCAAATTTTGGAGCTCCTCATGGAGCAGCCAGGCCGCCTGATTTCCAGCGAACAGTTTTTAACCCGAATTTGGGGGTACGACACGGAGGCGGAAATTGGTGTGGTATGGGTTTATATTTCCGGCCTGCGCAAAAAGCTGTGCCAGGTTGGCGCCTCGTTGGCGCTAAAGGTCAACCGGGGGACCGGGTATTTATTGGAGCCGATCGAACATGGGAGGCCAAATGATAAAAAAATTAAAGCGTAAATTTTTTTGGATCACTGCCACAGCACTGGCTCTGGTGATACTTCTGGTATTGGGGGCCATTAATTTTCTGAACTATTTCAGCACCGCCAGACGGGCTGATGAAATGCTGCGTCTTTTGGCCTCTCATGATGGGAGTTTGCCGAAGTTTGACAAAGGGCGCCCAGAGCCACCTGCAGGTCCTGGCGATCTGGTCCTGAACGCGGACACCCGCTTTAAAACCCGTTATTTTATTGTTTGGCTGGATGATAAAAGCGAAGTCGTCCGAATCGACACAAGCCATATTGCCGCCATCTCCTCGGAGGAGGCTATGACGTACGGACGGGTCGTGGCAACTGGCGGAAGCACTCAAGGCTTTCAAGGCATTTACCGATTCCGTTTTGAGCAGACGGCACTTGGCAAAATGGTAATTTTTTTGGATTGCAGTACAGAGCTGCAAGGGAATCGGGACTTTTTGCTTTTATCCTGTGGAATGGGTTTGCTTGCGTTTTTTCTTGTGGCGGGCTTGGCCCTGCTGCTTTCCAGGCGTGCGATTCGACCGGCAGAAGAGGCAATGGAAAAACAGCGTCAGTTTTTAACGGATGCAAGTCATGAGCTGAAAACGCCGCTGTCTGTCATCTCAGCCAACAACGATGTCATGGAATTGACGGTGGGGCAGACGCAGTGGAGCGAAAGTATCCGAAGCCAAGTCTGCCGAATGGACCATCTGCTCCAGAGTATGCTGGCGCTTTCCAGGTTAGAGGGCCAGAAAGCCCCATACCGAAACGCCCCCTTCTCTCTCAGCGAGGTGGTGGAACATGCGGTACAGCCGTTTTCTATTCTAGCGCAGAAGACTGGCGTTTCTCTGGCATCACAAATTGACGCGGGGATTTTTTATGCGGGAGATTCCGAAAGCATTCAACACCTGGTTTCGATTCTCCTGGAAAATGCGGTAAAGTACGCCGGCCCTCAAGGAAGAGTAACGCTGCGACTCACCAAAGCTGGAAAAGCGCCACGTCTGGAAGTGGAGAACACCTGTCAGGAACTGCCGCAGGGGGATTTAAATCAACTTTTCAACCGATTTTATCGGGCAGACACCGCTCGCTCCCGGGAGACCGGGGGATATGGCATTGGGTTGGCAATTGCGCAATCTATTTGCCAGGCGCACCATATGAAACTGTCAGCGCGCATCCCGGCAGAGTCCCGCATTCGATTCACCGTTCAATTTTAAATCTTCTGTAGTGCCACACAGCGAACCGCAATTGCCTGGTATGGCAATTGCGGTTTGCTGATTTTCTTTACAATTCATTCACGGTTTCCCCTGGATGCTTTAAGGCTGTTTTAAGGTTGGTCCGGTATAATGGCAAGCGTGATGATACAGAACACGCAACAGAATAAAGGAAGGTTATGTTATGGCACCCACAGTTTTTTTCAGACGGTTTGAATTAAAGTATCTACTGGAAGAACCGGCATATCGGCATATACGTTCCGCCTTAGATGGACATATGGTACCGGATGAATTTGGAGAAAACCGCATTTCAAGTGTGTATTTCGACACCCCGGACTACCGTATGATCCGGCACTCTCTGGAGAAACCCGCCTACAAGGAAAAGCTCCGACTCCGGGCATATGGAAGCCCCGGACCCGGTGATCTGGTTTATATGGAGCTGAAGAAGAAATATGGCGGCGTGGTTTATAAGCGCCGGGTCGCGCTTTCCTTGGAGGAGGCTGAAGCCTACTTGTACCAGGGAGAACCTCTCAATTTAGAAAGCCAGGTGCTCAAAGAAGTGGAATACCTGCTGCACTGCTATCCGGTGTTACAACCATCCGCGTATATCTGCTATGAGCGGCTGGCTTTCGCCAGCCAGGGGGCTGAAGCGATTCGTGTGACCTTTGACCGGGATATCGTTTGGAGGAGGGATAACCTGCATTTAAGCGCTGAAAGAGATGGGGAGCTGTTGCTGCCGGAGCGAATGCGGCTGATGGAGGTTAAGGTACCAGGCGCCATGCCATTATGGCTGGTCAAACTCCTCAGTGCGCTTTCCGTTTACCCAGTCTCCTTTTCCAAATATGGAGCAGCGTACCAAAAGGAATTTGAGGAAAAGAAGCAGCGCCTCATGGAACCGGCGCTGCACACACAGAAAGGACTGATTCACTTTGCTTCCTGAACTTTTTTCCAGCGTCTTAACACAAGAGAGTGGGAGCCCCTTCCAACTGGGTCCGTTTTTGCTTTGTACGGGGGTGTCTTTGATTTTAGGACTTCTCATTGCATGGAGCTATACATACGGTACGTCCTACCGACGCAGTTTTCTTCTCTGTCTGGCGCTTCTGCCTGCCATGGTGCAAATAGTGATTATGCTGGTCAATGGGAATGTGGGAACCGGCGTAGCGGTCATGGGCGCCTTCAGCTTGATTCGTTTCCGCTCTGTACCCGGCGGCGCAAAGGAGATTGGCAGTATCTTTTTGGCCATGGCCGTGGGACTGGCCACCGGAATCGGATATTGGGCGGTAGCCGTTCTTTTCACTGGAATTGTCTGTCTGGCGGAGTTCCTTTTGACCCTTTCCGGATTTGGCCGGAAAAGCAAGTCAGCGCGGATTTTACGCATCACCATTCCAGAGGATTTAAACTTTGCGGATGTATTCGAGGATATTCTGGAGCAGCACGCTAAATCCTGGGATCTAGAGAGCGTTAAAACCTCCAATTTGGGCAGCCTGTATAAGCTATCCTATCGCATTACCCTGCGGACTGAAGCCAAGGAAAAGGATCTGATTGACGATCTGCGCTGCCGGAATGGAAACCTAGAAATCTCTTGCTGCAAGCTTTCTGAAAATGAGGAGCTGCTTTGAGAAAGGAGAAAACCATGAAACTTGGAAGACGCTTGCTATGTTTTTTGATGGGAGCAGGCTTGGCCGTGCAGTACTTGACCGGCTGTACAAGAGGCGGCGCAGAGGCCTCCGCACCCTTGGATACGACCACAGAGTCCAATGCCTTTGCTCAGGATTATGAGGTGGGGTATGATGCCGCCGATGCTACAACCATTATTTGCCACGGGGATACGGCGGGGATCGACGGCGGCGGCGCCGTGGCAGAAGAAGGCGTTATCACCATTTCACAGGCAGGAACCTATGTGATTTCTGGTGAGCTGGAAGGGTCGTTGGTAGTTCAGGCAGAAAATCAGTCGGTGCATCTCGTTTTGGGTGGTTTTACGGCTGTCAGCAACGACGGGCCGGTCATCCATGTGAGGGATGCGGAAAAGGTCATTCTTACCTTGGAAGCGGGTACGGATAATAGCCTGACAGACGGAACGACTTACACCTTGGAGGCGGGAGAGGACGAACCCAATGCCTGCCTTTATGCGAAATCAGATCTCACAGTCAATGGCGACGGCGCCATAAAGATTACCGGCAGCTATAACCATGGTATTTACTGCAAGGACGCACTTTTCATTGCCGGCGGCTCTCTGTCCATCGAAGCGGCCAACGACGGCATTAAGGGCAAGGACAGCGTTACAATTTTGACTGCTGACGTTACGATTGATGCAGGGGGAGATGGAATTCAGTCCAATGGCAGCGGCGACCCTACATACGGATGGATTCGCATTGAAGACGGCACCTTTCAAATTACTGCGGCGCAGGATGGGATTCAGGCTGAAAGCGCTCTGGAGATAGACGGTGGGAGCTATTCAATTGAAACAGGGGGCGGCAGCGCCAACGCGGTGATGAAATCTGACGGCACGCTCAATCCCCAGTGGGGCAGGTGGGGGGAGGCTGAAAGCACCGAAGATACATCAGTGAGCGCAAAAGGACTCAAAGCCGGAACGGCGCTGAATCTCTCCGGCGGCAGCTTTTCGCTGGACACCTCCGACGACGCCCTGCACTCCAACGGTTCACTGACAATTTCAGGCGGTGATATTACCATTGCCACCGGCGACGATGGCGCGCATGCCGATGAGGCGCTGGAGATTTCTTCCGGGACGATAGAGATTACCTACAGCTACGAAGGCCTAGAAGGATGCAGCGTTACCATATCAGGTGGAAGCATTACAATTCAGTCTGTGGATGACGGGATCAATGCGGCCGGTGGTTCCGACGGTACCATGGGACTGGACTTTGATCAATTTGGAACTAGCTCTGACTGCTTCCTGCGTATTACAGGCGGGGAGATTGAAATTGACGCCTCTGGTGACGGTCTGGACTCCAACGGTCCATTGTATGTGGCAGGCGGCACCATTCACATCAGCGGCCCTACCAGCGGGGCTGACGGCGCCTTGGATTATGAGTCAATCGCAGAAGTGTCCGGCGGAGTCATTATCGCAGTCAGCAGCGTAGGAATGACTACGGGATTTACGGATAGCTCCACACAGGCGTCCTTTTTAACAGCGTTTGACGCTTCCGTCCCTGCTGGTACGGAAACGACGGTAACGGACAGCACAGGAACGGTAATTTGCAGCTATACGCCGACGAAGGACTACCAAGCTGTCGTCATAAGCGCGCCGACCCTCCAAGTGAATAAGACCTATACAGTTACAGCGGGAGAGCAGTCCATGGAGGTTACGCTGACTACAATCGCGACCAATGCCAACGTCAGCCCCGGCGGGATGCAGATGCCGGGGGTCGGAAATGGACCCGGCGGTATGGGCGGTACGCCAGGCGAGTTTCAGACCGCGCCAGAGGGAGGCTTTCAACCGCCAGACGGCCAATCGCCCGGCTTCGGGGATTTTCCCGGAGCGGCGCCGGAGTCCTCTGATGGCAGCGCCGGATAAAAATAGGGCGGGGCATGGATATTTCCGTGCCCCGCCTTGTGTTCAGTCCGGGTTTCTTATAATAAGTACCGGCGTTCAAAAATTTTTTAAATACCGGTCATGGCCTGCAATACGTCAACTTCCTCTTGCTGAATACCCTTTCGCATGGCGAGCCCCTCGTCGATGTCCACATCGGTTATGACGCCCTGATGCGTACAGACAATCCGATTGGTTTTACCGGATAAAAGAATTTCTACCGCACGATATCCCATTTTCGTCGCATTGACCCTGTCTCGGGCAGTAGGGGAGCCGCCCCGCTGCACATGCCCTAAAACGGTTACCCTGGGGTCTAAATCAATTTCCTGTTTGATTTTTGCGGCGATGTCTGCGGCACTGCCGGCGCCTTCGGCCACCACAATCATATAATGGGTAAAACCATTAAGCCGAGCCTGCCGTATCTTTTCAATGACATCCCGATCAAAATCAATGGGCTCCTCCGGGACCAAAACAGCAGTGGCTCCCGTGGCCAGACCGACGTACATCGCCAGATAACCGGCGTTTCGTCCCATGACCTCCACCACGGAGCAGCGTTCATGGGACTGCATGGTATCCCGCAGCTTGTCGATGCATTCGATCGCCGTGTTTGCCGCCGTATCAAATCCCACACAGTAATTGGAGCAATTAATGTCATTATCTATCGTACCTGGGATGCCGACCACAGAAATTCCGTACTTGGACAGCGCCTGCGCCCCGCGAAACGTACCGTCCCCGCCAATGGCCACAATTCCGTCCAGCCCCAAAAACTTGCAGGTGCTGACGGCTTTGCGTTGGCCCTCTTCAGTCATAAATTCTTTGCTTCTGGCGGTGTAGAGAATCGTTCCGCCACGGTTGATAATATGCGCCACACTTTTTTCGTCAAGCTTAATAATATCTCCATGAATTAATCCGTTCCAGCCACGGCGTATGCCATAGCACTCAACCCCCCGGTATAGGGCGGTACGGACCACAGCACGGACACAGGCGTTCATACCCGGTGCGTCCCCGCCACTGGTTAAAACTCCGATACGCTTTACATGCAAAAAAAGGACCTCCTGTCATCCAGAGATGAGCTTTGAAGCTCATACACAAGGAAACGTAACGCCTTTATTTTACAAAATTTTGCTTAAGATGTAAAGCTCATTTTTCCGCACTATTTTATGCAGGCAAGCTCAGCATTCATGGTGGTATCTATACAGGACAATATACATGACTATGAAAAAAGACATCCCTGTAAGCTGGATAAAAATACTTCACATATTTGACGGATTTCCAAGGAAAAATACAGAAAAAAGCAATATTTAAGATATTAAGATTGGAAGCACAGATTGAAAAAATGTGTGAACTATGGTAAGATGTTCATGCAATGACTAAAGGGGTGCAATTTATGAAAAAATTCCCGATTCTGCTGTTGTGTGCGGTGGTATTGTTCGCAGGATGCGGTAAAAGTGCAGACACGGCGGGACAAGATTTTTCACCGCTTCAGATGGATGCGCCCACCATGGATCAAACAACTTTGGCGGACGCTTCCGAGCCCAGCCTCGCGTCTGCTGAAATGCAAGATGCCGCGCCGAAGGTGCAGGCGGGAAATTTATCTGCGGAGCTGCAGGATTCCTTTATTTCCGCAGTAACCGAGGAGAGCAAGGAATCGATTCCTGCCGACAATGGTACGGTCCTGTTTACCCTGCAGCTACAAAGCACGACGGTTACCATACCAGAACGGCCGGAAGCCGCTGCCGCCATTAATACCAAGCTCCATGCCAAGCAGGCGGAGGAAAGAGCCTTTGCTAACGAGCTAATTGCCACCGCACGGGCCGATTACGAGCAGACTGAAAATCCAGATGAGCACTGGTATGGATACAGCTATTATACAACGGACACAATTACGCGGATGGACGACGCCGTATTTTCCTTAACCACCTACTCCAGCAGCTATACAGGCGGCGCGCATCCCAATAACGTACAAGAAGCCAATAATTTTGATGCATCTTCCGGTTTAGAGCTTAGACTATCGGATGTTATTGTCGATGAGGCACAGCCCAAGATCGAGCAAATGATTCTGGAAAAACTGCAGGAAAACGCGGAGAATTTTGGACTGTTCGATGATTATGAATCAGTTATTACAGATAAATATCACTATAGCGCGCTGGAAGAACAAACAAACGATTGGTATTTTTCTGACAATGGATTGGTCTTCTTTTTTAATCCCTATGAAATCTCTCCTTATGCTGCCGGCGTAGTAAAGGTCGAATTTCCCTATGCCGAGTTAGAGCATGTCTTAGTTGACGCTTATCTGCCGGAACCACAAGAACAGGTGATCGGCGGCATGATGTCCATTCGGTTCGATAGCGAGCCCGATCTCTCGCTATACAGTAACATTGATCAGGTTCCGGTGGACAAAGAGGGGCAGACCATCGCCTTAAGTACCAATGCCGTCGTATATAATGTCAATTTATCCTTGGTCACCTGGGTTGGAAACCAACCAATTATACAACGTTCGTTGTATACGGCCAATCGACTATCTGCCCAGGACTTGGTGATTGTCCGGGCCTACATCCCTGATACCACGCCGAATCTCTGTCTTCAGTTTGAGGGAGGAGATCAGGTAACGCAGACCTTCTTTATCAGCCAGAATGAGACGGACGGGACCACAGTTTTGCTAGAGGAAGGAGAGGCATCATGAAAAGATGGCTAATTGGACTTTTGTGTGCTTTGACGCTGACTTCCCTTTGGGGCTGCAAACGCACCCAAAAAGAGCCGCAGCCCAGTGAAACTGCTCCGGCAACTGGACCTGCTGTACAGAATTCTGAACCCACATCTCCGATGCAAACACAGGAGGCGACAACCCCTTCCTCCGAGACAGAGCCTACCGTTCCAGCACCGGTAGAAGAAGAACCATCTTTGGTTGCTTTAACGCTGGATACATATCGTGAGAACGATGAGGCCAAAGACGGTGCCATTCTGTTCTCATTTTTGTATCAGGATGCGGTGGTGTCCATGCCGGATAACGCGGACGCCGCTGAAAAAATCAATCAGTTTCTCGCAGACCTGCACGATGCGGCAGCAACTTATGCCCAAGAACCGCGATCCTGGGCCCAAGAGAATTATACCAAAGGAAATGACTGGACCGCTCATTATTATGAAACCACGTTTCAGCCCGCGAGACTGGATGAGAAAATTATTTCGCTGTTTGGAACCTCTGTGGAGTTTACAGGAGGAATGCATCCGGAAACCACACTCATATCCTATAACTTCAATTCTAAAACTGGCAAACAGCTGTCTTTAGGAGATATTCTTACAACAGACGATATGGCGCAGGCGCTGTATCTGAAGGTCTTGGACAAGCTAGAGGAATTTGCCAGTTCTCAGAGTAAATCTGCGGATTTAATATTTTCAGAAGGCTATCTTGATACTGTGCAGGAGCATTTTAACCTGTCCCATGATTCAAGCGAAAGCTGGTATTTTACGAATGAGGGAATTTGCTTTTATTTTTCCCCCTATGAAATCGCACCATATGCAGTGGGCCCCATTCAAGTTGAGTTGAGCTTTGAGGATTTATCGGGCATTTTACAGGAAGATTTTTATCCACTGGCACCAAATTTTGTCGATTCCTTTTCCATCAATGCAGCGAAGGAAAATTTAGTACAAACTGATTCTTTTGATCATGTTCATTCCATTCCGGTGGACACAGAAGGAGAGAGCGTCGCGCTGTTTACAGGTTCTCTGGTCTATAATGTCAGACTGGTTGGCGGCAGTTGGGTGGACGAAAATAATTTTCAGGAAGAAATCACTTACTTTGCCGCAAACTGGCTGGATGCGCGAGATTTGCTTTTAATTCGAACAATAATTCCAGACACCATGCCGAACTTGCGCGTATCCATGCAAATTGGCGATGCGGAATACCGCACATACTTTATTGGTCAAAGCGGAGAAGACGGTTCCATTCTATTATTGGAAAATCAATGATAGAAACGGGCGGCATGAAGCCGCCCGTTTCTTTATGTATAACGGAGGAACTAGAGAAGTGGACCGATGCCTCCATCCAACGCAACAAAATAATCATTTTGGGAATATGAAAACTTTTATGTTGAGAATGTTCACGTTTCATATACTTTTTAAACTTTTAGGTATATTCAGCGGAGGATTATAGGCATACTCTTTTTCCGGCAAAACAGGGCAAGCATGACTATTAAAATACTTTGACCATTTAGGAATAAATGTTAGAATTCTAGCCCCGAACGGCCAAAAAAAAGAACAAATCAAAGCGTAATTCTTCATCAATACGAGAAGGAGAATCACCAAGCGGTTTTATCAGGACAGTTTTACGCCGAATACGCTTCGCCCAAGAAAATACACGCATCATGTTGGTGACTAAGTACATATCATCAGTTAAATCACGAAGTTTCTTATCAATATCAAAGGTTTGGCTAAAAAGAAACACTCTGACTTTATAATGACGTTGCAGTTTGAACCAATCACGAACTTCAGGTTTAAAAGCCTTAAAATTCCGGTTATCCCAGACCATACCTACTTCATCCACAAGGAGAACAGAATTGGGAGGGAGATTGAAAAAACCAATATCGTTATAATCAATATAATAACAACCATCTAATTTTTCCGTACAATAAACAGTCCAACCCTTACGTAAATATTGATAAGCAAGACGTACCATAAGAGTAGTTTTACCAGAACCTTTTTTACCAAAAACCATAGTTAGGCGATAAGGGTTTAAATACTTTTTTGTCAAAAGATGGAATAATAAGCAGAGAAAGAAAAAAACAAGAAGCCACTTAAGCATAATACTTCCCCCGAATCAGTCTATAAACAAGAGAAAATAACCCACAAAGAAAAGCGAACATGCAAGGAATCACCACAAAAGAAGAACCAGAACGAAAGGGAAACAGCATAATATTAAAGATATGATCCATATCAAAACCTCCAGACAAACGCAGGGCGCCGGAGCTAAAGCTGTCCGGCGCCCTGCTTACATTGGATTAGTTGCGGGAAAGCAGCCGGCCAAAGATACCGATACACCCGCCGACGAACAGGAAGCCCACGGTAAAAAGCAACAAGGGATTGCTTGTAATCGTGGAAACAACCGTTGTAACCTGCGAAAAGATAGCAGTAGCCACAGAACCCAGGTCAGACAAAAGACCGCTCATAACACTTTCCTCCATTCATAATCATTCCTTTGCCATATATTCATACCAAACGAGCGCGCTACCGTTTGAGTATGTCAAAAATATGAAACAGACGGTCCAAAACCCAGAGAGCGAAAAAAGCGCCCAAAACCGAAGTCATAGTATAAAGTTGCCAAACCTGCTGAATGGAATAAAATAAGAAGTTGGTAACTGAATCTAAGACATCCAGCATTAAGAACCGCCTCCAATCCAGCGGAAGATAGAAGCCAAAATATTAAATGCAGTACAGACCAGGAAGACAAGCAGAAAGCCCAGGAAAACATATTCCAAAAACTCAAAACCAGCCGGAGGAGCACCAATTAAAGCACGAATTTCAGAAACCAAATCCAACACCATACAGCTACCTCCTAATAAAAGCAAGAATCAGGAAACCCAGGATAACAACCGATATCAGCACCACCCAAAAGACAGCATCCGGTACAGCCTGAGGGGTATCGTCCAGGAAATCAATATTCGAGTCTGAAACAGAACGAATTGACAGGTCAGAATAACCAGAAGTATTATCCCGGCGATACTGGAAATGAGAGAACCTAGGCGCATATATCGTATAATTTGTAAACCCAGAATCCGACAGCAAATAGATACTAGAATTCGTCATGTTAATCAGA
Source organism: uncultured Eubacteriales bacterium (assembly GCA_958402445.1). Classification (GTDB taxonomy): domain Bacteria; phylum Bacillota; class Clostridia; order Oscillospirales; family Oscillospiraceae; genus Faecousia. The sequence continues at coordinate 181,553 of CATXTO010000001.1, forward strand.
TTATTACCATCGAAAGCTATAGAACCACTTGCGAAGTCAGCTGGAACCCAAAACTTAACGGACGAGCCCAGAGCGCAATCAGCAACGAAATAATACCCGCCAGAGACACCGGATACAGCCGCCAGGGGAGAAGGAACGTCAGAGGCCGCAGAAGCCGCCATAGCGTCAGACACCGCCTGAGACAATGCGCCAATACTGTCTAGAGACAGGTTTACCACAGGAATAGGAGTTGTTTCGTCAATATCCACATCATTGCCAGTAGGCTCAGTAGCATTGACAGCGTCAGCAATATCCTGTATGGACTGAGGGTCGAGAGCAACCACAGGGACCGTGACGTTAGTCTCCTCAGTTTGACCACCGCTGTCGCTATCATCAGCAGCATGAGCAGAAAGACCGAGACAGAGAACACACACCAAAGCACACAAAATAACGTTGACATACCGCATACACACACCTCTCAAACACGAAAAAGAATAGCGCCAATTACAATTACAATGACAGCTAGAGCAACAACAAAACTAAGAATAGAAACACCAGGCGCAAAAACTAAATTATCCAGTAAACCAAAAAGACTAGGGAGTAGCTTCATAATAGACCACTGCAAAAATGGAAGCATAGAAACACCCCCTAAAAAATTAACTTAATTATTGCAAAAGCAACAGTTAGTGACGCACAGGTTATTAACAAATACTGCAAAAATTCAGGCGCATAAGCATAAACGGAACCAATGCTAAAAAGCAAGGAAGGGATTGCGTTCAACATCCACACAGCGGAACTAAACATAGATTTTATAAAAGTAAAAAGAGTAGAAAAAGCATCTATAATAGCACTCATATAACCGCCCCTTACAAAAATCCAGTCTGGCCGGGGATTTCACCACCGCCATTTCCTTTACCGCTACCAGCACTTTTACCCTTGCCACTGCTGTTATAAGAATCAGGTCGACCCAAATGCGTCACATTAGGAGTACGAGAACAAATATAAAAGAAAATACCTAAGAATATCGGCAAAATGAAAATAATCTTATACTTTGAAATCCCAGCAAATATATTGTTAGTCCATGTCTGTACAAAGACCATAGCGTTAACAAATCCAAAAATGCTATTTGGAGAAGAATCTTGCATTGCCGTATCCATATTAGAATCAATGGTATCAAAATTTCCCTGCTGGAAATCCTCTATCGCACCTACAGAATCACCTATTTCCTGCCTATCATCCTCGAACTGCTGGGAACGGTCCGGGTTAATAAGCTGGTCTAACCGCGACACCACATCTAGAAAACCAGATTTAACAGTATTCCAAATACCAGAAAGAAAAGTCTTCACCGCCTCAAAACCAGAAGCAATTTTGAGTCCTAACTCAGAGAAACCAGCAGCCACAGAAGACATAAAGCTCTGCATACGACTAGACAAATCAGCAAAACCAGAGCTTAAATTATTTAGCAGCTGCCGCCACCAAGTGATAGAGTCTCTTTGTACATAATATCCGGCCACCGCAGAAACCATAGTGAAAGTATGATTGTAAACCATATGACCAGAGGAATCCACACCGGTAGAAGACGCATAATAAGTAAATTCGCAATACAAATTACGCGACGTTAAATCTACGCCTGCACAATTGATGGTATAAACGATAGACTGAACGCCCCACACCGCAGAGTCATTCAAAACTTGAACATCATAATCCAACACAATATCGCCAGTACCACGAGCAATAAAACTAGCTTCCGATATACCGTGCGCGCGGACCACAACCGTAAAATAATCGGCGGATTTGATATTGAAATTAAACGTACAACGAGCAATACCAGAATCCAGCGCAGAATTAATATTAACTTCGTCAACGTTCATAGCAATAGGAAGCGAACCGGACTGGCTAAAAACGGTAGTACCCGCTAATCCCAAAGCGGACATAGAACCGGACGTAGACGCGCACTGAAAATTTGCGTAACCATCAGCCGATACAATAGTAACATTATTCGTACCGGCACTAGCAAAAGTAAGAGAAAGAGAAAACACATCCTGAGAATCCAGACTAAGAGAGGAAGTATTTAAAGACAATTGCTGATAAATACCATAGGTTGAAACAGTCATAGAATAACCGTTCAAAGAAGCAGAGCGAATACTATAGGTAGATTGCAGGGTAAACACCACACGGGCATATTTAAAATTAGGAATTGCATGAAAAGTTATAGTAGCGGATGTGCCCATATACTGCGAAAACTGCGGCGATTCATAGGTAGTAGAAGTCCCATTCGATACAACAGTAAAGGACGGAACATTAAGCAAAGACTCCGAAGCGTAAGAACCAGCCGGAACTACCTCCGAAGCAGACACAGAGGCCACAATACAAGACACCACGAGGGCGAACACCAAAAGACAAGATACACTACGTTTCACGACACCACCCCCGATAGATAATGATGTAAAGCAGAGCGGATAAAGCTATCAATAGCCGGGAAGTCGCTAGGAATGAGAACAGATTGTTCTAGACCGTTCATCATATCCACATACTTTTTATAAGCGTGACGCTCCATAGACGATTTCAGGACCGGGAGTAAATCAGGATGATAGATACAAGCTTGCACCTGGAAGGGGAGGGAAGAAAAGGCCACATCCAACTGATATCCAGTAAAGCAATAAAGCTTTGGAAATAGAGTAGATACAGTAGTATAACGAGCATATTCTAAGGTTATCTCACAGCGCGTCACAGGCTCAGATAAACCAGCTTCCAACATCTTATCATAGAGCTTCATAGCACCGTGGGAACCCCGTTCCCCCTGATACTCTGTTTTAGCTCCATGCTCTTCAAACAATCGATAACCACGACGGGAATCGCGCACCAACTCTACATCAGAACGAGGTACAAGAATATCAAAAGCCACATCAAAACGGACCACAGAAACAGTTAAGGCAGAATCCCGAAGCAAACGAACAATCCGAGCAGCTACTTCAGCCGGAACCTTATTAGGGTTATAATCGAACACAGCCTCCGGCGCGACCTGCTTACAATCCGATTCAAAACAATACCGACCAACCATCACAGCACAAGACCAATCATCACCAGATATCCGAGCAGTACGACAATAGGAACCGATTTTGAAAAAGTCCTTATAAGACCAAGAAATATCAAAACCAGAATGCAAATCCATAATGTCCAAGCTATCCAGCAAAGCAGAAATACGATCTATAGCAGCAACAGGGACATGCTTTTCCCAGGAATACGCTTTATTCCGATATGTAAATTTGAGCCTTAAACCATCTATGGAACACCTTCCGATAGAACAATCCAAGTATAAATTATAAGGGATTTCTTGAATGGTAGATTTTCTACCATCCAGGCCCCTGTTAGAATAGGGGGCCAAGCCGGATTTGCCAGGCATACAACGACCTCCGAACAACCGCCCCGGGAGACCCGAGGCGGTATTATTTTCGGACGCTGTATATCATCCCGACATTCAGCGACTACAGATAACGGTCTATTTCACGGACCTTTTCCAGCAACTCCACATATTGACTACGGAGAGCGTCCAATTGTCTACGCAATTCCTGATTCTCAGTTTCCACCCGTTTCACCGTATCCGGCAAGGTAAGCAGCGCGGCAAGCTGGGAATACGGGACAAGCACCTGAAAATCCTTCATGGTATCAATCAACCAATGTCACAGAAGCGACTTTGCCGAAGCGGTTATACACGACTTCCACCACATCGCCAACAACCGGAACATATTGCCCTAGCTTTGCGGATGTGACAAACAGCCGTTCACAAGCACGACCTTCCACGCCACGAACATCATACAGGCAGTAAATGTTGTAACCTGATATAACATCGCCTGTATCCTTTGCTGTAAAACTTGTCTTTTTTACTCCTACAATTTCCATCGGCTCCATATTTATTCCTCCCAATATTTACACCTTATAAGATGTTATTAAAACAATAACATCTTATAAGGTGTTTGTCAATACGCCTATTAAAATGTAGAATGAATTTGGAGAAAATAAACAAAAAGGGGAGGGTGTATATGGACTACTTGCAAAAATTAAAAGAACTCAGGTTGGAAAATAAAAAAACACAAAAGGACATGGCAAACATTTTAAAAACAACACAGCAACAGTATTGTAAGTATGAAAATGGAATTCAAGAAATCCCACTTAGACACCTAATTACAATCTGCTTATGCTTCAATGTATCTGCGGATTATATTTTAGGACTACCAAAAGGATTAAAATGGGGAAGAGGATAAAAAGAACGTAGAGGGGATAATTATGGATGAAAAGAAATTGACTGCTATTTTACTTTTTATTGATGTGTTATCAATTATATTTTTGATCATATTTCTAATCCTATCTTCAAAAAAGAAAAAGAAGAAACAAAAATCAAATCCTATAAGCGAAATAAACAACACAACACTCCCTGAAGAACAGCTACCACAACCACCTGGTACAGCTATTTCAGCCCCCAATCCAATAATTAATTATAAATATATCTACGAACCGAAATGGCTACTAACTTACAATGAGAAAAACGCTTATAAAAAAATAGATGAAATTATAAAAGCAAAAAATTATTATGTGTTTCCCAAAGTTCGCTTATTAGATTTAATTCAACCTAGAGATTTAACCAATAAAAAGTACTTATGGAAAATACAAGCTAAACATGTAGACTTTGTAATATGCAATGAGAGACTAGTTGCAAAGTGGATTATTGAATTACAAGACAACAGCCATCAAAGCAAAGACCGGCAAGAAAGAGACCAATTCATATTTGATATACTTAAGCCTGTGGTTATTCTGTATTACAAACCTACGCTCCAACAGAAATAGAGATAAAAAAACTATTAAAGCTTGAAGAAGGAAATCAGTTGAAAATTGAGAACTTTTCATAAATAAACCGCAGCAGGCCGAACTTAAAACGGTCTGCTGCGTTACTAATATTAAAAACACCAAACTGCCAGCAAAGGAATACAAGATGAAACTCTAAGCAACCCTGAAGGTGCAGCCCCGGCGTGGACGATGCTGCATCCTACACGTAAGTCTTCAGCAACGCCGGGCAGAAGGAGGGAACGCGCAATGGAATAGCTTGCGCTATTCCTGCGCTTACACGCCTGCGGGCGTAGAACCCATTGAATTACTTCTTACGTTTACTTTGAAAGAGCGTCCCCATCCAACGCAACAAAATAAAAATTTTGTTGCGTTGGATGGGTGAGCTGTGCTATAATGACTTCAGAAATAATTGTAGGAGGTATTTTTCTATTGCAACGTTATCAGGACTGCCCGTTAATATTGCGTGAGTTTCTAGCCTATCATGAAACAATAAAAGGACAATCCGCCAAAACAGTTTCCGAATACTATTTGGATTTAAGAATGTTTCTTCGGTTTATGCAGTTAATGAAAAGCGAAATGCCGATTGATACCAATTTGGATGCCATCTCAATTAAGGACTTAGATTTAGACTTTATTCGGATGATTACTTTGTCGGATATCTACGAATTTTTGTCGTATTTAGCCAACGAGAGAATTAATCTTCCGGATTCCGCGCATCCGGAACGTGGCATTGGCTCCGCCGCCCGCGCACGAAAACTTTCCGCAATTAAGTCATTTTATAAGTATCTAACCGTTAGAACCAGACAATTAACTGAAAATCCCGTAAAGGACCTTGAATTTCCCAAAATTCGAAAATCTTTACCCAAATATCTTACTTTGCAGCAAAGCGCGCAGTTGCTCTCTGCGGTTCAGGGCCCAAACGCGAAACGGGATTACGCAATTTTACTCTTGTTTTTAAGCTGCGGAATTCGCCGCTCAGAGCTTGTCGGCCTAAATCTATCGGACGTATATGATGATAGGATTCGGGTGGTTGGGAAAGGAAACAAAGAGCGTATTGTGTACTTTGGTACCTCCTGTCGAAAAGCATTGGACGATTATCTTATTGAACGCAACAAAATATCAGGTCTATCTGATGACCGAGCATTATTCGTATCCAGAGACCGGAACCGAATCAGCGTTACTGCAGTTCATCGGCTTGTCAAAAAGCACATGCTAACGGCTGGCCTGGATGCCTCCCAGTTTTCTGCTCATAAGCTGCGGCATACCGCTGCTACAATGATGCTTGCCGGCGGTGTAGACGTAAAAACAGTTCAGGAAGTATTAGGCCATGAACATCTGAACACCACAGAAATTTATACGCATATTGAAAACACCGAACTGAAAATTGCTGCAGAAGCGAATCCTATATCAAAGATAACCCCTAAGGAGTAATCCCCTCCTCCCTATCGCAAATAAATTGGGCAGCGTCCAAAACCGGACGCTGCCCTTATAGTTTTAATTGATTTTTTATAAAATTTGGAACCGCATTAGCATGGTGGCGCCCTGCGCCCGAGTAGCTGTTCCAGCCGGACGCAGCACATCCGCGCTAACGCCATTCATCAAGCCGGAACCAACCGCCCAGCTCATGGCCTCCTTAGCAAAATTGCTGACTTTCCCTGCGTCAGTAAAGACACTCAGGTCACTGGAGGCCGTGACATCCATACCCTTAAAGCCCGCGTACCGATACAAGATAGTGGCAAACTCTTCACGGGTAATGGAGCTATTGGGCGCGAATACCGTTGCCGCCTTACCTTTGACGATCTCGTTTTCACAGGCCCAGACCACAGCGTTTGTGTACCACGTATTTGCGGAAACATCCGTGAAAGGATTCTTCCCCTCCACCTTCGGTTCACCCTCCATGCGATAAAGAACCGTGACCAACTGTGCTCTAGTCATGGCATTCTCAGGACTGAAGGTGGTGTTTGTTGTACCCTTAAATAGGCCTGTACTGGCTGCCGCCACAATATCATTTTTTGCCCAGTGCTTTGAGATGTCAGTAAATTGTTTTTCGGCCTTCGGATCCACAACCCGGATTACGACATCCTTTTTGTATTCGCCAAACCCACCCGAGATTTTTACAATCCCGCAGGATTTTGCTTCTATTTTGCAGGTAACGCCATCAGACTCAACGATTTCGGCCACATCTGGGTTAGAACTTACCCATTCGATCTGGGCGTCCATTTTGTTTAAATTGTCGGATGTATTTTGAATTTTTACCTGGTCACCCACATGAAGCATATCCTTTTCCGGCGTCAGCTCCACATAGTCCAACAAGTTCTGACCGCCAGAAAGCTCAAACGCAGATACATTTCCAGCATAATCATACCCCAGATACATGTACTTCGAGTTCTCATCAAATAAGCTAGTTCCGTTTTCACCCCAGCCGAATTCGCCCTCAGCGGGCTTATCAGTGGCGTAAACGGAGGTCATGACAAAGCCGCCCCACTCACCGGAAGCCACATCATAGTCAAAGGTACCGGTCATGTCATAGTCCATGAACCAATATTCGTCAGGGGCCGCCTTAATGTAATACACGGAATACTCCATGTACTCCACATCGTTGCCCTGATCGATAAATTCCTGGTTGTTCTCCGTCTCGGTCCGGAAGCCAAAGCAATTAGGTTTGGAGCACGGTGCGGAATTATCGATATAGAGTGTAAACTCCACAGAGTCATTGGCGTTGGGCGTCTTCGATTGATATTCTGGAATTACCTCAGCCCGGATGGTGACCAGTGTATTTTCCTCCAGGAGACACCTGCTGGTATCATAGTATGTTCTAGTTGCGACTTCTCCGTCGCCATAGTCGATTTCTTCCGTAACCAGCGGATATAGCCAGTCATAGGACAACGCGTCGGACTCGTAGATACCGCCATACATCACAGTTGCATTGTCGCTATTATAATAAGTTTTGCCGACTGGATCCGTGGTGTTTTGCTCCCAGATCACCTTGCCGGTGTTTTCATTGGTGACGGTGTATTTGATGCCCTTAGCATTGCGCTTTAGGCCCAGCCCCATATAAAACAGGTCCAAGTTTTCGTCACCATTAGGCGAAATGCCAGCATTAATGGTGTAGAAAGGTATGTGGGTATTGTCAGTGGGCCCGTCAGCAGGAACTTTACTGAAGCCAGGTGCTCTGGTATCTCCCAAATACCAGTCTTTCAGCATGAAGTGCAGTTCCTCCCGGTCATAGCTCTGCAGAGAACTCCAAATAGCGTTGTGGAACTGATCTGCGGTGGCATATGTCCGGTCACCGCCCAGCAGCGTGTCATAGGTCCCCTCTTCCAGCACGGGGCCTTCGCCGAAGTCACCATAGAAAGCCAGGAACGGGACGCTCAAATTCGCGGTGTCCTTGCTGAGCAGCTGGACAAAACCCTCCACATAGGAGCCATAGGGGAACCGCTCGTCAATATATGCCTTATCCGCAGCCGAAAGCTTTACCGTCACTGTCACGTTGGCTGTGGAATTTGCCGGTACGGTCAGATTACCGTCGGTGAGATTAGACGTAATATTGGCGCTGAGTTCCTTCGCATAGTCATAGACTAGGTAGGTAACCTTGCCGTCTTTAATCTGGCCACCGTCGGCCTTCTGGCCCAGCACTGTGGTATCCAGGGTATAGGTCTTGGCCTCATTGGAGAAGTTGACAACCTGGAAGCTCAGCTTATACTCGCCGGTTCGATTAGGGTCATCGCCCAACTCCAGCTTGGCCTTATTGGAGCCTTCCACTTGAATATAGGCCTGAGAGGCGATGGCAGATGCCACATTGACCATCCCGGCGCCCTGCCGGCGGGCAAAGTAGTATGTATCGTGCGCTTCGTCTTCGATGGGCGTTGCAGTACTCATCAGCAGACAGTTCACCACATGTGCAAAATCCTGTTCCTCTATATCAGTATCCTTCAGATACTGCCGCAGCAGGGCGCTAGTAGCGGCCACGGCGGGAGAGGACATGGAGGTACCGGAGGCCACTGCAAAGTATTCCCCATAATAGGCTGAGAACACATTGCCGCCAATGCCTGTAATCTCCGGCTTTAGGGTCAGACCATCCGTGGGACCCCAGGAGGAGAAGCTGGACATTTCGCCTGCAGTGCTGCTGGGATTCCACTGACCGTCCACGCGTAGCGTATCGGTTTTGTAACCCAGCATGAAGTCATATTCCAAGAAGCAAGTAGACGCCATGGGGACATCAAACTTTGTAAGGGTGAACTCTATGTAGTTATATTCCTCCCCTTCCGCAGGTGTCGGATCGTAGAGCAATACGCCGGAGGCCTTGGCAGCCTTTGCTTGCTCCGCAATCCCGTCGGCATTTCCGCCCTCAAAGGGCACGAATACCAGTTTGTTCGTAGCAGACTGGAAGGAATCGGTATAGGCATATTCCTTGGCTCCCAGTACATCCTGAAAGCCTTTTCCTTCTGGCACGTCCGGACATTCGGCATAGCCGATTATGCCCCGCATGCCATTGCCAGCGTCCCAGCTGATGCCGGGATTAAACTCGATTGAGAAAGAGTTTTCCGCACTGGCCACTGTCATAACGGAATCAAAAGAACCGGGCATTCCGACCGTGCCGGTGGAAACCGAGCTGGACTCCACCATATTGCCGCCCCAATAGCTTTGATTCCCCGTAAAGGCCTCGTTGCCGGCAGAGACTACTACGTTGATTCCAGCTGCATAGGCAGCATCATAGACCTCGGTGACGCCTTCATAATACACAGGGCCGCACGCGGCGCCCAGAGACAGGTTGGCGCAATCGACTCCCAATAAAATGGCGTCCTCGATGGCCGCAACCAGATAGTCTAAGTAACACTGCCCATTTTGATCGAAGACCTTCATAATGACCAACTGGGCTTCCGGTGCGATTCCCATTTGGTCCATGTCGAATTCTTCCTTGGCATCTTCCGGCAAATTACCTGCAACAATGCCGGCCACGTGCGAGCCATGTCCGAACCACGTCTCGTCGTCCGAGCCGAAATTGGCCTCCCCATCGGCATAGTTGTAGCCATAGGGAACCTTGCTGCTGTAATACACATCGCCGACCGTGAGTCCCTCCGTCATCTCCTTTGCATGGAGCTTTTCAGAGGCTAAGATTGCCTCGATGTCATTCTTTGCATAAGCAACCTTGTTTAAATCCTGCGGTTCCTGGTCAAACGAAGGGTTTTCATAGCAAAGGCCGGTGTCGATGATCGCAACAGACATGCCCTCGCCCTGATAGCCCAGATCCCAGGCTCCGTTGGCTCCCATAGCAGGTCCCGCATACTTGAGATTGGGAACGATGTCGGCGGCGGCTTCCACCGTATTGGCGTCAATCTCCGGCACCGCAAACTTAGGCATCAAAAATGCCTTTTTTACCCCGGCCATCTGGTTGATGGCAGCCAGATCCCCGTATTTCACGGTTGCCGAGACTGCGTTGGTCAGCAGAGAGAACTGGTCAGATACCTGAATATCATACCCCAGCTTTGCGCTGATGGTTTTTGTCAGAGCCTTTTGCTCCGCCTCTATGCTTCGCATGGCGTTGAGCTCAGCAGTGCCGAGGGGTTCACCCAACTGCACCTGCATGGCGTCCATGTCTAGGACGGAGTCGGATTCAAAGGTAATCATGACCTTTACCTGATCGGTATTGGCATAGGCTTGGCTTAGCACGCTGACCTTTTGCCCTTCCTTGATCTCAGCGCCGCCTAATATTTCTTTGACCGCATCGGAATAGGCGGACGCTTCTGCGGCATCAAATTCTCTGCACTGTAGCACAGAGCCATCGGCCCCAGTCATGAAGCCTTCCTGGCCATACTCCAGTGTAGCCAGAGCCTCTGCTTCATCTGTTGTCAGAACGCGGGTACTGACATACATGTCGCAGGGGGCTTCTCGTGTATATACTTGACCATTTTCGCCGGTATACACATAGGTATATCCCGACGGCACAAAGGTTGCCTCACCGGCTTTCGCATAGACATACTTGTCTGTCGCGGCCTGTGAGGTGCTTTCTGGCTTCTGCGTATCCGCGGCCAGGACCTGAGATAGTCCTGCAGCGGTCAACACCATGGCGGCGCAGAGCACGAAAGCAAGTACTTTTTTAAATGCCTTTCTCATGTTTTACCTCCTCAGCGTTTTTATTACTACTCCTCCCCTTGCTCAACTGGTTGGAGCAATAACCCCATTGCGTGTGATCATGCAGAAAAATGATGTGTTGCAAAGCACTATACTGCCACATTTTGGAAGTTACACCAAAATGCACCAAATATTACAATTATCTTAGCACCTTTTTCTTTTGGTGTCAATCGGGTTGACTCGACATTCTGCTAGCAATTTAACCAAAAAGATGATCACAAAACACACTATATTGAAGAATGCAAAAATCTTTCAAAAATACGATTGACAAATTAGAAAGCTTTGTATATAGTATAGATGGCTGGTTAATGTGCTCCTTCATTCTCTCAGTAAAGATGCCTCTTTCCACATGTTCCTTTCTGTGCAACACAGCGCGGTCTTCTGACCGCGCTGTGTTGCTTTTATTTAGCCTGGATGCCAGTAGCCCGTCCTGCCGATCACAGGACGGGCTACTGGGTCAATGGTTATAGTGTGGCTTCCATGGCTTCTCGAATATTTCGCACTCGCAATAAATTCAGGCCTGCGGGTATCTCCAAGCCCTCAGTCCCGCTGCGGGGCACCACACAGCGACTGAAGCCCAACCGTGCAATTTCCGCCAGACGAAGCGGTATTTGCGATACGGCACGGACCTCTCCCGTCAGGCCGATCTCTCCAATTGCGGCCAAGTCGCTGGGAGCGGGCTGATCCCGAAAGCTGGAGGCAACTGCCAACGCCACCGGCAAGTCCGCAGCCGGTTCCTCCAGGTTCAGTCCGCCGATGACGTTTACATAGGCATCATATGTATTCAGCCGCAGTCCGCCTCGTTTTTCCAATACAGCCAAAAGGAGCACGGCGCGGTTGTAATCAAAACCGTTGGCAGCGCGCCGAGGGACCTGAAAGGTCGAGTGGGTTACCAACGCCTGCACCTCCGCCAAAATGGGACGGGTCCCCTCCATGACACAGGCCACGCAGGTACCCGGGGTATTTTGCGGGCGACCTGCCAGCAGCATTTCCGAGGGATTTGGCACCTCCTCTAAGCCTGCGTCGCGCATCTCGAATACCCCCACCTCGTTGGTGGAGCCAAACCGATTCTTTGCCGCCCGCAGCAAACGGTATACGCCATTGCGGTCTCCTTCAAAATACAACACGCAGTCCACCATATGCTCCAAAACCTTCGGACCTGCAATTGCGCCTTCTTTATTAATATGTCCAACCACGAAAACCGTAATCCCCTGCTCCTTGGCCAATTGCATCAGGGACATGGTGCAATCTTTCACTTGTGAAATACTACCCGGTGCAGAATCGTTTCGCTCCAAGTAGAGCGTTTGAATGGAGTCTGCAACCAATATGTCAGGTTTTACGGTCTGAACCGCTTCCAATACGCTTTCCAATCTGGTCTCAGAAAAGACCACCAATCGGTCCGAGTCCACGCGAAGACGCTGAGCTCGCAGTTTTAGTTGCCGTTCACTCTCTTCACCGGAGACGTATAAAACCCGTCTTGCCTGGCAGAGGCTGGCGCAGATTTGGAGCAGGAGCGTGGACTTTCCTATTCCGGGAGCGCCGCCGACTAAAACCAGGGAACCGGTCACCACGCCGCCGCCTAAAACCCGGTCCAGCTCTCCTAGTCCCGTCGAATACCGGAGCTCTGTTTCAATATTTACTTGAGAGAGTGTCTTAGGCTGACGGGACAGAGCATCTGTTGCGATATGGGCTCTTCCGGGGGCGTCGGATCGCTCCGTATGCTCCACCATTGTGTTCCAGGCCCCACAGGCCGGGCAGCGGCCCTGCCACTTCGGCGTCTCATTGCCGCAGGCTGTGCAGTAGAAAACTGTTTTACTTTTAGCCATGTTTTAGCCCTACTTTTTCCCGAAGCGGGAGAAACTCCTCCCGCAGAATCCGCATCATGATGAAATCGTGATATTGATAATTGTAGTAATAACCCTGCTCCTGGACACCCTCTTGCTGGAACCCCATTTTTTTGTAAAACGCCAACGCGCTGTGATTAAAGCCCACTACGCCAATGGCGATGCGGTGATATCCCAGATACCCAAACGCATAATCCATCATAAGATAAACAGCCTCAGAGCCGTATCTTTTCCCCTGGTCCTGGGGGTCTGGAATGATGATGGTCAAATCCGTGGTTTGCCAGGCTGGGAACATGCGCAGAAGCCCCGTCTCCCCTACCACCTTGTCGTCAGACCGGCGCACCACCGCGAACCAGACACAATCCTGCCCGGTTCGCCGGGACAAGGCGTCCGCTTCCGGCTCGCAGGTCGGCATGGGCGCGCCAATCCTCGCCCTGGTCTCCGCGTCGTTGTACCAGCGCAGGAAAAAGGACCGGTCCGCCGGTTCCAAAGGTCTCAGATAGATCTTCCGGCCCTCCAAAAAGCTGTACTTCATACTTCCTCCTGCGCGGAAAACTTTTTTTGATATTCTTTCTGAAAATCCCGGTTCATATTTAAGATATGCTTGCAGGAATACGCCGCAGAAAGCTCCTCTGCCGTGACGTCATAGCGGAGCAGCGTGTCGAAATAATACATGAGCACATCGCACATCTCTTCCAAAAATGCGGCGCGCACACTGGGCTCCTGCACGATGGCCTGGTCTCCCTTCTTTTTAATGATCGCAATGCTTTCTCCAATCTCCTCCATCATCCACAGAATGAAATCCCTTCCGAATTTTGGTTTCATGGGAGACCAGGTATCCTGATGAAGCGTCCAAAGCTCTTTTTGCATCTGCATCATATCTGAAATAGCCAATTCGCTCATTAAAATTCCTCCAAGTACATGGATTAATTACTTGGAGTATTATATCACACTTTCCGCATTGGTCAAGAACTGGTCCGCCGCGCTGGCGATGACGCAACAAATGCGCTTTTGATATTCCGGCGTACGGAGCTTTGCCTCCTCATCCGAATTGGAGAGAAATCCACATTCCACCAAGATGCCGGTGCAGTTGATGTGCTGCATCAAGTAGACGGAATCCGCTGGCTTGCACATACGGCGGCTCCCAGGATTTAAAGCGGAAACCAGCATGGATTGGGTGGATTCGGCCAGGCGTTGGCTGCCTTGCGTTGGGCCGTAAAATACCTGTGCGCCGCTATAGCGACCATCTGTGAACAAGTTTTGGTGGATGCTCAGTAGGAGTGCGTTTTCAGTTTCATTGACCAGCTTCACCCGGTTTTTTAAATCGGATACCTTTTTTTCCGCAATTGTCTTACCATTTGTGTACACTGCGGTATCTGTGGTGCGGATCATTTTCGTGTTATATCCGAGGAAGCGAAGTAAATCATTGAGGCGCAGGGATATCTCCAGGTTCAGTTGGCTCTCTAAAACGCCGGTACAGGATGTGGCGCCTCCGTCCTCTCCCCCATGGCCGGGATCAATTACGATGGTTGCCGTTCTGGGTACCGGCAACGCCTCGGCAATGGCGGTGACGGTCCGTGTCATGAGCGTGGCCGCCCCAATGAACAGCGACACCACCAGAAGGTAAACGCCGAAATACTTTTTCATAAATCGTTTTAAAAAATTCATTGCCACCACCTCCATAAAAGCTATGCAGAAACCAGCTCGCCTATGCCCGGCCTGTCCTGCTTCTGACGCTCGAAAAGGGGAACCATGAGTCCAAAGCCGGCATAGAATGAGCCGGAGCGACCTAGTTCCCATATTTTCAAAGGATTCAAAGGAGGAGTTCCCTTGGACGAGAGAAAACCCACCTCGCAGTCGGAGCAACTGCAGGGTATGTGCGCACAACCGGGAGAGGGCCGTCTGCCCTGCTGTGCGCCTCTGGCAAATCCCTATGTGCCCTTCCAGCAGACGGATTCGCCCAAATATGAGGCGCGCCGGGCTCTGATTCGCGGCACTCTTTTCCCCGGTCTGGACTTGCCCTTTATGGGTATGGTCAATACAAAAGAAAAATCCGACACCCCCTTACACGAACTACAAGCCCTGGCCTTTGCCATTCAAGAGTTGGCTCTTTATCTGGATACCCATCGGGAGGACAGAGAGGCACTGGAGCTTTACCGGGCCTATCAGAGCCTTTATGATAAAGGGGCCAGAGCTTTTGCAAAACAGTTCGGCCCCCTCAACCATAACCAGGAAACCACTGGCGATAAGTACCAATGGCTGGAAAATCCCTGGCCTTGGGACTACTGCGCAAATCAGGAATAAGGAGGTTCGGATATGTTTGCCTATCAAAAAAAGCTCCAGTACCCGGTTAAAATTGACAAAACCAACCCCAGGCTGGCGTCGTTTATTATCTCGCAATACGGCGGCCCTGACGGAGAGCTTAGCGCCTCCCTGCGCTACCTGTCCCAGCGGTATGAGATGCCCTTTGACGATCTGAAAGGCTTATTGACCGATATCGGTACCGAAGAGCTGGGCCATTTGGAAATGGTTGGCACCATTGTACACCAGTTAACCAGGAATCTAAAGGATTCCCAGATGAAGGACAGCGCTTTCGCCCCCTATTTTGTGGATCACGGCGCAGGCGTTTACCCCGCTGCCGCTGCCGGCTTCCCATGGAATGCCAACTCTATGGCGGTGAAGGGCGACCCTATGGCGGACTTGACGGAGGATTTGGCCGCAGAGCAAAAGGCTCGCGCAACCTATGATAACATTCTCCGGCTTTCGGACGACCCGGATGTCAATGACGTGATCAAGTTCCTGCGGGAGCGGGAGGTTGTCCACTTCCAGCGGTTTGGCGAGGCCATTCAGCTGTTGCGGGAGAGATTAAATCAGAAAAATGTCTACTATATGAATCCCGCCATCGATATGTAAGCGTAAGGGTACCGCTCCGGTACCCTTACTCAAGCTGATAATGAAGAGTCCGGTTTCTTTTAGAAAGAAACCGGACTCTTCGCGTTTGATCAGATAAACGGCTGTGAATGCAATCCTTTTCCTTTTGCGCACTCTGCCGGCTTATGAATCGGTATTCTCCTGCAGTTGTAGTTCCTCCTGCTTCATTTCCCGCAGGAGATGTAACTGCATGGGAATCGCAACGGCAAACGAAAGCACATCGGAAATCGGCTGCGCCAATTGAATCCCCAGGACGCCCAAAAACTGGGGCAGCACCAGCACCAGAGGGATCAAAAACACACCTTGTCGGGAAATCCCTAGGAAAGAGGCGCGGAACACCTTGCCGGTGGTCTGCATCATCATGTTGCTTAATACCAGCCAGGAGGCCAAAGGGACCGTAAGGCATTGATATTGGAGAGCCTTTGTGCCAATCGCGATCACCAGTGGGTCGCCCTTACGGAATAGCTCCACAAAGCCAGGGGCCAAAAAGAACTCCACAACGGAAATTATCACCAGGAATACGGACGAGACCTTCACGCAAAACCAAAACCCATGCCGCACCCTCTGATAAAGCCTAGCGCCGTAGTTATATCCACAGACCGGCTGAAAGCCCTGCCCGAATCCAATGAGGACGGAGTTCGTGAAATTAGCGATGCGAGAGACGATGGCCATAGCCGCAATCGCTGCGTCGCCAAAGGGCTTTGCCGCCAGATTTAAACAAATCACGGCTACGCTGGCCACGCTCTGCCGCAGCAGGGACGGAAGGCCAGCGGTTGTAATTGAGCGGTAGAGCTGGAGGGAAAACCGAAAATTTTTCAGGCGGATTTTGACAATTCCCGCGTGGTTGCACTGATACAGCAAGATCAGGAAACTGACCAATTGGCTGAGAATGGTAGCCAGTGCCGCACCGGAAATCCCCATGTGAAATCCAAAAATAAAAATAGGGTCCAATGCAATGTTGAGCACGCCGCCAATGGTGAGGCCGATCATGCCATAGAACGCACTGCCCTGAAAACGCAACAGGTTGTTTAAAACAAAGGAAGCCGTCATATAGGGCGCGCCCAGGAGAATAATTCGGATATAATCAATTGCATAGGGTAAGATGGTTTCTGTGGAACCCAGCGCTATAGCAAGCGGCCGCAGAAAACAAAGTCCGAGACCCAGAATCAGCACGCCGGAAAAAAAGGCGGAAAAGAACCCAACGGCCGCCAGCTGCTCTGCTTTCCCCTGGCCGTGCCGCCCCAGCTCTTTTGATACGTTGTTGCCGGCGCCCTGGCCAAAGAAAAACCCGACTGCCTGCAGGATTGCCATTAGGGAAAAGGCAATGCCAACGGCGCCGGAGGCGCTGGTGGTATCTAGTTTTCCGATAAAAAAGGTATCGGCCATATTATAGATGGTGGTGATGAGCATGCTGATGATCGTGGGGACCGCCAGCCTGCAAATTAGCCTTTCCACCGGGGTTTGGGTCATTTGTCGGTATTTTTCCTCTGCATTTGGCTGCTTCATCAGCGGGATCCAACCTTTCTGTTTTATGTGATGAAAAGGATTGAAAATCTGCTCGTTTTTGCTATGATAAGGCAATAACGACTTCTGCTGGAAAGGAGCATATACATATGACGGAAGTAGTTGCCGCCCTGCTTTGGGAGAATCATAAGTTTTTAATCTGCCGGAGGCCGCCGCACAAAACCAGAGGGAACCTGTATGAATTTGTCGGCGGAAAGGTTGAACCAGGTGAAACCAAGGAACAGGCACTTATCCGGGAATGCAGCGAGGAACTGGCAGTTTTAATTGAGGTTGGCAAGCCGTTTTTAGAGGTGACGCACCAGTACCCAGACCTGCAAATCCATCTGACGATCTTCCTAGCGTCTATTTTATCCGGCACGCCAACCCCATTGGAGCATACGGACCTGTGCTGGATCGCCCCCGAGGAAATCGGACAGTTCCAATTTTGTCCGGCGGACCAAGCGGTTCTAAAGCGCATCGCCGTGGTATACGGAGACAATGCGCAAAAGCGGGACGGCTTGTAGCAATTCCATGTCTGCGCATGTACATCTATATCTCATTATACGTCTTCTTTTTCATTTGTCAATTGCGCCGGGCCAAGGACGATTCTCCGCCTGAAAAGAATGCCGGCACCCTTCCGAGAAGATTGCAAGTTGCGTGGGTACAGTTTTTATGATAATATAAACAAAATGCCCGGTCAGATAAGAAGCGCTGACCTCTGGGATGGGAGAGAAAATGAATTGAGCGTTTTAGAGTATAAATGTCCCTGCTGTGGTGCGGGACTTGTCTTTTCTTCAGACAGCCAGCAGATGCGCTGCGATTCCTGTGGCAACACCTTCGAATTGTCCGCTGTGGAAGAATTCAACGCCACGCTGCAAGATAACAGCGACCAGTTCGATTGGGAAAACTACGATGTGAGCTCCGGCAGCGGGGATTGGACCCAGGAGGAGCGGGAAACCATGCAGACCTTTGTTTGTCCATCCTGCGGTGGTGTGATTTTGACGGAGGCCACCACTGCCGCCACATTTTGTCCCTACTGCGAGAATCCCGCCGTTCTTCCCGGCCGCTTGTCAAATACCTTTCGGCCGGACGCGGTGATTCCCTTTCGCTTCAAAAAGGAGGATGCGCAAGCTGCGTTTCAAAAATTTTGCAAGGGGAAAAAGCTGCTGCCCAAATCCTTTGTGGTGGAACAGCGCATGGATCGCATTAGCGGCATGTACGTTCCGTTTTGGGTGTTCGACTGCGGGGTTGAAGCGAATATGCGATACCGGGCAACGAGAATTCACACATGGTCCGATGCGAACTACCGATATACCCGGACAGACTACTTCCTTTTGCAGCGGCACGGCGCCTTACGCTGCAACGGGGTACCGGTGGACGGCTCAAAGAAGATGGACAACGCCTATATGGAGGCCATAGAGCCATACGATTATAGCCAGGCCGTCCCCTTCCAGCCGGCATATCTGTCGGGATTTTTGGCGGACCAATATGATGTAACCAGCGAGGAGTGTCAGCCCGTCGTCAACCAGCGAATCCGCACCACCACGGAATCCCTGTTTTCCAGAACAGCCGTAGGCTATGCTACGGTGGTCCCAGAAAATCGGTCCGTTCATATTCAGGCGGGGAAAATTCAGTACATGCTGCTGCCGGTATGGGTTTTAAATTCCTCCTATGCGGGAAAGACCTACACCTTTGCCATGAACGGCCAGACCGGTAAATTTGTAGGCCGGCTTCCCATTTCCCTTGGGCGTTGCTGGGCCTGGTTCGGCGGCGTTTGCGGCGCAGTAACGGCTGCCGCGGCGCTGCTGGGCGTCCTGGCCAATCTGTTTTAGGAGGGCTGGGCATGAAACGTAAAATTACCGCTCTTATTTTACTGATCCTATGCTTTGCCATGGCTACCCAAGCGCTGGGCGCGCAAACGCCGGCAAAAGTCGTGGACCAAGCGGGGCTTCTTTCCGCAGAAGAGTCGCTGGCTCTGACGAAACAGGCGGAAACCATGACCAGTCAGTATGAAACGGATGTGGTCATTCTTACCGTAGACAGTTTGGGGGACAAAGACGCCCAAACCTTTGCAGACGACTACTTTGACGATCAAGGGTACGGCGTGGGTTCCTCCTATAGCGGGATTCTGTTGCTGATTTCTATGGAGGCCCGGGACTGGGCTATGAGCACTTGCGGAGAAACCGCTTCTCTGGTTACGGACGCAGACTTGGCGCTTCTGGAGGATGCCATGCTTCCGCATCTGGGGGACGGCCAGTATTATGCTGCGTTTACCGCCTATTTGCAGGAGCTGGACCGCGTTCTCTCCGCGCCTGTGCCGTCGTCCACCACGCCTGCGCAGAATGGAACGGTACATACTGCGCCAAATAGCAACCATGCAGCGGAAATCTCCCTGCCGCTGCTTCAGATAATTGGAGTCGCCCTGGTGCTGGGCGTTCTCAGCGGCGGCATCACAGTGGCTGTGCTACGCCGCGGCATGAACACCGCGCGGGCACAGGCGGCTGCGGGAAATTATGTGGAGCCGCAGAGCTTTCAGCTCACGCAAAGCCGGGATATCTATCTGTACAGCCATACGACCCGGCAGCGCCGACAGACAGAAAACCAGAATCACAGCGGATCTTCCGGCGGAAGTTACCATCACGGAGGCAGTACGACCCACAGCGGCAGCAGCGGCCGGAGCCACGGCGGCAGCCATGGTAAATTTTAATGAGGCTTCGGATGCCTCTTCATCTTGAAAAGGAGAAAAGTTTATGGGTTTATTAAAAGCAGGCGTCGGCGCGCTTTCCGGCGTTTTAGCGGATCAATGGCGAGAGTATTTTTACTGCGATGCGCTCAGCGCCGATCTTTTAGCTGCAAAGGGGCAAAAGAGGACCTCCCGGCGCTCTTCCAACACCAAGGGCAGCGATAATATCATCACCAATGGGTCTCTCATTGCGGTCAACGAGGGACAGTGCATGCTGATTGTTGACCAGGGAAAAATCGTAGAGGTCTGCGCCGAGGCCGGCGAGTTTGTCTATGACAGCGGTTCTGAGCCCTCTGTTTTCTACGGCGGACTTGGAAAAGGAATTCGGGACAGCTTCGCCCTGCTGGGCAAGCGGTTTGGATTTGGCGGCGACACCGCCAAGGACCAACGAATTTACTATTTCAACACCAAAGAAATCGTCGGCAATAAATATGGAACCATGAATCCCGTTCCCTTCCGGGTGGTAGACCGAAATATTGGGTTGGACGTGGATATTTCCATTCGCTGTAACGGAGAGTACTCCTATCGCATGACAGACCCACTGCTGTTTTATAAAAACGTTTGCGGCAATGTGTCCAGTGTTTATAACCGGGGCGAAATCGACGGCATGCTGAAGGCGGAGCTCTTAACGGCGCTGCAGCCGGCGTTTGCCCAAATTTCGGAGCAAGGCATCCGCTACAGCGCGTTGCCTGGTCATACAGTAGAAATTGCCGAAGCGCTGAATGCGGTTTTGTCCAAGAAATGGGCGGAGCTTCGCGGCCTGCAGGTGGCCTCGTTTGGAATCAATTCTGTCACCGCCTCCAAGGAAGACGAGGAAATGATCAAGGAGCTCCAGCGGACGGCGGTCATGCGGGACCCTACTATGGCGGCGGCCACTCTGGTAGGCGCCCAGGGAGAGGCTATGCGCTCCGCCGCCAAGAACGAGGGCGGCGCAATGCTGGGTTTTATGGGACTCAATATGGCTTCCGCAGCCGGGGGGCTGAACGCACAGCAGCTTTATCAAATGGGCGGGCAGCAAAAAGACGCTGCACCGCAGGAGATCCAGAGTGGGTGGATTTGCTCTTGCGGCGCGAAAAACACGGGAAAGTTTTGCGCAGAATGCGGGAAGCCCCGTCCAGACGGGTGGATTTGTGCCTGCGGCGCAAAAAACAAGGGGAAATTTTGCTCCGAATGCGGTAAACCCAAGCCCAAAGGTGCGCTTTTGTACCGCTGCGATAAATGCGGCTGGGAGCCGGAGGACCCGCAAAATCCGCCCAAGTTCTGCCCGGAATGCGGAGACCGCTTTGATGAGGAGGACGTTCGGTAAGCTCTTTTACCCTTAATAAAAAAGCGGTACCCCTGAAAACCGATGCTTTTTACAATTTCAACTCATTTTTCAGTGAAGCGCGAAAAGGCACCAGAGCATGCAATACAGCTCTGGTGCCTTTTCAATATTTCTGCGGAAATGAAAAGCTTGACGGTTTTCTGGGAAGAAACGGCTAAATTTGCAGCATTTCCAAAAATTCCGTTTCTGACAAGATGGGAATTCCCAGATCCTGCGCCTTTTTCAGCTTTGACCCAGCGTTTTCCCCCGCTACCACATAGGCAGTTTTTTTGGAGACAGAGCCAGCCGCTTTCCCGCCAAAAAGCTCAATTTTTTCCGCTGCCTCCTCCCGGGTGAATAGGGACAGAGAACCCGTCAGCACAAAGGTCTTTCCTGCAAAGCGGTCGTCCAGTACGCGGCGGTTGGACTGAAAATTGACGCCGGCCTCCCGCAATCGGTTGATAAGATGCTGCGATTGCGGCTGGGAAAACCAGTCTAGAATGTTTTGTGCTGTGATTTCTCCCACGTCCGGAACAGCCACCAAAGACTCCAGGGGGGCCGCCATCAGAGCGTCCATGGTTCCAAAAGCCGCGGCCAGTGTTTTACCGGCCTTTGCACCTACCTGCCGGATGCCCAGGGCATAAATCAGACGGCCCAGGTCTTGATCTTTGCTGGCCTCGATGGCGGTGAGAAGCTTGTTGGCTGCTATCTCACCGCTTTTCCAAAGCCCCTTGAGCTGCTCCAGGGTCAGGTAATAGATATCCGCTGGGGAGCGGATATAGTCCTTCTCAATTAGGCTCTCCACAATGGCGCTGCCCAGGCCCTCAATATCCATGGCGTCCCGAGAAACAAAATGAGCAATATTTCTGGCAAGCTGCGCCGGGCATTCGGCTCCGGTACAACGGAGGAAAGCGCCATCCGTGTCTCGAGCCACCTGGGCACCACAGATGGGGCAGCGGACCGGCAACCGATATGGCACGGCGTCCGCAGGGCGCAGGTCCAGCTCCACCTCCAGAATTTCGGGAATGATCTCCCCCGCTTTTCGGATTTTCACCGTGTCCCCGATGCGGATATCCTTCTCCGCAATAAAATCCTGATTGTGCAAGGTAGCGTTGGTCACGGTTGTTCCGGCTAGGCGCACCGGGCGGACTACCGCCTTCGGCGTCAGGACGCCGGTTCTGCCCACCTGGATGGTAATATCCTCCACCACAGTGGACTTGACCTCCGGCGGGTATTTATAAGCCGCCGCCCAACGCGGAAATTTGGCGGTGCTTCCCAGCTTTGACCGCTGGCTTAGGTCGTTGAGCTTTACCACTGCGCCGTCGATGTCATAGGAAAACCGACCCCGGCTCTCCTGGATTCTTTCAATAGCAGCCTGTATCTCGTCTATCTGCGTACATAGCTGGTACGGAATGACATGGAACCGCTTTTCCCGCAAATAATCCAGCGCCTGCGCATGGGTTGCAAAGGAAGCGCCCTCCGACAGCTGAAGGTTGAAAATTAAGATATCCAATTGGCGCTGGGCTGCTATTTTTGGATTTAGCTGCCGCAGGGATCCGGCTGCAGCGTTTCTGGGATTGGCAAAAGGGCTTTGCCCTTCCGCTTCCCTGCGGGCGTTCAGCCGCTCAAAAACCGTCTTTGGCATAAACACCTCGCCGCGCACAATCAAACGGGACGGGGCGTTTTCCAATGTTAGGGGAATGGAGCGAATGGTCTTTAAATTCTCCGTGACATCTTCTCCAACGCGCCCGTCTCCCCGGGTGGCACCCCGAACAAGCTGTCCGTCCACATACTCCAGGGCCACGGACAGGCCGTCTACCTTGGGTTCCACCGTATATTGGACGGCCTCCGTCGCTGCCTGCACCCGGCGGTCAAATTCAACCAGTTCCTCCATGGAAAAGACGTCTTGGAGGCTCTCCAGCGGCACGGGATGCTCCACCTTCGAAAACTGGTCCAGAGCCTGGCCGCCCACCCGTTTGGTGGGCGACAGCGGTGAGGCAAGGTCCGGATACTGCGCCTCCAGCTCCTCCAACTGCCTTAACTGCCTGTCATATTCAAAATCCGGCATTTTGGGATCGTCCAAAACATAGTAGCGATAATTGGCCTCCTCCAGGGTCCGTGTCAAGTGTTCTATCAGCTCTTTTGGCTCCATGGTATCGCGCTCCTTTGTGTCACTAGGGTAAGTACTTATCTCCCGTGCGGATAAAGGTCTCCGGTACCGCACCCACGATAATGGTCTCGGCAACGACTACCTGACTTGTCACGTTGAAGCTCACTGTGCCCCGGAGCACCAATATGGTCACATCGATGCTGATTTCCATGATGAGCTGCTGCAGTGTCTGGTTGATGCCGGCCTCCGTGAAATTACTGACGAACTGCGCGTCCGAGTTACTGATGGAGATCACGCGGACCGGCAGCACCGGCCCCTTTCCGGAGAAGGCCTCGGGGAGGAAAATGCTGCCCAGGGGGATGCCGATGTCGTTGGTGTCCAGTGCCAAAATTTCATCGTTTACAATATTTAAAATCTCTGTTTTCAGCCGGTTGACCTCGCTCATATTGGTTTTCAGCGCGGTAATTCTGCCATCCAGGTCTTTTTCAAAATAAATAATGCGGTCATAGTCAATATTATCCGTTGCGATCTGCTGCGCGATGGCGTCGTTGATCAGGTCGGAGGTCTTGCTTTTCGCCTGTGTCGTCGCCAGGTCCCTGGCAATGGGATTAAATCGGACCCGGAAAAAGATAAACGTCCCAACGGCCAGCACCAGAAGTAAAACCAGGACGCGGCGCAGCCGCCGCTTGGTCCTTTTTCCCATAAGCCACCCCCTCTCGGACAGCTTATGCAGATTTTGTTGCTTCTATAACTTCTTCATATGCGCAGAGGCTGTTTTTGCCATCAGCTTCTTGGTGCCAATCTGATCAAAAGCGATTTCCAGCAACGCGTCGCCCCCCATTTTCATCACAGACAGCACCATACCCCGGCCAAACGCCTTGTGCTGGACCATGTCGCCCTGGTTCAGCTCCAAAGCTGCCGCGCCTTGCCCCTGGGCGGTAAACTCTGAATATTCCGCCCGCAGGCTGCGCGTTTTTTTGGGCGTCTCGCCGCGCCGCCCCCCACCAGAGGCAAACTCTCTTCGTCCCTCCGAATACGCGGTCTCAACCGCTCCCTGAAGCCGTGTGTTG
The DNA here is from genome assembly GCA_958402445.1 of uncultured Eubacteriales bacterium. Lineage (GTDB taxonomy): Bacteria > Bacillota > Clostridia > Oscillospirales > Oscillospiraceae > Faecousia. The sequence goes on from CATXTO010000001.1 coordinate 206,010, forward strand.
CCCCGGGTCTCCAAGCAGGAGGCTGGAATCTCTTTTAAAAAGCGGGAGGGCATGCAGGCATTGGTGCGGCCGTACAGCATACGCTGCCGGGCATGGGATATGGTAAGACTTTGCTTGGCCCGGGTGATCGCCACGTAGCACAGCCGTCTCTCCTCCTCCATCTCCTCCGGATCTCCAATGGCCCGCATGCCGGGAAACAATCCCTCCTCAAACCCGACCAGAAAGACATGGGGGAACTCCAGCCCCTTTGCGCTGTGCATGGTCATCATGACCGCGGCGTCCGCCGACTCGTCATATTGTTCAATATCCGTATAAAGCGCGATCTCCTCCAAAAATCCTGCCAGCGAGGGTTCCTCGTCATTTTCTAGATAGCTTAAGATACTGGATTTTAGCTCTCGCGCGTTTTCCAGGCGCGTCCTGCTCTCCTCTGTGTTTTTCTCCACCAGCGCGGCGGCATAGCCCGTGCGAACCAGGAGCTCCTCATAAAAATCCGGCAGCGGCATGCCGTCCGCCAGTAGCTTTGCGCACCCCTCCAGCATACCAGAAAAGCCCAGCAGCTTACCAGCGGAGCGTTCCAGGGCGGGGTAAGAGCCGGCGTTTGAAATCACATCGTACAAAGGCTTTCCCTCCGCAGCAGCAAGACGCGCCACGGTGTCTATGGTCTTTTCGCCCAGACCCCGAGGCGGGTTGTTGAGGATTCGACGCAGTCGCAGGTCGTCGGTCCGGTTGTTGACGACGCATAAGTAGGCCAGCATGTCCTTGACCTCGGCCCGGTCAAAAAACCGAGTGCCGCCAATGATGCGGTATGGAATGCCGTTCCGTTTAAAAGAGTACTCCAACGCGTTGGATTGCGCGTTGGTCCGGTACAAAACGGCAAAATCCTTAAAGTTTCTGCCGTGGGATTTGGCTAGGATTTGCCCAGAGACGAAATCCGCCTCTTCCCCCTCATGAAGGGCCTCATAAACCAAGATGGGATCTCCCGTGCCATTGGCGGTCCAGAGGGTTTTGCCCTTTCGCCCTTGGTTATTGGCGATGACTGCGTTGGCCGCATTTAAAATCGACTGGGTGGAGCGATAGTTTTGCTCCAAGCGTATGCTTCTGACGCCCTGATACTGCGCCTCAAAATTCAGGATATTCTCAATGGTTGCACCGCGGAAGCGGTAGATGCTCTGGTCGTCATCCCCTACCACGCAGATATTCTCATATCGCCCAGCAAGCAACGCCGCAAGGCGATACTGCAAGTTGTTGGTATCCTGGTATTCGTCTATTAAAACATAATGGAATTTTTTCTGATAATATGTCCTGGCTTCCTCAAAATCCTGCAATAGTTTTACCGTCAGATAGATGATATCATCAAAATCCACCGCGTTGTTGGCTTTGAGCTGTTTTTGGTACTCTTCGTATGCCAAAGCTATTTTTTCCAGCCGGAAGTCGCCGCTGGCCTCCGCCGACTTTGCAAAATCGCTGGGGGTTTGCATCTGATCCTTCACCCGCCCAATGACGCTGAGAACCGATTTAGCCGGAAATACTTTTTCCTCCAGATTCATTCCCCGGATTATCTCTTTCATGATTCGCTCCGAGTCGGCGGTGTCATAGATGGTAAAGCTGCGGTCATAACCCAAACGGTGGATTTCACGCCGGAGAATCCGGCAGCAGGCGGAATGAAACGTCATGGCCCAGACATCATAAGCCTTTGGGCCCACGGCTGCCTCAAGACGACTCTTTAGCTCATTGGCCGCCTTATTGGTAAAGGTAATCGCGATAATGCTCCAGGGTGCCGCCGGGCGCAGGGTACACAGAAGGTCTGCCCTGCGCAGCGCTTCCTCAGGCGGGGAATCAGGCAGCTGCTCCAAAAAGGCAAGGTCCTCCTCCGTCACGCCGCCTGGAATCTCATTGCTGTCGCTGGCGCAGCCATACTGTAGTAAATTTGCAATGCGGTTGATGAGCACGGTGGTCTTCCCGCTGCCAGCCCCGGCCAATAACAGCAGCGGCCCGTCGGTTGTCAGGACGGCCTGCCGCTGCTGCTCGTTCAGCTTGGAAAACCTGGAAGCAATATAACGCCGCCGGGCAGCGGCAAATTTCGTCTCAAAATTCTCCGTCATAGTTCCACCTATCTTTATGTTTTAGATAGGTTTTATTTTATTACATTTTTCTGCAGGCGTAAAGTGGCAAAAGCGACAAATCCGAAGAGCCAATGCGCTCAGGGGGCAGCCTTTTGGACGCGGCTGCTTTTAGTCCGTCAAGATGGTCTGAATGCGCGCCGCTCAATCGATATGCCCCGCTTAAAGGCTAGAAGGCCGCCGCCCTGCCGGCAGCGGCCTTCTATATCATCTCACGCAGATGAGTAAGCGCTTTTTTTTCAATTCGGGATACCTGGACCTGTGAGACCTTTAAGACCTTGGCTACCCGCTCCTGGGTCAATCCGTGGAAATAGCGAAGGTTGATCACCAACGCCTCGCGCTCGGCCAGTTTGTCGATAGCCTGCTTCAGCGCTATCCGCTCCACCAGCTGGTCCTCCGTACTGGAGTCGGTCAGAACATTTTCCAAGGTAAATCCATCCTCGCCCGTCTCTCGCTGAATAGACTCTGTGGCTGCTGTCGCGGTCTCTGCAATGGCGATTTCTTCCGCAGACAGCCCCATGACCTCGGACAGCTCCCGGACAGTGGGGTCCCGTCCTAACTCCGCAGTCATGCGGCCTCTTGTAATTTTAATGGAGGCGGCCTGCTCCTTGAGGCTGCGGCTCACCTTGACGGCGCCGTCATCTCGTAAAAACCGGCGGATTTCCCCTGCAATTTTTGGCACGGCATAGGTGGAAAATTGGGTACCAAAGGTGATGTCGTACCCCTCGACCGCCTTCAAAAACCCCAGGCATCCCAGTTGATAGAGATCCTCCGGGTCCACGCCTCGTCCGAAAAAACGGCGGGCGATGGACCAAATCAGGCCAGAGTTCTCCACAATGAGCTGCTCTCCTGCCTGCCGGTCTCCGGCCTTGCTGCGGGCAATGAGGTCTTCCAGATTGGCACTCATTGGCTTCCTCTGCGCTGCAAGCGGCGCCGCATATGTACGGTAGTGCCCTTACCCGGCTGGGATTGGATTTCCAGGGAGGTCATAAAGCTCTCCATAATGGTAAAGCCCATACCGGACCGGTCCGTGCCGCCGGTGGTGAACATGGGCCGCCGGGCCTTCTCCACATCCGCAATTCCGACCCCCTTGTCCTTGACCACAATATCCAGGACTTGATCTTTGAGGATGCGCGCGCGAACCAAAATCGTTCCCAAGGTATCCGGATAAGCGTGAACGATACAGTTTGTCACCGCCTCGGAGACTGCCGTTTTGATATCGCCCAATTCCTCAAGCGTCGGGTCCAGCTGCGCGGCAAAGCAAGCCACCGCAGACCGGGCAAAGGCTTCGTTGGAGGATTTACTTGGAAACTCCAATATCATGTAATTGTCAAACTTCATCGGACTGCCTCCCTGATTTCTACGATTTTTTCAATTCCCGCCGCTCTGAGCACTTTCATCGGCTGCTCCGCAATGGATTGCAGACGCAGACGCCCACCGATTTGCGCCATATGGCGCAATGCGTTGATGACCACAGCAATCCCGGAGGAATCCATAAACGTGACCTCTTGAAAATCCAGGACGCAGACCGCAGGCATATAGGCGTCTATCTTCGCGGTGATTTGCTGAATATACTCTTTTGCGCAATGGTGATCAATTTCCCCCGTCAGGGCCACAGTTAGCTGCCGGTCCTGCAAAAAGCTGGTAAAATGCATAGACAGATTCCCCTCGTTTCTCAAACGGGGTTGAATTCCCCGCGAAGTTTCAACTGGTTTCAGTATAATTTTTCCAGGACGCAGATACAGTCGAAGGAATGTAAAAAAGAAAAAAACTATGCGTTCCATAATGCATTCATGTGGGAAGAGCCGCGGAGTTTCCAGATATTTCTAACAGATGGTAACCTTTGCCGAAATTTGCCAATTTTTTGTCAAACTGCAATTGACTTTTTAGCGGTTTTGTACTAATATAATAGACGCACAATTCGACAGCTTAGCGGCATAGTTGTTGGATTGCAAAACAGAATGGAAGGAAGGAACACGAGTGAAACGAGTCATTGCCAGCCTCTTGGCCCTAGTCATGCTTCTGTCAGCCATGCCTTTGTCAGTTGCGGCTAGCGAGGTCAAAGCCTCCGAGCCCCAGGCGACCATAACTGAAGCGGACGGTTATGAATCTGCCTTGGAACACGACCTGCTAAAGCAAAGTGAGGTCCCAGTTTTTGACGCTGAGGACGCTTACGCAGACGATGCGGTGGTTACCGCCATCATCCGCCTAAAGGGTGCTCCCGCCATGGAGTACACAGCCGGCGGTAAGCTCACAGCGCAGGCGCAAAGCGTGCAAAAACGGCTTAGCACGCAGCAGGCCTCCATGGAGAAAACCATTAGCAAGCAGGTCCTAAATGGACAAGCCCTGGATGTGGAATACCATTACACCTTGCTGATGAATGGATTTTCCGCCTCTGTCACCTACGGACAGCTCAAGGAAATTCGCGAGCTGGACGGTGTGGCGGCAGCGTTTGTAGCACCGGAATTTGAGCTGGAGCCCATGATGAGCGACAGCGGTCCCATGATTGGCGGCGGATCTGCCAACCAAACCGGTTATAAAGGCGAGGGGACCATTATTGCAATTGTGGACAGCGGCGTTGACCTGGATCACGAAGCGTTCCGGGATGCGCCGAACAACGCAAAGCTGAATGCCAGCGCAGTTGCCGCCTGCCTGGAGCAGTATGATTTCAACGCCGAAGCCATTATGCCGACCCTGACCCCAACGCAGGTTTACACCAATCAGAAAATCCCTTATGGCTTTGATTATGCGGATAAAACCAACAGCGCCGATCCCCGGGGCGGCAGCGATCACGGCACTCACGTCGCCGGTATTGCCGCCGCGAACGACGGGTTGTCCAATAAGGTTGAAGGAATTGCTCCTGAGGCGCAGATTCTAGCCATGAAGGTGTTTCCCACCGCTGGCGGCGGAGCATCCTATGACAACATTTTGGCCGCTTTGGAGGATGCCGTGCTCTTGGGCGCAAACGTGATTAACCTCTCCCTGGGTTCTCCCTGCGGCTCTACGAAGTACGACACCGAAGACGCGGAAACCCTGGAGATGATGGCGGTTTTCGACCGGGTGCAGCAGCATGGGATTGACCTGGCTGTGGCGGCGGGTAACGATTACAGCGCGGCTTTCAGCTCTATTTTCGGCAAGAGCCACGCGCTGACCCGGAACCCGGACTACGGCAACGTGAGTTCGCCCTCTACTTACGCAGCTTCCCTCTCCGTGGCCAGCGCGGAGAAGGTTGGTAAGGTAGAAAGCCCTTATCTGACTGTGGACGGCAGGAACATTGCCTACAACGACGCGGTGGAATTGGGTGAGGACTACGCCCCGGTTAACGCGCCGCTGTTCCGCAGCCTGGCAGGCAAAAGCCTGGAGTATGTACCGGCCGGACACGGAACGGTGGAGGATTTCTCCAAAGTCAACGTGGAGGGCAAGATCGCTCTGGTGAGCCGGGGAGAAATCAACTATCAGGAGAAAGAGACCAACGCGAACAACGCTGGCGCCATCGGGCTTCTGGTCTATGACGACGCCCCTGGCTTTATTTACATGAGCGTTACGACCTATGATATCCCCTGTGCCATGATCACGCAAAAGGATGGCCGGTTCCTGCTGGAGCAGGAAAGCAAGATTCTGACGGTGGCGGGATTGCTCGGCAACGTGGAAAACCCCGTTGGAGGACAGATGTCCGACTTCTCCTCCTGGGGCACCACTTCGGACTTGGCCATCAAACCGGAAATTACGGCGCCTGGCAGCAACATTTATTCCAGCCTCCAGGACAATCAATATGGCTACATGGACGGCACCTCCATGGCATCGCCCCATGTGGCCGGCGCCATGGCCATTTTGAAGCAATATGTACAAAAGCAATTTCCTGAGCTGTCCGAAACGGAGCAGCTGGCCCGGGTCAACACCCTGCTGATGTGCACCGCCACCCAGGTGATGGACGGCAACAACATCCCGGCCTCCGTGCGGAAGCAGGGCGCTGGGCTGCTCAACATCAACAATGCGGTAAATACCAAGGCATATCTCACTGTCGCCAACCAAGACCGCCCCAAGCTGGAATTGGGTGACGATGTAAACAAGTCTGGCGTTTACACCATGGAGTTCACCATCCATAACACCAGCGACAGGACTCTCAGCTATAACATTGTTCCTATCGTGCAGACGGATGCCTGTGAAACCGTCACTACCTATAATGAACAGCCGGTGTGGCAGACTACGGAAACCGGGTATCCTCTCTCTGCCGGCTACACCACAAACTGCGACCAGAACGTGGTGACTGTGTCTGGCGGCGGTACCGCGCAGGTAACTGTGACGGTGACGCTCACGGATGAGGACAAGACCTACATAGACAAGAATTTTGAAAATGGTTCCTATGTAGAAGGATGGGTCCGTCTTGTTCCCACCGACAATGCAGAGGTGGCCCTTTCCCTTCCTTATCTGGCCTTCTATGGAGACTGGACCAAAGCCTCCGTTCTGGATCGGGGCTATTACTGGCAGGATATCACGGGAGAAGACAACTGGGCCCAGGCCTATACCAACACAGCGGCCTCTAGCTCTTTGGAAGGGACCACTGACACCTATCTGGGCGATAACCCCTACCACAATATGAATACCTATTTGGCAGACCGCAATGCCATCTCCCCCAACAACGACGACACCATGGATTCCCTGGACCTGTTGTATGTGGGACTGCTGCGGAATGTCAAGCATTTGACTTATACCATTACTGGCGAGGATGGCACTGTCTACTACACAAAGGATGTGGAGTATGAGGTCAAGTCCATCTATGACAGTGCCTATTACACCATTAAACCCTCTGGTGTGGATGACTACAGCAAGATCGACCCCTGGTTCGGCACGGATGCCAGAGGTTCCGCCCTGCCCAACGACACCAAGGCAACGGTACGGGTAGAGGCGATTCTGGATTTCGACGCCCATCCCATTCAAAACGAGTGCTCGGTCTGGGAATTCCCCATTACAGTGGACACAGAAGAGCCAGCCATCACCAACATCGCGGTGCGAGAGGCTGATGGCCGGTACTATCTGAGTCTGACCATGCACGACAATCAATATGTTTCCAATGTCACCTTTGCCGATAGCAAGTTCACCACCGCTCGGCGCTCCGAGCCCTTTGCTGAGACGGAGCCTGGCAAGACCATTACCAAAGAATTCGACGTCACCGGCCTGGGTGACCGCATCGGCCTTGTCATCAACGACTATGCCGGAAACCGCAAGGAATATACGGTCACGGTGGAAGGCAACATAGACGACAACGCCACAGTCTACCCCACCGTCTCCCTTTGGAAAGAGGATTTTGAGAAGCCCAGCTTCCCTCCGGAGGGCTGGAGCCTGAAAAGCACCTCTTCCACCACTTGGATGCGTTCACAGGAGTCAACAAATGTAGCTTCTATTAACTACGCAGCAGACAAGCAAGACGAATGGCTCATCACAAAAGATCTGGACATCTCCGGGCAGGATACCGAGGTCCACATGATCTTCGATTACTATACAAATCTGTATTATGTCAGCCGCGGGAATCATAATCTGCTGGTCAAGTGCAGCGTGGACAGCGGTGCAACCTGGACAGATCTGTGGAATCTGAGGGACAACATCAAGGTAGATCCCGATTGGTACAGAGGCCAGGCAAGGGTTGACCTGCCGGCTGAGTTCCAAAATGCAGAATCCATCCGCTTTGCCTTTGTGTATCAGGGGCAGGATGGAACTATGCTCTGGATCGATAACACCGAGCTGTACGCAGACGACCCGGCCTTGTACACCACAATCACAGCGACCGCTGGTGCAAATGGCACCATTTCCCCAGAAGGGACGATTTCTGTGAAAAAGGGTACCAGCCGTACCTTCACCATCACGCCGGACTCGGGCTATGAAATTGCCTCCGTGGTGATTGATGGAAAAGATATGGGCCCCATCAGCAGCTATACCTTCGAGAGTATCAACGTGCCGCATACCATTGAGGCTACCTTCGCTACCGATACCGGCACTGGAACCTATCAAATTCGGGCTATCGCGGGCGAAGGCGGTTCTGTGGATCCCACCTCGGCCACAGTAGCCGCCGGGGAGTCCCAAACCTTTACCATGACGGCCAATGAAAACTACGTGCTTTCCAATGTAAAGGTGGATGGCAAGAGCATCCCGATCAGCGAGACCTATACCTTCACGGAAGTCTCGGCTTCCCATGTGCTGGAGGTAGGCTTCGCAAAGCTGGCGGTGGATCCCACTTCGCTGCTGGACCAGGATTTCGAGGACGAAACCTTCCCCAGCGGCGGCTGGACCCTGAAATCCAATAGCAGTGAAACCTGGCAGCGCAAGAAAAACAGCAACCTGAATGACACCTTTGCGGCGTATTGTACCTATGGTTATCCCGGTTCCAGCACCTCTGATGAACTTCTTATCACACCAGCGGTGGATCTGTCCGGTGGTTCCGGTTTGATGACCTTTGAATTTTGTGCGCCTTATTATGTGATTCGCAGTAAAGAGGTTGTCTTTACTTTGGAAGCGTCCACAGACGGCGGCTTCACTTGGAACGTTCTGTGGAACGCGGAGGAGGACCTGAACGCTAGCCAGTTAAACAACAAGCCTGTCAAGGCAGAAATTCAAATTCCAGAGGATTACTGTGTTAAGGGTGTTCAATTCGCGTACCGGTATCAGCGACCCTATAGCGAGGACGGCGGCGTCGTATCCTTGGATAACGTGCATTTGGAGGGCGCCGGCGGCACCACTCCGATAAACGAATTTACGATCACCGCCACTGCCGGTGAAGGCGGTACCATCGAGCCCTCTGGAGAAACCAAGGTGCAGGAGGGTAAGGACCAAACCTATACCATCAAGCCCTCGGAGGGCTTCCAAATTGCGGATGTTCTGGTGGATAATGAAAGTGTAGGCGCAGTCGCCACCTATACCTTTGAAGCGGTCTCCGCCAATCACACCATTGAGGCGCGGTTTACAGCTCTGCCGCAGGTGGTGGATTTGCTGGTGGAGGACTTTGAGAGCGACGACTTCCCGCCCACCGGCTGGACTCTAAAGTCTAACGAGCTTGGTCTGAATACCTGGGTCCGGGAAAGACGGGATTATGGGAGTGGCTATGTGGCCTCCTGTAGCGATTCCGTAGGCGATCAGGACGAGTGGCTGATCTCCCCGGCTGTCAATCTCTCTGGCGGGAATGCGACCATGTCCTTTGAGTTCTACGCCACGTATCGCTTTGTTGTTACGACAAAAGCCTACAATCTGCTTGTCTATGCCAGCGTCGATAACGGCGAAAACTGGACGCCAATCTGGGATCTGCGTGAGGTTGGAGCGCAGGAAGAGTTTGGCACCTGGGAGTACACAGAAACCTCCTTTGCACTGCCGGAGGAGCTGCAAGGGCAAGAGCAAGTACGGTTTGCTTTTGTATACCAAGGCAACGACGGCACCAAGGGACAGTTCGATAACATCAAGGTCACTGGCTCGGAGCCTGCCGGACCCAGCGAGGCGGTAAAGGCCGTGATCGAGCTCATTGAAAATTTGCCGGATCCCATTACTCTGGCAGATAAAGAAGCTGTAGAGGCTGCTCGTGCTGCGTATGACGCCCTCTCAGAGGAGGAAAAGACGCAGGTCTCCAATTATGAGAATCTGACCAAGGCGGAAGCCGCTCTGGCAGAACTCCTGAAGCCGATTCAGGCGGTCATCGACCTTATTGACAAGCTGCCTGAGACCATCACGCTGGCCGACAAGGAAGCCATTGAGGCTGCCCGGAAGGCCTATGACGCTCTGGGCAAGGACGCTCAGGCCCTGGTCACCAACTACAGCAAGCTGACCAAGGCGGAAGCCGCTCTGGCAGAACTCCTGAAGCCGATTCAGGCTGTGATCGATCTCATCGATAAGCTGCCTGAGACTGTCACGCTGGCCAACAAGGAAGCCATTGAGGCTGCCCGGAAGGCCTATGACGCTCT
>CATXTO010000002.1 GCA_958402445.1 uncultured Eubacteriales bacterium
CTTCCGTGCAGGTGGGAGCCGTCACCACGGCCTGGTAGTCGTGTCCCAGGGCCGGGATGGCGTTGGTTTCCTTCTCGTCGCACACGGAGCAGGTCCGTTCCTCCAGTCCAGTATGGGTGCAATCCGGCGCGTGGCTCTCGGTCCATTTGCCCCACTTGTGGCCTAGAGCGGGAACCCGGTCGGCCACGTAGCCATCGTCGCAGCGGGAACAGGTGTAGGTGGTGTAGCCCTCCTCGGTACAGGTGGGCGGCGTCATCACGGCCTGGTAGTCGTGCCCCAGGGCGGGAATGGCATTGGTTTCCTTTTCGTCGCACACGGAGCAGGTCCGTTCCTCCAGGCCCGTATGAGTACAATCCGGCGCGTGGCTCTCGGTCCATTTGCCCCACTTGTGACCTAGAGCGGGGACCCGGTCCGCTATGTGGGTATCGTTGCAGCGAGTGCAGGTGTAGGTGGTGTAGCCGCCTTCCGTGCAGGTGGGAGCCGTCACAACAGTCTGGTAGTCATGATCCAAAGCGGGGATGGCGCGCGTCTCTTGACCACCGCAAGCGCAGGTACGCTTTTCCTGACCAGGCTGGGTGCAATTGGGCTCTTTCACAGTCTCCCATTGGCTCCAAGTGTGGGTGTGTGCGCCGACTGTCACGGTGGCCAGCGTCATGATAATCGGTGTGGCAAAATCCTCGTTTTGAGTCATCTCCGGCACATAGGCAGTGATGGAATAGACCCCTTCCTCCGGGAACGTGACAGTAACCTTGCCGTCTTCCCCGCAGACCGCACCGGTCAAATCGGTTAGGGCTCCAGAGTCCAAATTCACAAGAGCCAGCTGCGCCCCCTCGGCCACCATGGTGTTGTTCACATCCGCCAGAATTTGGTCAAAGCTCTTGTAGTTGCAGCCGGTCCAGCCGATGAGATAGCCCTTGACTATTATTTCCATTGGCAGCTTCGCCTCTGCAGTCAAGCTCCGCGTGGCCTGACCGTTCTGCTCGAACCAGGTGTACAGGTCGGACGCCATACTGTCCTGGTACAGAAAGAAACTTAAATCATCGTCAGTCCGAACCGGCGCTTCGTTTAAGGTATAACCAAGGTATCCGCCCCAGTCGGCCTGCTCCTCGCGCGTGGGCGTCAACTCATTGATGGTAAAGCCACAATTTGTGGTTTTCTCTCCGAATATGGTGGATATGGAGCCCGCGGCGCTGACATCCAGGAGCAGCCGCGCGGTTTCCTCGTTAAATTCCTCACCAAAAACAAGCTCATGGACCCGTACCAGAACGTCCAAGGCGGATACGCCGTCGCTGTATACGATTTGGTCCACATAACCATAGGATTCGGCCATATCAGAGGACACTGTGACGCTGGTCTGCGGTGCGCAGAGATAGCCATTTGCAGCCTGCGCCGTGACCGTAACCTGCGCCTGGGTCGCGGGCTGGTTGACGGAAAGCTCCGTGGTTTTGGTTTGCAGGCCGTAGTTGGCACTGTCAAATCCATAGGTATAGGAGATGGAAATGCTGGTTTCCTCGCTGGAAATTGGGTTCTCGGACCAAGTCACGTAATCCGTGATGTCCCGCTGTAGGCCGTTGGCCAGGTTAGCCACCACGATCATTCCAGTTGGATCGAACGCCTCGTTTTGATATCGCAACTTTGTGGGGCGTTGCGTCACTTGGATGGACTCAATTTTACTGGTGATAGCCATCATATAACAGGAGTCATTCTTATAATAGATCGTTCCATACTGGTCCGCAATTGTACTGCAAATGGCGTATTGACTCAGCGGCGCTTTGGGGGAAAACACCTCGCTGTAGCCCTCACCGCTGGCGGTCAAAGGCTCCGTCTGCCCCTTTTTGTCCTTGAGCACGGAAATACCGCCAGGCGTATAGTTGTAGGGTAAATAGATGTACACATAGCCGCTTTCCTGCTCATATGCCGTAGTCAGCATGGCGGAGGTCTGAGGGTAACCCAGGATCGCATAAGAATAGGCTTGCGTCATCGTACCGTCCGCCGCCAAATCGTATACGCAGATGGCATGGCCGCTGTTGGGCGTAAATTGACTGGTACCGGAAACGCCGATGTAAACCCGGCCGTTATGGACGGACGGCGTACAGGTGGACATGGCATATTCGTTTTGATTGGCGTCCACGATCACCGTTTTGTGGACGGAGCTGATCTTGCCGGTCTGCCAGTCGATTTTCGCGTTACAAAGCTGACCGCCCTTGGTGGTGAAAAATACTCGGTCGGAATCCGGATCATAGGATACGTTGGAGCGGATATCCCCTCGGAATCCGGTTTCGGAATCCACGACCTCGCCTGTGAACCGATCAAAGACCAGCAGGGTGGCGGTATTCTGGTCATAGCCGCTGTCCCCGTCGTCGGTGCCAACCACCACAAATTTGTCGCTGGCGTAGGCGCCGGCCCAATAAAATCCACCTGCGCTGGCGTAGGTCCAGGAAGCCAGCTTTTCCTCCGTGGTCTGGGTCAAATCCTCATCCGCCACCGCGATACAGGCAAAGTTCGCATGAGCCGTATGGTTGTTCCAGAATCCGGCGTAGATGTAACCGTCCTTGTAGGTAATGGGGCAGTTGGGCTGTCCCCCCAGGGGGTCCGTGTAGACCCACAGGGAGTCCAGTGTCTTGGCGTTGAAGGCCTGTATTTTTCCACCAGCCAGGCCCACAAAAATCATGCCGTCCGCATAGGTCGCGGGGACAATAGAAAAGCTGGAGGAGCCAACCATCTCACCTTCCTGAAGCACCTCTCCCGTGTTCAGGTCCAGTTTGAACAGCTTGGAGCCGATGTACGTCACCAGCGTGCCATCCACAATGATAGGAGACCCAGGAGCTGCCGCCCAGCCGGAGCCGTACTTGGCTGCCCAAAGGAGTTCGGCATCCTGCGCATCATAGGGCGTCGACGCGGCGGTAATACCGAGGTGATTGTCTCCATTGCGAAAGTTTCCCCATTGTGCATAAATCGTCTTGTCAATGGAGTCATTTTTTTCGGCCTGTGTCAGTTCCAGTGTGATGGTGCCGGAGTCGGAGGCCACAAAATTGTTTTTCTGCCCCACATAACCCGGCTTGGTCACCGTATAAGAATAGGTGTTTCCAGGAACCAGACTATACTTACCCTCCTGGGGCCAAATCCTTGTGTTGGCTGCGTCCGACAGAAACACCAGGGCATCCGCCGGTGTTACATTAAAATCCACCAAAGCAGCCTGCTGCTTATTGACGGTCAGAGTGTACAGGGCGCTGGTACCGTCTGCCGGATAGGAAACCAGAATTTCAATCCGGTTTTCCCCTTCCTGCAGTAGTACCGTATTGTCCGCAGAGCCGTTAAAGGTAACCTGATAGTTCTCATTGCGCAAGCCGGCGGCAATGGTAATCCGTTCTGCGGTGGTATTGGCGCGATAGTCGTAGGTAGTGGCGGAAAAGCTTTGGTCGAAAATCAATCCGTATCCTGCTTCGTCCACAGCAGACAGGCCGGTCAGTGTACGGGTCCGGTTGATTTTTACCACATAGTTCTGCGTCTTGTCACCAATCCGGACCTGGAAGGTCGCTGTATTGCCCGCCGTGCCGGTGCTGACACAATTGGTCAGGTACTTCCCGTTTCCAGTGCTGGCAGAAGGAATGGCAATAGAACGGGCGGTTCCCTGATAATCCGTATAATCTGCCGTGATGCTTCCGCCTGCGCCGGCCTCTGAGAGAACGGCCCAAGCGTAAATGGAATAGGTGCTGTCCGGCACCGTTGTTTCATAAGAAAATACACCGGCGTCAAAGTTTGGCGTCAGCACAAAAGGCGTCGCGGAGGAGGCCGACATAGATGCGGCGATTTTCAGTTCCGAGAGAAAACCCGTCGACTCCGCAACGGTGACGGCCAACGTGTAGACCGGCGATTCGGCTTTTCCATCGGAGGCCTTGAAGTACAGCTTCGTCTCGCCCGCGGCTTCCGGTGTAAAAAGATAGGTGCTTCCACTTACCTGTTGATACTCGACGCCCGTGGTACTATAAAGATAGGACAAGGTATCCCCATCTACATCCGTAAACAAGGACGTGAGATCTACGGGCAGCGTATCCGAGAGGCTGATCTGTGCGGCGCCCGACGCTTCTCCTGATAAGGCGGGCGGCGTGTTCGCGGCAGCCTGCACCTGTACATGACCAACCGCCGGGGCCATGCAGGCGTCCTCCGTTCCTCGGTTTGGGTCGTAGCCAAGAATTGTATAAGTACCCGCTTGCGAAAAGGTGTAAGAAAAAGAAGAGGTAGCGGATTCAGAGGCACACACCTCCTGTCCAGAATCATCTAAAACGCACCAATTCACAGACACATCTTCCGTGGGTGCGGTAGAGCCATCTGATACCGCGTAAGTGGGAACGCCATATGACTGGAAGGTTACGCTCTCACCGGCGTTTACGGTCTTGCCGCTGGGGTTCATGTAGCAAAAAAAGCCTTGGGTGTAGAAGCCCCAGTTGGTGAACATGGCCAGGTCCACCTCGTCCCCATCCTCCAGCAGAATGTAGTCCGCCGTGGCGCCAACGCCTTTGCGCATCAGAGGATACGAGTGATTGACATAATACATAAGGTTTTCATCATGGCCCCAGAAATTGGACATATACAGGTGGGTAGCCGAGCCCGTGATATGCAGCCCCTGATTACTCCCAGTGGAGTTTCCCAACTCGTCATAGGCGTCCGTATTTTCTCCAAACGTAATACCCTGACTTTTTAGATATGCCGTTCCTTTGCAACAGTCCTCTTCCGGAAGGCCGTAATAGAACCGCTCCAGCAGGTAAATGTACAGATGCAGCAGCGTGGGCTGCTCGATTACCGTATCATTGATATATTCGCCGCCTTCGTCGAAGCTGGCCGCCTCATATCGGTAGAACTGCTCCAAACCGTACAAGGCCAAGTCAAAATACGGCACCGTCACTTCCGTCAGGTTGACACGGCTTCCCTCACTGTCATTTCCCAGCAAAACAGCGCCGTCGTTAGACATGGTTACCCGAACTGTGGCGCTGGCCGTCTCTTCTGTGAGAGCGGCCGCACCCAGCACCGTTGCAGGCAGCATCGACAGGCAGAGCGCCAGTGCCAGCACCATACTCAAAATTCTCCTTCGCATGCCTTGTTCCTCCTAAAAACAAAGTTTTAATATATGGAAACGCCGGACGGTACACGCCAGCGGAGACAGGATGAATGCCAGGCAGAAGAAAAGCCCGGCAGGCCGAAGCGTACCCCGGCCTTCCGAACTTCGGTTTTTCCGTCAGTTCACAGCATTAAAATGAAGCGAGGCGCATACGCGCCTGGAGGCGATCCAGAGGACGGCGGAGCCGCACTCTCCGCCGTCCTCTCCGCAGCGGGCCAAATGCGAGGGGGACGCACACTGCCCAAAAAGAACGGCTGCGGCGATTTACATCGCCGCAGCCGTTTTCCCGCGTCACAAGCGCCTTTCGCCCGTGGGCAAAAGGTCTCACTTCCTGTAGGTCTTCTGACTCGTATCTCAAACGACGCATCCTTCTGCCTTCTCAGGTTTCCCCAATGACTGGCTTTACACCAACGAAGGAGCGTCTCGACACTTACAGCGCCGGTTCGCGCGGGGATTCTCACCCCATTCCCTTTTTATATCTTCACAGCCGCATGCGTACCGTGAAGCCACAAGAAAAATTCAATTGTAAGTTCAGTATACAACGACGCAAAAAGAATGTCAATCCTCTTCTGACGCAAATTTTGGCAGAAGTTCCTTGGAGGTGGAGGACTGCCAAGCGCTGGCGGCCTCCCCTGCATAGCAGGCGGATACAAACGCCTGAAAGATCGGCAAGCCATGGGTCTGCAGCTGATAAAAATACTCCGGGTGCCATTGAACCGCCCAAATGAACTTTCGGTCCGCACAGGCAATGGCCTCAATCAGCCCATCCTCTGCCCGCGCCATTGGAATAAGGCCGCGTCCCAGCGTTTGAATTCCCTGGTGATGATAGCTGTTGACACCCAGGACCGTTTGCTTCAGCAGGCGCTGCAGTGGGGTTTCCGGCTCCAAAGAGACTGTATGGACTACGCGGTTATAGGGAGCTGTCATGTCATGATCCAGGCTCCCCGGCATCTCCGCAGGCAGATGCTGATAAAGCGTTCCTCCTAGCGCGACATTCATCAGCTGGAGCCCCCGGCAAATGCCAAGCACCGGCTTATCCAGGGCGTAGGCCCTGGCAAAAAGCCGCGTTTCCAATTCATCCCGGCTCTCCTGGAGCTGCCCGCATAAGGGAGAACGCTCCGCTCCATACAGCGCCGGGTTGACGTCCTGACCGCCAGTAAAGAGGAATCCAGCGCACAAGGCCAGCGTTTGCTCCAACTCTTCCTCTGTCATCTGAGGCGGCAGCATGATCGGAAACCCGCCTGCGGTCCGAATGGCCTCAAAATAAGCGGGCAGCATCCACAGACTCTCCCGCTTGGGGTCGTAAAGGGGCAGAATACCAACCAACGGTTTTTGATTCATTCGTTACGCCTCTTTCGAGTGAAATTTAAATAAAATTAAGTTGAAACCCGAAATCACAGCTTATCCCCCGCTCCGCATATATTGTACGCCATATAAAGACAGTTCGGAGCTGGACAAAATTCTATCCAGAGTTCTGTCCAATTTCCTTGTTCAGGTTCTACAACAATCTACCATATTTCAAACAAAAAATCAATAACTTTGCCAAGGAACAAAAAAATTTTTCCAGTTGTGTCCTCCAATCCAATACGGCCGCAGCATATCATAACGCGCCGTCACCCAATGCATGCTGGTAAGCGTGCCAGGATCAGAGCTGACCCGACGGATATACTATTTCTCATCTTTTTTCTTTAACTTCCGCTTTACCCCGTTTGCATCCACCACATAGGTGTGCTCCAGATGCGCAACAAGGTTATTCCTCACCGCCGCAATATATTGCCGTCGCAGCGTTTCGCGCTCTTCGGTTTCCTCCGGCGTCAGCCCTTCTGCTTTTGCCTTTCGTGCCAAGGCATTGATCCGCGCAATTATATCTTCCATGCAGGTTCTCCTCATCAAACAAATTTCTCAATTCGAACCGGTAAACGCCCCTTCCGGGTTGGATTGCCAATCTCCGCCAGCCGAATTTTTCCCAAGCTGCGCACGGAAACGATATCCCCCGGTCTAAGCTGACGGTCCGGCTTTTCACACAGCGCCCCATTGACAAAAGCGCGGCCCCCCGTCACGTGGGTTTGGGCTTGACTCCTTCCAATGCGAAAGCCGGCCCCAATCACGCTGTCCAGCCGTGGAGAGGCCAAGGTATCCTGCAGGGTTTGCGTAACCGGCTGCGGAATCCTCGCCTGCCGCAAAGGGATCTGGTCCAAATGCAGCCGGGAGCGGCCCGCCTGCTGAAAATTCTGTAGCACAAATGGCGCAAGCTCTGCGGTCAGGAAAAAGTCGCATCCACTTGGATAGACAGAGATGTCCCCCACCGCATCCCGCCGGATGCCGCTGCCCACTAGACCGCCCAGGAAATCCCGATGGGACAGCCGGTCCTCCTGAAAATAGGTTGCATGGATGCAGGCAATGGGACCTTCCTGCCCCCAAAGCTGGTCCTCAGTCCAATAATCCGGTAGGAAACAGGCGATGTTTCTCTCCGCCTCTGGGAAGCCTCCAAAAAACACCAACTTCAAATCTCCCTGAAAGAGCCGGCGTACCAGATCCTGCTCCCGTAGGGAGAGAAAGCTTGTAAAGGCCGGGACGTTTCGTTGCGCGCCGGCATACAGCCTATCCCGAGCCTTGGCCAATAAAAGCCGCTCCTCCGGCGTCTCCGCCAGCCGTTCCAATTCCTCTCTTCGTCCCATCCGAATCATCTCCCATTCTCTCTCCGGCGTTTAGAATTTTATAAGATTCCATTTCATTCCCTGTTGCTTATTATACCGCGCTGCGCCTGGGATTCCAAGTCCCTATCGGAGAAAAAACGACCTGGAAACGCGTTGACGGCTTTTGCTGTTTATCAATGTAATTTTCCCTTGTAAGCTCTGGAATTTTGGGCTATAATGGTAGATCATAGAGGTGATAGTATGATCATTGCAGTCGTCGGAGGGGGAGCCTCCGGTATGCTGGCAGCCATTATCGCCAGTAAAAGCTCCAAGCACACGGTCTATCTTCTGGAGCGGCAAAACAGGGTGGGAAAAAAGCTGTCCGCCACGGGTAATGGTCGATGCAATCTGACCAATCTGCATGCAGGGCCCGGCCTCTATCACAGCCAGCAGCCGCAATTTCCCGCAGAAATCCTAAACGCCTTCGATGTCCCGAAAACCCTGGCCTTCTTCCGGGATTTGGGCCTTCTAACTACAGTAGAAGCATCCGGGCGTGTGTATCCCGTCTCCGACCAAGCCACCAGCGTGGTTGACGTGCTGCGTTTTGCCTTGGCACGGCCCAATCTCCAGCTTCACACCGGCTGCGAGGTCCTTCAGGTCGACAGGACGCCGGACGGCGGGTTCCAGCTGCGTCATTGCCAGGGCACGCTTACCTGTGACCGTCTGATTATCGCCTGCGGCGGGTTGGCCGGCACCAAGCTGGGCGGGTCCATGCGGGGATATCAGCTGCTGCAAGCCCTGGGGCACCGCTGCACCAAGCTTCGCCCCTCCCTGGTCCAATTGCGCTCTTCCCATCCTCGATGCGCCGCTCTGAAAGGCATCCGGGCGCAATGCAGCCTCCAAATTACACGGAATAGGCTTGTAACGGCTGGCGCCAGCGGCGAAATTCAGTTCACGGAGTATGGTCTCAGCGGCCCAGCAATCTTTGAGGTCTCCCGGGGGGTCTGCTGGGAGCCCGGAGACTGGGTTTGCCGCCTGAACCTGCTGCCCGGCTGGTCCACCGAGGAAATCCAGCCAATGCTGCAAAAACGCGTGGAGCAGTCCCCATATCTGACCTGTCAGGACCTGCTGACCGGTATGGTGCACAACCGGCTGGGGCGGGTGGTCGTGCAAGAGGCAGGTCTCTCTCTTGCCGCGCCGCTGGATACGCTATCTATACAGGCGCTACGGACTGTTGCAGACCGGCTGCAAAATTTTGTCTTTCCCCTCACGGAGCCCATGGGAATGGACTGCGCCCAGGTCACTGCCGGTGGAGTCCGAACGGATGAGTTTTTTCCAGATACTTTGGAGAGCCGTCTGTGTCCCGGTCTTTATGCCTGCGGCGAGGTTCTAGATGTGGATGGAGACTGCGGCGGCTATAATTTGCAGTGGGCTTGGAGCTCCGGTTATGTGGCCGGAAGCTCTGCCGGGAGGGAAAACGCATGATTCGGATTCAATCGATTCTGTTACCCCCGGGGCACAATCCGTCAGAGCTCCGTGCCGCGGCGGCTCGGCGGCTCGGCGTCCGCCCCTCCGACATACAGGATGTTAAAATCGCCCGAAGATCCCTGGACGCACGGAAAAAGGATAATATACATTTGATTTACAGCGTCGATGTGTCCCTGGTTTCTGATGAGGCGCACCTGTTGCGTCGCCGTAGCAGCCGGGATATTTTCCTTGCTCCAGAATATCATTATTTGATTCCGACCCTGGAGCCAACAGGAGTCGAAAGTCCCATGATTGTGGGCTTTGGTCCCGCCGGGATGTTTGCGGCGTTGGTTCTGGCAGAGGCAGGTCTCTGCCCTGTGGTTATAGAGCGAGGCTTTGATACGCAGACGCGTTGCCGTACCGTTTCCCGTTTTTGGGATACGGGTCAGTTGGACCCGGATTGCAACGTCCAGTTCGGGGAAGGAGGCGCCGGCACCTTCTCCGACGGGAAGCTGAACACAAGCACACACAATCCCCGCAGTCGCTGGGTCCTGGAGCAATTCGTCGCTTTTGGCGCGCCGGAAGAGATTCTTTGGGACGCCAAACCGCATATTGGAACGGACTGCCTGCGGGTTGTGGTACAAAATATCCGGCGGCGAATTCTGCAATTGGGCGGCAAAATACGGTTCGGCTGCCAGCTCATCGGATTGCGGCAGCAAAACGGGCGATTGGCGGCGGTAGAGCTCCAGGCGCAGGGACAACGAGAGTTGTTTCCCTGTTCGCGGCTCATTCTGGCCATTGGGCACAGCGCGCGGGACACCTTCTCCATGCTTTTCGAGTCAGGCGTCCCCTTGGAGCCCAAACCCTTTTCTATGGGTGTCCGCATTGAACACCGCCAGAAGGATATCGATGCCGCACAATATGGGGCCATGGCGACATCCCATCTGCTTCCGCCGGCGGACTACAAGCTGGTCTGTCATCTGCCGGAACGTTCTGTGTATAGCTTTTGTATGTGTCCCGGCGGCTATGTGGTGGCGGCATCCTCAGAACCCGGCGGCGTCGTCACCAATGGTATGAGCTACCGGGCCCGAGATGGGGAAAATGCCAATGCGGCGCTGCTTGTCTCCGTGCAGCCCCAGGACTTCCCCTCCGGAGGGCCACTGGGCGGTATCGCCTGGCAGCGGGAGGTGGAAGCTGCCGCTTTTCGTGCTGGCGGCGGGACCTATCGGGCCCCGGCGCAACGGATGGGGGACTTCCTCCGCGCCGCGCCCTCTGTAGGCTTTGGACAGGTGCAGCCCTCCTACCGTCCGGGCGTCGTCCCCTGTGACCTGCGATCCGTGCTCCCAAGCTGCGTGACGGAGTCCCTGACGCAGGCCCTCGGGATTTTTGGACGCCGACTCCTCGGCTTCGACAGTCCCGACGCCGTGCTCACCGGACCGGAGACACGCAGCTCCTCCCCGGTTCGTGTTTTAAGGGATGCAGATAAGCAATCGGCCCTCCGGGGCCTGTTTCCTTGCGGTGAGGGCGCCGGATACGCCGGCGGCATTCTCTCCGCTGCGGTGGATGGGATGCAGTGCGCGGAAGCTCTGCTGGAGACAATCACCAACTAAAAGGAGGTACCTAGGATGGATGAAAGAGAACGATACATTGCCAAAGCGGCACGGAAGCGGTTTAATTCTACCTGTGGTATGCTGTTGGTCTATCTAGGGATCATGACGCTGGTCGTGTTTTTAAATATTTTTCTCCAAATAGGAATCGGACTGTTGCAGTTTGGAGTTCAGGGACTCGGCCTTGTCCAGGCCCAGGAAAAGCTGCTCAGTCAGGACTTTATCAATCGCATCTCCTACAGCGGGATCGGCTACATTTTCACCACCTTCCTGTGCTTGCTGCTGATTCGGCTGTGGAAAGGCCGCGAATTTTTACGCAGTGTAGCAAAGAGTCAGAACCGCTCCATGTCCGTATCCAGCTTTCTTCAAATTTTCTGTGTGTTTATGGGCACACAATTTCTATCCACCCTGTTTTCCACCGGGCTAGAATTCCTTCTGAATCAATTCGATTTGTCCGCGACGCGCGCGCTAGAGGCGGCCTCCGGCGGCAGCACGACCATTTCCATGTTCCTCTATGTCTCCATCTTCGCACCGGTTACGGAGGAGCTGCTGTTCCGCGGCGCCGTGCTGCACAGCCTCAAGCCTTACGGCAAGCGCTTCGCCATCCTCTTTTCCGCCCTGCTGTTTGGAGTTTTTCACGGTAACATCATTCAAATTCCCTTTGCTTTTCTGGTCGGTTTAGTATTGGGGTATGTAGCGCTGGAATACTCCATTTGGTGGAGCATTTTGCTGCACTTCATCAATAACTGTATCTTCGGCGAGCTGCTCTCTTTCCTTCCCCGCTTATCCCAGCTTTTTGTTTTTTTGCTTTTCATTGCAGGGGTCGTGATTCTGGTCAAGCATGCCCGGGGCATTCGTACTTACCGGCGGCAGCACCAGATTTATGCTCCGGCAGCGGGATGGCTTTTCAGCACGCCCTGCGCCATCATCCTGTTAATTTACTGTGTCGCCTCCGCTGTCGTCGGTATTCAGCCAAATTTCTAAAAACGGCAGTCCTTTGACACCGAAAGAACAAAATCCGGCGCGGCACTCAAAAGGAGTGCCGCGCCGGTTGCTGTAAATGAACGATTTAAAAAGTGACGACCTCCTGGGCCGCCGGCTGCGCCGGCTCCACGGACAGCGCTGTCAGGATGGGGCCGGTATCCCCTTTATACAAGGGATGCTGCTCCGACCTGATCTTTGCCGTTACCATAATCCAGCTTCGGGCCTTCAATTTGGCCGCTTCCGCGTATTCACAGGGGACGCCGCAGAATTGAATATCCTCTACGCAGCAGGTCATGACAAACCGCCCGGGCGCGAAAATGCCCTCCTTTTCCCGCCGAAGCTTGGCGACCTGCCCCTTGAAGCGGACCGTCTTTCCATCGTACTTTTGAGGCTCTTCTGAAACATCGCGATACCAAAGCCCATAGTCCTCATCCTGAAGCTCAATAATTGAAGCGTTGAGATCAAAGGGAAGCGGATCCTCTACCTCGTCATAGGTGGATGTTCCGTCCGGGTGGTCGTATAGAATTTCCACCCGTCGGTTTACCGCGCGGGCCAACTTATGCAGCGCCGTGGTATCTGCATCCTTTTCCACCCGGTTGAACACCACCATTTCACAGCCGGACAGCTTGTCCACCACCAGATTCCGCATATTGGCATTGTACTGTAAAATCGTGCTTCCGTCAGCGAACATGACCTCCTGGGCCACCGCCCATTCCTGCGGAAATTTGACATAAAGGTCTCCCACCAGCTGCATACCGTTGAGTTCCGCCACCACCCGCTGCGCCCGATATTTCCGCTGCAGCGCCAGAAGCTGCTGCGTTGTCACCTTGCTCTGGTCCAGGACCTCCAGATATACATTCCCCTGGGGATAGGCGGAGAGATCATATTCCTCCTCCCCTTCTTCAAAGACCAGCAGCAGAGTCCGTTCTCCTGCGTTAAAGCGGGGATCCTCCAGGGTCTTTTGAATAAATTTTGTCTTTCCCGCATCCAGAAAGCCAGTGAACACATAAACGGGAATCGGCATAACTCACACCTCAAACAGCGCGGCGATCGCACTCTGATTCAGGTCGGCTCCGATCACGCACAGTCGGCCTGTCACCGCCGCAGAGCCGGAGCGGATATTGCTCTCCCCCGGCACATAGTCAAAGTGAATCCAAGTTCCGTCGGGAGCCGGTACAATTCCCTTGGCGCGCAGGACCGTCCCCACTCGGCCGTCCTCCAGCTCCTCCAGGACCCGGCGGATTCCGTCGGCAGTGTATTTTCTAGGCGTCTCCACACCCCAACTGGTGAAAACCTCGTCCGCGTGGTGATGGGCGTGGGCTTCCCCATGATTGTTCTCGTGACCCTCGCCATGGTGATGGCAGCACCCCGCATGATGCTCATGTTCTTTATCATGGTGGTGGCAGCACCCGTGCTGGTGCTCGTGTTCTTCGTCATGGCGGTGGCAGCACCCGTCCTGGTGCTCGTGTTCTTCGTCATGGCGGTGGCAGCACCCGTGCTGGTGCTCGTGTTCCTCATCGTGATGATGGCAGCAATGCGCCTCTTCCTGCCCTTGCCGCTGTAGCTCCGCCAAATCATCGGCAAGCGTTTGCTGATGCTCCATGGCCTCCACCAACTGAGCCCCTGTGAGCTGGTGCCAGGGGGTGGTCACCAATGTTGCAGTGGTGTTGTGCTCCCGAAGCAAGCTGACTGCAGCATCCAGCTTTTCCTGAGGAATAGAGTCGGTCCTGCTTAGCACAATGGTGGAGGCAGTCTCAATTTGATTGTTATAGAATTCTCCAAAGTTTTTCATATAGACCTTGCACTTGCCAGCGTCAGCCACGGCTACCGTATAGCCCAGCTCCACATCCGGATTCGTGAGTTTCCGGACTGCGGCAATCACGTCGCTGAGCTTCCCTACGCCGGAGGGTTCGATGATGACCCGGTCCGGACGATACTGGTCAATGACCTGCTCCAAGGCCTTTCCAAAGTCTCCAACCAAGGAGCAGCAGATACAGCCGGAGTTCATCTCTCGGATTTCAATCCCGGCTTCCTGGAGAAAGCCGCCGTCAATTCCGATTTCTCCGAATTCATTTTCTATGAGTACCAGGCTTTGAGGGCCATAGCCCTCCGCAATCATTTTTTTGATAAGTGTCGTTTTGCCAGCGCCTAAGAACCCAGAGTAAATATCAATCTTTGTCAACCGAAACACCTTCCGTTTCCATTTATTTCATGACATTATAGCACTTTGCCCCAAAAATAGCAAGAGATTTGCGGCATTCCGGCATATTCATGTCTCTTTTGCTTTCTTTTTCTCGGCGCTTCTGCTATAATACGTAGAACACAAGTAGTTTCGCCGCATTTGCGGCCCAGCAAAGGAGGCTAACCCATGTCTGAATTTTTACCCATTTCCAGAGCAGATATGACTGCCAGAGGCTGGACGCAATGTGACTTTGTTTACATTATTGGCGACGCATACGTGGACCATCCTTCCTTCGGGCACGCTATCATCAGCCGCGTTTTAGAACGAGCAGGCTATAAGGTGGGCATTCTTTCTCAGCCGGATTGGAAAAACCCCGGCTCCGTTTCTGCACTGGGAAGGCCTCGGCTGGGTTTTCTTGTAACCGGCGGTAATATGGATTCCATGGTCAACCATTATAGCGTCTCCCGCCATAGGCGAAAAACCGACGCGTTTACGCCGGGGGGCGTTATGGGCCTGCGGCCGGACCGTGCCACCGTGGTTTACTGCAACCTCATCCGACGGATCTACCACGATGTTCCCATTATTATCGGCGGTATCGAGGCAAGCCTGCGGCGCCTGGCACATTATGACTACTGGTCGGACTGCATCCGGCGTTCAATTTTACTGGATGCTCAGGCGGACCTGTTGCTGTACGGCATGGGAGAGCGGAGTATTTTGGATGTGGCGGAGGCCCTGAACAGCGGACTGGATATCAGAGACATCACCTATATTGACGGCTCCGTTTATAAAACTAGGCACCTGGACGACAGCCTGCCCACCATTGTTCTTCCCAGCTTTTCAGAGCTTCAATCCCATTCGGAGCGCTATGCGTCCAGCTTTCAAATTCAATCCAGGAATACGGACCCGTTTTCCGCCAAGCGCTTGGCGGAGCCCTATGCTTCCGGGCTGCTGGTTGTACAGAATCCCCCGCAAAAGCCCCTATCACAGCCGGAAATGGACCGGGTTTACGATCTCCCTTTTTGCCGAACCTACCACCCAAGCTACCGGAAGGCAGGCGGCGTCCCTGCCCTCCAGGAAGTCCGGTTCAGTTTGGTTTCGAACCGCGGCTGTTTTGGCGCCTGTTCGTTTTGCGCGCTAACCTTCCATCAGGGCCGTATCATTCAGACGAGGAGTCAGGAATCTCTTTTAAAAGAGGCGGAGGCCATGACCCGCGACCCGGACTTCAAGGGCTATATCCACGATGTGGGAGGCCCCACCGCCAACTTCCGGCAGCCTGCCTGCAGCAAACAGCTGAGCAAGGGAGCCTGTCCTGGCCGGCAGTGTCTCTTTCCCACCCCCTGTCAGAATCTGCGGGCTGACCACAGCGATTATCTGGCGCTTTTACGGAAGCTTCGACAGCTTCCGGGTGTCAAGAAAGTCTTTATCCGCAGCGGGATTCGATTTGATTACCTTCTGGCGGACCCAAAAGACACCTTTTTCCGAGAGCTGGTACAATATCACATCTCCGGGCAATTGAAGGTCGCGCCGGAGCACGTCTCCGATGCAGTTCTACAAAAAATGGGAAAGCCTTCTCATGCCGTTTATCGGCGGTTTTCGGAAAAATATACGGCTTTGAATCAACAATACAACTTGAAGCAATATCTCGTGCCCTATCTCATGTCGTCACACCCAGGTTCTTCCTGGAAGGAGGCAGTGGAGCTGGCGGAATTTGTCCGGGATTTGGGCTATCAGCCAGAACAGGTACAGGATTTCTATCCCACGCCCTCCACGCTCTCCACCGTAATGTATGCCACCGGCCTGGACCCGCGTACCATGGAACCCGTTTATGTTCCACGCGACCCCCATGAAAAGGCGATGCAGCGGGCCCTGCTGCAATATAAAAACCCCAAAAATACAGAGCTGGTCCGAGAAGCCCTGCTGCTGGCAGGCCGGCCGGATTTAATTGGCCCAGGGCCCAAATGCCTTCTGCACCCCAGCGCCGGGCGTTCTTCCCACGCCCAAAGCCATCAAACCGCGTCGGCTCGGTGTCGCAAAAAGGCAAATAGCCGTTCTCCCAAGCAAAGCGCCTCCCGCGGCAAGCCGCGTAGGCGGCACCGTAGCTGATTGTCCCATAAACTGCGTGAACAACCATTTTTTGTGCGGCAGCATCTTGCCGGGACGGCTGAAGCCGTCCCGGCAAGATGCTGCCATATTCATCCGGTTTTATCGCGTTGGAGGCTCCAGCTCCCGCGTACGCCTGCCTGTGTCTGAGCTTCATTTCATATCCCGGTCAAGCCTGACATATAGTGTTCCATACGAACTGAAATTTGAGGTGGAAGTATGGAAAACGCAGCCAACCAGGTCACGCTTCGGGGCTCCCTTCTGGAGCTGCCCCAGTTCTCACATGAAAACCACGGGAAAAAATTTTACCGTTTTGTCCTGGAGGTCGCCAGGCTCTCGGGTACCGTGGATGCTCTGCCCGTAATCACGCCTGAGGATGTCTTAAACCGGATGGACCCCTCTGGTGGGAGTCTTTTGACGGTGCGGGGGCAGATTCGCTCCTTCAATAATCATCAACCCACAGGGCAGCGACTCTTAATTTTTGTTTTTGCAGAGGAAATTATCTCTTGTGAAGATGCGCCCTGCAACGAGGTGACGCTGTGCGGCACGATTTGCAAGCCGCCGGTGTATCGAACAACGCCTCTGGGGCGGGAGATTTGCGATGTTATGCTGGCGGTGCCCAGGACCTACCGCCGCGCGGACTACCTGCCCTGCATACTCTGGGGCCGGACCGCGCAGGAAGCCGCCCGCTGTACTGTAGGCGACAGCATTACCATATTTGGCAGGCTCCAAAGCCGCACCTATCGAAAGGTCACGGAGGAGGGCCTGGATTTGCGCACGGCATATGAGATTTCCGCCCTGACCGCACAGATTGAAACGCCGGTTACATAAGAGAGAAAACCCCATGCAAGAGCATACACAGTAGAATTCCCACTGCCGTAGGCAGGAGGAATGATAAAAACGTCCATTTTAGGCTTCCCGTTTCCTTTTGTATGGTGATAAGCGTGGTGCTGCACGGCCAGTGAAACACAATAAACACCATGGTACACAGGGCGGTTTGCCAAGTCCAGCCCGCCCCAAGTAAAATCTCTCCCGTGGCGGCGGCGGTCAGCTCTGCCCCAATGGCGCTGCCTCCTGTTAAAGCCATCAAAATCACCGGCATCGTCAATTCATTGGCGGGCAGCGCCAACAAAAAACTCAACAAAATGACCCCGTTCATACCCAAAAAGATTCCAAGCGGATTAAAAAAGCCGGCAAAAAGCTGTAGCAGGCTTTCCCCGCCAATGGAAAGATTGGTGAAGCACCAGAGCAGCAGGCCCGCAGGCGCCGCCACCATGACTGCCCGGCCGGCAACGAACAGGGTTCGATCCAGCAAAGACCGTACGATAATTTGCCCCACCCTAGGTTTGCGGAAGGGTGGCATCTCCAAAATCAGCGCGCTGGTCTCTCCCTTTAGGATCGTGCGGCTGAGGAACCAGGAGGTCCCCATGGTCGCCGCGGTGCCCAGGGCAATCAGTGCCGTAATCAGCAAGGCGCTAAACAAACCCCCGCCTGCGTTATGACCGAAAAATATCGTGCCAAGTAAAATTAGACTTGGAAACCGGCCGTTACAGGGCATAAACGCATTGGTGAGGACCGCAATCAGCCGTTCCCGGGGGGAATCAATGATCCGGCACCCGGTTACGCCCGCCGCGTTGCAGCCCAGCCCCATACACATGGTCAGGGATTGCTTGCCACAGGCGCCGCAGCTGGATAAGCCATGGTCCAGTAGAAACGCAACGCGCGGCAGATATCCCACATCCTCCAGCAAGGTAAAAAGGGGGAAGAAGATGGCCATGGGCGGCAGCATAACGGCGACGACGCGCGTTACAGTCAGATAAACGCCGTCAAACAGCGGCCCTGATAGGAACCGAGGAATATGCCAGAGCGCGGTTAATCGCTCCAATCCCGCATATCCTGTGTCAAAAAGCTTTTGCAGCAATTGCGACGGATAATTTGCCCCTGAAATGGTCAGCCAAATAGTCAGCAGCAGCAACAGCAGCAAAATGGGAAAGCCGGTAATCCGGCTGGTCAAAAAACGGTCCGCGCGGAGCTGTCTGTCCCGATATGCGCTTTGCCCTTGAGAAATCACCTGCCGCGCCACGGCCTCTGCACGCTCCACATACGCCTCAGGACCTGCGACAGGCCCCAACCGCACGGGCTTACAGAGTTTTTCCCCCTCCGCCACCTGCCGGAGCATGGATTGCAGCTTCTCTATCCCCTTTCCACTTCCTGCCGCCGTTGCCACCACAGGTACGCCCAGGGCGCGTTCCAGCGAGCGCAAATCAATTTTAATTCGGCTTTTCTCCGCCTCATCCATCAAGTTTACACAGACGATTACCCGGTCATGCCGCTCCAGAACCTGCTGGGTCAGAATTAAGTTGCGTTCCAGACTCGTGCCGTCGCAAACCACGATGACACAGTCCGCGTCGCCGTCTCGAATGAACTCCTCCGCCACCTCTTCCTCTCGGGAGCGGCTACTGAGGGAATATGTGCCGGGCAGGTCTACGAGTATGTAGTTCCTGCCCCCGTATCGCATCCGTCCGCTGGCCAACGCCACGGTCTTTCCAGGCCAGTTTCCAGTGTGCTGCTTCATGCCGGTGAGGCAGTTAAACACCGTGCTCTTTCCTACGTTTGGATTACCTGCCAGGGCGACCACACGGTCATCCTGACTTTTTCTCGCGATAATCGGCTCCATCCTTAAGCCTCCAATCTACCTAAGACCTGCCGGGCATCCACAGCTCGCAGCGCGATGACCGCGCCCCGCAGCTCATAGGCAACAGGGTCGCCTCGGGGCGCCCGCTGGCGGCAGGCAACGCAGGTCCCTTCCATCAAACCCAGGTCCAAAAGGCGCCGGCGCAGGGCGCCGGTGAGCCGAATCTCCTCTACGGTACAACGCTGGCCTATCTGCATCTGGTCCAGCGAGATTCTCATTTGCTTCATTGCTCCAGTCCCCTTTGCAGTTTCCTATCATCAGTGTATCCGGCTCCTGCCCGAATTGTGACAGAAATAGAGGTCCTGCTGCCCCTATGGCGGAAAAGTGGTTGCTTCCGAAACTCAGAACCATTCCTTCGACAAAAACGCCCGCCGGAATTCCGGCGGGCGCTCCAGCGTGTCAAAAAGGTCTCACAGAGTTCGCCGCCCGCAGGAGGCGATAAAGATACGGATCATTTTCCGCCGCGACATGTGCGGGGCGGAAAATACTTCTCAGGTTGCAAGTGTACGAGTTGTGCGCCGCAGGCGCACAGCGAGTGCATGCAGCAGACTGCAATTCCTTTGCCGAAAAGCCCTGTAGGGGGTTTTCGGCAGTCAGCGCCCGCCGGAATCCCGGCGGGCGCTCGATGCAAGAATATGAATTTATGCAATGCTGCTCTGCGTTTGGTACAGCTCCGCGTACAAGCCTCCCCGGCGCAGCAGCTCCTGATGAGTTCCCT
This sequence comes from uncultured Eubacteriales bacterium, assembly GCA_958402445.1. Taxonomy (GTDB): domain Bacteria; phylum Bacillota; class Clostridia; order Oscillospirales; family Oscillospiraceae; genus Faecousia. Next base: position 19,506 of record CATXTO010000002.1, read on the forward strand.
GCTCTTGGATGACCCCTTCCGCAATGGACACAATGCGGGAGGCGGAACGAATGGTGGAGAGACGATGGGCGATGATCAAGGTGGTACGCCCCTTGGATAGATTGTCGAATGCCCGTTGAATCTTGGCCTCCGTCACGGAATCCAGAGCCGAGGTCGCCTCATCCAAAATCAAGATCGGCGGATTTTTCAGGAAAATGCGGGCAATGGACACCCGCTGCTTCTGTCCGCCGGAGAGCAGCGCGCCCCGCTCTCCCACGTAGGTGTCAAAACCGTCCGGCATAGCCATGATATCCTCATAGATCTCCGCCTGTTTTGCCGCCTCCACCACCTCTTCCTCTGTGGCGTCCGGCTTGCCGTATCGAATATTCTCGAAAATGGTATCCGCAAACAGGAATACGTCCTGCTGGACCACGCCGATGTTTTGATGGATCGAACGCTGCGTGACGGACCGCACATCCTGTCCGTCGATGCAGATATTGCCGGTGCTCACATCATAGAACCGAGGAATCAGCTGGCACAGGGTGGACTTGCCGCCGCCGGAGGGCCCCACAATGGCCACCGTCTCGCCGGGCTGCACATGCAGATCCACGTCGTGCAGCACTGCCAAGTCCCCGTCATAGGCGAACGAGACGCGGTTAACATCGATCCGGCCGGCCACGCGGGCCAGGTCCTTGGCGTTCGGCGCATCCTTTTGGGAGGGCTCTGTGGCCATCAAGTCCCGGAACCGGGAAAGCCCGGCAAAGCCGCTGGCAAAGAGCTCCGAAAAATTTGCCAGCTTCCGTAGCGGATTGATAAAGGTATTGATGTAGAGGGAAAAGGTCAGCAGGTCCACCAAATTCATCTGCCCGCGCATAATCAAAAAACCGCCAAAGGCGATAACCGCCACGTTTAAGCTGCACAGGAAGAATTCCATGGTGGAGGTAAACCGGGCCATTGCCTTGTGAAATTTTCGCTTGGAAACCTTGTACTTTCCATTTGCCCGGCTAAACCGATCGTTCTCCAGGTATTCATTGGCGAAGGCCTTCGCGGTGCGGATGCCGGATAAGGACGACTCAATTTCCGTGTTAATATGTCCGATTTTTCGTTTGACTTCCTTTGAAACGCTGGACATGGCCTTTCGCTGGGTCATAACGACAATGGTAAAAATAGGGATGAGAACCGCCACCACCAAAGCCAGGCGCCATTGAATGGTAAACATGACAATCAGCGAGCCCAGGATGGTAATACAAGAAATCACCGTATCCTCCGGACCGTGGTGGGCCAGCTCCGTCACGTCGAACAAATCGGAGGTTAGGCGGCTCATCAGTTGACCGGTCCGGTTTTTGTCATAAAAATCAAAGCCCAGGTCCTGCATATGAGTAAACAAATCCCGACGGATATCCGCCTCCACCCGAATGCCGAAGGTGTGGCCCCAATAGCAGATGATATAGTTCAGCATGCTCCGCAGCACATAGGCCACAATCACGATTGCCATTACCGTAAAGAAGGTGCGGTAAAGCTGATTCGGCAGCATATCATACATGGCGGAGCGGGAGATCAAGGGGAACGCCAAATCAACAGCCGAAACCAAAATCGCGCAGGTGATATCCAACAAAAATAGACGCATATGCGGCTTGAAATAAGAAAAGAAAATACGAAGGGGACTCTTGGTTTGATAGTCCTTTGTGGTCATCACAGTTCTAGATTCCTCGCTTTTTGATGTAATTTGATTTCCTCCCCTATTATATCGAATTTTATAAAAGTTGCAAGGCCTGCCGCCTTAGATTTTTGGCTGCTTTCCGTTCGTTACAAATGGGGTCGGTTGCTCCGACGCAAAAACCCATCGCGGCAGCTTGCCGCGATGGGTTTTCATACGCAACCTCAGGGTACCGCCGTATACACAATGTTCTGAATCCACGTTCCTCTGCGAAGCATGATTCCGCCTAAGAAACATTTTATAACCTCTGTGGCCTGGCAGACAAAATACAGCGGAACAATAGGAAGACCAGTATACCGGCTTAAAACCAGAGCCAGTGGCACACAAACGCCCCAAACGAAGCAGCTGTCGAACAGAAACGTCACTAAGGTCTTGCCGCCGGAGCGCAGGGTAAAATAGGCCGCGTTGGTATAAGCGCAGAAGGGCATGAACAGCGCGCCGATGCGGATAAAGCTGGCGGAAAGCTGGCGGACTGCGTCAGTCGTCTGGTAGATCTGAGGAAATACATTGCTCAAGGCCGCCAGGGCAATGCCGAACCCGATACAGAATACCACGGAAAACGCGATGAGCTTGCGGTCCATTTCCCGTACTTCCTTCGCCGGCATGCGGGCCCCCAGTTTTTGGCCCACAATGATCCCTACCGCATTGCCCATAGCCAAGAAGGAGACGCTGAATACATTCCAGATGGTGCTGGAGATATTGGTGGCTGCAACCACATCCAGTCCCCGCAGGGAATAGCATTGATTCAGTACGGCCATTCCGGAGGCCCAGAGCGCCTCGTTGATCAGCAGCGGCATCCCCTTCACCACAATTTGGCCGGCCAGCTTACGAGGAATCGCCAGAGAGCGGAAGGCGCCCTTGGCAAAAGGCTCTTTCTCAGGATGCGCATGCGTCCACCCTGCCACGATTGCCAGCTCCACATACCGGGAAATCACGGTGGCCAGAGCTGCGCCCCGAACCCCCATGGCTGGAACTCCCAACTTTCCGTAAATCAAAATATAATTGAGAATAAGATTTACAAAAACGGCGGAAATTCCGGCTGTCATGGGCACCACCGTCTGACCGGTCTCCCGCAGCGTACTGGAATAGGCGTTTGCAAGAGCAAAGGGCAAAAGGCCCCAAAGCATGATCTTCAAATAGTCCAGTCCGTAACCCAGAAACAGCTCTGCGTCCGCAGGGTCTCCTTCCCCCCGCAGATACAGGCGAACCAGACCCTCGCCACCGAGCAACAGCGCCCCCAGGCCCAAAGCGGTCAGCAAAATGCAGACCAGAATCTTGAACCGAAAGGTGTGCCGGATACCCGCATGGTCTTTGGAGCCGGCAAATTGGGCGGTGAAGATTCCCGCGCCGGACACCGCGCCAAAGATGCACAGATTAAATACAAACAAAAGCTGGTTTACAATGGCCACGCCGCTCATCTGCGCGGTACCGACCTGGCCGACCATGATATTGTCCAGCATCCCTACAAAATTGGTGATGGCATTTTGTACCATAATCGGGACCGCTACCGCCATGACCATTTTATAGAAACGCCTATCGCCTATGTACTGTTTTAGCATTCGTATCCGCAACTTCCTTTACCTTTTTCAAGCTGGTGGAATATTAAAAATATTTAAACCTTTTGACCGTCCAAATATACCTCTTGCCGGGTAAAGTCAGGCCCGCAGACGACAAAGTCCGCCCACTTCCCCACTGCGATAGACCCGATTTCCCCCTCTGCTCCCAGCGCGCAGGCGGGATTCCAGGTTGCGGCCCGAATCGCGTCCTCCGGTGCTATTCCAAAGGAAATCGCCCGGCGCATGCAGTCATATAGGTTCGTTGCCGAACCGGCCAAGGTGCCGTCCTGCAGTCTGGCCACGCCTCCCTGCAAATAGGCCTGTTGGCCCCCCAGCTCGTATGCTCCATCCGGCATGCCGCAGCATCGCAGTGCGTCTGATATTAAGACGATACGCGCCACTCCGAACATGCGGAAGGCCAGGCGCACAGACGCCGGGTGCACATGCAGCCCGTCGCAGATGAGCTCTGCACGGACGGCCTCTCGCTCCACCGCAGCGGGAATAACACCGGGATTTCGATGATGGATACCGGGCATCGCATTGTACAGGTGGGTCAAATGGGTTGCGCCGGCATCGAAAGCCGCCTTGGCCTGGTCATAGGTGGCGTCGGTGTGAGCCACGGATACGGCGCAAAGCTCCTTTGCTTTTTGAATGAACTCCACTGCCCCGGGAAGCTCCGGCGCCAGATCCACAAACCGCACCAGCCCGCCACAGCCCTCTTGCAGGGACCGGAACGCCTCAAAGTCGGGATTTTGCAAGTACGCCCCATTTTGCGCTCCTTTTTTCTTTTCGCAGAAAAAGGGGCCCTCCATCTGGATCCCCATTAGCTTGGACGCGCCGGCCGGGCGCTCCTGCCGAAGCTGCCACGCCGTCTCAAAGGCACGCCCCAGGACATCGTAGGGCAGCGTCATGGAGGCCGGCGCAAAGGAAGTAATGCCGTTTTTCCCTAAGTAAGCCGCCATGGAACGCAGTCCATTTAAATCCCCGTCGGAAAAGTCTGCCCCGGAATTCCCATGATTGTGAAGATCAATTAAGCCTGGAATGACGTACGCGCCCCGCAGATCCACCGCATCCTCCGGAACGCGCTCTGGCAAAACGGCGGAAAATTTTCCATTTTCTACGGCAAAGCCGCCTGGATGGAACTGAAAATCTTCACCATAAACATTCGCATTTTGAAAAAACATACAACGACTCCTTTCACAGAAGACAGCGCATTGCCAAAGCAGTGCGCTGTCTTCCAATTCACTTGCGGATATCCGGGAGACTGGCAGCAGCCACAGACTGTCCCACCCGGCGGGTCTTCTCATCCGGCAGCATGATCTGAATCTGTTTTTCCAGCTCCGGATACTCCTGCCGGAGAATCTCCAGGCACTGGTTCAAGATAATCGTCCCACCCTGGCCGGACATCACCCGGCCCAGAACGATCAGATGTTGTATTTCGTAGAACTGGCTATACAAAACCACCGTATAGGCCAAATAAGCGCCGATGCTCTCGAAAACGGCCTGTGCGCGGGCATCCCCCTGCTGCAGCAGCGCCTGTACGGCCTGCAACTTCTCCGCGGGGGTCTGATTTTCATCCAGGACAATCCCTGCCCGGGGCGCAAGCTTAATCACCGCGTCTTGCGAAAAATACTTACAGCCCACCCCCACATCGGTAGACCATTCGTCCGCCAGGGCTCCCTCAAACAAATCCACCGGCGCGAAAGCCAGTTCATTGAGCCAGCCCAGCACATTGCCGTCCTGATCCACATAGCCCACAGCCTCGGAGGTTCCCATCGCCATCCCCATAACAGCGCCGCGCCCCAGGCTCATGGAGCCCGCCAGAGCCGTCACGTCGCCGTCATTGGCCACCACAATAGGAACGTCCCCGATCTCTCGGGCCGCGCGGTCATAGATCGTCTTGACCAACTCCCGCTTTTCCCTGGGAACCTTTATAAACAGCGCCGAAACCATCGGCGCGTTTCCAATAAAAACACCGGCTGAGGAAACGCCGATTCCATCCACACGGGGCATTTTGGACGCCGCGGTTCGAAATGCCGACACAATGCCGTCAAAGTGATACTGCGGGTCCGCCTGGGTTTTGGGATGCCATACGACCTCCTCGGCATATACGGTCTTGCCGTCAACGACTGCTGAGACCTTTCGATCAGAGCCGCCGGCATCGAATCCAATCCGGCAACCTTCCAAATGCCCGCCGATGGGCACAGAGGACTCCCGAGCCTGGGGACATTGGTCCAGCGGCAGGTCCAACACCTCGAACGGCACCTCATAAACATCCTGCATAAACTGCACGTCAAACTTCCGCGCCCCGGACAGGGTGTAATCCTCCTGCAGGCGCTTCGCCAGAGGGCTGCAGCCACAGACCGAAATTCGAAAGCCGCCCACGGACCAAAGCAAAAATTTCACATACCGCTCCACATAGCGGTAGTCCGCTTCCGCCATTGCAGGCGTACCATAAATTTTGGTATGGTGCACGGAAATCCGCCCCTGGTCCCGCTCTATACCAATGGCAACCGGCTGTGTGGCGCCCTTCTGATATTCCCGCATCCAGACGCCAAATGGAATGAACTCCGGGTCCAGCTTCGGCAGGTTTTTTACGCGGTAAGGTATGCCGAAATATTCCATGTTCCGTTCCTCCTTACTTTAGGACGGTTTGCGGACCTTTTGGGCCACATCCGTCACAATTCGGTTCATTGCGTCCCACTTCTGTTCCATATCCGCCACCAGCTTCATCTGCGCCCGGGCGCGGACCAGATTGTGTTCCGGGTAATCGATTTTAAAGTATCGGTCTCCATCCAGATAGTCGGTCAGGAACCGTACCGCCAATTCCAGAGTCAGGGTTTTCGCCCCCACCGGCATCATCTGAATCTCCATATCCGTCAAAGAAGGACAGGCTTCCATATATCCCTGGGTATAAATTTCAAACAGGTGCAAATCCAAACCCATTTTTTCCGTATCCGGCTCATCCTCCGCCGCGGTGGCCGCGCCAAATCGTATGGAATCTCCAAAGTCATAAAGGGACAGGCCGGGCATAACCGTATCCAGATCCAGAACACACAGAGATTTTCTGGTTTCTTTGTCCAGCAGGACGTTGTTGAGCTTCGTATCGTTGTGGGTCACCCGCAGAGGCAGCGCACCCGACTCCCGCATTTGCTGCAAAACCGCTCCGTCCGCCTCCCGCCGCAGCACAAACGCAATTTCCTTCTGAACTCCGGCGGCCCGTCCGCAGGGATCCGCTTCCAAAACCTGCCGGAACATCTGGTAGCGGTTCACCGTATTATGAAACTCTGGAATCGTCTCGTATAGGGTATCCGCGGGAAAATCGGAAAGCATTTCCTGAAACCGTCCGAAAGCCAAGGCGCTCTGATAAAAATCTTCATCAGACTCCGGAGCGTCCAAACAAAATCCGCCCACGAAGTCGTACATCCGCCAGTATTCTCCGTCTTCATCTACATAGTAGCATTTGCCATCCCGGGCCGGCAGAAAATGCAGCGCGGCGCGGGGGTCCGTCACGCGCGCTTTCAGATAGGCCGTCACCGATCCCACATTGGCCATCAGGCGCTCCGGATTCTTAAAGACGTACCGGTTGATTCGCTGCAGCACATACTCAGCGCCGGCGTCCGTCTTTACGCGCAAGGTAAAATTAATATGTCCATGGCCGAATACCTTACACTCCACAGGCTTACCTACAAGAGGAAACGCGAAAACAGCCTTTTCCATAAAAACCTCCAAAACAATTAGATTCCATGCCTTTGCACCGCTGGAGCAGAGGCAAACCAGATATTCCATGGTATGCCCTGCGGCGCCGGCGAGTTCTCCGACGAACGAACGGCAAAGGGCAAAACTCCAAATTAAGGTAAGCGCCGAAGGAAGCCTCTCAGCCGCGACGTTCGGCGCGCTAGGCTTCATCTTGCCTCACTTGCCCGTTATTGTAACAGAAGTCAATAAAAAAAGCAAATAAATTATCAAAGAGGAAACAAGTACGGTGTTTCCTTCATTTCATAGCGTAAAAACCGGCTTTGTCCCGCATTCTACTCTCTTACAGCACCTGCCCCAGAACGAGTCCCCAGAGACACCCCATGGCAATGCCGGAAAGTAGCAGCAATCCAGCTATGGCAAAATTCTCCCGTCGTTTTTGATTGACGCGAAACAGGACCAAAAGACCCACACCCGCATTGACCAGCAGACCGGAGAGCATGGGCCCGGGCCCCATGACGCCTTTGACATATAGATCCGTCAGTAAAACGGAGGCGGAGCAGTTGGGAAACAGGCCCAACAATCCCGCAGCCAGTTCCCCGACCACTGGTATCCCCCAAAAGGCGGCGATTTTCTCCTGCGGCAGGTATAAAAAAGCCACATTCAGCAATAGCGTCACCAAAAAGATTAACAATATAATCTTTCCCGTATGCCGAAGCGCGGACCGAAAAATGCCGCCTTCACAAGAGCAGTGCTCCTGCTGGCAAAACGCATGGATATCCGAGTGGGTTTCCCGATGCCGCCGTCGCTGGATGGCATCCACCGGAAACCCAACCAATAGGCCTGAGACCAGCTTAACGCCGAGAATCAGGAGCATGATCTGTACGGGCACCTGCGCGGAGATAAGAATCGGTAGCATTTCATCCGAGGTGGCCAAAAATACAGCCAGCAGAGTTCCCACCGTGATAGTGCCAGAGGCGTATAGGCTGGACGCCGCGCCTGAAAATCCGCACTGCGGCACGAGCCCCAGCAGAGAACCCAACAGCGGGCCCGCTCCTCTGGAGCGTTCCAGTGCCCGGTTAATCCGGCTGCCGGCATGATGCTCCAGATATTCCATTAAAAGATAGGTTAAAAATAGAATCGGCAACAGCTTACCTGTGTCAATCAGCGCGTCAAACAGTGCATCCAGCATTCCTAATTCCCCTTCTGTCGGCAGTCCATGTGCCGCTGTCTCCTTATTATACAGCACAGAAGGGAGAAAATAAAAGAATATTTTTTGATTTTATCTTTTTGATTTGAAGTTGGTCTTTCAAAAATTGATTCTCCATTTCACCGCCTCCGCGCGGATAAAAAGGAAAGACCACCCGGCCCGTGCCCTTCCCTCCTCGGCGGACGCGTCTTCAAATGACGTTTAACTAAAATACCATATATTTCGCGAATCTTATCTAGTGCCCAATCCAGCGCATTTTAGATAGGCAATGCTCCAATGTCGCAATGTTCACCGCCCTTCGATCAGGCCGAGCATGTTACGCGCCACTACCATTATCGAGATAGGAAGGCAAAAAGCAGAAGGAGAGCATAAAATTGAACAATATAATTACAATACCTATGGAACCTATGCTTAAAATGCCTTATCATGGTCTTTCGGAGGTCTACCATTTTTATTGCGAACAATTTCTTGAATCCGTATCGGAGATATACAAAATGAAAAAAATGATATGCGGCATTCTTGCTGCCTTTTCTTTTCTATACCTTATTCCAATGACGATTAACAGCGCAAACGCATCAAACGTCAATATAGAAGATGAGTTGATCGTCACTTTGCTAAATTCTTATACTATGGAGGCTATACAGAAATATTATGGAGAATTACGAGGATATGATATAAACAATGCGAAAGTAAATAAAATATTAAAAGCTACAAGTGGAGAAAATGTATACCAAGTTGAAATTCATATAACAACTTATGTCGGACCATTTAATCCTCCATATGGAAATGACATATTGTTTTTTACTGCGACTCCTGCGTTTGTACGGCTCGACAAATACGAGCACAAGGATTGATTCTTATCCCTACTTTTAAGGTATATTTTCCTTGTATCCAACAAGTTGTATCATTTTATCAGGATAAGCAGTTTCATCGTTCCATGCCTTCATACCGAGGCCATCCTTTAATCAGAGAAAGCGGCTGGGTTTGCTTCCCCGACCGCTTTTTACTTTGTATGATGCTAAAGGCCAGTCCGGTTGCATTCCCTGTCGGTAAAAACAAACCCCAAGAAAAATTGGGACACATGAAATTCAAACATGTTATAAAGAAAAACGCCCCGTAACCACACGTTACGGGGCGTTTTTTGGAGCTGCTACCCAGATTCGAACTGGGGACCTCATCCTTACCAAGGATGCGCTCTACCGACTGAGCTATAGCAGCGGGCCAAACAGCCTCCTCATTATACCCAACTGGTCACAAATTGTCAAGTTCGATTTTTGAAAAACCAGCGGTTTTTTGTAGATTCCAACAGCGGTTCTTTCGGCATGAGGTCATAGCCTTTTTACTGCAAAAAACCTCATTATATGCGCAATTTTGGGCGTAATCTCCAGTATGTGCAAAAAACGCCCGCTGCACGCGGGCGTTTGTGGCAGGGGCACAAGGACTTGAACCCTGAGCCTACGGTTTTGGAGACCGCCGCTCTACCAATTGAGCTATACCCCTATCTATATTAGAAGCAATTGCTTAGTTTATGGTGGGCCTTCAGGGATTCGAACCCCGGACGATCCGGTTATGAGCCGGAGGCTCTAACCAACTGAGCTAAAGGCCCGTATCAAAAGCGGACGGAAACATCAAGAGCCGTCACGCCCTGTATTTTAGCACTCTTTCTTTTGGTTGTCAACGATTTTTTGCTTGCGGCGCCGTGAGATTTTTCTTGATTCCTATCCTGCCAAGGGGTACAATAGCTTTAATCATTCGGCGGACAGCCGCGCCTGGAGGTGCGCAATGGAACGATTGACTGAGCGGAAAAAAACCGGCTATAGCACACAGGATTTGCAAGCCGCGTTAGACCGGCTGGGCCGGTGGGAGGATTTGTACGAACAGCTCGATCAGGAACGGGAGGCGGCCACTGCCCGCATGCAACTGCTCACGGCACAGGGGAAAGAAAAATCCGCCACCTACCGCCAGCTTTTTTCCAATAAACTCACTTTGTCCATTTTAATTAGCCGCCTGGATGCCAGTCGGTAAAGGAGGGAGCATATGGAGCAAGTCCCCGGAGAAAATGCATCCAGCATGGAACTTTTTGAAAACTATCAGGACTATCTGGCGCTACAGCATTTGTATCAGGCCGCTTTAAAGCAGCTGCAAATCAAATTTGAAGTGCTCAATGACGAATTTCGGGTCCGGTCCGGCCGAAGCCCCATCCATCACATTGAAACTCGTCTGAAATCCACCAGCAGCATCGTTCAAAAGCTGCGCAGCCGCAACTATGCGGTGACATTGGCGTCCGCCAAGCAGAACCTGAACGATATTGCCGGCATCCGTGTGGTCTGCAGCTATATTGACGATGTGTACCGGGTAGCGGAAATGCTTCTGCGCCAGTCGGATATTGTCCTCCTAAAAGCCCAGGACTATATTAAAAACCCTAATTTTAATGGATATCGAAGTCTCCACCTGGATATTCAATTGCCCATTTATTTATCTGACCACACAGAACACGTCAACGTGGAGGTACAGCTTCGCACGGTTGCCATGGATTTTTGGGCCAGCCTGGAACATGACCTGCGGTACAAATCTCAGAAGAACATTCCGGCCCACATTTCCCAGGAAATGCTGGAAGCCTCCCAGTCCATTGCCGCCATTGACCGGCAAATGCAGGCGATTTATCAGGAAATTCTAGCTCTGCCATAATACAAACCAAAAAATATAAAAAAGGAGCAGTCATCATGGAACAGCTACAACTAAATGATTTCTTGCAGTATCGATTTCTGTCCCAGCCCAAATATGCCCCCGGCGGCAAGCGAGCCGCCTTTGTGGTGGCTAATTGCATGGAAGAGGAAAATTGCTATGAATCTCGTCTCTGGCTCTATGAGGCCGGCGCGCTTCGGCAGCTGACTGATTTGGGGCAGGAGCGCAGCTTCCTTTGGGAGGATGAAACGCATTTGCTCTTCCCTGCCGTACGCAGCCAAGCGGAAAAAAAGCGGCAAGAGAAAAAAGACCAATTTACCAGCTATTATCGCCTGGACGTACAAGGCGGCGAGGCGCTGCCCGCCTTTACCCTGCCCTTTTCCGTGCAATCGCTGAAGCACGCGGAGGGCCCCGTCTATTTAGCCATAGGCCAATTGGATGTCGCTTATCCAGATTATAATCAAATGAGCGAGGAGGAGCGGTCCCAGGTGGCGAAAGCCTACGAGGACAATCAGGACTACGAGGTGCTCGACGAGATCCCCTTCTGGTCCAACGGGGCCGGCTTCACCAACAAACACCGGTCCGCCCTATTTCTGGTTAACGTGGAAACTGGCGCGATTTCCCGCATCACGGAGCCCACGTTCCAACTGGAGACCCTGGAGTTGGTGGGAGAATATGCTTATTTCGCCGGGGAAGCCTACTGCGCCAAACCCACCATGCGCAGCGGCCTCTGGAAGCTAAATTGGAAAACGGGGGCGCTGCAGCAGCTTGTACAGACGCTTCCCATCTATACGGACCAGCTCATTGCCGTCGGATCAAAGCTTTTGCTGCTTGGAACCAGGAGCGAGCGGCACGGCCTCAACGAAAACAGCTGGATTTATGAGGTAGATCAGGAGACCGGCGCGCTATCCGTTCTTCGCGAGGAAGATAACGGCATGTACGGAAGCGTCGGTAGCGATTGCCGTTATGGCGGAGGGGTCTCCCGCCAGGCCCGTGGAGAAGACCTGTACTACATCACCACCCGGCGCGGCGCCGCTCACCTTTACCGACTTCTTCCAGACGGCCGCGATCAAGGAGTTGTGACAAAAGAGGGCAGCATCGATAGCTTCGCGCTGTGCCAGGAAACGGACCAGGTACTTCTCGTGGCTCTGTATGACAACCGTCTCCAGGAGCTCTATGGCTATGATTTGACCAGCGGCGAGCTTCGGCAAATCAGCCATTTTAATGACGCGCCCCTGTCTGGCAAGTACGTCGCTGCACCGCAATATCTTTCTGTTCCAAGCTGCGGCCTGGACATTGACGGCTGGGTGCTGCTGCCCAAGGATTTTGACCCGGCCCAGCAATATCCTGGTATTTTGGATATCCACGGCGGGCCGAAAACCGCTTATGGGCCTGTATTTTACCATGAAATGCAAGTCTGGGCCAATTTAGGGTACTTCGTCTTCTTCTGTAACCCCAAGGGCTCCGACGGTCGGGGCAACGAATTTGCAGATATCCGCGGGCACTATGGGGAGACGGATTATCAGAACATCATGGATTTTACCGACGCCGTACTGTCTCAATATCCTCAAATCGATCCCAAACGAATTGCTGTCACCGGCGGCTCATACGGTGGCTTCATGACCAACTGGATCATCGGACATACAGACCGGTTCGCCTGCGCCGCCTCCCAGCGGTCCATCTCCAACTGGCTCAGTTTCTACGGTGTCTCCGACATCGGGTTCTATTTTGCCACCGACCAGGGGGATGCAAATCCCTTTGACAACGCGGAAAAGCTTTGGGCCCATTCCCCTCTGCGCTTTGCAAAGCACGTAACCACGCCTACATTATTCATCCACTCCGCGGAGGACTACCGGTGCCCCATGCCGGAGGGCATGCAGATGTACACTGCCCTGATGGACCGGGGGATCCCCGCCAGGCTCTGTTATTTCCGGGGAGAGAACCATGAACTGTCCCGTTCCGGAAAGCCAAAGCACCGCATTCGCCGTTTACAGGAAATGACGGATTGGTTTGCGAAGTATACCAAAGCATAAAAATGCCATTCCGGCTAGCTCTGAATTCAATTTCAATTTTATCGGGCTGCGTTGCAGGCGGGTGGTCGGTAAGCTACCGACCACCCGCTGTTTCTGCGCAGGCCTCCTTTGGCCAGTTGAGCACACATCAAAAACCCATGGCCAGCCCTGCGGGTCCACTACCGTGGGGCAAAATGACGACCAACATAAAAAGCAGAAGTGGTAAGAACCTCCGCGCAAACAGGCGGGGAGGAGCAGGAGATAAAGATATCCATAAAACCTACAGAGACGTAACAAGCAGGCGATACAGCCGCATTTGCTGTATCGCCTGCTTTTCAGCGCCTATATCCGGGTTTTCCAGAACACATTTGAATCGCTACTGCGCGTGCTCACACAGCCATTGAGACCACATGGCGTAATACTTGCCGTACAGATGCACGCCATCGCCTGTGTAGTCTTCCAAAAGAAAGCCTTCCTCATCAGTGAAGATACTCTGAAAATCCAAGTAAAATACGTCCGCGCCATCTGCAAGCGCCTGAATCTCCGCATTCACCGCAGCCACATTTTCCGGAACCAAATAGCTGGTTGCCGACGCCTTATTCCGCGTTACCCCAAAAAGCGCCTGCAAATAAATCTTTGCGTTGGGCTGCAGCGCTTTGATCTGCTCTAAGTCGCTGCGATACGTATCGGCCAGAGAGCTCAGCGGATAGCCCGCCTCATTCAGTCCCAACATAATGTAAATCTTTCCGTATTGCTTTTGCCCCAGAAGTTCCTCTAAGGTCGCTTTACTAAAGCCCTCGTCCGTGGCCTTCACGGAAAACATTTGAAACACGCTTAGGCCCACATCCGCAAAATAATCCGCCTTGCCCAATCTGGCATATTGGGACAACCCCACGGTGCGGGAGTCCCCGATAAACAACGCGTCGTCAAAGTAACTCTCATCCTGGCCATACACCGCCAGCGGCACCGTAGGAACCGTCTCCGGAAGCGTTGTAGGCGGTGTGGTCGGCGGTTCTGATGTGGAAGGTGCAGTCGTCTGATCGCTGGACGGCTGTGAGTTCGGCTGTTCCGTGGCACCTGTAGTTCCAGTAGGACCAACCGTTCCGGATGGCTGCGTGTCGCCACCACGCTGCTGCATCAAGCGTAGCTCCGTGTCGTCATGAAGTAGTAAAAATGGAACCGCTATGGCAATCTTTTTCTCATAGCCGCCGGTCGCGTTCTGAATTTTGGATTTCATCACAAGACCCACACAGGTAACAAAGACGCTGCTGAGCACCAAAAGCACAACCAGTGTCAAGGCGGGCTTTTTTATCTTTCTTTCGCACATAACCGCTCCCCCCTAAAAGCTGAAATACATAAATGGATCGTTGGTTGCAACAGACAGACAATACACTACTGCCCAGAAAAGAAGAAAGAGTAAAATTGTCCCTAAGACAGAGGTGCGAATGCGGTTCCAAAGCCGTTCCGGGCCGGGAAAGGATACGACCAAGCCCAAGACCAAAAATACGCCAAACTGCTTGCCCAGCCGAAGGAAATCTCCTGCACTGACCGCTACGCCGCTTCCAAAAAACGGAAATAGGCGGCTCAAATAAACCCCAATCTGCCCCAAATCCGGGATGGCGAACAGCATCCAGCTAAATAGAATCGCAAACAGCATATAAATTCTGGACAAAACAGGCCGCCGCTCCAGAATTTTTCCCAGCCATAGCTTTTCGTTTGCAATTAAAAGGAAGAGAAACAGGCCCCAGAGAATGAAGCTCCAACCAGCTCCATGCCACATGCCGGTGAGCAGCCAGACCACGAGCAAATTAAAAACGGTCCGAAGCAAACCCTTCCGGTTTCCCCCCAGAGGGATGTAGACATAATTCCGAAACCACAGACCTAACGTGATATGCCACCGACGCCAGAATTCGCTCATGGAGCGGGCAGCGTAAGGATGGTCAAAATTGCGGGGCAAATGAAATCCCAGCATTCGACCCAGGCCGACGGCCATCCAGGAATAGCCGCAGAAATCGAGGTACAATTGCAGAGAGAAGGCCACCAGGCCCATCCAAGCCAAGGGGGTGGAGATACTCTCGAAGCCAATGGTCTTCACCTGCGACCAGATACCGCCCACCCGATCCGCTAAGAGTACTTTCAGCGCGAGTCCCACCAGAAAATCCCGAAGGCCCTGGTCAAATCCCTCCAGAGAGTAGCGCCTTTTCCGCACCTGCGGCTGAAGCTCCTCCGCGCGTGTCAGGGGACCAGACAGGAGCTTGGGAAACATCAAGATTCCTGTGGAGAAGGATAAGAAAGCAGATTCCACAGGAATGCGGCTCCAATATACATCCAGCAAATAAGCCGTCATTTGAAATACATAAAAGCTCATTCCCAGGGGTAAAACCAAGGAACTTCCGAACAATCCGGCATATTTAAAACCGGCAAGGGCTCCAAAAAGCACCACCAGACAGGCCGCCAGGAGTCCCCGGCTCCGTCCACGCTTTTCCAAAGCCATACCGGCCAGCCAGGTCAAGCATGTCAATACCAACAACAAAGCAATGCACCACGGCTGCTTCCACGTTCCAATACAATAAAAGGCCAGACTTCCCAGACACAGGACCAGATTCCGATGCCGGTCAGGCGTGCAGTAGTACACTGCCAGAAAAATTGGCAAGAAGAGAAAAATGAAATTCAGACTGTTAAAGTTCATGGCGCAATTCCTATCTCCCAATTATGATTCTTCGTCTTCCGCATGCATGCAACCTACGCGCCATCCGCGCATCCGCCACGTGCCCCGCAACAGAACTCGCATTTCATTCCCATCTGCACTTTCTGAAAGCTGTGAAAAGCCCGCCTGTACACCGTATGCACAGGCGGATCTTCATCCTGGTCCCGGTCGACATAAAAAATTATAGGGCAACTTTCGACAAGATGCAAGAGCTATTTACCTAAATTATTCTAAAGAAACTGCAACCATTTGTAACCAACCCTATGGAGCAAATTGGCTCTGGTAAAGCTGGGCATAAAAACCACCTTTTTGCAGCAAATCCGTATGGCTTCCCTGCTCCACGACGCGCCCATCCCGCATCACCAGAATGACGTCCGCCTCCTGTATGGTGGAAAGCCGGTGCGCAACCAAAAAGCTGGTGCGGCCCTGCATCATCTGTGCGAACGCAGCTTGGATTTTTTGCTCCGTTCGGGTATCGATAGACGAGGTGGCTTCGTCCAAGATTAAAATGGGCGGCAGGGAGAGCATAACCCGGGCGATGCACAAAAGCTGCTTTTGCCCCTGGGAGAGCGATCCGCCGGATTCTCCCAGCACTGTGTCATACCCCAGCGGAAGCCGCCGGATAAAGCCATGCGCGTGGGCTGACTTCGCGGCCTCCACCACCTCCTTGTCGGTTGCCTCCGGCTTTGCCATCGCAATATTATCCCGGACCGTGCCAGCCTTCAGCCAAGTGTCCTGAAGTACCATACCAAAACAGGCGCGTAACTCTCCCCGCGCCATATCCCGAGTCGATACACCATCTACCAAAATCTCCCCTTGCCGCACCTCGTAAAATCGCATGAGAAGATTTATCATCGTAGTCTTACCACAGCCGGTGGGTCCGACGATGGCTACGCGCTGCCCTGGCTCCACGTGGAGGCAAAAATCCTCAATCAGCGTTTGTTCTGGACTATAGGAGAACGAAACATGCTTCAAATCCACTCGACCGGCAACCTGATCTAACATCACAGGGAAAGCCGGGTCCTCGTCTTGTGTCGGTTCATCCAGCAGTTCAAAGACCCGTCCTGCACAAGCCAGGGCGTTTTGCAGCTCTGTCACGACACCGGAAATTTCGTTAAACGGCTTGGTATACTGGTTGGCGTAGCTCAAGAAGCTGGTTAGTCCGCCTACCGTCAAGCCGCCGCCCACCGCCGCCAGCGCCCCTACCAGGCCCACGCCTGCATAAACCAGGGCGTTGACAAAGCGGGTGCAGGGATTGGTCAAGGAGGAAAAAAAGGTCGCCCGGAGCGAGCAGCGGTTCAGCTGCTCGTTGACTTGATCAAACTGATGTAAGGATGCCGCCTCATGTCCAAAGGCCTGCACTACCTTCAGTTCTCCCAAAGTCTCGTCCAAAATCGAGGTTTGTTTTCCTCTGATCTCCGATTGCTGCCGGAACATGGTATAGGTTCGTTTGGCCACAAAATTTGCCACGAACAACGACAGCGGCGTAATTAAGATTACGACTAGCGCAATTTTCCAGTTCACATACAGCATAAATACCAGCGTCCCGCCAATGGTCATGACGCCAGTAAACAATTGCGTAAACCCCATGAGCAGCCCGTCGGAAAATTGGTCCACATCCGCCACTACCCGGCTAACAATTTCGCCCTGTGGATGTCCATCCAAATAGGAAAGCGGCAGGGATTGCAGATGCTCGAACGCCTCGTCCCGAAGATCCCGTACCACACGGAAGGCAATTCGGTTATTGAGCTCCCCCATAGACCACTGCGACAAAGCGCTGATTAAGACGACAATGCTGATTTGCAGAAGAAACCCGCGAACTGCCTGAAAATTCACCCTGCCTGGTCCCACGATACAGTCCACACTTTTTCCCACTAAAATTGGCACATAAAGCTGTAAAAGAACCGTAAGCAGCGCCAACAGCAACGTGGCTGACAGCAGCAGCCAATGAGGCCCAATGGAGCGCAGAACTCTTCTCAAGGTTTTCTCTTGTGTGGATCGTTTATGCCCCATGGAATTCAGCCTCCTTTGGAAACTGGGAATAATAGATCTCCTGATAAACCGAGCAGTTTTTCAGTAGTTCCTGATGGGTTCCACGTCCTGCTACCTTTCCGTCCTCCAGCACAAAGATTAAGTCGGCATGCCGGATGGAAGCGGCCCGCTGCGATACGACGAATGTGGTGGGGGGCTCCGGCATCGTCCGGATTGCGGACCGGAGCTTGGCATCCGTTGCATAATCCAGCGCAGACGCGCTGTCGTCCAAAATTAAAATCTCCGGCCTTCGCACCAATGCTCGGGCTATGGTAAGCCGCTGCCGCTGGCCACCAGACAAATTTCGACCTCCCTGCTCGACAACGGCATCCAGGCCTCCCTCCTTCGCCTTGACAAACTCCATGGCCTGGGCAAGCTCCAGCGCATCTAACAGCTCTTCTTCCGTGGCCTCTGGGTTTCCCCACAGCAGGTTGGAACGAATGGTCCCCTGAAACAGCACTGCTTTCTGGGTGACCACGCCAATTTTTCCCCGGAGGGCATGGGTGGAAAATTCCTTTACGTCCACCCCATCTACTCGCACCTCACCCCGGGTCGCGTCATAAAAGCGAGGGATTAAACTGATCAGCGCAGACTTGCCGGAACCCGTGCCGCCAATGATACCAATGGTCTGCCCCGGCTCCGCTACAAAATCCACATCGGTTATGGCCTCCGCCCCGCCGCCCGGAAAGGTCAGGCTCACTTGGCGGAACTCTACCCGTCCCCGGTGCTCACCCTCGGGCGGCTTTCTGGTTCCCGGCGACTGGCTGGCGGATATCTCAAAAATTCCCTGAACGCGATTCCCACATGCCGCAGACTTTGTCAAGGTGATAATCAAGTTCGCAAATTTAATCAGCTCCACCAAGATTTGGGTCATGTAGTTGTACAACGCCACAACTTGGCCCTGGGTCAGCATGCCGCTATGGACTCGCACCGCCCCCGTCTGAATCAGCACCACCACCGCCAAATTGAGAATCACGTAGGTGACCGGATTCAGTAAGTTAGAGAACCGGCCCACTTGAAGCTGCATACGGTAGAGACGCTGATTCCGCTGGAAGAATTCTGCGGCCTGCTCCCCTTCCTTGCGAAAGGCCCGCAGAACGCGGACGCCCGCCAGGTTTTGCCTCGTTGCGGAAGTGATCTCATCCAAACGGGACTGTACCCGCCGATACATGGGAATTGTGACCAAAATAATGGCGAACACCCCAGCAAACAGCACAGGAATTGCCACTGCAAAAATCCACGCGGCGGATACATCGATGGTAAATGCCAGAATCATGGCGCCAAAAACCACAAAGGGGGAGCGCAGCAAAAGCCGCAGGGCCAGGTTAATACCGTTTTGCAGCTGATTGACATCGCTGGTCATCCGCGTAATCATCGTGGAAGCGCCAAGACTGTCAATATCCGCATAGGACAGGCCCAAAACATGCGAAAATAAGGCGTGCCGAATTTTCGTGGCAAAACCGGTGGCCGCTTTGGCCGCAAAATATTGGGCGGTAACCGAGCAAAGCAGCCCGACCAACGCCAGTGCGACCAGCACGCCGCACATTCTGCCGATATAGGGCCTGTCGGCACTTGCAATTCCCCGATCAATGATGGCCGCCATCACCAGAGGAACGAACAACTCGAAGCCCGCCTCCAGCAGTTTAAATATGGGACCCCAGATACACTCTTTTCGACAATCTTTTAAAAAACGAAGTAGCTTTTTCAAGGTGCTCACCCACCGCACTGAGCGGCATTTCCTTCCTCACTGGATTCCTCCGCCATTATATCTCCAAACAGGTTTAATCGCAACTTTTTTCAGGCATCCTGTCTGGTATTTTCTTTGTTGCAACACTTTCCAGGATATGGTATGATAAAATACATGGGTTATCATGATTTCATATCTTCTATTTTGCCGCATATTAGATTTTAACCTTGGAGGCGCCTTATGAAAAATTCCGATGATTTTTTACAGCAGATGCGGCGCAGACGGCGGCAGCGGACCATGACCAAAATTCTGACGATTTTTTTCCTTCTTTGCGCTTTTGTGGTCATCGGCGTTCTATTGTATCATGTATTCGTTCCCCCTGTGACCGAGCCGTCTCTTACGGAGCCTCAGCCCACCAAGGAAGCCACCCGTCCAACCAGGGAGGAAACCCGGAGCACAACCGCTCCGGCAACAACCTCCCCGGAAACCGCTTCTTCTATGGAAGAAACCGTGCCGTCTTTGGAGCAACGGGCACGGGCGGTCCTGGATGGTATGACACAGGAAGAAAAAATTTATCAGTTATTTATTGTCCGTCCGGAGGCACTTTTGGATACCTCCAATCCCGCGACAGCCGCAGGGATGGAGCTGTGTGCGGCCTTGGTAAAGCAGCCTGTGGGCGGCGTTGTATTCTTCTCGGATAACATTTTGGATCCGGTGCAGTGCAGGTCCATGATTACAAACCTACAGGGCTCTGCCAGCGTCCGGATGTTTATTGCCGTGGACGAGGAGGGCGGCTCGGTAGCCCGTATCGGCTCCAATTCCGCTATGGGAACCACGCAATTTCCTCCTATGGGGGAAATCGGGCGCCAGGGCGACCCGGAAAGGGCCTATGACGTAGGAATCACCATCGGAAAAGAAATCGCGCTGCTGGGTTTTAATCTGGATATGGCGCCGGTAGCAGATGTGAACACCAATCCGAATAACCCCGTCATTGGCACCCGCGCCTTTAGCCCCGATCCAGCGGTAGCCGCCGGTATGGTCGCCTCCTGCGTTCGCGGGTTTACTGACAGCGGCGTCCTGTCCTGCATAAAGCACTTCCCCGGCCATGGCGATACAGAAACCGACTCCCATCAGGGCTATGCTGAGACGCAAAAAACACTGGAGCAAATGAAGGAAACTGAGCTGATCCCCTTCTGTTCCGGCATCCAAGCGGGAGTTCCTATGGTCATGGCCGGGCACATCACCTGTCCCAATGTCACAAGCGACGGACTGCCTGCCTCTCTCTCCCCTTATCTTATAACCGTGGTACTACGGGATAGTCTGGGATTTTCTGGCGTCGTCATCACGGATTCCCTGGAAATGGAGGCTATCACAGACGCCTACTCGCCGGGAGAGGCCGCTGTACTTGCGCTGCAATCGGGATGCGATATGCTGTTGATGCCAAAGAGCCTCTCTGAAGCCGTTTCCGGCATACAAAACGCGCTGGAAAGCGACACGCTTTCCGCGCAACGAATCGATGAGAGCGTTCTTCGAATTTTGACATTAAAACTGGAGTATGGCATTTTGACATAAAGGAAGCCAGCCACCGCAAATTTGGAGACTCCAAATTTGCGGTGGCTGGCCCTTTGCAGGTCTGCCTTCATTATGGCATGCACCTGATGCTGAACCCCTCGCTCATCTAAGATCGGTACATTACGAATAGGATTAAGCAGCGGCACTTGGTTTCAGTCCAACCATTTTTCGTATAATTTGAACCAGTTTAAGCCATACACGCCCAGCCCCAAATCAACGGTTGCAATATATTGAAATCCACATTTTTCATACAGACGAATTGCAGGCAGATTCTTTTCATAAACGTCCAATCGGAGCGACTTGATATGGGTCCTCCGGCCGTAATCGGCAGCAAAATACAACAAAGCATGCCCGATCCCTCTCGATAGATATTCCGGATGAACCGCCAACGTGTAAATCACCAGTACAGCCTCATCTGGCAATTCAGCTCTCCATTTCACCTCTCGATAAGCCGGTTCTGGTTCATGTCTCAACATAATTGAGCCAACAACCTTCCCGCTTACCACCGCTACATACAAACACCCCTCCTGAATCCCCTGTACTGCAGTATCCCGAACCGGGTAAATCCCCTTGCGCCAACCGGGGTAATTAATCGTACTTGCCAGGTGTTCATTTACAGCGTCATAGAGACGCTCCAACGCGTCTATATCTTCCCTTTTTCCCAACCGAATGCGTGGGTCCAATTGGCCACCTTCTTTCTATCAATGATAGTATTAATGGAATAGTCTTAATTTCCCTTTTTCTAAATAGTGCACATAATCACAAAGCCCGGCCACCTTGTCGGAATGGGTAACGATAATGACGCACTTGCCCTGCTCATGAGCAATATCCCGGAAGATGCCCATGATGTTCTCCTCGGTCTCGCCGTCCAAATTGCCGGTGGGTTCGTCCGCGATAATAAGAGTTGGATCGTGGGAGAGCGCCCTGGCAATCCCCACCCGCTGCTGCTCGCCGCCCGACAGCTTCAAGACCTTCCTATCGGCGGTTTCCCGGTCGATGCCTATCTGCTCCAGCATCGCATAAGCGGCCTTACGCTTGTTTTTTGCTTTCGTTCCCGAGATGTGCATGGAAAGCTCAACGTTTTCCATCGCTGTGGTGTTCGTGAGCAAGTTGTAGCCCTGAAAAATCACGCCGATGTCTGTGGCACGGTACCGGTCACGGTCGAGTTGCCGCATATCCTTGCCGTTGTAGGATACAAGGCCGCTGGTTGTGAGGTCTAAACCTGAAATTAAGGAGAGCAACGTGCTTTTGCCAGCCCCGGATTTTCCCATAATTCCGTAGAGCGCGCCGGTCTTGAAATCCACGTGGATGTCCTTCAAAACGGATTTCTTCGTACCATTATATTGATAAGTCACGTTCTGCAACGATAAGATACGCATGGTTAGCCCCTTTCCGACAGTATTTTCATTGGCTCGAATCCCGTGATGTAGAGAATCCCCGCCATAGAAGAAATCAAAACCAGTACCAGCGCCAAACCGCCAATTTGCCCAATGGCTTGTGGGGTCAGCTGAACCGAAATCTCTGAAATGGCGCTTTCTTCCTCCACGCCGGGCAGAAGCTCCATGGTTCCGCTGTTTTGCTTCTGCTCCTCGGCAATGCGGATTTGATTCTCCAGCAGCATATCCGCGATGGGCTGGGAGAGCGTGGTGGAAAGCGCCAGACCAATGGTCAGGCAAACGAGAGCGATCGTCAGGGATTCGCAGACCATGCCCACAATTACTTTGCCACGCTTCATCCCCATGGCCCGCAGCACACCGATTTCATATTTGCGCTCTCGGACAGCCAGCACCGAGAGGAACAGCAGGATGACTCCACCGAATATTAAAACCACCACCAGAAAAATGGTCACAATTTTGGAAATACCCTCCACCGGGCCGACAATTTTGTTGTATGCCTCCTCGTCGGTAGTCACCCGGTAATAAGGGGCCAGCCCTTTTCCCGCCGCCTCTTTCTGGAACGCTTCCAGCATACCGGGGTCTTTCAAAAAATAGGTGGCGTTCAGTACACCACGCGCTTCGTACATCTCAATGCCCATAGCCGTTTCCATGTCAGTGAGGATTTCATTGCCTCTGTTGAGCAGAGGATATTGAAAACCGGGTTTGCCGTCTGGCAGGTTGTCCTGATAAATGCCGCAAACTGTGAGGGTGTGGGGCATAAGTGCCTTTTCATCCGTGTTTGTAATGGTGATTGTATCCCCGACCCTGAGGTCGTTGAGGCGTGCAAGCTCCTCGCTGATCATGCACTCGTTTGGTTCCTGGAAGGCCCGCCCATCTATAATCGAGCGGCTACCGTTTGCGAAGTCCTCACTGATATTCGGGTCGGAGGAAGCGATGACTTTCGCCACCGGCGGCAATGAGTCCCCTCCCTGCATAGTAGCTCCTCCGCCTGCCACGTCGCCATCCAGCGCCTTTAAATCCTCCAGTGCTACGGAAAGCGAAGATAGATAGTCTGTTTTTAGCAGCAGGTCAGACTTGGCAATTTCCATCTGCTGCTGTGCTGTGGGATACTGGACGTCAGTGTGCTGCTTGGCGATCTCCGTATCCAAAAACAAGGTCACTTCGGCGCCGAACCGCGACTTGTAGTCCTCGGTGACCGAATCTACTGTGGTGTTAATGACGATGGAAACGGAGACGGTGAGAATGATCGCTAACGTAATCAGGCCGATCAGGATATTCCGCCCCTTGTTCCGGCACAGGTTTTTCAGGGCGTTTTTCAGTAAGTACATAAGTTCATCTCCATTCAAAGGTAGCTTTTCAAGCTATTGGAACAGTAAACGCGATTCCCACCTTCATCATAAATGTGACAAAGGTCAGCAGCGCGAGAATGGCAATGCTCAGCATGGCGATTCCGATAAACAGAGCGGGCGCGTACCGGCTGTGCATGATTGACAAAATGCGCTCCTCGGTCGCGCTTTTGCTGAAATGGCTGGCGAGCGGCAGTGTTGTGCCTTTTTCCTCGGCGAGAGCCAGCAGCGCCATTGCGTATTCGGATTTACTTTCTTTGGTGATCCCCAGCTTTTTCAGGACGCATTCATCACAGTGCAGTTCGATGTCCCGGCTCAGCAGGATGTGCATCGCCCAAACCATGGGGTTATACCAGCACAGGCAAAGCACGATGCTGGAACCCCATTTCCACAAGACATCGAAATGCTTGATGTGGTTGAGTTCATGCGATAGGACAAAACGTAACCGTTTGGTATCGTCTAAATCCATTGTAGTGGGCAACAGGATGACGGGCCGGAGAACGCCGTAGGTCAAGGCGCTCGACAGTTCCGGGCATCTTAAAACCTTTACGTTCCTCCGGACTCGGTTCGCATTCATCCAAAGCTCCACAGTCTCTGCTTCGACGGGATAGGCAAACCGAAAAATTCGTTTGCCGCGAAGATGGTTGATGATGAACCAAGCGATCAGAGCCAGGCAGCCCGCCAGCCAAACCCATATCAGAAAGTTTGGAGTCGAATAGGTCGTAAACACCATACTGGTATTTGCCATGTCGTTGGACTCCGCGCCTGGCATTCTGTTGAAAATCGGTAGAAAAGCGAGCCACATCTCCTCGATACTCGGAATGGAAAAACCCAACGAGAGATTCCCTGTATAGGGGATAATCAACCTTAACAGCGCCAGCGCCCATAGGCCCATGAAGACCTTTTTCGGCAGCTTATAGAGAAACAGTGAGCGGAACACCACAATCAGCAGGATTAAGAGGGTGGCCCGCATCTGCATGGAAAACAAAGTCATTCTAATCCTCCCAATCCTTTACTATTTTTCGCAGGCGTTTAATCTCCTCATGAGACAAATCCCGCTTTCCCAGAATAGAGGCTACCAGTTTGTCTGCCGAGCCGTCGTACAATTTGTTGATCAGCTCTTCGGTCTCTAGCTCCTGCGCTTCTTCCTTCGTCACCAGCGCCTTGCATAGGAAACCCGGTTCCATGCGCTCAATCGCCTGCTTGTCGATACACCGTTTGATAAGTGTATAGGTGGCACTGCGGCTGTAGCTGTACTTTTCTTTGAGCGTTTCAAAAATGTGCTTGGCACTCACGGTTCCTTCGTTCCAAATCACATCCATTACTTTCAGCTCCGCGTCGTGCAGTTTTACTTCCATAAAATAGCCCCCTTAGTCTACCGCTGTAGATTTTTTATATAGTCTACCACAGTAGATTCATCTTGTCAATAACCATTTTTACCCATACGCATAGGCTAGCCTCCAATCATGAAAGGCGTTGGGAAAATACATGACAAAAGGCTTTTATCTGCAAGGTCTTGCAGATAAAATAAAGTAATTCTTGTCCTAGCAGAAGTGAGGATAAATCACCCCACATAAATAGAAGAAGTCGACTGCTTATCAGCAATCGACTTCTTCTATTTATGGCGGCATGAGGTGGATAAAATCCGAACTCTGCTGCCAAAGCAACATGATTTACGTATGAGTTGGTCATACAGATAGTCGTTTACAGAGGGGGGCGAGCCAGCTTACAAATATTTATCATCTTTTAAAATATAGATTTCTCTCTCATTTTCATATTAGATAGACATGTTTTTAAATGCTCACCGAGCGCCCTGTCCTCACAAAAAATATAGCAGCCTTTTAAACCTCTAGTCATAAGCGTTCTATACGTGTTCCGAATGATACGATCCGCCTTTATATTTCCTGCTTTTTTAATACCGGAAAGGCTATAATCACTATTAGCCCTTTTTAACGGGTCGGTAATAATGGATCCATTTTCAAATCGCATATCCAAGCCAATGATGACTCCAACATAATCAAATTCCAAGCCTTGCGACGTATGTATACAACCAACCTGATCAAAGGAATCCTCATCGATTGCCCAAGTATCTGTATTGCTGAAGTTCCATCTTGCACGGAACCCATTGTCCATATCAATATCATACACTATCAAATCATTCGAATTCCTACTATTCCACTCGTAACAATAACCGGCAACCATTCTTGCTTTATTGTTGATGAGATTTTTAATTCTCAAGGCTTCCCTCATAACAGAGGGGTCGTCAAATACTTGTAAATCATAAGTCAGATCATAACCGTCATCATTGGCAGTGTCACGAATTTCTAGCAGACGATCCAAAAATGCAATATAACCATCACTGCCATTGCATCGGAACTGGGAGTGCAATCTTGTCTCCTCGGGAGAATAGACTTCGCTTCCCAACTCATTTGCCCACTTTTTAATTTCATCTATTGTTCCTATGTCTTTTGATGTTACTATCTGATCTTCATCAATGAAAAAAACGCTGACTCTTGCAGAATTCACAATTTCTTTTACCTGATTTTCACCTAAATTGCTTTTAAATCCGGATTTCATGTTTAGTCTATGAGCTTCATCCACTACCAAGCAGTCGAATTGATTTTTGTTGCAATTGTAGTATGTTCCCGAACTTTTAAAAAGTGTTTTGATATAGTTTAGTTTGTACTGCCCCTTTCTAAGTTTGGCAAAGTAAACATTACGTGGCGCGGCATTCTTTGTCACATAATGAACAGTAGTATTCGGTAAGTTATTGAGTTTCACAAGCAGCTGTATGGCAACAACGCTTTTTCCAGTGCCAGGACCCCCTTCAATTATAACGGTATATTTTTTTTGTTGTATTTTAGATAATTCCACTAATTTTAACACGGTTTCAAAAACGACCTTTTGCTCATCAACCATTATGAATTCATCGTTACCATCTAATAGGCTTGATAAGGTATCCTGTAAGGACTTAGATGGTTTTATTTCACTGTTATCAATTATTTCTATTAAATTCCTGTTTGCTGGTTTTGAAATATAATTTACGATATGACGGCGCATTTCATCCGTATCTTCCTTGATAAAAATGGGGATCTCTTCAATAAGCGACTCGTTATGCGGCCCTTTTAACTGATCCAGTTTGGATTTTTTATAGTTATGAAGATATACGCAGGAATGAAGTTGTATATTGTCATTTTGAACAGCAGCAGTAAACTCTTCAATCATTTTCATATAGGTATAGACCTGATAAGAGGGATGAACAACCGATCGAACCATTCCTCCTGTAAACGCGGTTACAATTCCATTACGGCTTGTGCGGCCGGCCTCCGACCACTGTTTCAATTCTATAAGCATAATTTGTTCCCGATTAAATTCATCTATACCTACCAGCATAAAGTCCACTCTCTTAGCAGTCAGTGGAATTTGATATTCAATCGCCACTTGAATGCAATCGTCAATCTGTTCACAATCCAACACTTCAGCCAACGCGGGCAACGAGTTTTCCCAGGAAACATATTCGCTGTTGTTTTGCGTTGAGACATTGTTTTTGGAAAAAGCTTTTTGTAAAATATTGCTGATACAGCCGTTCTTTACATCGGATATAAATTGCCTTTTTGTTGCCGTGTATGAAATCATAGACTACACTTCTCTTCTTCTATTATGATAAATTATATATTATCGGATCTAATTCAAAAAAATCCATATAATGTAATAAGCAGAGCCGTTAAACGACTCTGCTTATTACGCAGCCGAATATCCCTTTTTCTGCAAAAAGCAAGACGTTTCGACTATTTTCTTCTGGCGGAGAAGGAGGGATTCGAACCCTCGATACCCTTTTGAGGTATACACGATTTCCAATCGTGCGCGCTCGACCAGCTACGCGACTTCTCCGTGCTGCTCCTCGCTTATCCCGGCTGCCAATCCGCATAATTTGCCATTTGACAACCGGAAATCAGCCTGTTTATATTACACGATATCCTAGATATTGTCAAGCCTAAAATTTGCATCTGAATCACTCGGCGCTGTGAAAAACCGGTCTGCGCAGAACTCCCGAATTTGCTCCAGATCACCGCGCCGTTCCTTCAGGCAGTACAAAACATAGGCATGCCATAGCTCTGGCGCCACAATCAACTCGCTTTCACAACCAGCGTCCAGGAGCTTCCGATGCAGCAAGCGTGTATCATCTAGCATCACCTCGTCGCCCCCTACAAACAACAGACTGGGCGGTAGACAATGCAAGTCCCCAAAGAGCGGCGACACCAGCGGCACCCTCCGGTCCTCGTCCGGCACGTAGCACTTCGCGTAAAAATTCAACCGCTCCGGCATCATTGAGGGGTCACGCTCCAGGTTTACTCGATAGGATTCCCCGGAAGCCGTCAGGTCCGTCCAGGGGGATATGCCAACCAAGCCGGCAGGAAGCGGCAAGCCCAATTCCTTGGCGCGTAAGCAAACCGCATAAATCAGCCCTCCGCCCGCAGATTCGCCGCAGAGGACCAAATCGGTGGGGCTCCGTTCCTCCAGCAAGAAGGAATAGGCCTCCATGGCGTCCTCTAAGGCCGCAGGATAGGGGTGCTCCGGCGCCAAACGGTACCCAGGGCAAAGAACTTCTGCGCCCGTCACAGCCGCCAGAACCGCGCCAAACCCCTTTGCATACTCTAAGTCCCCACAAACATAGCCGCCCCCATGGAGATACAAAATCCGGCCCCTGGATATCCGGTCCCGCGGCACCATCCGGCATGCGGCGCAATTGGAAAATGAGAGGGGCTCCATACGAACCTCTTTGCGGTAACTGGAGCATAAAAGGGTACCTAAAAGGTCCTGTCCTTTTCGCGCCGTCTCTATGGAGCAGCCGTTGAGAACCGGCTTTAGTAGCTGAAGCTGCTTGCGAAGCATTTTTTGCGAAAGTTCCATATGCAAATCCTCTCTCCGCCCATCCGGTGGACTTCGGTTCCAGTATATCACATTTTTTAACTTTTGCATACTTAGAATTAAAAAATCATATTTCTTTTAGCAGCTTATATCTTTCTATTCCCCAGGAAATGCGCATAAACATGCGGTTTTTGAGCGTTGAACGGTAAAAGGGGCGCTGAAATGTCGTCTAGTTGGTACCCGAACAGTATCATAGCCTGGGAAAAGCTATGAAATGCTTTGCGCGCATTTGACAAAGTTGTATTCATCCTGTAGAATATAAAAATCTTCATGGGTTATTCGCACAAGACAGACAATCACAAAAAATTTGCACAAGGAGTTAGAATGAGCAGATACGAAGAGGGTATTAAATTAATTGAGGAAAGCTGCGGCAACGGAAAAGATAACGTCATCGCTCTTTCAACCATAGCAACGGATAAACTCGCCAATGGGAAACCCCAGCCCTATGTCCGAGATGTGGACGCTTATTATGAAAGCGGCGTGTTTTATATTACTACCTGGGCAAAATCAAATAAAATACAGCAGATAGCGCAAAACAAAGAGGTTGCATTTGCAGTTTGTTTCGAGGGAATTTCCGGAATTGGATTGGTGAAAACCTGGGATGGGTTTTAGACCCGAAAAATGCGGAAATAAGAGCAAAATTGCGCAAAGTATTCGCTGATTGGTATGACCAGGCAAACAACGAACAGGATGAGAACTGTGTTATTTTGGCAATCCGCATTACGCAATGCATGATATTCAGAGACCATGGCGCGGTGCGTTACAATATAGACTTTATAAATCGGGTTGAGATGGAAGAATAAATGATACCATGTAGGAAACGGTAACGCATGATCAAGCCCGATGTACACGTTATCGGCAGCACACCCAGCGCAAATTTGATTATAGAAGATCGGCAAGCAGTGTTATGCTGTTTTAATCGCTTTTCGAGACAATCAAAACAGTCATGCGGGCCGTCCCGGCCCGCGGCCTTATCATCCAAGTGCCCGCCCGCAGAGCGGGTGCTTACTCGTAAAAAACAGCTGCTTTTGCGGCTATTTTAAATAACTCACTGCCGCGCAAACCGAAAGACTCGCTTGCTGAGAACCAGTTTTCCTAAACGGATTGCTTTCTAAGCCGCCCCACAAGTGGGGCGGCTTACTTATCGGAACCCTACCCCCTATTTTTATTAATAAAAAAGGTGTTGCAGCTATGCAACACCTTAGAAATATGGAAAGAAGGTTCGGGCATTCGGCTCACGTGCTTATCTTATTCAAATCTATGTTTTTTCTCAATTAAACCATCTACTGGGCCTGTGGCGATACGGATTAGGAGCCACGGTATTCTCAGGTGCTTTGCCGCTGCTTCGTAATGCCGCTGCACATGTAGTTCGACATATCGATGGCCAGTCTCCGACAAATCGGGGCTGTATTGACAAAGGTTCCATAGTTTTTCGCCTGCATACTGGAGGCTATTGTATCTAACAGGTCGGCTTCATGGTTGATCATGGCCGTCCATTCCATAGTCCGCCAGTAGGGGTTCATTTTACCCAAGATCTGTGCAATTTTACAGCCGTTTTCCTTCCACTGCTGTTGAAATACGCTAGCCTGGTTGCTCCCCTGCATCAAATGATCGATATAAGAAATGAACAGGCGGTTGTTGTTTGCCATAGCCGCAATCAATTCATCTCCTTCACCGGATGGGTAGACGCTTGAAATAATGGTATCATACATTTTATTCATTCCAAGCAGCTTGGTTTTCGCGTCGTTTCTGAGCGGCGTGTTAAACGCCGTATTATTCAAATAAATGAGGCTCCAAAACAAATTCTCTGTGGCATAGTTTCCCATCGCTTGGTATAACGCCAGTTCTTCTTGATCCATGGCGGCACCTCCCTTTGTTCCATATTATGGTGCCCAATGGAAAATGTTCCTTTTTCGAGACAAATAAAGCTGAAACAGCCTGCATGTTATCTCACCCTGTCAGCCGTCTTTTCATTGCCCTTCTTTGAGCTACGCCCCAAAATAAAAACTCCAACCCCTGTCTCAACAACAAGCGGTTGGAGTTTACCCGACCAGGCGCGGCGGCTTCATGTCATCACGCTGGCCGCAGCTTTACCCCACAAATTTGTGCGCTCAACTAAGCACTGCTATCCCGTTTCATTGCGCGCGCACCTTTCCCCCAGCATCATTCGCTCTCCGCCATTTGGTGAAGTTTTTCCAGGACTTCTTCTTTGGTCCTGCCAAGTCCACTTCCCAACTTTGCCAGGTTTTTGGCCCACGCTCCATTTCTCAAAGCGACGGCAGTCTGGGACCAGAAAGTATCCTCATAGGTTTCGTATAATATGATGCTCGCGGCGCAATCTGCGGCCAAATTTCTAGGTACTCCGTGCGCCATCATGCGTTTGATAAACCTTTTTCTCGTCATGCTTTTACCTCTTGGCATTGCTGCATATGGTCTGTACTGGGGCTGCGGATCTCGTCTATGTCGATCTCCTTAGCCCTGACTCAGTTTGCCCAATTGGAGCGCCTATATGTATTGCTCTCCTACATGGTCTGACGGCTGCAGCTAGCGCCATCGCACCACCTTGGCCCTGCCGCCATATGCTGATGCGGAGGGATTTCTATATGCATTTAGTTTCTGCTATTTTATTGGGGATATCCACCAACCTGGATAACCTTTTTCTCGGGTTATCTCTGGGCCTGCAAAAGAAAAAGCTGTCTCTGGGCTCAAATTGTATCATCAGCTTGTTTTCTGCTATTGTTACCGGCCTGTTCTGTGCAGGATCCTCCCTGCTCTCCGGCTTAGGGCGTCTGCCCAATTTGGTAGGCGGCGCATTGATTATCATCATGGGATTATGGAGTCTGCTGCCTGGGAAACAGGATTACGGGGAGAATTGTACTCGTTTTACCATGCGGGAGACTGCCATACTGGGCACCAGTCTGGCAGTCAACTGCATCCCCGTAGCCTTTGCCGCCGGTCTAACCGGGGTTTCCCCTTGGGCCGCTGCGTTTTCTGTAGGTGGAATCAGTCTAATAGCCATGGCTGCCGGGAATGCCGCCGGGCTTGCCGCCACAGGCCTCCATGTGCATCCGCGTCTGTTTGTCATATTGGGCAGCGCAATCATGATACTTCTCGGTATCATGGAGCTTTTTATTTAAATTTACATATTGATACTTTTCGTCACAATTAAACGGCGGTGGCTGGGTATCCTCATTTTTTCCGGGTAAACTATGCCCGAGGTGATCCACATGTCCCATATCAGCCCCAAACTGAAAACCCAGTTTGAATCCTTATCCATTGATCTAAAAAATGAGATTCTCTCCCGTGACGTCACGATCAACAGCCTCCACGACTTAATTGGTGTCCTGCAACAGATTATCGACGAGGCAGAAGCCGCCCCATAGCCGGAATAAAAAACAGGCATACTATTCATGAGGTGATTTACTTGAAGTATTCAGACCTAGATGCCCTGCTCCAAAATGAGCCAGAGGCAAAGCAGTATTTCGACAAGCTGCCTGACTATGTGCGCGACCAGATTTGCACCAGGCCGCAGAGTGTCAATTCCTTAGCCAGTCTACAGGACTACGCAGAAAACCTGACCCGCGGCGAAGGTTAGGGGGTGAGTTTCATGCCGAAGGACAGCCAGCCGGACAACAAAATTGCCCGCATGATAAAGTGCAACGGTCAGACCCCTATCACACGTGAAAACCAAAATCACAATCGCAATGCGAAAAAACACTCGATCCCAAACAACGATGTGTAAACCTGCCGCCCCATAACCGGGGCGGTTTTTCTGTAATAATAGGCTTTTCTCCCCCGTCCATCCAGATAATACTCAGGACGCCGCTCGCCGTAAAACGAGAGATGCATATCGGCTGTAACACCTAGCAAAAGACAGCCTTTTTCCAATTTCAGTAGTCCATCGCATAAAGAGAAACGCTGAAGAAATAAAAATAGACCGGTGAAAAGTTTTTTCTTTTCACCGGCCTTTGGCGGGGTGAGAAAAATTTAAACTGCATTTATTTTTCATAAAATTTGATTACGAATTGCCTTTTGTATTATTCATTATATATTTCATTTTAAAATTTTATAGCCCATGAAATAAGATTACTTATCATAGAGGTATTTTCAATATTTCTCGTCTAATTTCGCCCCGTGGAGCCAAAGCCCCCTTCGCCCCGTTCCGTTTCGCTCAGATCGTCAACCACCCGAAGCGACGGCGACAAAATCGGCACAATTACAAGCTGCGCCACTCGGTCCCCCGGTTCGACACGCTGCTGCTGCGCGCTGTGATTGTGCAGCGCCACAAGCACCTCTCCCCGGTAATCACTGTCGATCACGCCGACCTTATTGGCGGGAGCCAGTCCGCGTTTACAGGCCAGTCCGCTTCGGGCTAAAACCAATCCCACATGGCCTGCTGGAATCGCCACGGCCAGACCTGTGGGCAAAAATTGGGTCTGTCCTGGTTTAATTGTGACAGGATCTTCCAAACAAGCATACAGGTCCGCTCCGGCAGCGTCTTTTGTTCCATAGGTCGGTACCTGAGCCTTGGGGTGTAAAAGCTTGACCTGCAACTCCATAGTTTAACTCCTCCTATCGGATTGCCAATCCGCCCAGAGTACAATTTTACCTGTACGCAGCGTCTGAGGCATATCAATTAGGCGCTGGTTCCGGGATCCTCGGAAGCGAAGCGTTAAATCCTTTTCCTCCACGAGAAAGGGCCCGTCCACCAGCACGTCCAAATAGGACAGCAAAGCGCTGGTTACAGGCCAGGGCCCCAGCTTTTTCTCCAAAATATCTCCGTCCAGGGTATAACCAGTATACACCCAAATGGAGCACGCGGCATAACGCTGCCGCACCTGCCGCAGCAGCTCCAAAACTGCCGGCTGATTCTGCGGCTCAAAGGGTTCCCCGCCTAAAACCGTCAGACCTCGGATATGACTGGGCGCTAACTCGCGCAAAATAGAATCCATGGTTTCTTGTGTAAAGGGAGTTCCATAGCTGAAATCCCAGGCTTCTTTATTAAAGCAATCCTTACAATGCCGGGTACAGCCGGAGACAAACAGGCTCACCCTTACGCCGGGACCATTGGCAACGTCGTTGGTTTTAATGGCCGCGTAGTGCATCTGTATCACCTGCCTATGATAAAACTTGTGAATGTATCATACCATGGGAGCCGAAAAAAAACAATTATTTTGGCAGGTGCTCTATTAGAAAATTCTCCAGGACGCTTTGACAGCGGGGCTGATCTGTGAGGTAGCTGCGGCCATGCCCGGCATTGGGGACCAGAAGCAGCTGCTTTTTCCCAGCGCAGGCCGCGTATGCATCCCGGCTCATTTGGCAGGGAACAAAGCGGTCCGCCTCCCCATGCAAAAACAGCGTGGGCAAAAAATTGTTTTTCTGCGCCAACACTGCGCTAGCCGCCTTCGGGTCGAATCTGGCCGCCACCCGGCACCAGAAATCCACCAAATACAAAAGGGGAAATGCAGGTAGGTGCAGCCGCTCTTTGGTGACGCTTTTCATTATCTCCCAAGGGGAGGAAAAGCCGCAGTCTGCAATCACGCCGGCAACGTTATTGGGCAAGCCTGCGCCGGAGGCCAGCAGAACGGTGGTAGCACCCATGGAGATACCGCCGAGGTAAACAGGACAAGTGCCAAACTCCCGGTTGTGCAACGACACCCAGTCCGCCGCATCCCGGCTCTCCCGAACGCCAAATGTAATGTATTTCCCCTGGCTTTTCCCATGACTCCGCTGGTCCACCAGCAGCAGGTTGAAGCCAAGCTTCTGATAAAACGGCAACACTGGACTAAAGTCACCTACAACGCTGCTGCGCCAGCCGTGGAAGAGGATTATGGTCCCTAATGCAGAGGGCGCGGGAAGCCAGCGCCCCCTGAGCCGCAAACCGTCAAAACTCTGCAAAAAGTGGTCCTGGGGTTTCTGCTCCTCCAGCCACGCCAAGCCCTTTCGGACCAGGGCGACGTGTTCCGGCCCAATGTATCGCTCCAGAGAGGCCGGGTCCTCCCAGGGACGCTCCCACCCACGCGCTACGGCTATGCGAAACAACGCATAGCTGCAAGAAAGCAGCAGCACTGCCAAGCACAGCGCCACATATAAGAAGATCAAATCTTACCCTCCTCCTCTCTTCCCAGTCGCTGGAACCAGCGAAAGCTCAAAGGCCAGACAGCGCCGGCAAATACCACTAAAATTAAATACCGCAGACCATGGGCCAGCGCATGGCCGTTTGTCAGCGCAAGAAGCGGCTGCTTCAGCGCCAGCCGCAGCGCCATCACCAGTGCCAGCCCGATAAGCAGCTTCAGAAGCTGCGCCCACCACACGGCCTGTACCGGAAAATGGAGCTTCTTTTCATCCACAAAATACACCAGCAGCATTCCCAGGAAAGCGCCCAGAATGCTGTATGCATTCTTCACGCCCTCCGCTAAATTGCCGGAGTCCATATCGGCGGGAAACCCTGCCCATTCCACATATGCCACAAAGCCCAAGGCGCAGGCGCCCATGACCCCCAGCAAGGCTGGGAACACGCAGGGATTCTTGCTGTACACCAGGGGACGCAGCAAGAACAGGACAGCCAAGGCAATGCCCGCGGCGGTCAATACGTCAGCTGGTGTGTGAACCCCCAGATACATCCGGGAGAATGGCACCAGAACAGCCAAAGCAATGTAGAGATTGCGCAGCCAGCGCCGCCTTGTACACCGGGCCAAAACACCAAAGGTTCCCACTGCATTTTGCGTGTGGCCGCTGGGAAAGCTATAGCCGGTGGCGCCCGCCCTGGCGGATTCCACAATTGTAAAATTGGGGTCGCGCACCCAAGGCCGCGGAACCCGACACAGCAGCTTGAGAAACTGGTTGAGCACGGTTCCGAAAAATCCCACAGTCAAAAGATAATAGCCCTCTTTTTTATTGACACACCAAAAGAGTGCCAACGCCGCCACCAGAAAAAGCGCCTCGGAGCCCAACTCCGTCAAGGCCTGCATGCCTGTATTCAAGGCCGGAAATCGCAGCCGCTCCAAAAACTGTAAAAGCTCCAATTTCATCCCTCCCACCTAATCAAGCCCATTATACGCAAAGTTTACAGAAAAGTAAAGAATTTCGGGAGGTAGGCTGGGGCAATATCCTTGCCAATTTGGTAAAACGCGGGTATAATAAGTAAAATATCTGCGCAGCCGAACTGCGAAAGGAGTGCGAAGCCATGTTTTCTCAGGAGACTCGTTGCATATACCGCAAAAATCAATTGATGGAAGTCATTTGCCAGCTGCGTTTTCCCGAAATTCTGTCCATTGGGGCCCACGTGCCTGTGGATTTCCAGGAGTCCATTCGTTCTGAATATCCACAGTACAGCGCCCGCAAGGAGGCCCCCGCGCCGAAAATTGCTGGTGCTCCCGGTAATTTTACTCTGCAAAATCAGCCGGAGACCATCAACTATCAGTTCCTTTCCGCCGATGGAATCTGGCGGGTGAATCTGACCAGCAAATTCATTTCCCTGGCCTGCTCCCGCTATGACAACTGGGAGGCGTTTGCGAAAAAATTGGACCGGCCCCTGGCTGCTTTCATCAAGCTCTACAAACCCGCCTATTTCGAGCGGGTGGGATTGCGGTTTATCAACGCCTTTTCCCGAAAAGCTCTGGGTCTG
The DNA here is from genome assembly GCA_958402445.1 of uncultured Eubacteriales bacterium. Lineage (GTDB taxonomy): Bacteria > Bacillota > Clostridia > Oscillospirales > Oscillospiraceae > Faecousia. Next base: position 55,657 of record CATXTO010000002.1, read on the forward strand.
GAAGGGGCGCCCTTCCGCGAGCTGTTTCAGCCTTGTTATCTCGGAATTCTGGCTGAGGAGGATGTCAACGAAACCGCCACCACCCGATGCTCCACCGATGTGGAGATGGCCCTGCGGGGAGGCTGCCGGGTGAAGCTTCACGCGGGACCCGGCATGGTGCGCCGTCCCGGCGTAGAAGATCAGGAGGTCCGCTTTATTCTGGATCAAGACCTGTACATGTCCGGCAATATTCCCATCAACCTGTCGGCCGGCGCTATGCAGACGCTGCATCAGCAAGCGGACAGTCTGTTCCGCGGCGCGATTACGGACCGGCTCAGCGAAGCCATGGAGCCAGCTGCGCTCCTGTAAGGAGGACCACACGTGTTTTATTTTGACTGGACCTATGTTATTCTGGTCATACCAGCGGTGCTTCTGGCCATGTGGGCCAGCGCTAACGTGAACAGCACCTTTCGCCGCTACTCCACCCAGTATTCCCGGCGCGGGCTCACCGGCGCGGAGGCTGCCCGGCGTGTGCTGGATGCTAATGGCCTGACGCAGGTACGCATTGAGCACATTTCCGGCAACTTGACTGACCATTACGACCCAAAGGCCAACGTCATACGCCTTTCTGACAGCGTCTATCGCAACGCCTCCACCGCCGCCATTGGCGTGGCCTGCCATGAGGCTGGGCACGCCGTGCAGCATGCCGTGGGATACGGCCCCATTAAGCTGCGCAACGCGATTGTCCCGGTGACTAATATTGGCTCCAAGCTTTCCATGCCGCTGATCCTGCTAGGTCTGCTGCTCTCCGCGTTCGACACAAAGCTGTATTACCTCGTGTATGCAGGCATCATCTGCTTTGGACTGTGCGCCGTATTTCAGTTGGTGACGCTTCCGACGGAATTCAACGCCAGCCGCCGGGCGTTGGCGGCCATCGAGTCCGGAAACCTTCTGTACGATGAGGAGCTGCAGGGCGCCAGAAAAACCCTGCGGGCCGCGGCGTTGACCTACGTGGCGGCGCTGGCGGTGTCTTTGATGCAGCTTCTGCGGCTAGTTTTGCTGTTCGGCGGCAGCCGCAGGCGCAGTGACTAAAAATTGTGATTATAAAAATATCGCGGCAGGCCACTTCAGGCCCGCCGCGGTATTTTTATTGCTTAAAGCAAAATTAGTGCGACAATCGTTTCAAGGCGAGACCACCTGACTGAAGCAAAATATAAGCTACGGCCCCACAACAAGGGGATTTTTTAGGTTTGGCCGGAGGTGCAAAGCGGAAAAATTGCATGTGCATATGAACCGCCGCTTGCCACAATTGAAAACGTCCAAACTGTTATGTTCTCCTTAATATTAATAAAAACCAGAAGTTGCCAGTGTGTCTTTTCCCAAGAAGGCGTATACTACACGTTCCATCCTACTATTTCCGGTGCTCATTCCCATATTTTTTCAACAAATCAATGCGATGGAGTTCCTCGACTTTTTTAATCCTATCCCAGTATTCACGTTCACGGCGTTCATTGCGCTTTGCAAGCTGTTCTGCAAAAATATTGACGGCGACCCCTGCCGTTACAATAAAACCTCCATAAAATGAGGATTTCGAGTAGCCGCCTCCCGTTATCACATCTAGCAGTATCCCAGTGAACACCTGCCCAATGAATGTCAACACCGTTAAGCGGAACGCAGGAACTTTTAGAACGATCAAGTTGAAGAGAAGCACAACGCCAACGCCCAGCATTCCGCCGCAATAAACCCAGGGGCTGAACGCCCTGTCCGTGACCTCCGACAAACCGTTTCCTATAAAGGCGACAAAAGCCAGGAGAATCGTGATGGGCAGCCCCACCATATGATTGACGAGAGAGCCACGGAGCGCGCCAACTTTCTCCGCCAAGCGTGCATTCACCGTCCGGGACAACACCACGGAAACCCCTGCCCCAAGGGAAACGATGACTGCCACGATCTCTGCCATTTCCGTGCTGTCTGCCATCACAAAGATCCCGACAACAGCAAATGCGAACCCCCAAAGAGAAGTTTTGCGGAATGGCCTCCGTTGCATTCCAAAGAGGCCCAGACTGTCGATCAGCAGGGCGGTGACAGTCTGACCCAACAAACCCAGAGCCACAATGCTGGTCATCGTGATAGTGCCATAGGCCAGATTATTGAAAACAGTAGTGAGGACGCCAATGGCCCCACCTAGGTAAATCCAGAGGGGGTGATGCCCAAGAAGCGGTTTTTTGTTCTTTTGCATAGAGCAGAGTACAAGGGCAAACAGGGTGCCAACGGCGTGGATAATAGCTGCCGCAGGGAATGTGCCATACTCTGCTGTCAGATTGCCGTTAATTGCCACCATGACGGCCAGGATCACGCCGGTCAAAAGGGCTAGTGGCTGATACATAGTCCCACCTCCTGCCCACATCATAGCAACGCTATGCGAAAACGCATAGGACATTTGTCGTATCGTTTCTACGGGGTTATGATATAATTAATTTTGAGGTGGTATAAAATGAAAAAGTTGCCGCTCGAGAACATACACGTTCAAAAGCTAAAAGAGTATGGACTTCAAGGGGTTCCCTTTTCGGCTTGTCAATGCTTGCGGTTCGCCCCCGGAGAAACGGTTGCCAGGGAAGATGAGACCATTTCCCGACTTGCCGTGGTAGTGCAGGGCCGTGCAAAGGTCTGCCGCACCGCCGCAAATGGAAAAAACCTCATCTTGTGTTGGTATATCTCCGAGGGAATGATCGGTGAGGTTGAACTGCTGACAGGGAAAAGGAAGGCCACCACTACCGTAACCGCCATTTCAGATTTCGAGTGTGTGACGGTGGATTTTCAATACTGCGCGGCGGAATTAAAAACGAATCTCATGTTCTTGAATAAGCTGGGAAGTGTTCTGGCTGAAAAGCTGGTAGGGAGTGCGGATAATCTGGCATCCTCATTTCTCTATTCTGGGGAGCAGCGGCTTTGTTCCTACATTCTCCGAAATGCAAGCCGGGGCATTTTTAACGACATGCTAACAGATGTTTCCTGTTCCATCTGTGTCAGCTACCGTCACCTAAGCCGTATGCTGAACCGGCTTTGCGCCGATGGCGTTTTGCAAAAGCGAAAAAGCGGATTTTTTATCCAGTGCCAGAATGAATTAGTACGCCGTTCCTGTGAAACAGGCGATAATGGGTAAATGGCCATGCGGGCCGTCCCGGCCGGTGGCCTTAACATCCGTGTGCCCGCAGAGCGGGCGCATGGGCGTAAAAAATAGCCGCTTTTGCGGCTATTTTTTGTTTGCAATTTGACAACCAAACAAGAAGGGTAAAAATTACTCTACATTCCTTTTTGTTCTGATTCAGGGAAGGTTATTTTATAAAGACTTCTTTCTATTTATCCTTTTAAGCCTCGTGCCTGTCTATCCATATCTTCTATCACAATATCGTATATCTCTCCAAGAGAGGAGCAATATTTTAATACTTTCCAAGGCTCATTTGTATGAAGATGTATTTTAATCACTCCTTCATCACCAACGGCTAATAAACAATCCCCTTTCAAATTTGTTCTGAAATACTCATTTATCAAATCTTCATCCAGATTCTTTCCTTCAATCAGTAATTGTGTATCGTATCTGAATTCTATCATTTTAAACCTTCTATCATTATTTCAGAAGATCGTGAATTTCCGGCATCCAGCGGCTGATCTCAATGTGCTGAGGGCAGAGGGCCTCGCAGCTCCGGCAGCCAATGCAGGCGTCTGCCAGCGAGCCGGCTTGGGCGGCATCCTCTATGTAAAGCTTGTGTCCCTTCCCCAGGCTCATGCTGGACCGGCAGGCATTGTAGGCTGAGAAAATCTGCGGAATTGCTATCCCCTGGGGACAGACCGAGCAGTAATTGCAGCCGGTACAGGGCACGCCGGCATGCTCCCGCAGAGCGGCGGCGGCCTCTTCCAAAATTGCGTGCTCCTCTTGCGTCAGCATACCGGGCATTGCCTGGCCGGCGTAGGATACGTTATCCTGGACCTGCGCCATGCTGCTCATGCCGGAGAGCACCACAGAGACCTCTGGCCGGTCCCATAAAAACTCCAACGCCAGCTGAACAGGTGTTTTTCCAGTGCGCGTCAAAAGCTTTTCCACAGGCTCTGGGAGGCTGGCCAGATACCCGCCTCGCAGCGGCTCCATGATGACCACACCCAGCCCCTTGGAAGCGGCGTATTCCAACCCCGCCAGGCCGGCCTGATATACCGTGTCCACATAGTTCAATTGAATTTGACAGAAATCCCACTGCGTCCAGTAGTCCACAATGGTGTGAAAGGTCTCCAGATTATCGTGAAAGGAAAAACCGATTTGCCGCACCTTGCCCGCCTGCTTGGCTGCCAGCAGCCGCTCCGGGACCTCCTTGGCCAAGACGGAGTTTTGCCAGGACTCCTGATTCAGGGCGTGGAGCAGATACAAATCCAGGTGGTCTGTTTGCAGACGGTCCAATTGCTCCTGTAACAGAGTGTCAAAGTCTCCCGGCTTTTCGATTTTCCAGACAGGGCATTTGGTGGCGAGCAGGACCCTATCCCGATAACCGTCCTGTAAGGCCAGGCCCGTGATGCGTTCACTGGCCCCGTCGAGATAGTTGTATGCGGTGTCCACATAATTTAGCCCGTGTTCAATGGCATAGCGCAGGTTTTCCACGGAAGCTTTTTCATCAATTTCGGCGCCTTGTTTGGGCAGACGCATCATGCCAAAGCCCAAGGGGTAGACGCTAAGTCCTGTTTTTCCAAAATTCCGTCGATTCATATTCCATCCTCCTTATTTTGTCTTGCGTTCAGGATATTTTGTTTCTAAGCTCTGGCATCAAGTCAGGTTATTCCCTGGCTTGCTGTTTGGTATAATGATATTTCGCAGCCTTGCAAAAACAAGTTTGATGCGATTTCAATACATTTCTTCTGCAGCGCATGAGGTCCCCAGCCAGTGCTATGCGATAAGCCGGCCACACTCTCATTTGGACTGCTTTTTCTATTCGTACATCCAACAATAAATGCGAAAAAGAAATTCTAAAGGCCATTGATTGGTTCGCCATTTGATTTAACGCGCCACTTACGTGGCGCGACCACCGCAGAGGATGCAACCGAGTGCATCAAGTACAATTTCAATCCACGCGCCACTTACGTGGCGCGACCCAACGGAGACCACAGCATAACGATTTCCCGGGGATTCAATCCACGCGCCACTTACATGGCGCGATGGTTGATGGTATCGTTTGACGGGTAAAAGCTAATAATTCAAGCAACCTTTAGAAAAGGATGCCGGCATGATGCTAAATTTTAAGTGCAAGATCGATTATTCCTGTACATTTAGGGTTTTGGAGTCACCGGCCTGGGGCAGCATTTCCACCGCTTGGACAAATAGCCGACGGTTTTGCACGGTAAAACGGATGTCGCAGCCGGCGAAGGCCAGACCATAGACCCGCCCCGGGTCATCTTGATAGGCGGGCCTGGGGTCCTGCCTCAGCACGCCCAAAAGCGCGTCCCGATGGGATACCGGCACCTTCTGAAAAAGCTTCGCTGGAAATTCCACCTCCAACAAAGATCTATCCACTGCGCTGGTGAAGCCGCCGGTAGCCTCCGGGTGGGCGTCTGCGTATGGCACATAGGGCTTGATGTCCAGAATGGGCGAGCCATCCATCAAATCAGCACCAGAGACGGTCAAGACGGGCCCCAAATCCGGATCCTGCGCAATGCATTCCAGCCGGACGCAGGACAGGCCCAGAGCGTTGGGGCGGAAGGGCGAACGAGTGGCGAAGACGCCCATGCGACAATTGCCGCCCAGACGCGGGGGCCGCACGGTGGGCGACCAGGTACCCGGCGGGACCTGGGAAAAATGCCAGATGAGCCAAATGTGAGAAAAACCCTCCAGTCCCCGCACTGCCTCCGGATTCCGGAAAGGTGGCTCAAAAACCACTGCGGCCCTCAAAGCCGGGACCAATCCGCTTTGCCTGGGAATGCCGAACTTGGTGGGAAATTCACTGCGGATGCGGGCAAGAATGCATAGCTCCGGCTGCATATGGTGGTCTCCTTTCCGGCAAAATTCAATCTATACAGAAGCGGTTTGGCTGTGAACCGGTTGAAGGGCTTCGTTCCAGCGCCGTCCAACGGCCCGATGAATGAGGTAGAGGTAGGGCAGACCCATGTTGGTCTCCAAAAGAGAGTTTACCAAAAGAGTTTGCAGGCTTTGGTTGCGAATCCCGGAAATTAAAAGGACGAACTCCCAGCCGAACTGCACCAAAATTCCGATGGCCAAAATCCAAAGAAGCGGCGCTTTTTTCTCCGGCTCCCGGCAACGGACATTGTGGACACACAACAAGGCGTATCCGATAAACAGAAGTAACGCCATGACGCCGTGATAGCTGTTGGTTCCACGGAAAATCGAGATTTCCGGAAAGCCTGCGCCAAAATTCTGCGACAGAAGCGCGGTGGCAAACCAGCCAGAGACGATGAGCAGGGACCATTCCAAGGCATGGCCATCTCGGTCTAGCCAGAGCCAAATCCATACAAAGTTGGTAAAGCCGTAGCTGATCGACAGCCACAGCAGAAACCAAAACGGGTCGGCGCCCACCACCTGCCGCGTTCCTAGCCACTGGTAAAATATGCCATAATCCACGACAAAGTACAAAAGGCCGCCCAGCAAGCCGACAAAGATGGCCTGATAACGTTTTGTCCAGAGCAGGACGCCAAGGACCGTCAGCAAGAAGGTGAAATCCAGCCAGATGTAAAGCGTATTCATGGTTCGAGCTGCAATGACCTCTTGAAGCACAGGGATTCCTCCTTTGACTATTTCTTTCATACCTATGTAAGCGGGAGGCCCGGGGGCTGGGAAGGTAGAACGCGCCTGGTCGGCAGACCCACAGGACCTCTGAAAAATGAGCGTTTTTAAAAAAGAACGCCGCCGTGAACCATGCACAGTTCGCGGCGGCGTGGTGCAAGAGAGGAGACTCGAACTCCCACGGCGGTTGCCACACGCACCTCAAACGTGCTTGTCTACCGATTCCAACACTCTTGCAATTCATAGATAGCGGTTGTTATTATACTGGTATCGGTGGATTTTGTCAACTCCTTTTTATGGTCTTCTCCGCCCAGCCAAGCTACGTGACTTTACGCGCCACTTACGTGGCGCGACGAAACTGACTCACTTACTCCTGTGGTCAAAATGACATTTCAATCCACGCGCCACTTACGTGGCGCGACAACTTGCCATGAATAACGATATTTTACTTGAAGGATTTCAATCCACGCGCCACTTACGTGGCGCGACCAGAGCTATAAGGCGGTTAGAAAATCTCGACATAGTATTTCAATCCACGCGCCACTTACGTGGCGCGACCCACCCGAAACGTGGCCGTGTTTTGCACAATCGAATTTCAATCCACGCGCCACTTACGTGGCGCGACCTTCGGCTACGGCTACGGCTACGAAAACGGCATAAATTTCAATCCACGCGCCACTTACGTGGCGCGACTCCAGAGACGGCCAGGAAATAACGATGGTCGATACATTTCAATCCACGCGCCACTTACGTGGCGCGACGGAGAAACCTTTGTATTGCTGACGAGATAGTGAAATTTCAATCCACGCGCCACTTACGTGGCGCGACCCACCTGGCCTGCCTCCTTTTTGTCTATTATAGGAATTTCAATCCACGCGCCACTTACGTGGCGCGACTTCTCAATCACGTACCTTCCGCCCTCCAGCAAATATTTCAATCCACGCGCCACTTACGTGGCGCGACGCGCAGACCTCCAGGGCGCAAACCTCCATGATGCATTTCAATCCACGCGCCACTTACGTGGCGCGACCTGCCCAAGCAAGCTCGGAGAGCTTTTTAAGAGCATTTCAATCCACGCGCCACTTACGTGGCGCGACTCCCCAAAAAACGCGGAACACGCAGAGCAGGAGTATTTCAATCCACGCGCCACTTACGTGGCGCGACCAGCACGGGCACGGCACTGGGCCTTGCCACGACAATTTCAATCCACGCGCCACTTACGTGGCGCGACACACGCTGTCGATCTTACCATCTTTGCCGTTGGGGATTTCAATCCACGCGCCACTTACGTGGCGCGACAGGGACACTTATAGCAGTGCCTACGAGAGTATCACAATTTCAATCCACGCGCCACTTACGTGGCGCGACGTCCGGCAATCCGCTTCGTTGCCCCGGACAGCAAATTTCAATCCACGCGCCACTTACGTGGCGCGACGAGCTCGTACAGAGCGCCAAGCCGAACTGTCATAATTTCAATCCACGCGCCACTTACGTGGCGCGACGGCCTATTATGACCGGTCTATCGAGGATGCCACGGATTTCAATCCACGCGCCACTTACGTGGCGCGACCTTAATTATAATGTGCGGGCGAAAGGAGTATGGAAAATTTCAATCCACGCGCCACTTACGTGGCGCGACGACGGACAGCAGTCGTCTAAGGCTATATTTGCTTTATTTCAATCCACGCGCCACTTACGTGGCGCGACCGCGCGTCGTCGTCCATGTAATAAGCCATTACATATTTCAATCCACGCGCCACTTACGTGGCGCGACTCCGGACGGCCCTCCAGGAGGACCGAGCGGCGATTTCAATCCACGCGCCACTTACGTGGCGCGACGAGACAGCGTATCGTCCAGAGGCAGCGGTTGAGTATTTCAATCCACGCGCCACTTACGTGGCGCGACTCCGGACAAATCCACCTGGCTCCGAGCCGAAAAGATTTCAATCCACGCGCCACTTACGTGGCGCGACCTGATTGAGCATCTACAATGCCTGATGCACGACGATTTCAATCCACGCGCCACTTACGTGGCGCGACGGCGATGGCAGTGGAGATGGATCCAACTACTGCGATTTCAATCCACGCGCCACTTACGTGGCGCGACTTCCCCCAGAAGAGCAACCTGTAACCGCGGTCAAAAATTTCAATCCACGCGCCACTTACGTGGCGCGACAACCATCCATTGTTTTTTTCCTCAGTAGCCGGGATTTCAATCCACGCGCCACTTACGTGGCGCGACGTAGGAGTACATCCAAGCACGTTCAACGGATATGAATTTCAATCCACGCGCCACTTACGTGGCGCGACAGGTCGCTACTACAATTATCTTCGGTAATCTGGAATTTCAATCCACGCGCCACTTACGTGGCGCGACCGGGTCAGCTCCACGTAAGCGGTGGACAAATTTTATTTCAATCCACGCGCCACTTACGTGGCGCGACCATGACAATTTCGTTTTCTCCCGGCATCAACAAAGATTTCAATCCACGCGCCACTTACGTGGCGCGACGACGCGCCGGACCGTTTTGGCTGTCCGGGGCTACATTTCAATCCACGCGCCACTTACGTGGCGCGACATCAAGTCATTATGCCACTACTGCCCCCGATCATATTTCAATCCACGCGCCACTTACGTGGCGCGACCGCGGGTACCTTCTCGCCCTCCGGGAGCTTGATATTTCAATCCACGCGCCACTTACGTGGCGCGACTTTTGTACGATGGTACGAGTGATATACTTGAGGCATTTCAATCCACGCGCCACTTACGTGGCGCGACATGACGCCGCTATCACCACGTACCTCATATTCCGATTTCAATCCACGCGCCACTTACGTGGCGCGACATTGTCGGTGTAGATGATGGACAGTAGATAGGGGTATTTCAATCCACGCGCCACTTACGTGGCGCGACCCTTTACAGAGGGGATTGCATCATCCGTGGCGGATTTCAATCCACGCGCCACTTACGTGGCGCGACATGGAGAAGTAGGAGGTCATATGCCGGATATACTATTTCAATCCACGCGCCACTTACGTGGCGCGACTTAGCCATAAGGCGCCTCCCATACCCACTCATAATATTTCAATCCACGCGCCACTTACGTGGCGCGACTAGACCGGGAGCAAGTTATAGACGCCCTGCACCAGATTTCAATCCACGCGCCACTTACGTGGCGCGACGGACCCGGAGGCAATAACCGTCCTACGCCAACGCATTTCAATCCACGCGCCACTTACGTGGCGCGACTGTAACTGGACACATTGCTCTCTAGGTACTCCCAGATTTCAATCCACGCGCCACTTACGTGGCGCGACAGCATAGCTTCCCCAGCACACCCAGCCTCCCAGATTTCAATCCACGCGCCACTTACGTGGCGCGACGGAACAATTCTGGGATACGGTTAATGTGGAAAAAATTTCAATCCACGCGCCACTTACGTGGCGCGACGGTGAATGTCACAGAATTTGTCCGCACCCATCCCATTTCAATCCACGCGCCACTTACGTGGCGCGACCCTATTCCCGTGGCAAAGACGATACTTTACGCCCATTTCAATCCACGCGCCACTTACGTGGCGCGACCGGGCATGGCCAAGGCCAGCAACGACGATCTGAAATTTCAATCCACGCGCCACTTACGTGGCGCGACGTACGTTGAGCGATGTCCTTGCCAGCATGGAGCAATTTCAATCCACGCGCCACTTACGTGGCGCGACCTCCAGATCATGCCCATCAACCGTGACGGGCTGTATTTCAATCCACGCGCCACTTACGTGGCGCGACAATGGAGGTGACAAAATGACTACAGAGCAGATGGTATTTCAATCCACGCGCCACTTACGTGGCGCGACTGGAATCGCCAACAAGTGTTCGGATTTCCCTGTCATTTCAATCCACGCGCCACTTACGTGGCGCGACAGATACCTGTTTATTTTTTTAGCCCGGAGGTTCAGATTTCAATCCACGCGCCACTTACGTGGCGCGACTTCGTCCATATTGCTGGGACAATGGAATAATGCAAATTTCAATCCACGCGCCACTTACGTGGCGCGACGAGGCACGGAGCCCCTGGCGGAATATCTGAATAATTTCAATCCACGCGCCACTTACGTGGCGCGACCATTGGCAATTTTGTTGCCATTTTTGCCTCTCACATTTCAATCCACGCGCCACTTACGTGGCGCGACCGGCAGCAGCTACGGCGAAGGCTACGGCTACGGCATTTCAATCCACGCGCCACTTACGTGGCGCGACCCTACATTTCCTTTTATGGGCCTAAAAACCAAATTTCAATCCACGCGCCACTTACGTGGCGCGACGGATGAGTTCGCGGACGAAAAAAAGCTGGTGCATATTTCAATCCACGCGCCACTTACGTGGCGCGACTGCGATCTGGAATATTACAGAAAAGGAGATTACTATTTCAATCCACGCGCCACTTACGTGGCGCGACTGGCCACGGTATAGGTGTGATCGCTGGCGTCATCGATTTCAATCCACGCGCCACTTACGTGGCGCGACAGAGGCGGTCAAGAATCTGACCGCCTCCATGAACATTTCAATCCACGCGCCACTTACGTGGCGCGACGGGTATGCTCCGCGTGGAATTGGAGGCGGTTGACATTTCAATCCACGCGCCACTTACGTGGCGCGACCGACGAAACGCTTCCCACCGACCGTATCAAAGTCATTTCAATCCACGCGCCACTTACGTGGCGCGACTTTCTCTATCAGCTCAAAATGCTGATTCAATTCCATTTCAATCCACGCGCCACTTACGTGGCGCGACTTGCGGGTGCTGCCGATGGCGTTCAGGTATTTCAATTTCAATCCACGCGCCACTTACGTGGCGCGACGCGAGGTGCTGGGCATCTCCCCGGAGGCGGCGAAATTTCAATCCACGCGCCACTTACGTGGCGCGACGATGGCAGCGGCCAAGAACGCCGCCAAGCAGGGCAAATTTCAATCCACGCGCCACTTACGTGGCGCGACTGCAATTTTGCACAATAACTGTACATAATTACATATTTAAACTTGTTGAATCCTCCAATTTCTCCTTTCATTTATCTTAATTATGATCATTTATTTTCCTTCTTAACAAACTTTTCTGCTTTTTCACGGCGCGAAGGTAGCCAGAAAATTCTGTGCGCTTAGGGTTCGCGTTACAGCAGCCAAACGCCCTCCGCATCGTAACCTGCCTTTGCACCCATGTGTTCAATGCGGTTGTGATAAGCATTTCCCAAATTATAAAAACGCAGACTGTCAACCTCCTTATCAATCAAGGATTCCAGCTTCCGTTTGACCTCCACATACTGAGCAGCATCTAAATTACACTCAAAGACGCTGTTTTGAACGCGCTGCCCATAATTTACACATTGCTTTGCCACAAGCCGCAACCGCTTCCTGCCTGCCGCCGATTCCGTATTTACGTCATAAGTAATTAAAACCAGCATTTTTTTACTTCCAAAAATAGGGCGGGTATTGCTCTATATCTCCCCGCAGGCAACGGGCCAGCAGGAGCGCCTGCACATGAGGTACGAGTCCCCACGCCATCCGTTCTTTTAAAAATGGGTGCTGGACCAAGTCCCTTTTTCGCTCCTGCCAAGCCGTCAATACGCTCTTCCTCCCAGATTCGTCCAAAAAAACCGCGCCGTTTTCCCGCACTTCAAACTGCTTCGGGGACAAAACCCTGGTATTGACCAATGTCAGCGCCAAGCGGTCCGCCATCACGGGCCTCAGCTCTTCCATTAAATCCAAGGCTAAGGAAGCACGGCCCGGGCGGTCTGTATGCAGATATCCCACATAAGGATCCAATCCTACCCCCTCCAGCGCCGACGCGCAGTCGTGGGCCAAAAGCGTATACAAAAAGGAGAGCACCGCATTGATTCGATCCAACGGAGGACGCCGAGAGCGGCCATGAAACGCGAAGTCCTCCCGATTCTGCAAAACCATTTGGTCAAATAAGTCAAAATACTGCTTTGCAGCCGTTCCCTCCAGTCCCCGCAGTGTTTCCATGCTGACTGCTCCGTCCAACTGCAAAATAGCCTGACCCAGCCGGTCGGAGACTGCCTGAAATGCCACCGTGTCCACGCGCTGCGGATGGTCTCGACAGGCGCGTAGGAGCACCTGACGGGAATTCCAAATTTTCCCGATTAAAAAGCAGCGCGCAATCTCGCAGGCCGAAGGTACAATCTCCGCACGGCGATATTGCTCCCGCCGCAGAAACACGTTGCCCCGGACTTCCCCGGTCACCCGGCAGAGAAACCGGCCATAGGGCGTGAAAAAGCAAACGGGAATGCTTTTTGCACAGCAGGCGCCTAGCAAAGCCGGAGAGGCGCCTTTATAACTAAAACACAAAATGGTCTCCAGTGCATGCAACGGGAATCGCCCCAAGCTGATCTCACCTTGGAGAATGACTACATTTTCCCCCTCCAGCGTCAGATAGGCGTCCTCTGTTAATACGTACAGGCAATTTAGCAGTTTTCGCACTGCGCCACCTCCTCCATCGCCTGACGCAAATACGCCGCTGCTCCTGGATTTTTAAACAGGCCAGGAAGGCAGATTTCATGCAGTGAACAGGCGTTGCAGGACTTGCTCAGCTTTCCTTTCGGAGTATGCCGCCGCTGCGCATATTCCTGCATTTGGCACAGAAGGCGCTCCACTGTCTTTCTGAGCTCTGGCGTAAAATCCACCCCCTGCCTTCTGCGAGTCTGCCCATAATATAGAGCGCCCGACGGGATAGTGCAGCACAGCATTTCCTCCAGACAAATGGCTTGGCCACACAATTGGAGCTGGTCTGCCAAATGGTCCTTTGGCTCGCCTCGTTTATACTCTACTGGGAAGGGCTGCCAGAGCCCTTCCCGATTCCAAAGGGGCACCCCCTGGGGATCTCTGTGGAATTCCACTACATCACAGGCACCAGTGACACCCAGGCGGGCCGAGAAAACGCGCAAATCCCGCAGAATAATGAGGTCCCCTCTGGTTTCTGTGGCTGCCGCATTGTGGGCCTTTTCGTGAAGAATACGTCCCTCCGCTGTCCGGATGTTTTCCTGCCACTGCTGCTCCAGGTAAATGAGCGCCCACTGTCTGGGGCAAAAGGCAAAGTGCTGCAGGCCGGACAGGGCAAGCCAATCCTCTTCGGCGTAGGTCACCCCATCCGTGTGCAGCTCACGCCCTCCGGTACATCGCCCACCGTAACCGTGTAGTCGCTGTAGGACCTGGGAAATACCACGCCGTCCTTCCGCCTTACCTCCACCGTTTCAAACAATCGATGGGCTGGTGCGTTTCCAAATTCACTGTCGTGCCGAAACACAATCAGCTCCCGAACCGCCATTTTTCCCCGGGCCGCAGAGTGGTCATGCTCAAACATGTTTAAAATCGCTGTCCATAAAAGCTGTAAATCCGCCTCGCTGAAGCCTGTCACCTTTCGCGCCAGGTTGGCCGAGATATAGCCCTCAGCCCGGTACAGGCCGTAAGGGACGATGTACTTCCGGCCCATTTCCGTCCCTTTGTTTTCCGCATCCGCCTCTGTGGTAATGGCCACGCGGGTGATGGTGATTTCCTGGGGCACAATCGGGTCCACGGACCGGGCAAAGCTCAGCTGCACCGGTCCCCGTACCTGGCCGCAGTTCAAGGCTCCCTTGACAAAGGTAGTCATCACCGCTCCAAAAGCCCGGATATCAAAAAAATTATCGCACATGAAGTCCCGCAGCTTCATATCCAGATCCGGATTTTTCTTTTTTGCTTCTTTTAATGACTTGTCGTCCGTCTTGACCCCCAAATAGGCACAAGCCTCTGCATCGGAACGGTTTAGCGGGACCCCATCCTTAATGTAAATCCGATAGCCGGGAACCCCCTCCTGAACTGTCTCCACATAATTCCGGATCTTCCGTTTCAGGCAAACGTCCGTCACCAGACCGTAGCCACTCTCCGGGTCCACCCGGGGCATATTCCCCGCGTCCGGGTCTCCATTGGGGTTCCCATTCTCTACGTCAAACAAAATAATAAATTCGTACCGGTTGTGAATCGCCTCAGCCATTTGATGTCTCCTCCTTTTTTTCGTACCGTTTTTGTGTCTGCTGATAATATCCCAGGTCAAAGGACGCCTGCTCCGGCAGGTTTTGCCGCATCGGCAGGCTCTCCCCCAGCCAATCCTTAATTTGGCCCACCTGCTTGTCGTAATAGATGCGCTGTCCGGCAGACAGCTTGCGCAAATGCTTCTGATACAGCTGATTCAGGATGGGAAATATGGTCGCCGGAGTGGAAGCGGCGGAGTTAAAATACTTGTCCTTGATGGTCGCCTTCACGCCGGGACTGGCCGCAAGCTGTACCGCCTCCAAAATGGAGAACAGCCGCCCCAATAAATAGGCTGGATTGGTGCTGGATTCATTCAATGCCACAGTCAAAACCTCCTCTGGGCATCCCACATGGGGATTTCTCAAATAATATGCTTTCAAGATGGCCGCGCGGCCCCTTGTTACCTCCCGCTCCGCCCGGATGCGCAGCATGGCCCCATTAAAGAGCGTGACCGGGTATCGATCTCCTATTAGGATAGCCTGCAATACAGAACCGGCCAGTTGAGGTGGCGGAGCCTTATCCCTAGCTTTCTGATTGACCGTCTCCGACAGCAGCTTCCAAAGCGGAAGCTGTTCAAATCGGTCAAAGGCCGGGCGGACGATATCCAGCCGTTGATTGTGCTCCTCTAGCCGCCGTATGAAATCGCCAAAGGAATTTTGCAGGAAAAATCGCACGGAAAGCCTGGAGGCATTGGGGGACAGACCCAGAATGTAAAAGTGCATATCGGGCTGCAATTCCTCCTGCCCCCAGGAGACAGGCTCTCCCCGGGCCATCGCTTGCATTGCACTGCGGACGGACCGCTCCGCCTCGTCCTGGGCGGAGCCACCCATGAGGCCCTGCCCAAAGGCCTCCTGATACCCATGCTCCCCGCTCTGCGCCCAGCAAACCACCGTGGTATCGCCCACCGTCAGGGTATGCTCCCGGTCTGCCAGGAGCTGGTTCAGCGCCGTGGTATAGGCGAAGGCGGCGTAGGCGCCCACCGGGGCATTGTAATTCTGTTTCCGGTTATAGGAGCAAAAGGCGTATTCATTAAAGGATATCAGATTTGCACCCATAGACTGTGCATTTTTTACTCCCTTAATGGGGGGGTGAATCTTGGGGATGGATGTCCTTTGTCCCGTGACAAGGCATTGCATTACTACGCCTCCCTCCTTCCCAGCGTAATACCGCTCCCAGGCCTTCCGGACCTCCGGGTCCTCCTGCACAGGCACGCCTTCAAACCAGAAAACCAGGTTGGCCCCGGCCATCAGCTCTTGCCAATCCTCCACGAGGGCCGGATGGTCTGGTCCCGATTGGGGGTCCCAAGTGCGGAAATAGTTCAGAACTGCCTGGGCCGCCGGCGTGTCCACATCCTCCAGCACTGCCTGGTGCAAAGCCTGGCAGGCTTCGAAATACTTCCTAGTACGGCCGGACTTTCCCTTTCCGTCCTGACCTAGGATATAGCCGGAGTTATCACATAAAAAATTGGACAAAGGGTTCATCGTCCGCTTTTCCGGCATAGGGACCTCCAGCACCTGGGGGCGCAAAACGGTCTTCTTTCCTGCCGTCTGTTCCGTTTTCAGGCTGTAGAGGCCTTCAATCTCCCCTTGTTCATTTAAATCCAAGGCAAAGCTCACCTTGGCTTTGCCCCACCCGGGCTTGGAAATCTCCCCCCGACGGGCAAGCATCTCATAATACGAGGTCAAAGCTTGTAAAATCATCGAACCACCTCGCAGTTTTGCAGATCCAGGACCCCAGACTCCAACCTGGCTCGGAAAAACATGGGCTGAATGTCCTCTGGCTTCGAGTAGTCCAAATCATAGAGCATGTATCCCAAGTCCCGCGTCTCAGAAATGGCTGGCACGGTTTGACTTGGCCAAGACCGAAAGTGGGCGGGAAACTCCCGCGTTCCAAAATACGGCTGGTGATAGCACTGGCCCCGTTCCAACCTCCTGCAAATGATATCCTGAAACTTCCCTGAATTGTCCCCGGGATTCCCCCGGTCCGTGAGCTCAAAATGGGCCTCCAACACATAGTGCACATCCTGCAGCACCATTGCCGCCCGCTGTACAATTTCCGCAGAGGCATTGAGATATAGCTCTCCGCTCCCCTGCTGCAGAACCGTTTTGATGCTTTTGGCGTTTAGTTTGTTTTTCACTTCGTTGCGCCGGATATTGGTAAACCGAACGGGAGAAAGCACGTAAATTCGGTCCACTACCCAGCGCAGACCTGGATGCCAATAAATGGCCTCTAGCAGGCCCCTGGCGGCGGAGGGCGTCATGACGTCGTAGCTCACCCGCTCCACCTTCATTTCCGGCCGGGTAAAGCAGGCATAGTCCCCCCAAACTTCTACTTTTACTGCCACAAGTTCAACTCCTTTCCTATCGCATTTTAAACTTATATCATCCAGCCATATCCCGTCCCTGGATCCAGAGCCAGGCCGGTGTGCCTGTTATATTGGTTTAGGTCCCATAAGATACTGTCCCCAGAGTCCAGGGCCTCCAAGGCTCCGGCCTCCATGAGCCGCTGAAAATGGTCCGGATAGATGCTGACGCTATAATTGCCCAGAGCGCGGAACAGGCTTCGGCTGACTTGCCCTCTGCGCAGGCTCTCTACCAGCATGGCGCCTTTTTCTTCCGGGATGTATACCGTTCGGGTGGGCGCGTCTATCAGGCGGAACCGTTCCGCCACCTGGGCAAAGGGAAACCAGCAGCCGTCTATCCCCCGGCGGAAGGCGTCCAGAATTTTCTGCTTGTCCAGTCCCCCCTGGCCTTTCAGATTTCGGAGAAACCGGAAGTAGCGGGCAATGGTCTCCGGGTCCTGTGGGTCCCGCCCGGTTCGCAGTACCGCCCGGGAAGCGTCCACATTCTGCCGAATCATAGGCGGTACCGACGCGCTGATGCGGAATTGATAGACAAAGCTCTCCCCAGCGGGGTCCTTCCCCTCCCGATTGCACCGGCCCGCGGACTGAATCAGGGAATCCAAACCGGCCTCCTCCCGGTACACCAGAGGGAAGTCCACGTCCACTCCCGCCTCAATGAGAGAGGTGGAAACCACCCGGCATGGCTGACCCGTATCCAGGCGCTCCCGGATTTCTTTTAATAGCACCTTCCGGTGTTCGGGATATAAAAGCGTCGTCAGGCAGTAATTCCCATCCCCTTCCAGGCCGGCGTACAGAGCCTGGGCCGTTTGCCGCCGGTTGACCACGCATAGCACCCGAGGACGCTCTTTTAGCTGCTGAAGCAACGTCTCCTGGTCCAACATGCCCAGATCCCGTATGGTCGTCCTGCGAAAAACTGGATACAGCTCTGCGCTGTCCCGGCAGATCTCCCGGGCAGACAGCCCATATTCCGCAAATAGGGGTTCCAGTGCCGGCTGGGTGGCGGTACATAGGACCGCGGTCACCCCGTAGTGGGACACCAACTCCGCGATAGCCGCCACGCAGGGCTGCAGATAGGCCACGGGTATGGTCTGGGCCTCGTCAAATATAATTACGGAATTTGCAATGTTGTGAAGCTTCCGGCACTTGGAGCTTCGATTGGCAAAAAGAGACTCA
Organism: uncultured Eubacteriales bacterium; assembly: GCA_958402445.1. GTDB lineage: Bacteria > Bacillota > Clostridia > Oscillospirales > Oscillospiraceae > Faecousia. The sequence goes on from CATXTO010000002.1 coordinate 74,028, forward strand.
AAAAATTGCACTGCCGTTGTGATAATCAGAGTCGCGTCCCAGTTTTCCGTGGCCAGGGCCTTGCGGTAAGTCTCCAAGGTCGCATTTTCCGGATTGTCATAGTCTACACTGGCGTGGTGCTCCAGCACGTTCTCGGGTCCCATAACTTTAGAGAAGTTTTGTGCAGTCTGATCGATAATGGAGGTATACGGGATGACATAAAGAATCCGCTTTTTCCCATAAAGGCAGGCGTGCCGTAAGGCAAAGGCCAGAGACGACAGGGTCTTCCCACCTCCCGTGGGCACCGTTAGGGTGAATAGCCCCGGCGAATGCGCGGCAGCCGCCCGGCACGATGCCTGAATCTGGCTCCGCCGCTGGTTTAGGTCCGATTTGGATGCGTCAAACTCGGCAAAACGCTGGTCCAGCCGCTCCTCCATTTGCGCAGGGGGCAAACCAAGTGGTTTCCGGTCCTTCTCAGGATTCATAAACCGCTCTGTGTCCAAAAAATCAGCATCCACAAGACAGGAATAGAGCATGCGCGTATAAAAGGCCAGAGTAAACGCGTCTTTGCCCCGGACAAACGCAGGGAGAATCTCATTCGGAAGTTCCAGCTCCTTTTGCCAGGCTTCAAAAGCGGGCACCTGCCGCCGCCAGCGGCCCCAGAGCGTCGTTTGGTCCGCGCTGTCCATTTTGCCGCCGCCATCCGGCAGGCCGCCGTGGTGTCCCGCCACGGCAAAGGCCGCCGGGGTCAGCCCGCCCTCGCGCTCCATCAAAATTTGAGCGCCAGCGGTGCTGTGATCTACTTGCATCCTGCGCTCTGGATGCAGGATGTGGGTCTGAAATTCATGGGAGAATTTCCCCAGGTCATGGGCCATCCCAGCCAATTCTCCTGCTGCTGCCGCGTTAAATTCCCCAGCAAAAGACGCTGCCAAGTCCCGGGTCCCTTGCAGATGCTCCAGTACGGTCTGGACCGCTCCGCCCTCACGGATATGGGCGATATAAGGCTGCAACCTTCCATACACCTCCCTGATTACACGGTAAATTTTAAAATGGTTTTACTATCTATGATGCTGTATCTTCGAAAAAAGGGACATTCTGTCAGATAATTTTTTTATTTGTCGCCAGCTTTCCCATTTCTCAACTTTTTAATTGACAACAGCGGACAATTAGTTATAATTAGAACAGTTATACTTATAACAGTCGGAAGGTGAAAGCATGCTGCAGAATCTCATTATTTATGTTAACCACTGGAAGCGGCTGTACCGCCAAATGTTCCAGCCTCTTTCCGCCCGCTATGGTCTCACGCAGTTGGAAATCGATATACTCTTGTTTCTAAGAAACAATCCGACCTACAATACCGCCCGGGATATCACGGCTATGCGAGGATTCGCAAAATCCAATGTCTCGCAGGCGGTGGACCGGCTTCGTCAGCGCGGATATTTGGCGGCAGAACCGGAGCCCTCCAATCGAAAGGTATTCCGTCTCGCCCTGCAAAAGGACAAGCAGCCATGCGTAGAGGAGCTGGTACATCGTCAGGAACTATGCTTTTCCGTAATTTTGCAGGGCTTTGTCCCGGAGGAGCGGGAGCTGCTGCAACAGTTCCTGCAGCGCGCGGACCATAATATCCAGAACGCCCTCCAGAGAGAAATGAAAGAAATTGAATAGGACAAGGTGACAAAGACATGTGGTATCAATTTTTAATCTGCTTTGTGGCAGGCATCGGCGCAGGATTGGGCACCGGCTTTGCCGGTATGAGCGCGGCGGCAGTTATCAGTCCCATGCTCATTACCTTCCTGCATATGGACCCCTATATGGCCGTGGGCATCGCCTTGGCCAGCGACGTGCTAGCCAGCGCGGTGTCGGCCTATACGTATGGAAAGAACAAAAACCTGGACATTAAAAACGGCCTGGTCATGATGGCGGCGGTCCTGTGCTTCACCCTTCTGGGCAGCTATCTGTCCAGTCTGGTTCCCAGCACGGCTATGGGCGGTTTTTCTACCTTTATGACCCTGCTTTTGGGCATCAAGTTCATCGTCCGGCCGGTAACGGCTACCAAATCCAAGCTGGAGGGCGCCAGCCGCAAAAAGCGTTTGATTCAATCCATCGCATGCGGCGGTGTGGTCGGTTTGATCTGCGGTTTCGTGGGGGCCGGCGGCGGCATGATGATGCTGCTTTTGCTGACCAGCGTCCTGGGCTATGAGTTAAAAACCGCTGTGGGAACCAGCGTGTTCATTATGACCTTTACCGCTCTGACGGGCGCCGTCAGCCACTTTGCCATTGGCGGTCAGCCTGACTGGATCAGCCTGCTGTTCTGCGTCCTGAGCACGCTGCTCTGGGCTCGAATTGCGGCCAAATTTGCCAATAAAGCCTCTCCGATCGTACTAAACCGGGCCACCGGCATCGTGCTCACAGTCCTCGGCTTGGCCATTCTGGCGGTCAACTACCTATAAAGCCCCCCCCATCATCCGCGCGCATCCTCCCATATAACATGACTGCGGCCCCAGTTGAAGATTCACTGGGGCCGCAGCCATTATTAAGGAAGGAGATTCGGCGTTTAGGCCGAAAGGTCACGGTGCAATATGGTGAGAAGCTTTGCCAATTGCACCCGGGTTGTCTGGTGTTTAGGGCCCAGATATCCGTTGCCAAAGCCGTCCATCAGCCCGACGGCATGCGCCCAGGCCATGGCCTCCTTAGCGTAGTTGGAAATTTGGCTTGCATCCTGATAGCCGGAAAGATCGGCCCCCGGCGCCGGGGTCTGGTGTGCATAGTCTTTGACATATCGGTAGAGGAACGCCGCTGTCTGCTCCCGGGTAACCGGCTGATTGGGGGCGAACACTGTCTCTGACAAACCCTTCGCGATGCCGTTTGTCTGAGCCCAGGCCACGGCGTTGGAATACCAGAGTCCTTCTCTCACATCGGTGAAGGTATCGGGGGTCTCCACTGCCGGGCTCCCCGCCAGCCGGTACAGGACCGTGACCGCCATGGCACGGGTCACCGCGCGGTTGGGTCCGAAGCTACCGTTCTCGTAGCCAATCATCATCTGATGATCAATCACGTAGTCCGTATACGCATGGTACCAGGCGGCGGTATCCAAATCCGGATACGCTTCAGAAGGACAATTCTCCTCATGTCCCCCCGCCAACTGCACCGTTGTGCGAGCGTTTTCCTGCCATGACGCTCCAGAGGCAGGATAAAAAGTGGCCTCGGCATTCAGCTCCGTAGTCTTGGCATCCGTTGTCCCATAGGAAAAGGTCAAGTGCAGCAGCTCTCCCCGTACCGCTTCTCCTGCGGCATAGCCCAAGGTCAAGCGGCCATTTTCCAGCTTACGGTCCGAAATCTCCAGATTTTCGACAGGCTCTACTGCGTCCAGCGTCAGAACCGCTGGGTCAAACGAGACGACAATTCGTCCGGCTACGCTTTCCTGCTCCGCAGACACCGTAACCGTGACCGCGGCCTCTGATGTCTGCGCAGAAAGCTTCAGAGAATCGCCGGCTGCAAAAGCCGTTCCTACCAGCGACGCAGTGATTGCCAGCAGCAAACAAAAACTAATCAATTTTTTCATTATCTATTCCCTTCCTCCGAAACAAAGCGGCGGCTAAGGCGTCACAGTGACGGCGCAGGAGGCGCTCACTGTGTTATCCAGGTTGGAAACCGCGGTGATCCGGCACTGGCCCTCTGCGACAGCAGTCACCGTACCATCCGACGCCACAGTAGCGATCCCTGGGTCGCTGCTGGTCCAGGTTACGGTCCGGTCCGTCGCGTTCCATGGAAATACGGCAGCAGTCAGCTGTTCCGCAGCTCCCACAGAAAGCGTCAATTCAGAACTGGAGAGCTCTACGCCGTTTACCTGTAACGTCGGGTCGAAGCGCCCGCCTTTTTCTGAGATGATGTAAAGGCCCGTTGGCTCATAGCCATACAGGGGCGCCACTTTGGTCCACGTCAGGTCCTCCAAATTGACCTCCACTAGATTGGCGTCTGCATTGGCCTCCAGACTGCCCGGATTGAAATTCTCTTTGTACTGCGCCCAGTAGAGCTTTCCCTCGTTATGGTCCCACGCCATGGTCTGAATGTAGGCGTAGCCGCCTTCTTCTCCACCCAGCGCACCTAAATCTGTGGCCCGAATGGAAGCCTCGGACAGATCGTCCATCGTAAAGGTATAAAGATTATTATAAAATGGGGTCATGCCGTAGAACCTGCCAAAGTCGTCGCATGCCAATGTGACGATATTGGCGTTCAGCCCTGCTACCAGCGTTTCCTCACCGGTCTCCAGATCAATGGTATACAGAGAGCTTGTAAAGAACGGCATCGGTGAACCCGGTCTGCCCCCGGAAAGCCCGTACAGCTTCCCGTCGTCATAATTGTAGGCAAAATCATAGTAATAACGATCCAGGTCCCGGATCAGCGTGAGATTGTGGAAGTCGTTTTCTTTCCGCACATACAGCTTACTGCCTACCGGCGGCATGCCGGCGGTGCTGATGTTATAGAAGACGTATCCATCGACGTACTCTGCCGCCGTGACCGTTGGGGTCCGTCCAAATTCCGCTGTGTGATCGGTCACGCCTTCTTGGACCAGATCGCCTTCCGACACACCGACCCAGCTCTCATCGTACATGCTGTACAGATGGAAGTAGGGGCGCTCCTCCGGCTGGAATCCGGCAAATTCCAGGGCGTAGTAGGTCTCATTGCAGGCATAGTCGCAGGCCGCAATGGTCAGGTTGCTGCCTTGCAGCGCGGTAATATCCAATTCCACGGTAACCGGACCGCCGAGCTCCGTCTGATTGACTGGCTCAGACTGCTTGATCCGTCCGGTCTCCCGGTCAAAGATCACCAGGGCCGCAGTGTAACGGTTGTCCTTCACTGTCACACGCAGGGTTCTTTTCCCAGTGGTGAGGTCCACATTCAGGTGCATATCCTGAATCTCCGGCGCCTCGTTGTCCGGGGTAAAGCGGACGGACCAGCTGCTGCCAGTACCCAATTCATCCCATGCGACGCTGCCGTCCTCTCTGAGGTAGTATTCCGGCGCTGCGGTCACCTTCAGCATCCATTCCAAATCCTGACCGCTGTATTTGTCTTCAAACGGCTGCGTGAACTCCTGAATGCCAACCTCATAGGACGTATAATACCAGGTGCCTGCGACATCATAGTAGAACGCCGCCGGCAACATCTCCTGGCTGGCGATTTCGTTGGGGCCCTCTCCCTCCAGGTACCAGTCCATCCGAATCGCAGCAGCGTTCCGAATCAACGACGTCACACTCGTGTCAAATCGGTCTCCATTGACCGTGTTTAAGGCGTTTCGCTCCTCCAGATATTCCGCTTCCCGCACATAGGGATTACCCCCAAAGTAGTTGCTGAGCTTTTCGTCGGCGTGAGAAACAGTGATATAGTTGACACGCTTTAACCCGGTATAGGTCACGCCATCCTCCGCCGGCTCCATTGCCGTGCCACGGTCAAACATGGACGCATCGCTCCAGTTGCCATAAAAGGCCAGCATGGGGATGGAGTGAGACACGCCCACCGCGCCGTCCTCGTCCTTCCCGGCATTCAGATAGAAATAGCCCTCCACATAGGTACCGTTGGGGAAGTTCTTCTGGATATAGGCCGCGTCCTCCTGACTAAGCGCCACCGTAACGTTTACTGTCACAGCGCCGTTTGCGGGAACCATGAGGGTGCTGACTCTCGCCGCCTGCAGCGCCTGCAGCAGCAGATACACGTCGTATTCGTTGATCTGCCCATCTCCGCTCAGATCGGCTTTCGATTCATTTTTAATCTCCTGGCCGTTGATGATATGTGCCATCAAAGCCTGGGCATCCGCCTTATCAAACACACCGTCTCCGTTGAAATCCATGGGCAGGTCCTTGTCTTGCACACTCCAGGTCACCGTGGGGCTCAAGGCGTGCATGACATTGTCCATATACGTGGCGCCGTCCTGCTCATACGCAGCCGGAGCCATAATGCTGGTATCCAGGGTGTATTGCTGTTCCGCGTCGGTCAGATTCTCGACTGTAAAACGGAACGAATAGGTTCCAGCGCGAGAGGGATCATCTCCCAGCTCAATCTTCACTTTTCCATCTTCCTGTCCCTCTACCTGTACATAGGTGGGAGAGGAAATCGCGCTGCTTACATTAGCCAGACCGGCCCCCTGTCTGCGGACGGAATACTCCAGGTCCGTGCTCTCCTCTATTATAGGCTCCGCCGTAGACATGAGCAGGGACTGGGCAAGCTGCCTGGCGCTGAGTCCAGTCTTCTCTTCCAGGCCATTTTCCCGGATGTATTGAATCAGGACTGCCGATAGGCCGGCCACGTGGGGCGCCGCCATGGAGGTGCCGCTCAGGGACTTATACTGGTCCGTGCCCGCAACCTCGCCGTTAACAGAATAAATATTACCGCCAGGAGCCGTGATCTCCGGTTTCAGCTTCAGCGTCTCCGTCACGCCCCAGGAGCTGAACGTACTCAGGGTGTAATAGTCGGCATCCTGCCACTCGGAGTAAACGCCGTCGCCAACCGTGACAGTTCCACCGTATATCCCGGCGACCTTCTCCGCGCCAGCGAAAACTTTCTGCATTTGGCCACTGGAAATGGTCACACAGGGTGTGGTTGCCATAGAACCGGACAGGCTGGCGTTAAGAACGCCAGGTTCGTTATTATAAATGATCACGCCTGCCGCGCCGGCTTCGGCCGCAAAGGTATGCTTATCCGCGAAAGAGGAGGTACCGCGGGAAATCAGCACAATTTTTCCCTCTACGTCCAGCCCGTCAAAGGCGCCGGCATCTACGGCGTACTTCACCGTGTCCTCCGGATCTGTAGGATCGCCCAGGAATACATAGTCATAGGCCGTGCCGGACTGGTCCTCGCTGACGTCCAGCGTCGTCCACTCCTGGTTATAGCCATCTTTGGTCTTCGTCACGCAAACCCCTGTATTCCCGTTGAATTTCGCATAGATCCCCGTCACAGTCAGGTTATCCACGCTTGCCACCGTAAAAGCGTTATCCATGGTTCCGGGAGCGCCCAGGGTGCTGTTATTGACGTCCTCCGCGTAGAGAAGGCCTGTCGCACTGCTGCTGTATGTGGCGAAGCCGGCGTTGTTTCCCGCCGAGATGGATACCACCGTGTCCGTCTCCTTCAGAGATGCAAAAAGCTGATTGTAATAGGCCTCGCTGCTGTGGCTGAACCCTGTGTTGGGGGACCCCAGGCTCAGGTTCACCGCGTCGCAGCCCAGTACGATCGCATCTTCGATGGCCGCCATATAATCCGATTCATAGGCTCCGCCGGCCTGGCCAAAAACCTTCATGGTCAGAATCTGCGCGTCCGGCGCAACGCCCACGACGCCGGCCCCGTCCTCCGCGGGGCTGTAGCCCGCCGCCGCCGTCAGATAGCGGTTCGCCGTGGCGATGCCCGCCACATGGGAGCCATGGCCGCCCGCACTGTCGTTGTCATGCGTCACCTCCAAAGAGGAATCGATGTAGTTATAACCAAACGGAATTTTTTCGTTTCTATACAGGTCGTCTGCCGATAAGCTGTCATCCTTCCCACTGATGTTCAGCTGAGGCAGCACCTTTGCAATTTCCTCCGTGGACAACAGGTGCAAGGAATTTAGGTACTCCTCCGTATGAAGTCCCTTTTCTGCGGCGTTTTGCTCCAGCGCATAGTGGTAGGCGCCTGCGTCAAAGGATTGATGGTCTGTATCCAGCCCTGTATCAATGACGGCGATCCGGCTGCCGGCCCCGGTATAGCCCTCCAGCCATGCGGCGGTTGTGCCGGTCATCTGACCAGCGGAAACCATGGTGGGATAGGCCGTATCCGACGTCCCGGCCAGAACCTGGGGCTCATAAACCGTTTCCACATAAACGGCCTTGACGCCGTCGATCTCCTTAATCGCGTCAATCTCGCCGTACCGCACGTTGGCGGAAATCAGATTGGCCGCCAGGGTCAGGTTCCACACCACATCCAGAGACCCGCCCAAGGCGGCGCTGATGTCCCGTTCCACCGCCTCTTGGCTGCGGGCCAACTCCTGCCGGTACGCAGCCGCGGCTGCATTGGATGCGATGGAAGCCGTTTCAAACCCAGCCTCCACCGTGGACGGCTCGTCCAGCACAATGGAGACCCGGACGGTATCCGTATCGGAATAGGTAGAGGTCTCCGGTTTATCGGCGATCTGTGCCGGATCGCGCAGGTCTGCGGACACCTCATTGCCGCCCAGCCGCGTATAAGAAACGGATGCCTCCTCCGTTCCCGTCGCCTGGGCTGTCATGCCGCCTACCTGACATACCAGGCAGAACGCCAGAAGCAGCACAAGCAGCCGTTTCAAAACATTTCTTTGTTTCATCTTTTACCTCCTTGACGGTTTGATTGTTCCTCCCACTGGGACATTTCGCGCTTACTTGTATATCCCCACAATTTCATTATGACAAAAACTGAGCATGAACACAATAAGTTTGTCTTTGTGCTCAATCAAGGGGTCGTTTCTCTTATACAAGCAATCATAGAATATGAAACAGAAAGCGGAGGCAAGAATGGCTCAAATGTCAGAAATTTTAGGAGCATATCACGAGGCAGCCTGCCAATTTTGAAATTAATTATTTATTTTTATTTGTCAATCATTGTAATTTGTGGAGAAAGGATTATAATATAAACAAATGGTTGAGCCCCGGAGGTGTTTTATTTGAATCGAAACCAGTTGAGCCAAAATATCGCCCGGTATCGAAAAAATGCCGGGCTTACACAGGAGGAACTGGGGAATCTGCTCTCTGTATCCATGCAGGCGGTTTCCCGCTGGGAACGGGGCGGCGCGCCCGACTCCGCTTTACTCCCGGACTTGGCCGACGCCCTGGGGGTGAGTATCGACGACCTGTTCAGCTACACCAATAAAAAACCTCTGGATCTTGGCGCGCTGATACGGGACGAAATGGGAAAAACCCCTCAGGACCAGCGCCTGCACAAGGCAAACGACCTCGCCTGCATTTTATTTAAGTCCACTGTTGGCGCCTATGATTCCCAGGGGGATATGCTCTACCGTATGGCAGGCCTGCACGACCGAGTGAACCGCAAGCAGTACAGCGACCCTGCAACGGTTCCCACCCTGATCAATTATGATTCCGACAGCGGTATCATGAAATCCTCCGTGGCCAAAGACTACCAGTATACGCTGATCATGCCGGAACCGGAGGACGGATTTGCTGCTGTGATGAAATACTGCGAGGAATACCGCAAGCTATTTGAGCTGCTGGCAAAGCCGCTGCGCTTGCAGGCTATGGTGTTTTCCTATTCAGGGAGACGGCACTCCTTCACTGCCGCTTACATGGCCCAGAATTTAAATATCTCCGACGCGCTTGCCGATGAAATTTTAAATGAGTTGAGTCAGTATCGTCTATTACAAATTACAAAAATTGATGCGCCCGATGGACCGCTCAGCACCTACTTCCGCCGTCCTGGCCTCAATCTAATCCCGTTCCTGGCCTTTGCTGCGGAGCTGATGCAGAATCCAGGCCAGTCGATTCTTTCCTTCTCCACGCGCCAGAAGGCGCTTCTGCAAGGCGCTTTGGGTGACAACGGTATTTCACCCAATTGGGATACGACCCCCCCTCAAAAAACGACGCATAAAAACTCCCTTCCACCTGGGGAATATGGAATCAATGAGCCATAAGCGCTCTTCCGTTCTATTCTGTTGACAATTTGGTAGGGATACTGCGGCCCCAGTGAAATTCACTGGGGCCGCAGTCATAAAGGAAGGAGGTTCGGCATTCAGGCCGAGAGGCCTCGGTGCAAGATGGTGAGAAGCTTTGCCAATTGCACCCGAGTTTCTTGGTGTTAGGGCTAAGATATCCATTGCCAAAGCCCTCCATGGCCCACGGCGTTCGCCCAGGCCATGGCCTCTTTGGCGTAGTTGGAAATCTATTTCGCATCCTGATAGACGGACAGGTCGGCACCTGCTGCCGGGGTCTGATGCAAATAGTCTGTGACAAACCGATAGAAAAACGCAGCGGTTTGTTCTCTGGTGAGGGGCAAATACACATTCCGTCAGGCCCTTAGCAATGCTGTGCCTGCGCCCAGGCCACAGCGTTGGAATACCAGACGCCTTCCTTCACATCCGTGAAGGTTGTGGAAGCCATTGCCTCCGGGCTGCCTGCCATCCGGTACAGAACCGTGCCACCATAGCCCGCGTGACGGAACGAATGGGACCAAAGGTCCCATTCTCATAGCCGTTCATCATCTTCCGATCAATTACATAGTTTGTGTACTCGTGGTACCAGGCAGTGGTTTCCAGGTCCGGGAATCTGCAGGAGGGGCAGTCCGTCTTTCCATCGCAGCGCTCGTAAACGATATACTCCTCGCCAACAAGTAACGCACCCTCTGCAATCCGCAGTGTGGCGTGTGCTGGAACCACCAGCTTGCCCTCCACGGACAATTTGCTGCGAATTGTCACGTCGCCGGAGACCGTGACCGTTACGCCCTCTGGCACACTGGAGCCGTCGTTAAAGGGGATGTCGGTCTGCCGTCCCAGAGAACCGTGGAAAGCTTCTCCAGATTGCCGTACTCCACAACCATGTTCCGCTGGCTGTTCAGAATCGCAACAACATCCGTATCGCCGGTCTGATCGTTAAAGCCAACCACCTGCACCTCTGTGACCGAGATGGCATGTAGGAAAACATGCCATCGGTAAACTGTACGCCGTTGTATCCGGTGTAGGGCACGCCTTCCAACAGAATTTTCTGACCGTAGCCGCTACGCCGTAAAGCTGTGGCGGCTTCCTCTGTTTTTACGTTCATCACCGGGGGCTCGCCCAAATCCATATTCCAGGTGTGAAAGGCGTCCATGCCGATGCGTTTCACGCCGCTGCCGATGTTGACGGTTTCCACGCCCCCGCTGTAGATATAGGCGCTGAAGCCAATGCGCTCCACCGTGTCTGGGATCGTGATTTCTCTCATATCGGTGAGCCAAGCAAAGTCCCAATCACCAATTTCCTTCACGGAGTTGGGAATGGTGCGTTTCTCAATGCCGCTGCCGTAGAAGGCCCCAATTCCAATTTTGGTCACCCCTCCGGAATCTGGATTCGCTTTAACACCACAGTTTACAAAAGTACATTCTCGGGAATCTCGGTTAGACTGCCAAGCAGCCCTACATAAGTCAGATCAGTGCAGTACAGAAAAATATTGCTGCCGTATTCCGTTACACTCTCCGGAATGGAGGCTGTTACCAGGCTTCTGCAGTTATTAAATGCCTTGTTGCCAATGTGAGTCTGTCCCTCAGGTAGGACGGCCTTAGTCAGAGGCACCTGGGTAAACGCCTCATCGCCAATCCACTTTAGGTTTTGCGGAATACTCAGAGGTGCGTTCACGCCATAGGGTCCGTAGGTGTCGATCCGCTCAACACTGTCAGGCAGCTGCATACTGGTAATGCCGCTACAGAACCAGAAAGCGCTCTCGCCAATCGTGGTGACACCGTCGGGGATAAGCACAGAGGTGAGGTTCCTATTATAGACATCGTCCCCCCCAGACAGGTCAGGTAGACCTTTCCATCTTCCTCGTACAGTTGGCCGCCGGCTGGGTTCGTAGCAACGCCGTAATACTCGGCAGAAAAGCGGATGTGCTTATCCTGCGCGGCAATCATCTGTTCGGCGCCGTCTTTGGTAATGGTGATCACCGGAATAGAATGGGTTTGCAGCGCCGCATAGTACAACCCATCGTCGCCGTTGTTGTGAATAATGGCAGCCACCACGCCCTTGGCAGCGGCACTGGCCGCGTTCTCGTCAAAGTTAAGGGTGCCCCGCTTGATCAGCGCAACTTTATTCGCAAGGTCCAGCCCCTCAAAGTCTGATTCCTCCCCTAGGCCGGGAATCACTACGTATTCTACGGTCTTCCCCTCAAAGGCATCGAGAATATTGGTCTCTACCTGGGAAGTGTAATCCACGCCGCCATTGTAAGCAATCCTGACCTCACCAGCAGAAAATGATTGCGGCGGTAGGGTACGTTGTCCACACTGACCACGCTCAAAGTCATCGACAGCGTAGAGGGCGTGGCAACAATGGCGTAGTCCGGATACTGCGCCAGAGTTAAATTGTTTCCATAGGGATTTAAATAGGAGAATGAGGTCTCGTTTCCGGCTGCAACCAAATCATTCACGCCGGTTGCCCGAGCCCGCTCCAAATCCCCATAGCGCAGCCGCATGGAAAAGCCGTTGAACACGGTTATATAGCTGTACTTAAAACTGGAGGCGCCGTTGATAGACTGGGTGGAAACCGCCCCGCTGAGCACCTGCATCTGCGCCTTCACATCCTCCTGGGTGCTTCGCAGCGCCTTAGTCAGCGCCTGCCCTCTATCGGTGTCTTAAATACCGTTTCCTTCGAATTCGTCCAAATGATCCAAGAGGGTTCCCCTTCCAGCGCAACGATGATCGTTACTACATCGGAAGACTGATACCGTTTTTCCTCCTTAACGGCAATGGCTTCCGGTTCCTCGGAAAGCGTACCTCTTTGTGCATGGAGGACGATTTCCTGATCTACGGGAGTCAAGCCTCTTTGTTGGCCCACTGGGCCGCAATTTCGTTGATCCCAGATGTGTCGCCTGTTTCCACGGCCAGCGCAGGGCCGAAGCCCAAAGAGGTCAGTGCCACGGTCATCAACAGAGCAAATGCCAATACCCGTTTCATCTTCATGATCCTTCTTCCTTTCCATACAAAATCTCGTTTTTCAGTGGGCGTACCCACTGGTGTTATTGGTATTCTGGCATAGAGCATCAAAAAAATTAATACTTAGTTCTATTTTTATTTAATTTTAACTATATGACTATGGCAAATTAGCATTTTATCTAAATTGCAAAATCGCCTTAATAATAAAGAGAAATTTTATTTCCATGATTTGTAAATAAAATAAGCATATATTGTGTATGTTTGTCCACATATTATAGGATTCCATAGACGTCTGTCCTTATATTTTGACTCACTCTTTTAGAATAAAGTTTGATTTCTATCTTCGTTTATTTGCTTGACACGAAAGAACTCTTAGGTTACAATAGAATCATTCTATCAGGATCAAACTTTTTTGCAACACGCGGGGGGCTCACATGAAACTCAATATCCTTGACCGGTTTAACCCAGAAGCGGAATGTATTTTTCTTTTGGAGCGCCACTTTCAGCCCGCTTCCGACACGCAGCACAGCGCCGACGAGGTCCGCACCCATCTGTCGGAAAAATACAATATTCCCACCTTTGAATTGGATCCCTTAATTCAGCCTTTAATCGACGTGGAAAACTACGTCATCAACAACCTTACAGTCGACGAAGACCGGCTCCGATTTTTTTTCACCGCCCGTAGCGGCGGCATCACTTCCTTGGCCTGGCCGCTTTACGCCGCGCTGCAATCCCGCACCCACTATGGCGGCTTGCCGGAGGAGGAGCGGCTGCGGGAACTAAATAAAATCATTAGCCGCCTTCTCAGCCTCTCTCCCCATGATCTGTCTTCCATTGAAGATTTAAATGGGTTAATTCGATACCTTTTAAAATCCGGCTGTACAGAAGATGTAAAATGGGTCTGTACCGCCCTTTATTACTCGATTGACGATTATCTGGAAGAACTGGATGTTATTTTGCGAAAAGCTACCGGTCTGTTCCTGGAGCATTTGCCGGATATGTCTGAGCTATGCCGCTCCACAGCCGTCTTTGCGAAAGCGCAAATCGGAAACGACCCCTCCAAAATATTTTCCAATTTTACGACGGTCCAGGAGACGACCTCTCTGTCTGTTCTGCCTTGTCTGATGGGTTTTCACGGGCTGCGGTGGGATTTTTCGGAATCCTTCCTCTATTTCGGTGTCTTGTATGAGCAAATCACCAAATTGGTCGCCAAGTATTCAGACCAGAGCGCCTCTCTGGTGATCCGGCTCAAGTCCATCGGTGATAAGAGTCGATTGGAGATTCTGAAGGCCCTAAAATGCGGTCCCTGCAACGGACAGGACATCGCGGAGAAGCTTCGTCTTGCGCCTGCGACCATTTCCCACCACATGAATCTGCTCTGCAACGAGGGTTTTTTATATGCCACCAAGCGAGGCACCAGCATTTTCTATGAGTTAAACCCGGAGGCACTGCATCGGTTTCTCTTGGAGCTGGAGCATCACCTGCTATAAAATAGTTTGGCCTCGGCAGAAGGGTCCGCCCCGGAACTCAGTTCCGGGGCGGACCCCTTTCACACCCGAGGCGTGTCTATCTTATTTTGCGAAACGCCCTGTCGGGGCTATTGTTCCTCAATCCTGCATGTTCCTGTCCTTGGACCAACGCGTGCGACTTCTTAACGAGATAGCTTCCTAGTCCTGTTCCAAATTTTGAAGAAACCGCAGGATAATGGTGGCCACCTGCGCTCTGGTCGCACCATGCTGTGGCGCTATGGTCGTTGGAGTCACGCCATTGACGATGCCATGCTCCACTGCCCAGGCCATCCCTGCTTTGGCATAGGCGGATACGTCAACCGCATCCCGGAAAGCGTTTAAATTCCCTTTGCTCTGCGGACATCCTGCGTAACGATACAAGATTGTTGTCATCTGTTCCCGGGTGATCTTTGTATTCGGGGCAAATTTCGTCGCTGTAGTTCCAGTCACAATTCCAGTATTATAAGCCCAGGCAACCGCATCTGTATAGTACAATCCCTTGCCCACATCTGTAAACGGGGTGGTCGCGTCAGATACCGCCGGAGTTCCCGCCACTCGATACAAAATGGTGACCAGCATGCCCCGGGTCAACCCGGCCTGCGGCGCAAAGGTGGTTTCGGATGTCCCATTCATGTATCCATGTGCCAAGACATAATCCAAGCCCTCATGGTAATACTGCGCGAGATTCACATCCAGGAATTTTATTGCAGGGCAATTTTCTATATTCGCCGGGATAGGCTGTTGCTCCACCTGGCCACAGCGTCCACAGACGCGGCTTTGGACGCCATCCATAAAACAGGTAGGCTGCACAGTCATCATCCAGGCTCCCCAGGCGTGGTCCAAAGCCGGGATAGTGTGGCCCTTTGCTATACATTGCCCACAGACGCCGCAATAGGTATCTCCAGAATAGCCGTCAGCGCGGCAGGAAGCGTCCTGCCTTCCTCGAACCACAGCATCCCGATGACCTAGCGCCGGAACAGCCGTCCCAGACTCCAGCAGATCTTCACAAACAGCACAGTATTGATCTCCGGTATAACCGTCCTCTGTGCAGGTGGCTTGTTTTTGATTTCGCAGCTCCGGCGTATGGCCGTCCGGACAGATCCCCTGCGCCAGTTCCGTGGTGTAATGGACGCGCAGACCCTGCCCACTATAAAAATACGCGGGCTCGCAGTTCTCGGTGTAGGTTGTAAATTTAGATGTGTCTGCATGGTATTGAAGCCGCCCCTGTGCGCTCAGGTACGACTGTGCCCCGGAGGTTGCGGATAGGGACCAAAGATAGGCGGTATCTGCCAGCGTTACCTGAGCCTTTTCCTGGTCCAGGCTCACATGCTTTACATTATCACATTTGAGATAGGCACCTTCAGCACTCCGCAGGGCATACCAAGCTCCCACCTTCTCTACCACCCAGATGCATGAAGCGTCGGGGTCCAATAGCTTGTCTGCCCGAAATCTCACCGACTGACCGATGAGATAGGTCCGCGTCGGATTTTGGCTGGACATGGCCACTTGATAGGCAGGGTTGGCAACAGCGTATACGCCGGACCAATCCTGTGGTTCTGTCTGCACCTGCGTGAAAGTGGCCGACCCACCGGCAGAATCAGTCCGGTACGCATACAGCGCATAGAGCTTCTGCTCTTCTTTCGTGATCTGGAAAGTTGAACCCGGCTTGTAGTATTCCGGCTGTCGCTGGACGGAATCCACCGGCGCGGTGGTCCAGCCCAGGAAGACGTAACCCTCTTTTGGCCTGGTCGGCGCTCCAGCGGGCATTGGTAAAACAATTTCCTCCCCAAGGTAGGTCTCGATCGGACTCTGCTGTACGCCAGCCGGTGTCTGAAAGGAAACCCGCGCCTTTGTTTTTGCCGCAAATTGAATCGTGATAGTACAGGCGGAAGCGGGCGCCACTTCAAATTCATTGCCGCGCTGCACCACCTCTGCTTGACCGGCAGTAACGGCATAGCCCACCGTATCGTAGCCCTGGGCTGGAACCGCTGTGATGATTCTCCCCGTGACATGTACGCTTCCCCAGTCCGGATGGTTGGCCACTGCGGTAATGGGGAATTTTGTCTCTTCTGCCAGGGTCCACCCGGCCTGCACGGTCTGCAGGTCATCTACGTTCCCCTTCCCAGGATAGACATCCTCAGGCGAGACGAATATGGGAAAGGCGCAATAATTGTTTCTCGCTTGGGAAATGGTGGGATATTGCCTCTCATAATCCCAGCGTCCCACCTGTTCTTTCATGGCAGCGGCGGCCTGTGCCACCGTATCTCCCTGCTCCAGGCGGGAGAAAAACACATCCTCCCACTGATAGTCATAATGGAATGTGACGGATTGCGAGTAGCCATATACTATGCCAACGCCCTTTTCCCGCAACGGCCTCACCAGGCCATCCGTTGCCATCCCAAGGCAGATGGCCATCCAGAGCAGATTCCCCTGGGCGGGCCGCTCCATATGGTTTGCAATCACGGAGCCATCGACCACATACACATGATAGCCGCCGTAGTCACCCCAATCCTCTGCATGGTGATATGTACCGTAGGTTCCGCTGACTTTGGCATAATCCGCCGTGGTCAAGCCTGATCCAGAGGTGATACAAAGATAGGATGTATTCGCTCGAGAGACACTATCGGAATTTTGGAACGGATTTTCATAGTCCGTTATCCCGTGGGAGTCGAAAACCACCACGCGGGCCTGTTCCAAAGCGTCAGCAATTGCGTCAACCGTTGCAGCTGTTTGGGCATACAGAGTATAAGTCCCATTTGTGGCCTCGGCCAAGTCCTGCATATCCCGCTGGTACTGGTCCGTAAAGGAGGTGTCATAGCCATAAAAAGGAGCAATTAATGTGATATCGGGTCGACTGCTGGAAGCCGAGGTAAGCTCAAGGGGCGTCTCGGTCACACCGAACTCCACCTCGTGTGCCGCTGTTTCCCGTAACCTCTCTCGATGGACTAAATTGTAGCCACAGGCAATGCCGTCTGTTGTCTGAAAGCTGAAATAACCATCATTGTGCCAGAACAGCGAGTCGGAAGCATAGAAGGGAAAATTCTGAACCAAAGCCGCAATGGTCTGAATATCAACTGCGTCGGAAAAACCGGTTGAGCTTTCAGCTTGGCTCAGTTGGTTGCTCTCCACCGCACAGACCTGATCCCAAAGACGATTGACTCTATCATAGGCCTCCTGGCTAATCACCTTCGGGCCGGCGCTTGACCCCACCGCCAGTGCAGACGGCAGCATTGCCATCAGCATGGTCACGACCAGTAGCCAGCACAACAGCCGCTTTCGATTTCCTTTCATTTTTTGGCTCCTTTCTACTTTTTTCTTTATCATAGCATATTTTGTCAGATAGTGGAAGCAATTTCCTGGGAATTTCCTGGAAAAAGCGTGAAACTTTTAGAATTATGGTTCTTAGTTATTTTTACGAAGCGGCGTGCCGGGCGTGGGATGGGTAAAACGAGCGTTCTCCTGAACCTGTCCCTGGCCTGAATCTGATAAAGCGCCTGGCATACGCCAGGCGCTTTCCAAAAAGCTCTTTTGTAACATGGTACCGTTTTCAAACTTTTCTGAAAATCGTATTGAAAAAAGAAAGGGAACCTCAACGGTTCCCTTTCCTGTATTGGGAGATTAGGCAATAGGAAGAGCAAAGGTAAAAAATCCTCTTTCCCATGTACCCATAAAACACGAGCCTTATAGCTGACCGGACCACGCGGCCGAGGTTAATATTTGCCGCTCCCAGTTCAGCGCCAGCTCCTGCGCCGCATCGGCTCGGACGCCGATGGCCCGGACAAACGCGGCATCCTGGATGGAGGCTAGATTGACGCGAACATTGAACAGCGCGCCCAGCACCGCGGTCCTAGCCAGCATGGTCCCCACCATACCATCGGTAACGGCATTGTGATTACCGCACCGCACCACCAGGTCCAAGATGGGAAACAGAGCCGCTGCCGTCTCCGCTACCTCCATCGGAACCTGAACCGCCGCCTTTAGACCCTCCTGCATGGCCGTCCACCGGGACTCTTTTTCCGCAGGTGAATCCTTGGACATTTGAAGCGCCGCCATATATTGGTCAAAAGCCCGGCTGTCCCGGTCCACAGCATCCAGCAGCTTCCGCCGCACCGGTGGCAGCTCTCTGAGGATACGCTCCATTTCAGCCTGCACGGAGGCATATTTCTCCCGGCCCGCGGTTAAATGCGCCACCATTTCCGCCAAAGCCGCCGCCAGAGCCCCCGCCAGGGCGGAAACGCTGCCCCCGCCTGGCGCCGGCGCTTCGGAAGCCGTGACCGCTGCGAATTCCTCCATGCTAAGGTGTTTTAGCTGCTCCATACGACCCTCACAGACGATTCTCCAGAACTTGCCCGTCCTGGAAATTCTCCAACTGCAAATAGTAAGCGGCGCAGTCCAACAGAGCCTGCTGAGGCACCAGGCCCACAATCTCGCTGCCGAGGATATTCACCCCGTAGCGTCTGGCTTCCATCTTCACGGTCTCAAAAACCCGGTACATGGCGGTCCGGGTGAAATCCGTCAGATTCATGGATACCTGTGCAATATTCCGGTCCTCCAGGCGAACGCCCAGGGCCTTACAATACCGGAAGCCGCCGTTCATATGTCGGATATTTTTGGCGATGGCTGAAGCAATCTCCAAATTCGGCGTATCCAGGTTGATATTGTACGCAATCAAGGGCATTCTGGCACCGATGGCCGTGACGCCGCCGGTGGGATGAATGGTGTCGGGGCCAAAATCCGGCTTCCACATGGGATCCTTCATTTTTTCCGCCATTCCCTCAAACTGGCCCTTCCGAACCTCCGCCAGGTTCACCCGATGGGGCGCAGTGGCGGAATTTTCATAGAGGAAAAACGGCTGGCCAAACTGCTGGGCTGCTGTTCTGGCGGTTTCCTTTGCAATCCGGTCGGCATCCTCCACGGTAGTTCCCCGAATAGGAATAAAGGGGACCACATCCACGCATCCCATCCTGGGGTGCTGGCCCTGATGCTTTGTCATGTCGATGAGTTCCACCGCCCGTCCAATGGCCTCCACCATGGCATCCCGCAGTGGTTCCGGCTCACCGATTACGGTGAAAACGCTGCGGTTGTGATCCTGATCCCAGGTATAGTCCAGAAGCCGAACGCCAGGCTTGCCCCGGAAGCAATCCCCCAGCTTTTCAATGACATCTACATTCCGGCCCTCACTAAAATTGGGCACACACTCTAAGATTCGGTCCATAGCTGCCTACCTTTCTGTATACGTCGGTTTTTTACTTTGTCCATCCGGAGCAATGTTTAAGGCCTCTACTCTTGCAAGTCAGCGACCACCGCTCCATTTTTGATGACCGTGCGGGCTAGATTCTGACCGAAACGGTAGAAAATATAGTCCAAATTCGGCGCATCCCAAATCACCAGGTCGGCCTGCTTGCCCGGCTCCAGGCTTCCCAGCCGCTCTGCCCGGCCAACGGCCGCGGCGGCGTTTAAGGTGACGGCGGTCAGCGCTTCCTCCGGGGTCATCCGGTACTGCCAGCAGGCCAGATTCATGACAAGCTGAAGGTTAAAGCTGGGACAGGAACCCGGATTGAAATCCGAGGCCACCGCCACAGGAACCCCCGCCGCAATCATGTCTCTGGCCCGGGCGTAGGGCTTGTTCAGATAGAACGACGTGGCCGGCAGCAAGACCGCCACGGTGCCGGCCTCTGCCAAGGCCCTGATCCCGTCGTCCGTTGCCGCAATCAGATGCTCGGCGGACACCGCGCCCAAGCGCCCTGCCACCTCTGTGCCGCCAATCGCGTCAATTTCATCTGTGTGGATTTTCGGCTTAAGCCCACAGTCCAGACCCGTCTGCAGGATGGTTTCCGCCTCGGCCGCCGTAAAGACTCCGGTCTCACAGAACACGTCGCAAAACTCAGCGAGTCCCTCCCGGGATACCAAAGGCATCATTTCCTGGCACAGGAACCGAAGATAACCCTGCCGGTCCTCCTGGTACTCCTCTGGAACTGCATGGGCCCCCAGGTAAGTGGAAATAATTTCCACAGGCTGTGTTTGACCCAAACGTCGATTGACCCGTAGCTGCTTCAGTTCCGTGGACAGGTCCAGGCCATAGCCGCTCTTGGCTTCACACGTAGTAACGCCCAAGCGCAGCATCCGGCCCAGTGCCAGCTTGGCTTTGTCGTATAAGGACTTTTCCGAAGCCTCCCGGGTCATGCGGACGGTGGACAGGATACCGCCTCCCTGGGCCAAGATCTCCAGGTATGGCACGCCGCGCCGCTTCATCGCAAGCTCATGCTCCCGCCAGCCGCCAAACACCAAATGGGTGTGGGCGTCTACAAGGCCGGGGGTCACCAGGCGTCCCCCGGCGTCCAGGAAATCGGCGCCCTTCCGCAGCTCCTCGGGTACTATACCGTTTCCTACCGCGACGATACGGCCCCGCTCCGCCACCAGGTAGGCGTTGGACCGAAGCGCGATACGCCCTTGATCGGAGCCGTGTCTGGCTCCATGTCCCTCCGGCGTTGCAAGCAGGCCAATGTGATGCACAACCAGCCGATTTGCCATGGTCACGCTCCTAAAATTTCCCGAATCATATCCAGGTCCGCCACCTGCGGCAGGGTGATGTGATCCGTCGTCTTAAATTGGTCATTGTACAGTGCGGCGGCTTCCAACGCGTTTTCATTCCTCGCCCAGGCCCGACGGGACACGCCCACCATCACATCCCAGGGTATGGCCATGCGTAAAATGGCGTCCACCCGCTGGGAGCCGTCGAGCACCATGCCGAAACCCCCGTTGACGGCCTTTCCAATGCCTACGCCGCCGCCGTTGTGCAGGGCCACCAGACTCATGCCCCGGGCGCAGTTTCCAGCGTAACACTGTACAGCCATATCCGCCATAATGTTGGAGCCATCCTTGATGTTAGAGGTCTCACGGAAGGGGGAATCCGTTCCGCCGGTATCGTGATGGTCCCGGCCCAGCATAATGGGGCCCACTTCGCCATTGCGGACCATTTCATTGAACTTCAAAGCGATTTTCATCCGCCCCAGGGCGTCCTGATACAAAATCCGGCACTGAGTGCCCACCACTAGCTTGTTCTTTTTCGCATCCCGAACCCAAACATAGTTGTCCCGATCCTGATAGCGCCGATTGGGGTCGATACAGGACATGGCAGCCGCGTCGGTTTTATCCAAGTCCTCCGGCTTTCCAGACAGGCAGCACCAACGGAAGGGGCCGTAGCCGTAGTCAAACAGCTGAGGTCCTAAAATATCCTCTACATAAGAGGGGAATACAAAACCATCCAGGTCATTCTCTCCGTTTTTGCAGACCGCCTGCACCCCGGCGTCAAAGACCGCTTTTAAAAAACTGTTGCCATAGTCGAAGAAATAGGTCCCCCGGTCATGGAATTTGCAAATCATCTCATAGTGATGCCGCAGGGAGATGTCCACCAGCTCCCGGAATTTCTCCGGGTCCTCCGCCAGCATACAGGTCCTTTCCTGGAAGCTCAGACTCTGGGGGCAATACCCACCGTCGTAGGGCACATGGCAGGAGGTCTGATCCGACAGCAAATCGATGGCGATGTTCTTTTCATACAGGAACTCCAGCAGGTCTACAATATTACCGTGATACGCAATCGCGCAGGGCTCCCGGGCCGCCAGCTTTTCCTGGGCCCAAGCCAGGGCCTGCTCCATGCTGTCTGTATACTTGCTGACCCACCCCTGATTATAACGGGTCATGATCCGAGAGAGGTCCACCTCTGCAATGATCGCCACGGCTCCGGCAATCTCCGCCGCCTTACCCTGAGCACCGCTCATGCCGCCCAAACCGGAGGTCACGTACAAGCGGCCGGCCAAATCCTGATCCTTGGGAACTCCCAGCACCAAACGGCCGGCATTGAGCAGGGTATTAAAGGTGCCGTGCACGATACCCTGGGGTCCAATGTACATCCAGCCGCCGGCGGTCATCTGGCCATAATTTGCTACGCCCATAGCCGCGGCCCGGTTGAAGCCCGCCAAATCGTCGAACTCCCCCACCATGAGGCCGTTGGAGATGATGACCCGAGGCGCCATCTTATGGGAGCGGAACAGCCCCAGGGGGTGACCAGACATGACCACCAGGGTCTGCTCGTCCGTCAGCACCTCCAGATACTTTTTGAGCAGCCGGTACTGCATCCAATTTTGGCAGACCTGCCCCGTCTCCCCATAGGTCACCAGTTCATAGGGGTACAGTGCCACATCAAAATCCAGGTTATTGTCAATCATCACCTGGAACGCCTTGCCCTCGATGCAGGCGCCCTTGTATTCGTCGATGGGGCGCCCGTGAATCGGGCCGGCGGGACGGAATCGATATCCGTAAACCCGACCGTGTTCCGCCAGCTCCTGTGCAAACTCCTGTGCCATTTGGCGATGGTACTGCTTGGGAATATACCGCAGCGCATTGGCAATGGCCAGTTCCCGGTCTGTCTTACTCAATCGGGACTCCCGTTTAGGCGCCCGACGAATCCCCGGCACGAATTCCGGATAATCTGGCAGCTCCTCGTCCAGCTGTAACAGTTTTGCGTTAAAATCCATTTAAATTACCTCCTTACTGACCTGCTTCAAACCTAATATAGGTCCCCACCAGCATTCCAGCAGCCCATTGGCTCGTTTACAGCCGCAGACTTCCGGACGCGGATTCCACCGCCTCCACCAGGCTTCGGTCCAACAGGACCGACTCGCAGCGGTTGATGTCTTCATACAGAGGGCGGTCGTCCTCTAGTTTTTCACAAACCCGACGGATCACGCCATAGGCCGCCGCCGTCCCCTTACCCAGCTTATCCTGCCCCGCCAGCAAATCGATGGCCTGACAGGCGCACATCAATTCCATGGCCAAAACCCGGCGCACGTTTCCCAAAATCTCCGATGCCTTCCGTGCGGCAATGGTGCCCATACTCACATGGTCTTCTTGATTGGCAGACGATGGAATGCTGTCCACACTGGCTGGGTGCGCAAGAACCTTATTTTCGGAAACCAGCGCCGCCGCGGAATACTGCACAATCATAAACCCGGAATTTAATCCGCCTTTTTTCACCAAGAAGGCCGGGAAGCCGCCGATGTTGGGATTCACCAGCCGCTCCAAGCGCCGCTCCGAAATATTCGCCAGCTCGGATAGCGCGATTCCCAAAAAGTCGAAGGCCAGCGCCATGGGCTGCCCGTGGAAATTTCCGCCGGAGATGCCCTCTTTGGTCTCCTTGAAGATAATCGGATTGTCCGTCACCGCATTCATTTCAATTTCCACTTTGGATTTCACATAGGCAATGGCATCCTTACTGGCGCCATGTACCTGGGGAACGCAGCGCAGGGAGTAGCCATCCTGCACGCGGACCTGCCCCTGTCTGGTGACATTGCCGCTGCCCTCCAGCAGGTTCCGGAGAATGGCTGCAGTTTTTCCCTGCCCATCATGAGGACGGACCTCGTGCACCCTGGGGTCCAGCGCGTCCAGCACGCCGCGATTGGCTTCAAAGCTCAGCGCCGCTGCAATATCCGCCACCTTTAACAGGGAAATCGCGTCATATACCGCCAAGCTGCCCACGGATGTCATAGCTTGGGTTCCGTTAATCAGGGCCAAGCCCTCCTTGGCCACCAGCTCAATGGTGGGAATCCCGGCCCGCGCCATGGCTTCCGCGCCCGACAGTACCTCTCCTTGATACTCCGCCTGTCCCAAACCCAACATGGGAAGCACCATATGCGCCAATGGCGCCAAATCGCCGCTGGCTCCTAAGGAGCCCTTTTCAGGAATGACCGGCGTGACGCCCCCGTTCAACATCGCAACCAGGGTCTCCACCACGCACAGGCGCGTACCGGAAAATCCCTTGGCCAAATTGTTGACCCGCAGAAGCATAATGCCCCGGGAAACATCCCGGGGGAACGGATCCCCGGCGCCCACTGCATGGGTGATGATCAGGTTCCGCTGCAGTAATTTGCATTCGTCCGGTGTAATGGTCACGTCGCTGAATTTTCCAAACCCAGTAGTAATGCCGTAAACCACCGCGCCCTCATCCACCAACTGATCCACTACCTGCCTGGAAGCAAGGATCTTCTGCTTTGCCTCTTCTGACAGCGTGACAGGGACATTCTCCCGGCAGACTGCCGCCAACTCTTCCAGGGTTAGGGTCTGACCTGTGAGTAAAACGCTTTCCATATTTCTACCTCCCTTTGCGGATTCATCGTGCCACACGATGGGTAATCACTAGCTGTTATTGTATAATATCTATTGAGAAAAAACAATTCGTTTCCAGCAAATTAAGTGCACAATTTTTCCATGAAAATCTGTCATATCTTACAATTTTTACCAGTCTATCGAGATAAAGAAGCGCAAATCTGCCGCGTCTTTTATAAGCTTTTAATAAATAAATATTCATTTTCACCATTAATTTTTTCCTAGTTTTGGAAAAGCGCTCACCCTCTCCTTTTTTACCGTTTTCTCTTGTTATGTTCTTTGCTCGTAAAAGAAGGATTCAGACTGAGCTCATATGTCACGCAGTTTTGTCCTTGTGTCGAAGCCACTTTGAATTTGATTGTAGACATCACGCTGTCTGCAGCCATTGGGTTGTGAAAAACGTATGCCGGCTAATTGAGGGAGCCATCTTCAACAGATATCCGTGCTACGCATCAAATTCTATAAAATTGTAAACACTAGCACTGGGAACCGACTGACATTGCCGGAACGGACGGATTTCTCCTCTCTTGACGCAGCATGCATCAAGCAGATCGTGCCGTTTCCCAGTATCACCTCACAACCCACCGAAGGGGAGGAATGCCAGATGCTGGAGCAGGCCCTTGTGAAATACGGATCGCCTACCCTGGCGCGGTTAAAAACCGCTAATTTATTCAATTTTTCTTTTTTTTCCCCACGAGAACTACAAAACGAACTCATTCAATGTAACCAGGCGCTCCTTAGGAAAGGTGTCCGTATTTTGGTATTGCGCCGCCACGCGCACAGCGCGCTGCTTTATCTTTACCGACCGGAGCAGCTATCGCGGGACCTCCGGCGGCGCGGCGTTCCCGCGTTTATGCGGAGTCTTGGCTATCCCAGTTCCGACCCGGACGTCGCTCTGGCCGTTTTACGGCGACGTATCCGCTCAGGTGACGCATTTCCCCACGAAATTGGTCTTTTCCTGGGATATCCATTGGAAGACGTCGCCGGGTTTATAAAAAATCATGGCGCAAATTGCAGGTATGCAGGTTGCTGGAAGGTATATGGCAACGAAGAAGCTGCACGGGAGCTTTTTTCGGAATACAAAAAATGTCAAAGTCTCTATAACAGCCTGTTTCGACAGGGTAAAACCCTGGAGCAATTAACCGTACCAGGTGGAAACACTGTACCACTTGGGAAAGGAGAATGATCATGTCCAAGATCGCTGTTGTATTTTGGAGCGGCACCGGAAATACGGAAGCCATGGCGCAGGCAGTAGTCAATGGCGCAAAGGCAGCCGGCGCAGAGGCCGAGCTCTTCTCCGCAGAGCTGTTTGACCATTCCATGGTGAAGCAATTCAACGCCATTGCCTTCGGCAGCCCCGCCATGGGCGATGAAGAGTTGGAGGAGGATATTTTTTCCCCCATGTTTCAAAGCTGCGTACCTGCGCTTCAGGGAAAACCTGTGGCGCTATTCGGCTCCTACGGCTGGGGCGATGGTGCGTGGATGCGAACCTGGGAGCAAACCTGTCTGTCCTGCGGCGCCCAGCTCGCCTGCCCCGGCATCATTTGCCAAGAGGCGCCGGATGTGGAGGCGGAGGCCGCCTGCCGATCCCTGGGGGAACATCTGGGAAAAATTTAAGGTAATGTTAACAGACCTTAGAGGCGAGCTGCGCTCGCCCGTGGAACGAACACAGGTCGCCCCTACATTCCGTCACCAGAGGATAGCATGGAAATATGAAACCCAAACCGACGCCCAGCGTAAGCCGGTTCGGTTTGGAGAGGAGCAGAGATAAAGCGGATAAGAATCCCCACCCGAATGGGTGGGGATTTGCGGCAGCGCAGTCCTCTGCGACGAGGCGAGCTGCGCTCGCCCGCGGGACGGTTGAAGACCGTTCCCCACAGTCCGTTACAGGGAAATCTCTCAAGCGGACGGTCAACGGCCACACCTTCATATTTATGGTGGTAGAAACCAATCCCGTTTTCGTGTATAATGCAGATATCCCCTCCCGTCCCGGCGATTGCACCTTCAAACGCAATAAAACCGACGGGATACTCCAGCTAAAGGAAGTGCATGACATGAGAATTTTAAGCCTCGGTTCTTTGAACATTGACCATATTTATGCTGTGCCGCACTTCATCCAAGGCGCAGAAACACTGTCGGTACAGGGCCTGACGCAATCTGTTGGCGGCAAGGGCCTAAACCAGTCCGTTGCCGCAGCTCGCGCCGGCGCACCGGTCTTCCATGCCGGAATGCTGGGCCGAGGCGGCGGGCCCCTACAGGCCTTTTTAAATCAAAATAATGTTGACACTTCCCTGATCCGGCCATGCGAGATCCAGCAGGGACATACCGTAATCCAAGTTGACCCCAGTGGACAAAACTGCATATTGGTCTATGGCGGCTCCAACCAGCAAATCGAAAAGTCGTATATTGACGAGGTTCTGTCCCATTTTGTCCCTGGTGACTGCGTGATGCTGCAAAATGAGATTTCCAATTTGCACTATGCGGTGGAAGCCGCCCATGCAAAAGGTCTACATATTGTGCTGAACGCCTCTCCCTTCCATGACGCACTGTTTTCGTTGGATTTTAAAAAATTGGATTGGCTGGTGGTCAATGAACTGGAGTGCGCCGCCATCGGCGCATGCAGCGACACTTGGAGGGCCTACCAGGCCTTGCGGAACCGCTTTCCCTCTCTGGGCATCCTGCTGACCTTGGGTGCCGAAGGCTCCCTCTGCTGGAAGGATGGCCAGCAGCTTCGGCAGAAGGCTTTTCCCACGCAGGCGATAGATACCACCGGGGCGGGCGACACCTTTGTCGGCTATTTTGTCGGGTGTTTGGCCCAGGGTTTTTGCCGTGCTGATTCCATGCGTTTGGCCTCCATGGCGGCGGCAATTGCGGTTTCCCGTCCCGGCGCTGCCCCCTCCATTCCTCAAATGGGGGAAGTTCGGCAGGCTTTCCAACAGACGTTCTCCAAATAAATGGAGTATCCCCTCCCGCTTGACTCAAGCACTGGCGGCACACTTTATCCGTAGAGGGTCGATTTCCCTTCCCCATATCTTTCTGCCCTGATACAGAAACCTACTAGAACAAGCTGAAACGAGCCGCTGCACGGAGGCAGCGGCTCGTTGTTCTCGTGTTAAATTACAGCTCCCCTGCGTGACCTGTCTCCTCCACATGCCTCTTAATCGCCTCAAAGCTCTCCGCGCTGACGACATGCTCCATGCGGCAAGCATCCTGTGCAGCTACATCCGGGGCAACCCCCAGCGCCACCAACCAGTGGGAAAGCAGCGTATGACGCTCGTAAATCTTTTCCGCAATCGCCAGGCCGGACGGCATTAAATGGATGAAGCCGTCGGCTCCCATTTCAATATAGCCGTTTTCCCGCAGGTTTTTCATGGCGACGCTGACGCTGGGCTTGGAAAAGGAAAGTGCATTGACAATGTCAATTGAGCGAACCGCCCCCTTTTGCTTTTGCAGCATCAGGATTGTCTCCAGATAGTTTTCCGCGGACTCCTGAATCTTCAAGCTCTGACACCATCCTTTCTGTATGGTAAAAATTATGACTTGTAACATTATAGCACAATTCCTCTATTCTTTGCAATCCATTGCAGAAAAAATCGACGGCAGATTCAGGGTTGACAAATTGGTTAGCACATGCTAACATATCTCTAGTTAGGAAATTCTAACCAGAACCATTTTCTGGAACTGAAAGGCGGGATTGTATGCCATTGACGTTCGCTGCAATTGGCAAGCAAAACACAATTCGTAAGGTAGGCGGCAATCAGGAAGTGCGCCAGCACCTGAAAAACCTGGGCTTTATCGCCGGCGGGAGCGTCACCGTTCTCTCCGAGATTGGCGGAAACGTAATTGTCCGTGTCAAAGAATCTCGTGTGGCCATCAGCAAGGCCCTGGCCAGTAAAATTCTTGTCTGACAGAGCAATATGAAAAGTTTGAAAGGAGATTGCAATGATCACTCTGCGAGAAGCCAAATGTGGACAGCGGGTCTGTGTTGTCAAGGTAAACGGGGAAGGGGCTGTCAAACGCCGCATTATGGACATGGGTATCACAAAGAACACGGAAATCACCGTGCGGAAGGTCGCCCCCCTGGGAGACCCGATCGAAGTGACCGTTCGGGGATATGAGTTGTCCCTGCGAAAAGCGGATGCGGAAAAGATTTTAGTAGAGTAGGCTAAAAAGCGATTATTTTTTCGCCAATAGTTAGAAATAACTAACTTTTCGCTAAAACGAGAAAGGAGATACCGCCATGTCCATACGCATTGCCCTTGCGGGCAATCCCAACAGCGGAAAAACCACCCTATTTAACGCCTTAACCGGCTCCAACCAATTTGTAGGAAACTGGCCTGGCGTCACCGTGGAGAAAAAAGAGGGAAAATTACGAAAGCATCCAGATGTGGTAATCACGGATCTGCCCGGCATCTATTCCCTCTCCCCCTACACCTTAGAGGAAGTGGTTGCGCGAAATTATCTCATACAGCAGCGGCCCGACGCAATCTTAAACATTGTCGACGGCACAAACCTGGAGCGCAACCTATACTTGACCACCCAACTGCTGGAACTGGGAATCCCTGTGGTGGTGGCGCTCAATATGATGGATCTAGTTCAAAAGAGCGGGGATAAAATCAATCTTTCAGAACTATCCCGGGAGTTGGGCTGCCCAGTTGTGGCGATTTCCGCATTAAAAGGCACTGGAATTGCCCCCGCGGCGGATCTCGCTATCCAGGCGGCGCGGGGAGAAAAGCCCGTGCCGCAGCACCGTTTTGAGGGCCCTGTGGAGCACGTTCTGGCCCATATTGAGGAAGCAGCGGTGCATGGGCTGCCAGAAAACCAGCAGCGATGGTACGCGATCAAAATTTTTGAGCGCGACCAGAAGGTATTGGAGCAGCTCCAGCTTGCCCCTAACGCCCTGTCTCATATTGAATCGGATATTCAAGCCGCCGAACAAGAGCTGGAAGATGATGCCGAGAGCATCATCACCAACGCCAGGTATGTATTCATTGCCGAGATTCTCAAGGGCTGCTACCGGAAGAAAAATGCCAGCAAGCTCTCTGCATCAGATAAAATTGACCGGGTCGTCACAAATCGGATCCTGGCCCTTCCCATTTTTGCTGCAGTTATGTTCCTGGTGTATTTTGTATCCGTAAGTACGGTTGGAACCTGGGCCACGGATTGGGCCAATGACGGCGTATTTGGCGAAGGCTGGCATCTATTCGGCATCGGCTCTGCCGCCTACGAGGAAGCATCCGAGGCCTACGCCGCTCCCGCAGCAATGATCGAAGCCTTTGAAGCCGCTGCGTCGGACGCCAAGCTGGACCCTGCGCAAGCGCAGGATTTGACCGCTACCGCATACCTTTATGACGATTACGGCAACATCGAGGAACCGCTCCCCGTGGATTACGCTGCATATCTGGATGCTACCGCTCAGGAAGAGCCGGAACCTGCCTCCTATGGAGTTTGGGTCCCCAGTATTCCCATCCTAGTCGAGAGCGGGCTGAAAGCGATTCACTGCGCCCCTTGGCTGCAAGGCCTGATCTTAAACGGCATCATTGCCGGCGTGGGTGCTGTGCTGGGCTTTGTGCCGCAGATGCTGGTGCTGTTCCTGTTTCTAGCCTTCCTGGAAAGCTGCGGCTACATGGCCAGAATCGCCTTTGTTTTAGATCGGATCTTCCGTAAATTCGGCTTGTCCGGCAAATCCTTCATCCCCATGCTCATCGGCACTGGCTGCGGGGTCCCAGGCATTATGGCCTCCCGAACCATTGAAAACGACCGAGACCGAAAAATGACTATTATTACCACTACCTTTATTCCCTGTGGCGCAAAGCTGCCGATCATTGCATTGATCGCCGGCGCCCTGTTTGGGCGCGCCTGGTGGGTGGCGCCCAGCGCCTATTTCATTGGAATCGCCGCCATTGTCGTCTCGGGCATTCTGCTGAAAAAGACCAAGTTTTTTGCCGGCGACCCAGCTCCCTTTGTGATGGAGCTGCCGGCATACCATTGGCCCACTGTGGGCAACGTGCTTCGAAGCATGTGGGAACGGGCCTGGTCCTTTATCAAAAAAGCGGGCACCATCATCCTTCTCTCCGCAATCGCGCTTTGGTTCCTGCAGGGCTTTGGCGTGGAAAACGGCAAGTTCGGCATGGTGGAGGATTTAAACAACTCTGTTTTGGCAACCATCGGCAACGTCCTGGCACCCCTGTTTGCGCCGCTGGGCTGGGGTCACTGGCAGGGTGCCGTAGCCACCGTCACGGGCCTGATTGCAAAGGAAAACGTTGTCTCCACCTTTGGCGTTCTGTTTGGCGGATTCCAAGAGGTGGCGGAAAACGGCTGGCAGATTTGGGCTAACATGCGGCAGGTCTTCACGCCTCTGTCCGCCTATTCCTTCTTAATTTTCAACCTGCTTTGCGCTCCCTGCTTTGCCGCTATGGGCGCGATCAAACGGGAAATGAACAGCGCGAAATGGACCTGGTTTGCCATTGGTTATCAGTGTGTGTTTGCATATGTCATCGCGCTGATTGTCTATCAACTGGGAAGTATGTTCGCCGGCGCCGCCAACTGGTTCGGCGTGGCCGTAGCGGTCGTGCTGTTGGGAACGCTTTTGTATCTGCTGCTCCGTCGCCCAGCCAAAAAAGCGGAGCCGCTGCGGGTCAAGGTTGCAAAGTAATCAGGAGGTGTTATTATGCTTTTATTTTTACAGGAAAATGGCGGTTCCATCGTCATCGGCGTCCTGCTCCTTTCCGTCATCGCCTGCGTCGTTTGGCGGCTGATGCGGAATCGAAAGCAAGGAAAGACCAGCTGCGGCTGCGATTGCAGCAGCTGCCCGTCCTGCGGCTTATGCCACGACAGCAATAAATCATCCAAATAGGAAACAGGCCCGGCGGAATAGTTTCCGCCGGGCCTGCACGATACGACCACTAAAAAATGCGTCGCCAATTATGAAGCCGCCCCAAATCTAGCTTGCCGGACCTGCTTTCCCAGCCTATGATCTGGAGGTCCGGGTTGCGTTGAGAATAGCCAACACCGCAACACCCACGTCCGCAAAAACGGCCATCCACATGGTCGCCAGCCCAAGCACACTGAGCAGCAGCACAGCAAACTTCACCGCCAGGGCAAAGACAATATTTTGGCGCGCGATCCGCAGGGTCTTGCGGGCAATTCGGATGGCGCGGGGCAGGCAGCGCAGATCATCCTTTAATAGAACCAAGTCTGCGGCCTCTACCGCCGCATCCGAGCCTATGCCACCCATGGCCACGCCTACGCTGGCCAAAGCCAATACCGGAGCGTCGTTTACGCCGTCTCCCACGAATAAAACTCCACCGCTGGTCTCCTGCAGCTGCCGAACCCGTTCCACCTTATCCTGAGGAAGCAGTCCGGAAAACCAACGGGTCAGCCCCAGTTCGCCGGCAACCGTGGCCGCGGCTGCCTCCCGGTCCCCCGTGAGCATGACGGTCTCCTGAACGCCCAGAGGCCGCAGCTCCTCCAGGGTCTCCCGGGCTCCGGGCTTAACCGTATCCCCCAGATAGATACAGCCGGCATACTGGCCGTCAACCGCAGCAAAAATGAGCGTACCGTTTTTCCCTTCGGCGGGATGCTTCAGCCCCTGCTCCTCCATAAATGCGGCATTTCCCGCCATGACAGAATGACCGTCCACCACCGCGACAATTCCTCTTCCTGGAACTTCCTGCAAGTCCTCCACTTTACACTTGAGTTCTCCTGCCGCGGCCACGATAGCCCGCGCCACCGGATGATGAGAGCTGGATTCAGCGCCTGCAACCAAGTGAAGCAGCGTTTGCTTCTCCATTTGCACCGCTTCTACTCCCACCACAGAGAACGAACCGGTGGTCAGGGTACCAGTTTTATCGAAAACCGCGGTATCCGCCTTTGCCAGGTTTTCCAAGGCGATCCCACCTTTTGCTATCATACCGGCACGGGATACGGCGCCCATCCCGCCAAAAAAGCTCAACGGCACCGATATCACTAGAGCGCAGGGGCAGGAAACCACCAAAAAGTTCAGAGCCCGAGTGATCCACTTGACAAACTGCATTCCGTCAAACAACGGCGGAACCAGGGCAAGAAGGACGGCGCCAAGGACCACACACGGGGTATACCGTCTGGCAAAGCGGGTGATAAGGCTCTCTGTTGCAGACTTCCCCTCGCTGGCGGACTCCATGAGCTCCAAGATTCTGGCAACCGTAGAGGACGCGTATTCGCTCTCAGCCCGGATGGTCAAAACACCGGAAATATTGATGCAGCCGGAGAGAATCCGGTCCCCGGGACCAACGTCCGAAGGGACGGATTCCCCAGTAATTTTCGCCGTGTCCACAGACGAAGCGCCTTCAATGATAACGCCGTCCACTGGAATCCGCTGTCCGGGTAGAACCCGCAACAGGTCCCCCACAGCAACTTCCTCCGGGTCGCATTCCACGACCGCACCGTCCCGTAGGACGTTTGCAACATCCGGACGCAGATCCATCAGTGACGCAACTGAGCGGCGGGAGCGTTCCACCGCAATGCTCTGGAACAGCTCCCCCACCTGGAAAAACAGCATGACCGCCGCGCCCTCATCAAAATCTCCCAGGGCGAAGGCGCCTATGGTGGCAATGGTCATAAGAAAAAACTCATCGAAAATTTGTCCGTGACCGATGTTTCGGATTGCCTTCGCCGCCACCTCCAAGCCGCAAAACAGCCAGGCCAAAAGCAGCAGCCCCACCGCAATCCATTGAGCCGTCGGGGTTGAGACGGTTCGCTCCAAAATCATGCCGGCTGCAAAAAGCACCACACCGGCCACAATCCGACTCAGTAAACTTTTCTGTTTTTTTGTCATGGGGCTACTTCACCACAATTCTGCAAGCCGGTTCAATCCGGCTGATTTCCCGTTGTACCTTTTCCAGCAGCGACGGCAAATCCGTGCCGTCCGGCAGAACGAGCGATAACCGGGAAGTCATGAAGCTTATCGTAGCCTTCTCCACCTCCGGGAGCTTGTTGATCGCCGCTTCCATCTTCGCGGCGCAATTGGCGCAGTCCAGCTCTTCCAACGCATAGGATTTTCTCATGTTTATTCCTCCTCTAAATGTTCTTTCGCCATGCCCAAAATGACTTTCACATGGTCGTCCGCCAGGCTATAGCCCACCAGCTTGCCCTGCCTGCGGCTCTTCACCAACTTGGCTTGCTTCAGCAGCCGCAGCTGATGGGAGATGGCTGACTGACTAGCGCCCACCCGATCCGCCAACTCCTGCACGTACAGCTCTCCGTCAAACAGACTGCACAAAATTTTGATGCGGGTGGAATCTCCGAAAACCTTAAATAGCTCCGCCATATCAATTAGCTGATCTTCATTTTCCAATCCTCTCACCTCACATTATCATATTTACATATGATTAAGTCTTCATGTATAGTATATGCAGAACGCCTCTTTTTGTCAAGCCTGGAATTACAAAATTTTCGACATCTGTGAAAATAAACCCCTGGCCATACCCGCAATTCGGGTATGGCCAGGGATACCGGAGTGCCGGCGACAATAACAGCCGCGCTTCTTCCAGTTAGATGGAGCGGACATCGTGCCAGTTGTGCTCATGCAGGGCCGGCGGCGCCGCAGGACCTGTTCCAGCCATGCGATAAAATTATCTGCCTGCAAGGTCCAGAAGTGCGTGTCCATGGGAAAGCAAACGCTCTTTCCTGCCCGCGCCATTCCGGCGGTTTTTCACACCTTTTTGGTGACGCCGGTGCGGCGTTCCTTGGACAAGCCCCCGGCCATATGGTCCAAGCGGCTGTTGAGGAATCGGGCCCGCCGCACTACGTCCTCTCCGAATCGCTCCCGCAGGCGGTCCACCGTCCGGTCCAGCTCCACCCTACGCTCATATTGGACCGGGCTGACCGGGGAAAACAGATCGTACTGGCAATACCGCTCACCGGACAGCTTGGTCACCTGCACGCCCAGCTGCCGTAACGGGGTTTTCCGGTCCCAAGCCTCGTCAAAAGCCCGGCAGGCCGCCCGGTACAGCTCTGCCGTGAGGTCCGTAGCCCCTGCCAACTGAATTTGATGGGAAAAATCCCGAAAATCAGAGGTCCGAAGCTGCACGGTGACGCAGCCGCCGACCTTGCCGTCCCGCCGCATTCGCATGCCGACGGTCTCACAGAGGCTCAGCAGCACCTGGTGGGCGGTTCCGGCGTCCGTCACATTGAAAGAGACGGTTGTAGAATTTCCATATCCTTTATTCTCTGGGGATGCTTCCTCCACCGGATCTGCATTGCGCCCATTGGCAAAGTGCCAAATGGTCTCTCCCGGCCGGCCCAAAAGCCGTCGGAGGTGTCTGGGATCCGCCTGCGCTAGGTCGCCCACGGTCAGGATGCCTTGCCGGCGAAGCTTTTGTTCCGTGGCTGGTCCCACTAAGAACAGCGTACGCACCGGCAGCGGCCATAGCTTCGACGGCACCTCTTCGGGGAACAGTGTATGAACCAGGTTGGGCTTTTGAAAATCCCCAGCCATTTTGGCCAGCAGCTTGTTGGAGGACACCCCAATGTTCACTGTAAAGCCCAGTTCCCGATCAATCATCTCCCGCAGCATCTCCGCCGCCTGGACCGGTGGGCCGTACAGGCCCTGGGTGCCCGTCATATCCGCCCAGGCCTCATCGATGGAATACTGCTCCACCACCGGGGCCACCTGCTTCAGCAGCCGAATCATATGCCGGGAACACGCCACATACAATCCGTAATCCGGCTCTACCACTGTGAGATTGGGACACTTTTCCATGGCCTGAAACAGAGGCTCCCCGGTATGGATTCCATATCGCTTTGCCGGAATGCTCTTGGCCAGGATGATGCTGCGGCGGGAGCTACGGTCCCCTGCAACCACGGCTGGAATTTTCCGCAAATCCAACGAATCCCCCAAGACCAGCACACGGTACGCCGCAGTCCAGGAGAGGAAGGCGCTGTTGGCGTCAATGTGAAAAATAACCCGCTGCGGTCTATTCATCCCAATGTCTCCTCCCGGTAAGGCTGGAGCGCCTTTTGCAGCAGGTGCAGCCGGCAGTAACCCGGCTCCTGTGCCACAACGCCTTGGTCTTTGTAGCCGTTGCGCAAGAAGAAAGCCAGATCCCCATTGGGAAAGACCCCTTTTTCGTCCGAGATCACTTCAAGTACTCGATAGGTCTGGGCCAGTTTGGCTTCCAGCCGCCGCAGAGGCGGCGATTTGTAATCCCACAATGCGTCAGACAGATATACACAGGTTAAAAAGGCGATGTCTCTCCCCTTCGGAACTGCATAGGGCACCAGGAGACTGGGCAAAAATTCTGCGCCCCCCAAAAGCCTCGTCCCGGCGACATTGACACAGCCAAATACTGGCTGCCCCAATTTCCCCAGCCAGGCGGCTTTCTCCATGCAGCCAGATTCACACAACTGGCCTGTGCAGGCTCCCGCTACCCGAAAATTGTCCTTTGTCAGCAGCTCCAAAGAACCGGTGGCCTCTTTGGTCCCCAGCTTGAGGCGGTAAGGCCTCTCCTCCGGGAGCTCCCCCCGGCACAGCGCCTCCAAAAAGGCTTCCCGCAGAGGGCTGAAATACCGTCTGGCCTCCTGAACCACCGTTAACATGGGAAAGAACATCCCCATCCGCCGCGCCAGCTCCGGGGCCTTGGACACATCCAGACAGGTGATTTTTAGTCGACCCCGGTAGCGCTCTAATAAACGCAACATGTCTCCATGCAGAGGGCACTGGAAGCCCCAATAGTAAAAGTCCACCCTCATCCACGCCGCCTCCTCAATAGATCCAACGCATCAGCTCCCAGCTATGGGCGCCAATGGCATACTTCAGCTCAAAAGCCCGCTCCCGATCCTCCAGCGTGGCCCGGCAGAGAAAAATAATCGCTTCAATTCCAACGTAGGACACCTTCCGGGTACTGAGCACCCGGTCGATGTCCAATCGAATCAGCTGGTGGTGCTCATCCTCGAAGCGGAGACGCAGCGGCTTGATTCCTCCGCAGGTATCCCAGGCCGCAATGACCTCAACTTTATTCTCCTGCCGCAATGTCCTCACCCCAAATTCAAACGTTTGTTCTAATATATCATCAGAACCTGTGATTTGCAAGAGGAAGATTGCGCCATAGCAAAATTTTCCATTTTTATTTTTTCCCAGGGTTCTTGCTTTCCACTGGGGAATCTGTTACAATGCGTGCCTACAGGAAAATTCACCCTGTCGTCTGGAGGTTGCCCATGCTGAAGTACCCCTGTCTGGTCCTGGATCACGACGATACAGTGGTCCGCAGTGAGTCCACCGTGAATTACCCTGCCTTTCTGGAGGCCTTGCGAGTTCTTCGGCCCGGCGAGACCATTTCTCTGCGCGAGTACACGCTTTGGTGTTTTCGCCATGGGTTTTCCGCACTTTGCACCCAGCGCTTCGGTTTCACCGAGGCGGAATTTCAGGTCCAGTTTCAAATATGGCTGGAATATGTAATGACGCATATTCCCCCCTGCTTCCCTGGCATAGACCGGATTCTACGCCGGCAGCGAGAAGCCGGCGGCTTGATTTGCGTGGTATCTCACTCGGCCCGGGAAAATATTCTCCGGGACTATGACACACATTTCGGCTTGCGTCCGGACTGCATTTACGGCTGGGAGCTGGGACCGGAACGGAGGAAGCCCATGCCTTATTCCCTAGACCAAATTATGGCCGCCTACTCCCTGAGCCCGGAGGAGCTCCTGATGGTAGACGACCTAAAGCCAGGCTATGACATGGCCGAGTCCAGGGGCGTGGATTTTGCCTGGGCTGGGTGGGCGCGGGAAGATATCCCTGAAATCAGCCAATTTATGCAGCAAGCCTGCGCCTATGTGTTCCGTTCGACCCAAGAGCTGGAGCATTTTTTATTCACATAGCTGCCATTCCATCCCCCAGGGGGGCTTGTACTGCCGTCTCCTCTCCGGTATAATAGGGACAATTTTAGATGAGAGAGAGGAGCTTCCCATGAAAAAACCGCAGACAAAGCGGCTGGTCACTTCCGCCGCCTGTATTGCCCTGGGGATTCTGCTTCCCATGGTGTTCCATACCATTCCCAATGCCGGCTCTATTTTCCTCCCCATGCATATTCCCGTACTGCTTTGCGGCTTGGTCTGCGGGTGGGGCTACGGCCTGGCGGTGGGCGTCCTCACGCCGGTGCTCTCCGCCCTGCTGACGCAGATGCCGCCTGCCGCCGTCCTCCCCGGTATGGCCTGTGAGCTGGCGGTCTATGGCCTGATCACCGGACTGTTGTCCCGTCGGGTGCGGACCGGAAAATACCTGGCAAATCTGTACATCTCCTTAGTATCCGCTATGCTTATCGGCCGCGTTACCTATGGCGTTCTCAACGCCCTGATTTTTAAAGCCGGGCAGTACAGTCTGAACCTTTGGCTCACCGCCGCATTTATTACGGGCCTTCCCGGCATTGCCATCCAGTTGGTTTTGATTCCGCCGCTGGTATTCGCTCTGGAAAGGGCACACGTCTTTTCCACAACGGAACTGCAGCATTGATTCTATTTCCGCCGTGGTTTTCCACGGCGGATTTTTTCGACTGTTTTAGCTCCTTGACATCTGTGGTATAATAAAAATAGTTATTGTAGTCATCGCAAGGGATCACAGTGCGATTATCAGGGGGTGAGGGTCTGGGGCAGACGGGAATTCAGCTTGTAGCAAAAAACCGGCAGGTCTACCATGATTATTTTGTGGAAGAGGAGTACGAGGCCGGCATC
Organism: uncultured Eubacteriales bacterium; assembly: GCA_958402445.1. GTDB lineage: Bacteria > Bacillota > Clostridia > Oscillospirales > Oscillospiraceae > Faecousia. Next base: position 112,001 of record CATXTO010000002.1, read on the forward strand.
GAGCTGTTTGGTACGGAGGTCAAGTCCATCCGCGCCGGAACGCTAAACCTGAAGGACGCCTGGTGCGGTATCCGCGAGGGGCAGCTTTTTGTGAACCAGATGCATATCTCTCCCTATGAAAAGGGTAATATTTTCAACAAGGACCCAGTGCGGCCCAGACGTCTTTTGATGCACAAGCAGGAGATTCGCCGTCTTTACGGGAAGGTGAAGCAGGATGGATATGCGCTGGTCCCCCTTTCCGTATATTTCAAAAACTCCCGTGTAAAACTGGCAGTGGGTCTGTGCAAGGGCAAAAAGCTTTACGATAAACGGCAGGATGCCGCAGTTAAGGACGCCAAACGGCAAATGGACCGGGCGATGAAAGAGAGGAACTAATTTTATGAATCCAACTGTTACCATCGAAATGGAGCAAGGCGGAAGCATTATTGCAGAGCTCTACCCGGAAATCGCACCCCAGTCTGTGCACAATTTTATATTTCTGGCACAAAAGGGGTTTTATGACGGTTTGATTTTTCATCGGGTGATTTCCGGATTTATGATTCAGGGCGGCTGCCCAGAGGGCACTGGGACGGGCGGTCCCGGCTATTGCATTCAGGGAGAGTTCCGGTTAAACGGCGTAGACAACCCGCAAAAACACAAGCGGGGTGTTTTGTCCATGGCCCGGGCCCAATCCCCCAACTCTGCCGGAAGTCAGTTCTTTATCATGCACCAGGATTCGCCACATTTGGATGGTCAATACGCCGCCTTCGGTAAGGTGACAGCCGGCATGGATGTGGTAGACCGGATCGCCTCCGCCTCCTGTGACCGGAACGACCGGCCTATGCAGGAGCAAAAAATCAAGCGGATCACCGTGGACACCCACGGCGAAACTTATCCGGAGCCGAAAAAGCTGCCGGACCCCTACGGCAGGTCTTAACGCCTATCTCCTTTCAGCAAGCTGCAATCAAGTAGAGGCGGTTTTATGTAAACTGCCCTGTGCGCTCGATTGCATTTCAAAATTTCTAAAGTTCTCATTTCTTTTCTGTCCTCAGCAAAAACGCGGCTTCCGCCGCCTATTTGGGGGCGTACTGGTTTCGACGGGGGTAGTGAGGCAGGAATAGCGGGCCGTGGCGCCTGGCCACGATAAAACGGGCAATTTTTAAAATTAACTGACAACTCTCAAGTTGCTCTGGCTGCCTAATTAGGCGCCCATCCGCCCAGGAAGGACCACGAGCCTGGGTTGGGTGTGATCTGAGTGGTGACCGTGCGTACGCTAAGCTTTGCGCGTGCCATGCATCATGAAGCTACCAAGGTATGGAGGGTGTTTGTTTCCGCCATAGCGAGGGAATGAAAAGAACAAACTGCGCCTGGAGAAGTTCCTGTCAAGCTGCTTTCGGACGGGGGTCCGATTCCCCCCGCCTCCACCATTTGCAAAACCCTGTCGAAATTGATTTTTCGACAGGGTTTTGTTATAATTTTAACATAAGGTAATTTATATATAGGGGAATCTATATTAGATAAATGCAAAGAAGTGCCATCGTTTGATAAGATGATAAATCCACCTTTCAATGCATTAAAAAAATAATGATAATAGAACCAAGGTGTCATATCGTTTGGCGTGGGCTAGAACTTACTTAAAGAAATATGGTGCTATTGACAATTCATCTCGTGGGGTATGGGCAATAAATGGTGATTATCTAACTATTGATAAGTTTGATGTTAAAGAGGTAGTAAAAACTGTACGTGCAATGGATTTAAAAAATAATAAAGAAAACATAAAATTGTTCGACAATGATATCAAAAACCATGGGGTTAATTCACCGGAAGAATTAGAACCATGGCGCGAGCAATTGAAAGCTGTTTTAATCAGCATGGAGGCATCCGCCATTGAACGTCTGACCCAGCGACTTTTGCGTGAAAGTGGATTCATTCAAGTTGAAGTCACAGGTCGTACTGGTGATGGTGGAGTAGATGGAAAAGGTATATTAAGGTTAAACGGAATACTCAGTTTTTACATTATATTTCAACGTAAAAAATACAGGGGTAGCGTAACAGCTGGCCAAATGCGTGACTTTAGAGGAGCTATGCAAGGTAGGGCTGAAAAAGGATTATTTATAACTACTGGTGTTTTTACGAGAGATGCTATTAAAGAAGCTTCTAGAGATAGGGCTCCTCCTATTGATTTAATCGATGGAGATCAATTAATAGATCAGCTGGTTGAGCTTAATATGGGAGTTAGTGAAGGAATAAAAAAATACTATGAAGTGAACCAGGACTATTTTAAAAAAATATAATTACCACAAATAATAAAAGTCTATTTTGATTTTAATAGCCACCGTGTCACGGCTAATTCGCCGATGAAGTAAAAAAATCTGTTTTTGGTCTGGAATGCTCCACCATTGTAAAAAGAAGTCAGTTGCTGATAGGCAATCGACTTCTTTCGATTTTTATAGTAGTAGGAAGCAAATCAAAATTGGATGATTGAATGAATTGAGGTCTTTTTATGGATATAAAAGATGATATCTTTTAAAAGGTTCCGAAGTCTAAAAAGGCTGGGCTTCGGGCTCTGTTATTCATCTGGAACAACGGAAAATCGCGCATTCACAAGTATCTGCCGACATAATTAAAAAGCCCTGCTATTGCTTTACTGATCAGAAAAATCAAAGCGAGTCTGTACGGAAAAACTCAAGCACAGCGCAGATTTCTGCACGCGGTGCTCAAAAAAATTGGGGCCGCAGCAATGGCCGCAGCCCCTTTTTTCGCCAGAACCGTGCTTAGCTCTCCTCTGTCAACTCCGTAATGCCGTCGATGCGCAAATCAAAATATGGTGCGGAACGGTGCTCGGACTCGTGGAAATAGCCGTCTGTCAGCACGTTGACCTTCTCGCCCGCATAAATCACATTGCCCGTGGAGAAATCTATAATGGAGAAATCGAACTCATGTGCATCCAGTTTTTGTCCGTCAACCGTAAAGGTGCTGGCGTCAAAAACCTTAAGCGAGCCGTTCTTGATTGCTGCTTCCACCTCCGCCACCTTTTCCGCCGTACCTGCAGCGCAGCTTTGGCCCAGGGTGGAAATCATAACGGCATCCTCGGCATAACCTGCGGACCAGTCTGTCATGATTTCTTTTCCCTCCAGCAGGCAGGAGAACGCATAGAGGTAAAAAGCGGCCCAGTTATTCTGGGAGGAGGTCAGTGCGGCGTTGGGCGCCACAGAGAGCATATCCACGTTATAGCCCACAGAATAGGCCACCGTGCCCTTGCCCAGAGCAGCCTCAACAGCAGAGGGCGCGCCGGTGGAATCCGCATGCTGGCCGATGATGACACATCCCCGGGCCATCAGGGCGTTGGCGGCCTCCGCCTCGGCGTTCATGTCGAACCAAGCATTGGTGTACACCACATCCATGTGTGCCTCGGGGACAATACTGCGAATACCCAGGAAGAATGCGGTATAGCCGGAAACCACTTCAGCATAGGGATATGCACCCACATAGCCGATGTAAGGGTCTTTTACAGTGCCGGCATCCAGAAGCTCCTTGAGCTTCATGCCTGCCACCACGCCGGAGACATAACGGGACTCATAGGTATGGGGAAACGCATTCTTTACGTTTGGCAGACCGCAGACCGCCGCGGTGTCGCCGGTATCCGCCACAAAGGTGATGTTGGGATACTCCTCGGCTGCCTGCACCATATAGGACTGATGGCTGTAGCTATTGGAAATAATCAACTGGCAGCCCTGATCGGCCAGGTCCACGGCGGTGTCGTAGCATTTTTCATCTTCTGGGATGGTGTACTTGAAAATTACATTGTCATCCGTGAGCCCAAGGGTTTCCATAGCCTTCCGAATCCCCTCAATATGGGCATAGCTGTAGCCCTCGTTCTCATCTCCAATCAGGATAATGCCGATTTTTGCATCGGCCAGAGAAACGGGCTGGGTGTCGTTTCTGCCGCTGGGCGAATTCGTTTTAGGGGTGGTTGCGTCCTGCCCAGAGGTGTCACACCCGGCCAACAGGCCCAGTGCCAGCACCCCTGCCAAGAGCAGAGCAATGATCTTCTTCATTTTTTTAACCTCCTAATCGTACTGCTTGCGGGCAAAGCCCTCTCTGAATGATATAAAATCTGCCAGTACACCGCATCCTGGCTGATTCTTCTATTTTATTTTACAAGACCCCATTATGTTTTACAACTGAAAAAGCGTTCTTTTTGCGAATTTGGCAGCTCTGTCAAACCCATTGCCGTCTGCTGATCGGCTATTCCAGATTTTATCTTCGTTTTATGCATTTTTAATAAATTTACTACTGTATCAAGAATAATATATAGAAAATATAACGACATTTTGCGGTTGCAACAGCAACCGCTTCTATTGACAAAATGCCCATGTTCCGGTATCATGAGAAACGAATAGGAGGTCCTGGAGATGGAAAGTTGGATTTTAAAGGGACAGATTTGCTACAGCGCTGGACGCCGCAGCAGAGTATGCGTGCAGGATGGGTTTTTGGTCTGTATTTGCGGTGTCTGCCAGGGTGTATTCCACACGCTGCCGGAAACCTATGCGGGTCTTCCCCTTTTCGATTATGAAAATCAGTTGATTATCCCCGGTCTGGTAGACCTGCATCTGCATGGGCCGCAGTACGCCTACCGGGGGCTCGGGATGGACTTGGAGCTGCTGGACTGGCTGAATACCCGTACCTTTCCCGAAGAAGCAAAGTTCCAGGATCTCACTTACGCGCAGCGGGCCTATGAGCAGTTTGCCTTGGAGCTCAAGCGGAGCTTTACTACCCGGGCCGTGGTCTTCGCCACAGCCCACACTCAGGCCACGCTGCTTCTCATGGACCTGCTGGAGAAAACTGGGGTGGTCACCTGGGTGGGGCGGGTGAACATGGACCGAAACTGTCCCGAAGATCTCCGAGAGCCGGACGCCACCGTTTCGCTTTCCGAAACCAGGCGCTGGCTGGAAGCCGTGGATGGGCGTTATTCCAGAACCCGGCCCATTCTGACCCCCCGGTTCGCACCCGCCTGCTCCGACGCGCTGCTGGAGGGCCTGGGCAAACTGTCTGCGGAGCTTGGGCTGCCTGTGCAGAGCCATCTGTCCGAAAATCTGGGCGAGGTTGATCTGGTGCAGCAGCTGTTTCCCTGGTCCTCCTGCTATGCTCAGGTATATGAGCGATACGGCCTGCTGGGCGGGAATCAGCCCTGCATCATGGCGCACTGCGTCCACTCTACGGAAGCCGAGCTGGAACTGTTCCGGAACAACAGGGTATACATCGCCCACAGTCCGGAATCTAATATGAACATTTCCTCCGGCGTGGCCCCGGTCTCACAATATCTTGATTTGGGGCTTTCTGTGGGATTGGCCACCGATGTGGCCGGAGGCAGCAGCCTCAGCATGCTCCGGGCCATGGCCTATGCCATTCAGGCCAGCAAGCTGCGTTGGCGGCTAATGGACCAAGCTGTGTCTCCCCTCACCTTTGACGAAGCCTTTTATCTGGCTACCTTAGGCGGCGGCGCTTTATTTGGCCAGGTGGGCTCCTTTGCTCCCGGCTTTGCCTTTGACGCGCTGGTGTTAGACGACAGGATGCTTCCGACCGTTCTGGACCTGTCGATTGCCGACCGTGTAGAGCGACTGGCCTATCTGGGCGACAATCGGTGCCTTACCGCAAAATTCGTATCTGGGCAAAGGGTTCTATAGTCCTGCCATCTGCGATATAACAAAAAGAGAGCGCGGTTTCGCATTTGGAAGGAGGCATACCAATGCAATATCAGATTATGGGGCAAACGGTGCCGGCGGTGGAGATTCAACTGCACGCCGGGGAGTCCATGTATACCCAGCGAGGCGGCATGACCTATCAGACGGAGGGCATCGAAATGCACACCAACGCCAGAGGCGGACTGGCAAGGAGCCTGGGACGGATGTTTGCCGGCGAATCCATTTTTATGTCAACTTATACCGCAACCCGGGAGGGGGCGCGGGTGGCTTTCGCCACCACGGTGCCAGGAAATATTGTGGCGCTGGATCTCAGTACAAAACCTGGGGGTATATTGGTGCAAAAGGGAGCCTTTTTGTGCGCCCAGCCCCAGGTTTCCACTTCGATTGCCTTTACAAAGCGGTTTTCAGCGGGCTTGTTCGGCGGAGAGGGTTTCATTTTGCAGCGGGCGCAAGGAACCGGCCTGCTGTTTTTAGAGGTGGATGGAGACCCCATTGAAAAGCTTCTGGCCCCTGGTGAAATTCTGAAGGTAGACACCGGCAACGTGGTGGCCTTTGACGCCTCCGTATCCTATGAAATCGAGACCGTCAAAGGGTTTGGCAATATCCTGTTCGGCGGGGAGGGGTTATTTTTGACCCGGCTCCGCGGCCCTGGAAAGGTCATCCTGCAAACGCAGAACTTTGGGGATTTTGCCGGACGCATCGCGGCGCTGTTTCCCAGCAAATCCTAAGCCCTTTCATCAGGGCGCCGAAACGATAATCTCGCAGATTAGAAAATGATCGCCTGGACCGTCACAGTAGCCCAGGCGAAATTTTAAATAGCCACGCAGCGTGCATGTGGAATGGACGATGTAAAATCTTTTTTAGTGTAAGCTTGGGATACGCAGCCAGGCCGAACTTCATGTGCGGGTATGGGCCCATCCACAACGGGCAGCAGGCAAATGCTAGCTATTTTTCACCATACGTAGAAACAAATTTGTCCTTCCCATGGATTGACAGAAAGCGTCCTCCCCCTCCGCGCATTCCGCCTATCGGTTTTTAAGTCTTTTTACCGCCTTTACCACTTCAACCTGAATAATAGAGAGCAGGGCAGGCCGATTGCAACCAGCCATTGCGTGCCGGAAGCCGCTTTGCAGGCCGGTGAAAACCCGCACCTTGTTTGAGCAGGATCTGGTACGCCGAGTGTGACGTGGGGCATCTTCGTCCCGGCTATGCCTAGGATTGCGTACTGGATCGGCGTAAGTATGGAGGACCATATCGTTGGGCAGACTATGGTGCTCTGCGTCCATTTTTATATTTAGATCGCCATTCGGCGGAAGCCAGCGTAAAAAGAATACAAAAAGGCATAGCCCGCTATTTCCTCAAAAAGGGGCGCAGGTTATGCTGTATAGGAGGAACGATTCAGCTTGCGATCATTGTATTTTTTACTTCGGTCAGCGTCGCAACTGTCGGCGTTGCCCTTAATTTCCAGTCGAATCCCTTTTCTTAAAAATATATCTGGGTTATTATATGGGCATAAGCTATGATTTCCTGAATCGCAAAAAATGCAAAATAAATAAATAATGCGTCTCAAATGAGACTCATTATGACAAAACACGCCTCAAGTTTAGGCGTGTTTTGTCATAATACAGTGAGTATTGTAGGTATTATATCACCATAATTAGACGACAAAAAACGCTTAATTGTTACTCTTAATCCGTTGATATATAGTCCACAATCCATTACTATACAAATAACGACATGATAGAACTGCGGGTGAAATTCTATGATTACAGAGTCTGTTGGAAAGCGAATTCGTTTTTTACGTAATCAGTGCGGTCTTTCACAGGAAAAGTTAGCTCTAAAAGCTGGCATTGATCGCACCTATTTGGCGGGCATTGAAACTGGAAAGCGAAACGCAACCGTCGTTAGCCTCGAAAGAATATTAACGGCTCTCGGTATATCTGTAAGGGATTTCTATAATTCAGAAGAATTTCGTTGACTATAAGCAACATCAGTGGTATTCTAATTGTTACCACCGAACAATCTAATTGAGGTGGCATTTATGGCCGATTATGACAAATTCGAGGTTCTAGAGTATTTATTTAATCAGAAAACAGCAAACAGGACTCAGCGCATTGGAACGGATATCGATTTTACGTTACGCGAAGTTGGAAACGCCATTATGGCAACCCGCGGAAGGCAACCAGCTTCATGGTCGAATTTTGTCCTGGATTTAACCCGGAAAGATTCCGGCATTACCAAACGGCTTCCCCTAAATGTAATTAATTGTGGGTATGATCTTCGCAAAAAGACTGGGAGAGTCCTCGGAACTTCGCACGAAAGTTATTGTGGGACTTTTATTTTTCGAGGTAAAGATGCGTCTGGCCATACTATACCACTCAGAGACTGGTTGAAATTGGATGAAGAAGAGATTCAGAGAACAATAATAATAGACAATTTAGTTCCTGGTCTAGTAAGGGAATTCCTTTCGAATGATGAAGCTTCGTTGTTTAGCGTAATCGATCATTGTGATATTCTTTCTCAAGTGATGGAAAAGCAGGTTTACCGTATTCAGTCTCCCATGAAATTACAACCAAATGAAATCGATGGCTTTTATGTTTCTCAAAATGGACGGATAATAGAGATCTACCCCGTAGAAGCGAAAGCAATCAGCACCAAAGACGATATCAATCTTGTTCAAATATTGGGGCAATATAAAACTTTATTACAGAGGTATACTCATGGCGGCTATACCCTTGTTGTCAGGCCTGTTGCGATCCGCATGGAAAAAGCAGGGATGCGCTTGGCCGTATTAGAATACAATCCGATGTATGATCCCCATCGTAATCCAGATGCCGGAATGTTTAACGTTCGTGAAGTAATTAGAATCATCCTAAATCCACCATTGGATGCATGGAATCAATAAAAAGGATGGAATGAGTTAAATGGGTTTCTCATATCACCCCCCCACCAGAAAATTTTGTGAAATATGTAATGCCCTTATGGAATCAGATGTTCGACAACCTATTATAATGACCCGCAATGGAAAGTCATCTGACTCAAATGGATACCCTTTTCACGATTGGTATAACTTTGTTTTGGGCTTTACTCCCACATTCCCCAACTATATGCTTAAACGGGAAGGAATATCTTCCAAAGCCGGAGATGTTGTATTAGACCCTTTTGTTGGTTCAGGTACTACACAATTGGTATGTAAACTTCAAGGTGTTGAATCAATTGGGATAGATGCAAATGATTTCATGGTATTTGCGGCAGAGCAAAAACTCAATTGGCATCTAGACGCCCAAATCATTTCTGGGCTACAACAAAGTGTGATTTACCATTATACCGCTGCACAAAAAAATATGGACTGGTCAGATAATGAATTACTCAAAAAGCGCGCCACTGCAATACGCCCAGCTGCGCTGGACGACAGGTATATATCAGATAAGCCCTTGCTGAAGATTTTTTTGCTTCGAGATGCAGTAGATGCATTACAAACCACCGATGCATATAAGGACTTATTCAAGTTTGCGATTTCCTCTATTTTAGTTCCTGTCTCAAATGTTAAATATGGGCCAGGTTTTGGAATTTCCAAAGCAAAAGATGATGTTGATGTTCTCTCCGTTTTTTCTAAGAAGATGGATTTGATTGTCAGGGATCTGTCTAACTTGTCGGAGCAGCAAAAGGATACTGTATCAAGGACATTACTGGGCGATAGCCGTCGTCTTTCGGAGTATGTTGCTCCCGATAGCATCACACTTATAGTTACCTCACCACCATATCCCGGCGATCATGAGTACACAAAGCACTCCAAGCTTGAGTTGATTTTTCAAGGGTTTGCTACCGATATCTCATCTTTTCGAACAATAAAGAAGAGGATGATTCGAGGTTCAACTACAAACATATATAAAGATGACCACGACGGCGACATGGTGCATAGTATTCAAGAAATTGTTGATGTAACAGATGAAATTGCACGGCGTCTAGCGGACGATGGGGCTACAAGTGGCTTTGAAAAACTGTACACCAGGTTGGTGTGGGAGTACTTTGGAGGGATGACACATTTCCTTCGAGAAGCTCTAAGAGTTTTGAAGCCCGGCGGAAAAATAGCTTTGCTTGTTAGCGATTCTCATGCCTTTAAAATGGTACATATCGAGACGGCAAAAATCTTAAAAATAATTGGAGAAACATTAGGGTTCTCCAATGCTGAAATACTTTTGTGGCAGAATAAAATATCAACTTCCCACAAGTACCAATTACGGGAAAATGTTTTGGTTATGCAGAAGCCAGAATAATTTGTCAGTTTGAGAGGCAACGCGAATCAATTCAAAGCTGGCATTAGGTTGATTGAAAACACACCTTAAACTGAGGTATGTTTTTCGACAGATAAATTCCACGGTGGGCCACATTTCTGGAGCCGGGCGCTCCCCTCGGCGGGAACGCCCCCGTCAGAGGAATCACCTCCAACATAGCAAGTGCCGGGCCCAATGGCCCGGCACTTGCGGCGTTTGTCCTTGGTTACCCCTCACGCCGGCGGAGGGCCCTGGTCAAGGCCCGGCCAGTGCGCACATAGGCCGGCTCGCGCAAAATTGCGCCAGCAATTTTACAGCCTTGACAGAGGACGGGCGGCGGAGTATTCACCTTCGGACAAACGCTATCGCAAGCGGGGCTTTTCCCAGCTGTGGGCGGGTTGGCGCTCCGATGCCTTCGGCTCCTTGCGCTTCGGGGCTGGCTTCTCAAGTTCTCCTTGACTTTGGGTACGTCCGCTTCAATGCAAGAACACAGCTGTAAATCGATGCGTTTGGTGCGTATAGATGCATGAATTGGATATAGCCAGAGAGCGTTTGGTTTTTGCGTTCCTTTTGCTTCTGGCGGAGAAGTTCTGTCCGCTAGTCGGTGAGGGCGTCTACCTCGTCCTGGATGGCCTCGGTCAGCATGCCAAGTGTGCCAAGGTGTCGATCTTTTACCCTATTAGGAACTTAAACATAAAACAGGAAAGCCTTGAAGCCCTACAGTCTCAAGACTTTCCTGGTCTGAGTTAAATTATAGGATCTGTTGAAACCAAGGAATGCCAATGGTTTGTAGCCCGTTAACACGAAGTTATTATCCAAGATTATTTATCAACCGAAATGAAGCCACAAAGTGGGCACGTATGATCATATTTTGCAGGGCCGGAATATTTGCATCTGGGACATGTGCAATAGTTTCGCATAGTTAATCCTTCTAATTTAAATATGTCTTTTAAAATACTGTCACTCAATTTTTGTGTTCGCGTGTGATTTTGAGATTTACTAAGAATATCGGAGCCGCAAACCCGCATGAATACAAGTATAGTAAAAGACCGCCGACAAAAGTTGACGGTCTTTTTAATGGTCCGAATGTAATTATAGGATCTGGAAAAAACGGTTATATCAACAGTTTTGACGCAGCAAGCAAGAGACTTTATCCTTAAATTGTTCGGTCCAGAACAGTTACCTGCGTGATGACGTCGCGGAGGCGGTCATTGCCTACCATATATTCAAGGACTTCGTCCGAGGTATCACAGAGCTTTTCTGTTTCTCTCTGATAGGCTGTGGAAATGCCGATTTTCCTATTGCTGCGATGTGTAATACAGTATATTTTTCCGTTCCATATGAATTCAACCTCTCCATGCCATCTCATGCACGTTTTAAAGTCGCTGATTGTTGTAAATCGGTTTTGCTCCGGGGTATTTGCAGGAATGACCGTGTTTTTCATAAAGCACAATTCTCCATATTTTTTGAGCTCCGGTGCTCCATTCGGGTAGTTTATTGGCGGCTGGGGATCAGGATATCCCGCAGGATTATCCCAATAAATCGGGTGATCATGTGGATCGGTATGTGCCCATGGCTGTTTATGGTCTGTATAATGGCGCTCAGTTATTGCACGTCCATCCTCGCCGATCTTCGTGTCAACACGATAACCGTTCTTATAGGTTGTCTTTATTTCTCCCGGGGTGCCTAGAAATCGCTGATCCTGCGGTTTATTAGGGTTTGGTCTCCATTTTCCGCCGTAGGCGCTACCGCCGCCCTTGACGGCACCGTCACCGATCAGGAACGGTTCTATTGTATCACGATTCGGGCTTGGTGTCCTACCAATTTTGAACGCGTCCAAATTTTCTTTTTGAAATCCCCGCTCATAGCTCATGTATTTCCAGGAACTGCGTTCATAGTCCACGTACACGATATTGCCCTGCATCTCGGGAAACGGCGTGTTGTAGCAGATAATTTTTTCCGGCTCAATGCGGTGCAACATTTCATTGTAACCAGCCATAAACCATTCCTTCTGATTCTGCCGGTTATCGTGTTCGGATGCCATGTAGGTGGAAACCGCCACCACACTGCCTTTTTCAATCCCCTCAAAACAGAAGCCAAAGGTGGATTCATCTCCCCAGTTGACCGTTGGGATCACGCGAATTCCCTTGGATGCCCAGTAGGCTCCGCACCAGCGGTTGCGAAACAAATTGTAAAGCTGCATCACCGGAGCCATCTCCAGATACATACTAAAATCCGGCGACAACACCGCCCGATAGCGGGCCAGCTTCTCAATGTCGCTGTCCGGGTTCTTCCAGACCCGCTCGAAGCGATAGTCGTACAGGAAGAAATGCACCATTCGGTCAAGATGATTCCGATCTTCCAAGTGAGTCTTGTCGAACCCAATGAGCAGCAAGTCATCAAAATCACCGGGAATTTCCTGAAACTTTGGGATCACGGGAATTTTCAGCTTACCTTTTCCGGAAAATTGATTGCGGAGCAGAGTCTGACAAGTGCGGTAATGATAGTTTTCTTCCGTCATAATTGGCCTCCTATTCATAGTAAGGAATAAATCCTTCTACTTGTAGGCCTAAAACAAAAAAAGTTGCACGTTTCCGCACGACAAAAAATTTATAAAATAGAAATAAAAAAGGGTAAGTTCCATAAGGACTTACCCTTGGTCCGAGTGTAATTATAGGATCTGACGAAGCCCAGTAATACCAATGGTTTGCAGCTGTCAGCAAGAGGTTTTAGCTTAAATTGTACGCTCGATTACAGTTACCCGCGTAATAACATCCCGCAGGCGGTCAGAGCCTACCATGTATTCGAGGACTTCATCTGCTGTATCGAATTGCTTTGTTGTCTCAGGCTGATTCCACAGATAAATAATGATTTTCCCGGCTCCGTGGGAAATCCCGTATTTCTGTTCACCCCAATTAAATTCGACTTCTGCGCCACGCTTCATGCTCCATTTAAAATCACTTATGGTTTTGAAGCGATTCTCCTCCGGCGTACTTGTATCATAGATTACTGATGGCATAAGCTCCCTCCCAATAAAACATTTCAAAAAGTCAGACCCAATTCCATTGATGGGATCGCTCCAACTGGGAAAGCCGGTCATAGGATCATATGAAATGATATGTCCGTGCGGATTATGATGAATGCTGTCATTTCCGTGTGTAGAGTGATGGATTTCCTTGATTGCCTTCCCACTGTCACCGATCAAGGTTTCTGTTTTTTCTCCACTCTTGGAGTAGGTAACTTTAACTTCACCGGGCGCGCCGCTTAAACGACTGTCCTTTGCCTGGGTAGGTTTCCATTTCCCACCATAGGCGCTGCCGCCGCCCTTGAAGGCACCGTCACCGATCAGGAACGGTTCTATTGTATCACGATTTAGATTTGGTGTACCACCAAATTTGAACGCGTCCAGATCTTCTTTTCGAAAACCTCGCTCATAGCTCATGTATTTCCAGGAACTGCGCTCATAGTCCACGTACACGATATTGCCCTGCATCTCGGGAAACGGCGTGTTGTAGCAGATAATTTTTTCCGGCTCAATGCGGTGCAACATTTCATTGTAACCAGCCATAAACCATTCCTTCTGATTCTGCCGGTTATCGTGTTCGGATGCCATGTAGGTGGAAACCGCCACCACACTGCCTTTTTCAATTCCATCAAAACAGAAATCAAAGGTGGATTCGTCGCCCCAGTTGACCGTAGGGATCACGCGAATTCCCTTGGACGCCCAGTAGGCTCCGCACCAGCGGTTGCGGAAGACATTGTAGAGCTGCATCACCGGAGCCATCTCCAGATACATACTAAAATCCGGCGACAACACCGCCCGATAGCGGGCCAGCTTCTCAATGTCGCTGTCCGGGTTCTTCCAGACCCGCTCGAAGCGATAGTCGTACAGGAAGAAATGCACCATTCGGTCAAGATGATTCCGATCTTCCAAGTGAGTCTTGTCGAACCCAATGAGCAGCAAGTCATCAAAATCACCGGGAATTTCCTGAAACTTTGGGATCACGGGAATTTTCAGCTTACCTTTTCCGGAAAATTGATTGCGGAGCAGAGTCTGACAAGTGCGGTAATGATAGTTTTCTTCCGTCATAATTGGCCTCCTATTCATAGTAAGGAATAAATCCTTCTACTTGTAGGCCTAAAACAAAAAAAGTTGCACGTTTCCGCACGACAATATATTTATAAAATAGAAATAAAAAAGGGTAAGTCCCATAAGGACTTACCCTTGGTCGGAGTGGCGGGATTCGAACCCGCGGCCTCTTGGTCCCGAACCAAGCGCGATACCAAACTTCGCCACACCCCGCGATTATGACAGCTTACTTATTATAGTGGAGCGAGTAACACCTGTCAAGTCCAAAAGCATATTTTTCCCACCGCATCATAGAATTTACCGGCAGGTGATCGAAAATGGAACTATTTGAAACAGGCCCAATTCATCGAATTGAGTACCCGGTTACGGAATTGACGCCGCTACCGGACCCGGAAGCTGCGCCGGAAGAAGACAAGCAGCAGCAAAGCGGAGGTAAGCTTGGGAAAATTTTGCGTGGTCAATTTCTTGGCGCCCTGGCCATCTGCTTGGTGGTGCTGACTATGCAGTTTTGGTGGCCAGGCGGCGTGAAAACAGCTCGGCAATGGCTGGTTTGCGAGGAGGCAAGCCCCTTGGAGGCTGCGGCGCAAACCTTTGTTTCGGACGTGCTGCAGGGAGAATCCGTAGAGGATGCGGTGGTGGCATTCTGTCTGGAGGTCCTGGACCACGCGCAACCCTCCGGAGACTCCGATCCCACGCAGGAGGAACACGATGCGACGGAAATGGAACCCCAACAGCATGCCGCGCCTTAAGGTCAGTCCCTGGCTTCTGGTATTCCTCTGCCTTTTTTACCGGCTGGACCCCGTCGGCTGCTTCTGGCCTTTCTTAGCCGCCGGAGCCATCCACGAGTTGGCCCATTGTCTGGCGGTTCTTTTGTGCGGCGGGAGAATTACTGCCCTCCGCCTTGGACCGGCAGGGGCCGTGATGGAGACCTCGCCCCTGTCCTACGGACAGGAGGCGCTTTGTGCTTTGGCAGGACCAATTGTAGGTTTCCTGCTACTAGGGCTCGCCAGATGGCTGCCATGGCTGGCCTTTTGGGGGCTGGTGCAGGGCGTCTATAACTTGCTCCCGGTCTACCCCATGGACGGCGGACGAGCTCTCCGGTGTCTGCTGCTGAGGAATTTGCCCTATGAACAAGGAATTCGGATCGCCAAGGCCGTCACGGTGGCTGTGGGAGCCGTTCTGGCGCTCCTGGGTGTTTACGCGACCTGCGTCCTGCATTGGGGCCTGTGGAGCGCGCTGGTGGCTGGTCTGCTGCTGTGGAGGGTACTCAATTGCGTCCAAGGGGAGCCTGGGTAAAAAGCGGTTGCATTCCGCTGGCTTCTGGTTTAAAATGAGACAGATACATGGGGCTTTCAACGGCAAGGACGAGACGCAGAACTGAATTCTTGGGATTCGCGTCATTCAGACCATACTAAGGAGGACCACCATGATAGCAATTGCAGAAGCAATTTCTCAGGAACCCGTGGTGAAGGCCGGCAGGCGGCTACATCGCGCCCGCCTTTTGCCACCGGGATCAGAAAAATATCGCGCGATCCAGGCAATACTGAAATCACAGCCAGTGTCCTATTTTTTGACGCTTCATACCCTGCTCTGCCGGCTTTTGGGAGACGATACCCCGCTTTACCTTGTTACCGACTGGTCGGACCCTTCGGAGGTAATCGGCCTGCGGCTTGAGACAGATAAGGGAACAACCGATTATCCTGACTTGTGTTTTCTGGCGTTCTATACGGACTGGGAGAGACTCCCAGATTCAGGAATTGAAGAGATTTTTGCCCATGAACTCTCGCACTTGTGGCTGAGCCGAATGGGGTTCGATTTTTCTCGGTCAAAATCAAATAAATTTCACACTTGCACTGCAATAACCGACCCTTATCTGGCATTTTCGGAGGGATTTGCAGAGCATTTTGAGATTGTGACATAGGAACGAGGAGACTCAGCAGGAGCCCCCCAACTTTGGGATGACGGATATGATTTGGATGCCTGGCTCTGCAACCGCGATTCCCAGCTACGATTGTATGCGGTTAAGAATAACCGGTTTCTCTATCATACCGCTATACCCGTGCCAGAAGATCAGGATAGCTACCAACATTTACATATGGCTCACATCACTTCCTCCGCCTTTATGCCGGAGCAGCTCAAAAACGGCCTGCAAGCTATTTCCAGCGAAGGCGTTGTAGCGTCGTTTTTCTATCAAATGTACAGAAGTGACCTTCTAAAGCAGACAAAGGCGTCTGATGCGGTGTGCCAGAATTGCGGGATTTCTTTGAATGAACTTGACCCAGAAACCAGACGATATGGGAAAATCTTTTATGCGCTGTCTCAGATGGATTTGAGGAAACCCTCCTTACTGGTTGATTTTCTGCGGGCTTACTGTGTCAGCTTTCCCGGCGAAAGGAAAGAACTGCTCCATATTTTTCTCCGAGTGACCAGCTTTGTTACAGTAGACGAAGCGGCTGCGGAGCTTTTTGGTTCTCTATATCGAATTGGCAGGCGGGGCGAGCCGGCAATTTTTCAGCAAGAGCTGATTGCAGAGCGCCGCTGGAAGCAAGAAAAACTGGAAGCGATTCTGTGCGGTACGCTGCCAATGGATAAGGCAATATACCCGAGTATCTGGGTGGAGGGAGACAAGGAGGTCTGCCCAGTCCCCTGGGATCCGGGGCGAACGGTACGCTACCGCTTTGATGTCAATGCAGCAACCGCCATAGATTATTTTTCCATAAATGGGCTTTCTCTTCCCGATTGCGCCGCTTTGGTGAAACTGCGGGAGAAACGGCGGGGATTTCAAAGCGTTCAAGAATTTCAGGAAGCATTGCGCAATGTGCAACAGACGGGGTGGGCGGCTCTCGCAACCGGGTCAGCTTGCACTTCTGAAGAAACCAAAGAGGGAAGTTTATGACAGATTTACTGCAACGAATTTTGCCCACTGTGCAAAAGCCGGCCCGGTATGTGGGCGGGGAATACCGCCAGGTAATAAAGGATTTGAAGCAAGTGGATGTCCGGGTGGCGTTTTGCTTTCCGGATACCTACGAGCTGGGCATGTCCAATTTGGGCATGCGGATTCTATACGGTGTGATGAATCAAATGGACGGGGTCTGGTGCGAACGGGTGTTTGCCCCCTGGGGGGATATGGAGCAGGCCATGCGGGAGCATGGGCTTCCCCTGTGGGCTTTGGAAAGTCACGATCCCATCTCCGCGTTCGACATGATTGCCTTTACCGTCGGCTATGAGATGTGTTATTCCAACGTGCTGAATATGCTGCGCCTGGCCGGGGTCCCACTTTTGAGCCGGGACCGTGCTGGCCTGGAACAGATTGTGTTTGCCGGCGGCGTCTGTGCTTTTAATCCGGAGCCCCTGGCGGAGTTTATCGATTTCTTCTCCCTGGGCGAGGGCGAGGAGAGTACGGTGGAAATTTTAAGCCTGTACCGGCGTGCCAAGCGGGAAAACTGGTCAAAAGATGAATTCCTTTTTCAGGTGGCCCGGATTCCGGGCGTGTACGTACCGTCTTTTTATACGCACAAGTATCATGCCGATGGCACGCTCGCATCCATTGAGCGATTAGAAGGCGCGCCGGAGGTGGTCACCAAACGGATTGTGGAGGATTTAGACCGCGCCTATTTCCCCACAAAAACCATTGTCCCTTCCACAGAAATTGTGCATGACCGCAGCAATCTGGAATTGTTCCGGGGCTGTGTCCGGGGATGCCGGTTCTGTCAGGCCGGCTTTTCCTGCCGCCCGGTCCGGAAGAAGAGTCCGGAGGTGCTCTGCCGGCAGGCAAAGGAGAGTTTGGCGGATTCGGGGAATCACGAACTGACGCTGGCCAGCCTCTCCACCTCAGACTACCGGGGCCTGCGGGAACTGACGGATGCCCTGATACCTGTCTGCGAAGCTCAAAAAATTAACCTGTCCGTCCCCTCCCTGCGAGCGGACCATTTCTCCCGGGAACTGATGTGGAAGTTGCAAACCGTGCGGAAAAGCGGCCTGACCTTTGCGCCGGAGGCTGGGACCCAACGGCTTCGGGATGTGATCAATAAAAATCTGACGGAAGAGGAAATTTTGGATACCTGCGCCAACGCCTTTTCCGGCGGCTGGGACCATGTAAAGCTGTACTTCATGTTGGGCCTGCCCACGGAAACGGACGAAGATGTACTAGGCATTGCGGAGCTGGTCTATCAGGTCATAAAAACCTGGCAAAAAACCGCTGTCAACAAAAAACGGAGGCTACGCGTCCATGTCGCCACGGCCTTTTTCGTCCCCAAGCCTTTTACGCCCTTTCAATGGGAAAAGCAAATTTCCCCAGAGGAGTACACCCGGCGCCAGCGGCTGCTGAAGGACGCCATGCCGTCAAAAATGGTTGAATACAATTGGCACGCGCCGGACCTGTCTAGGCTGGAGGCGGTCTTGGCTCGGGGCGACCGCAGGCTGGGCCCCGTCATCGCCTGGGCGGTGGAGCACGGCGCGCGGCTGGATGGGTGGGACGAATACTTCTCCTACCAAACCTGGCTGGACGCATTCTCCGCCTGCCATGTTGACCCGGATTTTTACACCACCCGGGGCTTTGATGAAGCAGAAACCCTTCCCTGGGAGACTATCTCCGTAGGAGTGGATAAGTCGTTTCTTTTGAGAGAACGACAAGAGGCATACCAGGGGCGGACCACGCCGGATTGTCGTGCGGGCTGCTCCGGCTGCGGCGCGAACCGGCTGTTGAAGGAGGTGGGCTGCGATGCCTAGGCTTCGCTTTCTCAAAGAGGGAAATGCTGTTTGGATTTCTCATCTGGACTTGATGCGGGTGTTCCAGCGGAGCTTTCGCCGCGGGGGGATTCTGTTGCGGCACAGTCAGGGTTTCACCCCCCGGCCCTATGTTTCCATTGCACTGCCACTGCCGGTGGGGACGGCCAGCCGCTGTGAACTGCTGGATTTTGATCTGTCTGAGGGGGACGGCACGCCGCTGGCCGAGATTCCGGCGCGGCTGAATCAGACACTGCCGTCAGGTCTTACGGTTCTGGCGGCTTATGAGGAAGGCCGGAAGCTGCGGGAGCTGGCGCTGCTGGAGGCGGAATTGGTCCTGGAGTATGACCAAGGTGTTCCCCCCGGTGCGGAAAAGGCGGTTATCAGTCTGATAGAACGGACAAGTCTTCCCGTCACAAAGCATACGAAACGAGGTGTAGCGGAGCTGGACATTCGTCCTATGCTGCGCCGTCTGGACGCGCGGCAGACAGGAGAAGACGAACTCCGCGTCGTTTGCTGCGTCAGCGCTCAAAATCCAACCTTAAATCCCATGCTGTTGGCTGAGGCTGTACGGCTCTATCTCCCAGCTTATGCGCCCAATTTTTGTAAGGCCAGTCGCATAGAGATTCTGGATGCGTCCGAAAACCCATTCCGGTAGTTTCTCAGTAGAGCCGCGAATATGCGGTGTTTTTTAATTGGATTTAGGTGAGAGGAAACGGTACCGGACAGAAAGTTATAGAATTTTGCGGATTGGGGCTTGCAATTTTCGCCAACCTGTGCTAGTATAGTCGAGCGTTGAGTTGTTGCGCATCCGGGTGTGGCGAAGTTTGGTATCGCGCTTGAATGGGGTTCAAGAGGCCGCTGGTTCGAATCCAGTCACTCGGACCAACTCAGGAAAGACCGTCGACTTTTGTCGGCGGTCTTTTGCAATGTCCGTGTTTATGTGGGTTTGTAGAACATCTAAAATAGAAAAATCCTATCTTTAGGGCAAATTTACTACCTGAAGCTATGGATATATGCTATAATTCTTTTAATACCAAGGTGGAGGTATAACAGTAATGTACGATCGTGTAGAGTTTTTTGAATCAAATGATCTGTTATATGGACATAACTTAGTGAAAATCGAAACCTTGTCTATTCCCGATTATTTTAAAATAGATATTAATGATGCTATAGAGTTTTATGAGATTAAACGGTATTTTGATAACGGTACCAGAGCGAGCACATGGTCAGACAAAGATTTCCAAATATATCAAGAAAAAAGCAAAAAACTATATGAACTTACCATGCGTTTTTTTAATGCAATTGATGATACAACAGTCGTTCAGCAGTATTCATATGTTGAATTATCTTATCAAGAAGAATTCTGGACTTTATTTGACATTTGTAAGCTACCTCGTAAAATTTCAGATTGCGCTTTCGAGCATCTCATTCATTCCCAAAGCATCACCTCATTTGATTTATTTCGGCATAATAGTATTGTTACACGCTATGGTACGATCCTGCGAAACTATATATTAGAATCTTTAAACCACATTTCAATTTTAACACATGTGTATAATCAGGATTTTGTTTATGGTGAAAAACTGTTTTTGCCGAATGAGCTGTCTGGAATGGATATATGTTCATATTTTGAAGAATATATTGAATCTGACTCTCCGAACCCAAATATACTGGATAAAATATTCCAAATGCACCCGTCACAGCGTTTCCCTGTCAGTGATGAGCTTCGCCTTAAAGCAAGACGGAGATATTCTAAAGAAATCGACAAACTTTCCCATAACAGCATTACAAAAGAATATGGAATTCAGCTTTCATTTGACACAAATCAAACGGAAGAGAAGAAAGCGGCGTATATTGGCGATAAGTTTTATATTTCATATAGTACCCAGTGGCTTCTCGATACATTAGATTTTCCAAGCATCTTAAACAATTTTGTTTATATTTTTGAGTATGTAGATGTGCCGCAGATGAGGTTCCTGCATGTGAGTAAAGCATCAGACCTTGGAGCTCTTGAACAAGCTTTACTTCCATCCTCTTCTCGTATGTATCCATATGGTTCAGCTTTCGAATTTAAAAATAGTTTGGCTGAAATGCAGATGTATGAGTACTATAATTTTCTCAAAGCGAATAGTATAAGGTTGGAAGATGTATTAAAATGGGTGTTTACCGAATACTTGCAAGCAGAGTACGATTGCCCTGAAATTCGTGTGCTTTTTCCAAGTGAAAATACAACATACGCGGAAAAGTGTTTAGTAATCCTGCCAACAATCGAATCAATTATAAAGCAGTTTGCTCTATATGTAAAAAATGGAGAAATTGATTTTGAATTAGTAAGTATGTCTACAGCGCCAATTAGATTAGCAGAGATACCAAGTCTGACAAAACGGAAGTATATATATGGGGCTGGAAGAGATTTTGAGCATATAACCTTTTTGCTATTTTCGAATCAATGTTTACACAGCTACATACCACGCATTCACGAACAAGAAGAAAAATATGAATGCTTTTTTGACTTAATTCAGAATGAATCAGTCTTTCTATCAGACTATAGGGAGAGAGAACACGCTTCTTTTAGGTATTTAAAAAATTTTGATTTAATATCAATAGCAGAAAACGGCCAAATTGTGCCGAAAAATATTAAAAGACTTACATTATTAAAAGATTTATATCGTAATGATGTCGTTAGTAAATGGCGTTACCCAGACGTAGCGCATATTGAAATACAAGATTTATTAGAAAGAAATGTCCTAACAGAAAAAGATGGGTTGCTTTCTGTGCCTGAAACAAACTACTTAAACTACTTACTTAATCGTTCCGAATATGACAATGGCTTGGAGATACGCAACAAATATGCACATGGTATTCAGCAAGTAAATATAAATGAAGCAGAACATCAACAGAATTATTTTACACTTTTGCGAATTTGTGTGCTTTTGGCAATCAAGATAAATGATGATTCTGAGTTAAAAGAAATTTCCGAAAAATAATACGAAAGATAAGTTATAAGCTCTACAGTCATCAAAAAATATAATCACTTTTTGAAGACGAATTCACCTTTGATTTCTGTTTTGATGGAATTGAAAAAGGCAGTGTGGTGGCGGTTTCCACCTACATGGCATCCGAACACGATAACCGGCAGAATCAGAAGGAATGGTTTATGGCTGGTTACAATGAAATGTTGCACCGCATTGAGCCGGAAAAAATTATCTGCTACAACACGCCGTTTCCCGAGATGCAGGGCAATATCGTGTACGTGGACTATGAGCGCAGTTCCTGGAAATACATGAGCTATGAGCGAGGTTTTCGAAAAGAAGATCTGGACGCGTTCAAATTTGGTGGTACACCAAATCTAAATCGTGATACAATAGAACCGTTCCTAATTGGTGGCCATTCATCCAAGGGCGGCGGCAGCGCTTATGGCGGAGAAATCAGACCAACAAAGCCAGAAGATGAGCGTTTCTGGGGAAAGCCGGGCGAAACAAAATATTCCTATACTTCAAAAGGGGAGCTTATTGAAACACTGATTGGTCCGGACGGAAAAGCGTATTTGGAAATTCACCATACAGACCATGGCTTCCCCAAGTACCATGAAGTCCCACACCAACATACCATCATTTGGGAACAGTCGGGCTTTCACTTTGGCAAAGAGCAGACTGTCAAGAACTTTCTGTACGGGAGGAGCACTAAAATGGCTACATGGGTGGGCACAAACAGCTTTGAAGATAATCGGTTTAAAACTATCAGCGATTTCAAGCAGTGCATGCGGCGCGGCGGAGAGGTTCAATTTGAATGGAACGGCGTTATGTACTGCTGCTTTGGCAGCATTCCCCCCCTAGCAGGCGCAGCGCCTAAAATGGTGATCTGTCAAGCAGGCTCCGTGGAAGTAAACACTCGTACTGAGCAGTGGTGTGATACCGCCGACGAAATTCTGGAGTATATGGTTGGCAGTGATCGTCTGCGTGATGTCATCACCCAAGTCAAGGTGTGGGAGCGCACGATTTAAGATAAAGCCTCTTGCTGACAGCCTACAAACCATTGGTATTACTTTGGTTTCCTAGATCCTATAATTCCACTCCGACCATGTGGAGTGTCCTTATAGGATTTGAGTATCCTATCAAGGAAACTCCGCATTTTTTATGCTCAAAAATAGGTCACGCCTTTGTCGCTGAACAGGCACCGTTCCTTAATACAAAGGAGCTTGACCTTGTGCCGGGTAAGCTGGTCGATATACCCTTGGGTCATCCCCCACTCCCGGCCTATCCGGGTCAGACTATGGACTAACACCACATCTACCTTGCCAGCGAGAACGGCCTGTGTGACCTTTTCCAAGCACGGGCGGTCAGGGGTCAGCCCGCTGCCGTATTCGTCCGCAGCGCCGATAATGGTATATCCCGCCCGCTTTGCGTAGAGCTGGAGCAGAAACCGCTGGTGTTCCAATGCAAAGGTATCGTCATGGGCAACACGGCAATAGAGAAATGCTCTCATATCCCACACCACCTTTACACCGCCGGGGCGTAGCTGACAGCTATGCCTTTTCTTATCCGCATGGTAATGTCGGCCTCCGGGATTTTCCGGCGTTCTGGCACGTCAAAGGCCCCGATGCAGTTGTAGTAAATAACGACCCGCTGGGTGGTGACACCGCCATGCTTTTCCGCGTGGTACACGTCGATGTGGTCGATCAGCTCCGCCGCCATGCGCTGGTTGATCTTTTCGGCGTTGGTATAGCGCCGGACAGCTTCAAGAAAATGGTCAACGTCCATCCGCTTGCCCTCCGACTTTTTCAGCTCCAGCCGCAGGGCCTTGATCTTTTTCGCGTTCTCGCCCTGCTCCTGCTCGTATCGCTTGGATATTTTGGCAAACCGGGTATCGTCGATTTTCCCCGCCACATTGTCCTCGTAAAGCCGCTCAAAGAGCACATCCAATTCCTTATCCCGCGCCAGCAGTCCATCCAGCTCCCGCTGCTTCCGCGCCCGGTCGTTTTCAGCGACTTTCGCAGAGCGGCCCATCATGGCCTTGATAAAGTCGCCCTCGTACTCGTTGGCAAAAGCGGCCAGCCGCCTCACCTCATACAGCACGACCTGCTCCAGGAAGTCCAGCCGGATATCGTGCGTTTGGAGCATTTGCGAAGCCCGGAATTGTGGTTTTGACAGCTAAAGAACTTGATGTCATGGTTGCCCTGGTTAAAGTGAAAGTTTAAGTTTCCACCGCACTCCGGGCATTTCAGCAGGCCAGAGAACACACTGCGCTCCTGGGTGACGGTGGACCGCTTGCGGCGGGTGCCCTTTTTCATGCTCTGTACCTTTTCCCAGGTGGCCCGGTCGATGATCGCCTCATGGATATTGAGGATAATCGCCCGGTTTTCCTCGGGATTTTCAATGCAGCGTTTTATTTTATAGGACTTGGAGTAGCTTTTGAAGTTGATGATATCCCCGCAGTATTCCTGCAAGGTGAGGATTTTCTTAATGGTGGTATGCCCCCATTTGGTAGGCTCCAGCGTGCTTTTAGAGCCACCCCGGTTTGTCCCCTTGCTCTGCCAGTAGAAGGTGGAATTGCAAATCCCGTCCGCTCCCAATGCGGTACCAATTTCAGCCAACCCATAGCCCTCCAGAGCCATGCGATAGATGCGGCGTACATTTTCAGCGGCCTCCGGGTCAATCACCCAAAACCGGGGATCGTCCAGGTTCTTGATGTAGCCATAGGGCGGCGGAGACAGCGGGATACCGGAATTGCCTTTTATCTTGTTGACGATCCGGCGCTTCTTGGAGATGTCCTTGGCGTACCACTCGTTCATAATATTGCGGAACGGGGTGAACTCATTTTCGCCCTCATCGCTGTCCACGCCGTCGGCCACGGCCACCAGCCGCACGTCATGCTGGGGAAAAAACTCCTCGGTGAGCTTACCCACCTCGATGTAGTTGCGGCCCAGACGAGAAAGGTCTTTCACAAACACCGCCGAGATGTACCCGGCCTCAATGGCCGCCAGCATTTTTTGAAAGTCCTCACGCTTCATGGTCGTGCCCGTGATCCCGTCATCCACGAAAAACAGGGTATCTGTATACCCCTTTTCCTTGGCGGCCTTTTGGAATATCCTTTTCTGAGAGCTACTATGTAAAGGGTGGTTTCTCCCATCTAATACATATGTAGACTGCGGCTCATTTGTGGAAGGATTTGTCAGCAGCTTTGTGGGAAGGAGGGCAAGAATTAACCCGGCAAAGGGACCGGGGAAAGTAACGATTTCGGCCTTTGTGAGCCTTGATTTGCAAGGCTTTCAAAGGCCGATTTTCGCAAGGGAATGTAATTTGACATTGAAGGGCAATTTTAATTGTAGCAGCGTTACATTCACAGGCAGAAATGACTGGCAGGGAGTAGCAGAACGGACAGCGCCCGTCAAGGCTGAAATGAACGGGCTTGCGCCAGGCCTTGACCGCCGCCGTCCGCCCTGCTGGTAGGTCATCAAGAGGTGCGACAGCCCGGAGTGCTACCGCACCTCCGATATTATCAGCCACACAAACTTGAAGTTGTCAGCGGATCACCTTATAACGCAATCTGAGATAGGAGTCCTCCAAAACCACACACTCCTGTAATTTCAACACGCCCAAGTGTGATAATTCGCTGTCTGATAGAAGAGATTTTCCGTCAATCAGAGTGGATGTGTCCTTGCCGCCAATTAGAATAGGGGCAACGACAATATCGATATAATCAAACAGTTTTTCCCGAAGAAACAACCCGTTTAATGTGCCGCCGGTTTGTATGGTAATCCTTTGACAGCCATATTCCGACTTGAGTTTTACAAGCGCATCCGTCAAAGACAACTCGCTTTGATAGATAATGTGAAGGTTGTCTTCGTTCACCTGAAAAGCCGGATGGTCTGTATTGGATGTGACCAACACAAATTCTTTTGACAGGGCGCAAAAATAACGAACACCATGTTCGGTTAAGTGATTGTTGTCGATTATCACAAAGGAAACCGGTGTCTTGTCTGGCAGTTTCTTCGTGTTAACGCCCATCTTCTCCTGAACTCTACCGGAGTTGAGCGACCATAAATCGGTTGTCTGCTCTATCTCATAATACTGGTGCAGTCCTTCCTGAACGCCCGCAATTTTAGGAAAATCCATGTCCATATCTAAATCATCTGTTGCGCCTGTGGTAATTTTCCCATCAACAGACATAAGCATAAATAGTGTTGCAATAGGTCTTTCCATTCTGTTCCTCCAAATTCCCTTTTGTCTAACTGCCCTGATTATAGCATGAGGCCAGCAGAATGACAACAATGAGTTACCCATCCCAAGGGCGCACTTACTCACCACCACCCCAAGGGGTGGCGGTGGTACTGCCTTGTGGCAGTCGTGCGCTCTCCGAGGGGCGAGGACGTCACGCCGATCCGAGCGGCATAGCGTCCCTTTTTCGGCTCAGTTTCCCACGCTGGGAGCGTGCCAATACTGCCCGAAAAAGAAAGTGTTACGATTTGCAAAAAGACCTCTTGACAAATCGCTTATTGATTGCTGATGCTGTTGTACTCCGTGTCCATGTTATCGTCAAGGCTCAGACGGCAGTACAGGACCGCTGTGCCCATTGTGTGGTTCTTGCTTGACTGTTTCAAAACGTCCTCCTTTCCAGCCGTCAAGCAAGAGGTTTTATCCTACTTATATGACACCTCTGCCGACCGGCCATGTTAAGGATGCCTCGAAAACACCTATGCTGGCTCCAGCTCGGCCAGCATGAGCTCAAGAGAATGTCACGCAACGGTTCACCGTCCTCCTTGTAAACGGGCGTGACAACAAACTTAATTTTATACACCTGATAGATGTATTCTTCCTTTTCAGCGGTATGGGTCATAGCATCCTCCTTTCCCGTGATTATGAAACCGCCATCCCCCTTGTCCCGTGGGGAAACGTCAAAGGGCGGCGAAAGGCCCGCCGCCCTTTGACCTTCCCCCACCTCTGGCCTGGATGGCCAGAAGCAGGGGCGGTGTTATTCCATTTTGATCTGTAAACACAAGGAGTCGGCCCGCCGGGCTAATTTGGGCTGTCACAAGACAGAACGGCCCCAAAGTGGACGGTCTCCGGTTGGTCTGAATGTGCGCCGTATTTGCCACGCATCCCCGGCGCGGGGAGCATATCAGGCTGCAATGGCTTCGGCTGTCATAGCTCCCACCAGTATCGCTGCCTCGCCGTCACAAGCTCAATATCCCTCGCTTCTGCCTTGCGGCAAAAGCCCCTTCATTTTGCTGTTCCGGCTCCTCCCGGCAAATTATATAATTCGTATACCAATTTTTTTAAAAAAACCGACGGCTTTGATTTCGCAAAAGCCGCCGTCAAATAGGTGTAAAGATATATCTGCTGGACGACGTCTTTTTTCTTTTGCCGTCGTGCGGCAGTTTTAGCGTTATAACGTGATGCTCTTTGTTTTATGGGGAGGAGCCTTACTCCCACTTAAAACATTTCACCGCAATTCCAGTACAGAGAACAATCACAGCCCCCATTACGATGATGGGGAGCCAGACGTTGCCGACCGGCAAACCTAGGGAAGTTTCTTTCATGAGTTGAATGCCCTGCGTCATAGGGAGTATACGGATGATCTTCTGCATCATTTCCGGCATGACTTCAAACGGTAATGTCGCGCCGGAGAAAATCAGCATGGGGAAATAGAGAACACAGGCAATCACACTCGCGGTCTTTTCGTTTTTTGCAATGCCGCCCACCATCATTCCAATGCTCAAGGTGGACACCATTGTGAGAAGCCAGCTCCCTAAGAACGCCAGCCAAGAGCCATGAATGGTGGCATTCCAAAACAGCCTTGCCACAGGGAGCAACGTCAACATGGAGACAGCGGCGTAAATCACATAGATCGTGAACTCCACAGCCAACAGCATAACGGGACTAACCGGGGTCACTTGAAAGCGTTTCAGGATTTTGCGCTCCCGGTATTCCGCCACCACCAGGGGCAGGCCCATCAGGCCCCCCGCACAGATAGAGATGGTGCAGAGCGCACCAAAGGACTGATCCAAAAAGGTGTATGCCACGCCAGCGGCGGCGGGTTTCGTGCCATAGAGAAAACCGAGGATGACCAAGACCACCAGCGGTATGACGATAGCGAAAATCACCATGTTCATATTTCGAATGTTGAGCTTCAATTCATTTTTCAAAAGCGTTCCAAAGGTTCTCATTCGTCCATTCCCTCCTCGCCGGAAAGCGCCAGATAGGCATCCTCAAATTTCTCGCAGCCGCATTGTTCTTTTGCCTGGGCTACCGTCCCATAAAAAACGGCCCTGCCTTTTTTGAGAATACAGATTTCATCGCACAGGGCCTCAACCTCGTCCATGAAGTGCGAAGTCAGGAAGATGGTCAGCCCTTTGCTTTTCAGCCCCTCAAGTATTTTCCAGACATCCCGCCGCGCTTTTGCGTCAAGCCCGGTTGTCAGCTCGTCAAGAAAAACAAGCTGGGGATCGGGGATCAACGCGAGAACGATAAACAGCCGCTGGCGCTCCCCGCCGGATAGGCTCTTAACCGTGCGGCTCACCTTGTCCCCAATGCCAAACTGATCACACAGTGATTTCCAGTCAGCAGGGTTTTTGTAGAGGCAAGCCGTTTCCTCGCACAGTTCCGAAACTTTGATTTCCGGTTGATAATCTCCCTCTTGAAATTGAACGCCCACCTCCTGGAACAGATTGCACCGGTCTTTTTGGGGGTCGAGGCCAAGGACGGAAATGGAACCGCTGTCGGCCTTTCTCGTCCCTAAAATACATTCGATGGTCGTACTTTTCCCCGCGCCGTTTGCCCCCAGCAAACCAAAAACCGTATTTTGCCGGACGCATAGGGTTAGGCTGTCCAACGCAAGCTGATTGCCGTATGACTTCGACAACCGCTCGACTTTGAGTGCTTCCTGCATACGCATACCCTCCTTTTTATGATGATAAAAGAATACCACCAACGAAAACATTGGTGGTAAGATGGAGGGTTTACGAATATTGTTTTTTCATTTTCTGCAACATTTCCATCAAAATCATGGCGTTTTTTTCCGCCGTAGACAGGGAGAGGATTAACTGGTCACAAGCAGAAATAATATCGTCGGACGGTCTTGGCGTGTTGAGCACAGTCTTAATATCCACGTTGGGATTTTGGGATAGTTGCTGGAGCATCCGTAAAATGGCCTCCAGCGAGTAATTGGCACAGCGCAGGGAGCGAATAATTTTCAGACGTTTGATGTCGTCGTCGGTATAGATACGATAGCCGTTTTCTTTTCGCTTGACCGTCAGCAAGCCGTTTATCTCCCAATTCCGCAGGGTATCCGTCGAAATACCTAAATACTCGGCTACTTCCTTTCGTTTCATGGAAGCGCTGTTCACTTGGGTTTCGCCGGATATGATTTGTTTCACAATGCGGATCGCATCGTCCGCATTGTCACGCGCCTGGCGCAGCCCGCTTAAATATGCTTCCGTAAGGGCAAGGGCTTGGTCAAACTTTCTCGCCGCCGACAGCCTGACCATCTGAAATATTTTCTTTCGCAGGCCACTTTGCAAAATTTCAATTTGAAAGGCAGTACGGGCAAGCCGGATTTGCTCAATGTGAAAATCTGTAAAGATGCGATAGCCATTTGGTTTCCGCTCCGGTCTTGGAATAATGCCCCATTCTTCATACAAGCGCACTGTATTTGGGTGTATTCCAATCACAGCGGCGACCTGCGAAGTTTTATATGTGTTCACAGCAAACCACCCCCAATCTTCTGTAGTATACCTCGTCTGAAATGTCTGGTGTTATAATGGAGGGTTTTTATTATAGGTTTTTTGTATTTTGATTGCAAGAAGGTGCAGAAGAAATTAAATACTACCAAACACAAAATTATATTTCGTTTTCATGACCTCACCCGAAACATACAGTAATATAGGGTGATATGAAAATGTACCAATTTGACAAACGGCTTGACTTTCATGCCCTGGGCCGGGAGATCAAGCGCAAGAGAGAGGCCAAGGGCTGGACGCAGGAGTATCTGGCCCAGCTTGTGGATCGCACCCCGCGCTCCATCATGTATATTGAAAACCGGGGCCAGCATCCCAGCCTCCACACCTTTTATCAGCTCGTCACCCTGTTGGATATTTCCGTAGATCAATTCTTTTCCCGGACAAGCTAATCAGCGCAAGTACCAGCCGGAAACATATAGATGTCCTGCTCAATTCCATGGATGAAAAAGAACTCGCGATTTTGGAATCCATAATCACACTCCAACCATTGCAAGACTGTCAATTTTAAGTTGGCGGTCTTGCTTTCACATTAAACATACAAGTTTATAATGGCAAGTCCCATAACTCCACTCCGGCATTCAGTAGAATTATGGGATTTTCTTTGATATAATATAAAGTGGAGTATATAGGCCAAATCGTTAAAATTGTTTACCGCCAAAAGTGCGGATGGCTTACATTTGAGAAGGTGCTATTGATTGAATAATACAGGTATTGGATTGATATCGGAACAAGCGAAATTGCTTTATAATGTTGAACTGATCCATGAAATCACAATGGGCAATTCAGGTAATCAAATCTTCGAAGTGAAAAAAGGACAAACTGCATATATACTGCGAGTATCTACTTATAGCGCTGAAAAAGAAAAACATATTGAATTTGAATTAAAATGGATGGCATATCTATCCGATAATTTATCGGGCATCGTGCGCCCTCATAAAAGCAATCATAACGCATTTTATGAAGTTATAAGTGACGACGAAAAAGCGTATATCATATGCTTACTTGAAAAAGCACCGGGTAAACTTGTTGATATAAATGATCCCAATGAGTTTAATGAGGAGTTATTTTTTAATCTCGGTGCGCTTATGGGGAAAATGCATAGGCTCACGATAGACTATGGTGGAAATATCAGAAGGCCCGAGTTTGAATGGACCGGCATCGTAAATGCTTGGCGCTATGAAAATTTAATTTTAGATGAAAGTGTCCGGCTTTGCCAAAAAAAATATTATGATGAAATAACTTCCCTTCCTATAGACAGAGATAATTATGGTATCATCCATTGGGATATCCACACTGACAATTTCTTTGTGGATAACGGTAAAATCAAGCTATTCGATTTTGAAGCCTGCCAGTTTAACTGGTACACTGCCGACATGGCCAGCGCCATATTTTTTATGGTGCAAAAAGGTGTGGGGCCACTGACGTATAAAAGTGAAAAAGAGCGAACAGAATTTGCGGAGTCTTATTTGATTTCTTATCTGAAAGGGTATCTGCAAACAAACCGGGTGAGTGAATATTGGATTAGGAAAATCGACCTTTTCATAAAATATCAAATGGCAGATGAGTATATTTTTGCCCAAAACTTCTGGCCCAATAAACTTGCACATGAGAGGGACTTTTATCTTAACTGGCACAAAGAGAGAATAACAAATGACCTTCCGTATGCATTTATCGATTATGATAAGGTCATAAAAAGCATATCCGCAATACAGGCATAATCAGATTTAGATGCAGAAACAAAATAAAAGCACCATTTATAGCACGGACATTGAGGTGTCGCCCGCCTATCGATTTAGCCTGGGGGACATTATGGTAGTAATCGGTAAGGTCGAAAATATAAAGAGATTCAAGACCGAGGTCAGGAGTAACAGGAAAATGGGAATATAAATAATTCGTTAATTTTGGAATTACCCTGTTGACACCACGGGGAACATCCCATATAATAATGCACAACTATCTTTGAGGAAAGGAATCAAACTGGAAATTATGGACGACGCCGACAGTAGCGACGCTGACCGATGTAACTCACACAATGTTTTTAAACTGAATCGTTTTTCATATACAGGCATAACCTGCGCCCTTTTTTAAGAGGGTTGCAGGCTATGCCTTTTTGTATTTCTTTTTTCGCTGGCCTCCGCCTATTGGCGGTCAGAATATAAAAATTTTAATCAAAGAAAGGAGTGGTTTATCCTATATGGATAATCACAGACAGGTGCCTTGGCACGCGCAGAAACTTGACGAGGTATATGAAGCAATACATACCTCTGAAAAAGGATTAAGCGATACCGAGGCAGCCGAAAGGCTAAGAAAAAATGGGCGCAATGAACTGCGCTCGAAACCGCCGAAAACCATTCTTCAAATGCTGAAAGCGCAGATTGTTGATCCTATGGTTCTCATTCTGATCAGCGCGGCAGTATTTTCCGCCGTATTGCAGGAATGGACGGAAGCGGCAGTTATTTTTACAATCGTGGTAATCAATGCGGTAATCGGAATTGTGCAGGAGAAAAAAGCGCAGTCCTCACTGGAAGCCCTGCGCAACATGAGTGCCCCTACGGCGCGCGTTCTGAGGCAGGGGGAAGAAAGTATCGTCCCGGCCAGCGAGCTGGTGGTGGGCGACGTGGTGCTTCTTGGGGACGGTGACATGGTTCCCGCCGATATGCGCCTGATTGATTCCGTAAACCTGAAAGTACAGGAAGCCTCCCTCACCGGCGAATCCGTACCCTCGGAGAAGGATGCAGACGAACTGCTGCCGGAGGATTGCGTGCTGGGTGACCGCAGCAATATGGTTTATACTTCCGCAATCGTTATCTATGGCCGCGCCACGGGCGTGGTAGTTGCCACCGGTATGAATACTGAGGTGGGTAACATTGCCGGCATGCTTGACAATCAGGATGAATTGGACACCCCGCTCAAACGGAAGCTGAACGCGGTCGGCAAGACGCTGACCGTCGTGGGCCTGATCGTATGCGTCCTGATTTTTACGATCGGCGCGCTGTATCAGCGCCCGCTGATTCCACAATTCCTAGTGGCAATCTCGCTGGCAATCTCCATTATTCCGGAGGGCCTGCCCGCCACAGCAACCATTGTGATGGCGCTGGGCGTACAGAGGATGGCAAAGAAAAACGCCCTGATCCGCAAGCTGCCCGCCGTGGAAACGCTGGGAAGCGCCACGGTTATCTGCTCTGACAAGACGGGTACACTGACCTTGAATAAGATGACTGTGACTCAAATCGCAATTAACGGGGATTTTGAGTCCGGCTGGACAACGCCCGTGGGTGCCGCCGCCGAACAGCACCCGACGGTCTATCAGGAGCTGGTCTATGCGGCTGCCCTTTGTAACGACGCAAGCCTTGATCCTGATCGGAAAGGCGAGATTATCGGCGACCCTACCGAGGGCGCGTTGATCTACATGGCGCAGGCCTTTGGGATCAATCACGAATCGCTGGAATCAGAGTATCCGCGTATTTTTGAACAGCCCTTCGATTCCGACCGGAAGCGTATGACGACGGTTCACCGGATTGATGGAAAATGGACGGCTTATACCAAGGGCGCGGTGGAAGAAATGCTTCCCCTGTGTACGCATATTTTAACCGCTCAGGGTGTCCGGCCTATTACCGAGGCGGACAAAAGCAACATTGCAGAGCTCTGCCTCAATATGTCGGAAAATGCCCTGCGTGTGCTGGGCTTTGCCAGGAAAAACCTCTTCACTCTCCCTATGGAAGACGAGGGCAACGTGGAGTTTGATATGACTTTCCTTGGAGCAGTCGGCATGATCGACCCGCCCCGAAAAGAAGTGGCAGAATCGGTGCAGACCTGTCTGGCAGCGGGTATCCGCACAGTCATGATTACAGGCGACCACAAGGTAACAGCTTTGGCCATTGCAAAGGAGCTTGGTATCTACCGGCAGGGCAATACAGTAATTTCCGGCGACAAGTTGGATTCCATGACAGACGAGGAGCTTGACGAGGCGGTCAAAACGGCCACGGTCTTTGCCCGCGTATCGCCTGCCGACAAGCTGCGCATTATCCAGAGCTTAAAACGCACCGGCGAGGTGGCCGCCATGACCGGCGACGGTGTAAACGATTCCCCGGCCCTGAAAGCGGCGGATATTGGTGTGGCTATGGGTGTCACCGGCACGGATGTTGCCAAGGATGCCTCCGACATGATTCTTCTGGACGACAGTTTTACCACCATCGCCTATGCGATCAAGGAGGGCCGCCGGGTATACCGCAACATTCAGAAGGTGATTCAATTCCTTCTTGTGGGCAATATCGCGGAAATCGTGACCCTGTTCGTGGCGACTATTTTCAACTGGGACGCGCCGCTTTTGGCCGTTCATATCCTGTGGGTAAACCTTGCCACGGCAACGCTGCCCGCGCTGGCGCTGGGCGTTGACCCGGCCAGCAAAAATATCATGAAACATAAGCCTGTCAAATCAGGCACCCTGTTTGAAAAAGACTTGGTGCGTCGGGTGGTGACACAGGGTATCTTCGTGGCCGCTATGACAATCATAGCATACTGGATCGGTGTGAGTATGGGAAGCCATACTGTGGGCCAGACCATGGCTTTCTGTACGCTTGCTTTCTCACAAATGCTCCGCGCCTTTAACCAGCGCTCCAATACGGAGCCGATCTGGATACGGGCCGAGGGCGTAAACCCGTGGCTGTTCCTTTCCTTCGCGGTATCGCTCTTGCTTATGCTCTGTATCCTGTTTGTTCCGGCCCTGCAAAGCGCCTTCCGGCTCACGCTGCTTTCCGGCACGCAATGGCTGGTAGTGGTCAGCCTGGCCCTGCTCTCCATCATTCAGGTGGAAGCAATAAAGGCAGTAAAAAAGCTAAAAAACCGATAAGCGGAATATGCGGAGGGGCTTCCCCCTCCGCCATATTTAAAGATAAAGAAGGTATGTAAAAGGACGGATAAATGGAATCATGGAAATCTTGAAGGCCGCACTTTTTGGAATAGTGCAGAGAGTCCCAGAATGGCTGCCGATCAGCAGCACCGGCCACATGATATTGCTGGACGAGTTTGTGACGCTGAACCTATGCCACAATTTACGGAAATGCTCTTTGTGGTGATTCAGCTCGGTGCTATTCTGGCGGTGCTCCTGCTATTTTGGAATAAGCTCTGCCCGGTTTCTTTTCAGGGGAAGCCCTATCTAAAAAAGAAGTGCTGGCCCTCTGGCCCAAAATACTGCTGGCCTGCGTGCCTGCCGGAATCGTGGATATCCTATGGAGCGACGAGCTGAACACCCTGTTTTTCAATTATCAGGTGGTGATTGTCATGCTGGCCCTGTTCGGTATCCTGTTCCTTGCAGTAGAAAAGCGGAACGAAGGCAGAGCGCCGATTATGAAAACTACGGCAGAGCTGACCTATCAGGCAGCTCAATAAATTGGATTGTTCCAGCTCATTGCCGCTGTGTTTCCGGGAACCTCCCGATCCGGCGCGACGATTATCGGGGCGTTCATGATTGGGGTATCGCGGGCTGCGGCTGCGGAGTCTACGTTCCTGCTGGCTGTTCCGGTCATGTTCTGGGCCAGTGCGGTTAAGCTGGTGGATTTCGGGCAGCCGCTTTCCGCCACGGAAGGCGCGGTATTGCTCACGGAAATGCTGGTGGCATTTCTGGTATCGCTGGCCGCTATCCAGTTCCTCCTGGCCTTTTTCCAAAAACATAACTTTAGAACTTTCGGCCGGTATCGAATCTTTCTCGATGCGTTGGTAGTGCCCTATCTCAGAATTGCAGCACAAATGAATCAGAAAGGTGATGATAGATGAATAACAGGAAGAACCTGATAACAATAATCAAAGGAATGTGGCAGATCGGCAGACTGAATGTTATTTCTCATTAAAGTCTTTTCTTCAATAGTAAGTATGTACTGCATGGCACTGGCTGAAATTGATTATCTACATCACAATAATCTTTATGCATGGTTTTTACTTCTTCATTAAAACCCAATCTGCGATACAGCCGGACATTTGCTTCTACTTCCGGCTCAACACCAATTGTTGCATACGTGTAACCTATCCTTATTAACCTCTCAAATACTTTTTTCATTAGTTGTGTTCCAAATCCTTTGCCTCTAAACTCTTTTGCTATTCTAAATGCGGCTAAATACGCTGTATCTTTGCCGTTTGCAAGTTCCCTGTCCTCTAATTCGCTAAAAAAGTATAGCTCTCCAATCAGGGAACTGTTTGATTCAATTGTCCAGAATTCTGCCTTGCCATCCGTTATTTGTTTTGCAAAAAACTCCGATGTGTTTTCCATATACCACAAATTTAGCATTTCTTCTATTGTCCCCTGCCGAATTATCATTTCAATTTTACCCCTGCTTTAATATTTTGTCCATGCCATTTTTGTACTATTCTACCACAAACTATGAATAATCATCTCGGACAAAACCATCTCCTCGTCCCGTTGCGCATGCTGTTCATCTACAGGATTGAGTATAATACTGGGTACGCTTTCATTCCTCATTCACGCCCTCAGCGGCCTTCATCTGCTCAATGATCTTGTCCTATCGTTCCTGGGCCTGTTCGTCTAAATTGGCAAGGTGTGTCGTATTCCTGGGTTTTTTCGGCGCCAATAATTCCATCCCTATCAAAAGGTTCTAAAATTTAGGATTCTCCCAAATTTCGAAACTTCTAATCAGATTTTATTATCAAAATCGCGTATTGCTTGCATGACTGAAAAACAAGAAACCCCACAAAAAAGTAGGTTTCTCATGAAAAGACATTCCTTTTGCTTCCGCAAAAGTCGAAATTATTCCGCCTTAGGCATCACAAAACCTCCATTACAGAGACGGTATCGCCTTGACGGACGCGTCCCGATTCCAGCACCTTTACAAAAATTCCCTCCCGGGGCATCACGCAGTCTCCTGCCGCCTTCCGGATGGCGCAGTCGTGGTGACAGGCTTTCCCAATTTGAGTCACCTCCACCAGCGCTTCACCCAGGCGCAGCCGCGTCCCCACAGGAAGCTCATACAGACAGATACCCTCCGTCAAAATATTTTCCGCAAACGCGCCTGGAGTCAGTGGAAAGGCTACGGCCCCTTGAACCTTTGCTACGCTCTCCACGCCCAGCAGACTCACCTGACGATGCCAGGTACCGCCATGGGCATCCCCTGTAATGCCCCAATCTACCTGAAGCATCCCCTCCGAAATGGGCGTTTTTTGAATCCCACGCACTGCGCTGATGCAAACCGCAATTACCTTCCCCATACTGCTCCTTCCCTAACCGCCGATCTCATTCATATTCCGCAGGCACTCAGCAGACCCCTGGGACAAATCTGGATGCCGTGCCGGCTTCTCCCGCACCGCCTGCAAAATAGCGCGCTCCAGCGCCTGACCGGTGAGCCCGCGAACCTGGATCTCCCGCAGATTGTGCAGGCATGGCTTCAGTTTTCCATCCGCCGTCAAGCGGAGGCGGTCACAGGTACTGCAAAAATGGTTACTCCGAGCGGAAATCAGGCCCACAGTCCCCAAGGCTCCAGGCAAGCGGTACAGGCGAGCTACGCCCTCCTGCCGGTTCAGGGATTCCAGCTCCGGCACCTGCTCCAGTACCAGCTTGTCCGGCGCGTAGACAGAGGACTTAAGCCCCGCGCCGCCCACTGGCATCCACTCAATCAGCCGAACCTCCACAGGCCAGCGGCGTGTCAACTCCACCAATGCGGGTATTTCCCCGTCGTTGATCCCCCGCAGCAATACCGTGTTGAGCTTAATCGGGGTTAGTCCGCAGTCCTCGGCTGCCTTGATACCAGCTAGCACATCCTCCAGCCTTCCGCCCCGGGTTATGCGGGCAAATTTTTGAGGGTCCAGCGTGTCTAAGCTGATGTTGACCCGCCGCAATCCCGCTTCCCGCAGTTCTTTGGCCACCGGCGCCAAAAGCGCCCCATTGGTGGTCATGGCCAGGTCCTCCACCCCGGGCAGCTCCGCCAGAGCGGCGCAAAGCCAGGGAAGCCCCCGGCGCACTAGGGGTTCTCCCCCGGTGAGGCGCACCTTCCGAATCCCCAGCTTTACCGCCGCACGAACAATCTCCACGATTTCCTCCAGGGTCAAAATCTGCGCATGTTCTCTCTTTTCGACACCCTCCGGCGGCATACAGTATACGCAGCGGTAATTACAGCGGTCTGTGACGGACACGCGAAGATATTGTATCTCTCTGCCAAATCGGTCTTGCAATTGCTCACCTCATTTTTGCCTAGCGAATCGCCTCAATCCCGTAGCAGCAGCAAATCCTGAGGCAAAATTTGTACATACAGCCGCTTTGTCTCCCCCAAGCTCCTCCACTGTTCCCTTCCCAGCTCCAGCCGGAGCTGGGAGCGGCCCTGGCAGCCGCCAGGTGTGTTGCACAGGACTACGGTAGAAAAAATATTCTCAATCACTCGGTCCACAGTACAGGCCATACAATTAAATGCTAACGGTTCCAGGCTGGGACGCAGATTATGGGCTCGGACGCCCAGCCACTTGGCCTTCCCAAGCGTCCCTGCGACCTGTAAATCCACTCCCCAGTCCAGAGCCCGTACCCACCCCGATGGCAGAAGTTCCGTCCGGGAAAAATTCTTACAGCCGGACAGCAAAGCCGCAGCATAGGTTCCTGGCGCATCCAAAAGATGCTGCACACTCTGTTTTTCCTGGCTTTTTCCCCCCTCCAGAACACATACGCTGTCACACAGCCGATATACCTCTTCTCGATTGTGAGAGACAAAAACAGCGGGTCCAGGAAATGCACGGAGCGTATCAGCCAGCTCCAGCTCCACCTGCCACCTGAGATAACTGTCCAGCGCAGCAAACGGCTCGTCCAGCAGCAGCAGCTCGGGCGTTCCCGCCAGAGCGCGGGCCAATGCCACCCGCTGCTGCTGGCCGCCGGAAAGCTGCCTGGGGCGTTTTTTTTCCAAGCCCTCTAATTGCATTCTGCAAATCAGTTTTGCCACCCCGCTTAGGTCTTGTTTTCCGGCCGCCGTGAGAGCGCACGCAATGTTCTGCTCCACCGTCATATGGGGAAATAGGGCATATTGTTGAAATAAGTATCCCACCTGCCGCTGCTGGGGAGATAAATGGATATGGCGACGGCTATCGTACAGAACGCGCCCATTCAACGCGATGTAACCGGCATCCGGACGCTGAATTCCCGCGATACACTGCAGGGTAACGCTTTTTCCGCTACCCGAGGCTCCCAGCAGCGCAAGCACTTCTCCAGAGTCCGCTTGAAACGCGGTCTCTAGCTGAAATTGCCCCAGTCTTTTTTGAAGCTCAACCCGTAGCATACCGTCCTCTGTCCTTCCGTTCCCGACGTTCCAGCAGATTGACCGCCATCAAAACCGCAAAGGAGATCGCCAAGTTGATCAGCACCCATCGCAGGGCCCCCTTATCGTCGTTGGTGCGCCAGAGCTGAAAGACCGTGGTGGAAATGGTGGCGGTGCGGCCCGGCGTATAACCGGCAAGCATAGCTGTGGCTCCATACTCCCCCAGCGCCCGGGCAAAAGCCAGCACCGTTCCAGCCAGAATGCCCTGCCTGCAGCACGGCAGGCGAATCCGCCAGAAGATGTAAGTATTCGACAGGCCCAGGGTTTTTCCCGCCCAGGCCAGAGTTTCATCAAAGGATTCAAAGGCGCCTCGCGCGGTCCGATAGAAAAGCGGAAACGCCACCACGGTGGTGGCTAAAATCGCGGACCACCAGGTCATGGTCATACGTAGACCAAACGTCTCTAAAAGCCATACGCCCACGGGCCGTTTGGGTCCCAGCAGCCGCAAAAGCAGGTACCCCACGACCGTCGGCGGGAGTACCAGAGGCAGCGTCAAAAGAACGTCCAGGATCCCCTTGAGCCCCCGGGGCAGCTTTGCGATATAGTAGGCCGCTAGAAGGCCCAGGAAGAAGGTCAGTATCGTGGAAATCCCAGCAATGCGCAGGGAGTTGAGCAGCGGAAACCAATCCAAAATGGAGTCCCCCTTCCAGGCCAATCGCTATTTCACAGGCCGAAATCCCACCGATTCAAAGACCGCCATGGCCTCGTCACTTTGCAGATAGTCTAGAAATGACTGAGCCGCCTCAGGATACCGGCATCCGTTTAGAACCGCAGCTGGATAAACGACCCGTCCGCACATTTCTGCCGTGGCGGCATCCACGACAGTCAATCCCGCGGAAAAAGCGTCCGTGGCATAAACGATGCCGGCGTCCACCGCAGCCTCCGCCACTTGCGTCGCGACCTCCTTTACATTGCTGCCATAGGTCAACTTCCCTTCCGCCTCCAGTGCCTGTGGGCTGGTGCCCAGCGCGGTGAAAATCTCCAGGGTATACTGCCCCACGGGTACGTCTGAGTTTCCAATCGCCAGTAAACGGAGCTTCTCTGAGGTCAAATCCGCAAATGACGAGATTCCAGCAGGATTCCCCTCTGGCACAACCAAGACCACCTGGTTTTCCAAAAGGTCTATCCTCGTTGCCGTGTCAATGAAATCCAGTCCATCTGGATTCTTTTCTCCCTTTTGAGACTTGTCCAAGGCGTCCATTTGCGTCTGCGCCGCTGAAAGAAACAGGTCGCAGTTCGCCCCCTCCTGGATTTGTGTTTCCAGCGTGCCGGAAGAGTCGAAAGTAAAAATCAGCTTTACCTGAGGCGCCGCCGTCCGATAGAGCTCTGCAATTTTCGTCAGCGTTTCAGTCAAAGACGCTGCCGCGAAAATGACCAGTTCCACCTGTGCTTCCGTCCCATCGGCCCGCCCGGTCTGAACAGTTACCGGCACCCCGGCACATCCGACAAACGCCGCCAACAGGGTAAGGCATAGCAATACGGCAAAAAATTTTTTCATTGAAAGCCTCCATTCTGTTGTGGCTCCTTCAGCATCAAGCAACTCAAAACGATTTAGCCTCCACATTTTTAACTGTGCAGAAAAGGCATGCACTTCTTACATTCCAAAGGAACAGGCCGGCCAGCGGCATTCCCGGCAGCCCAGGCAAAGTCCCCCATGGCCCAAGGCGGTAAAATCCTGCCAAGTCAGCGTTACATCTGCAATTACCCGGGGCAAAATTAAATCCAACACGGTCGTTTTGGCATACATGACGCAGCCGGGCAGTCCCAGGATGGGCGTTCCGTCCGGAAAGTAACCTAACAGCAGCATGGCCCCGGGCAGTACCGGAGCCCCATA
The DNA here is from genome assembly GCA_958402445.1 of uncultured Eubacteriales bacterium. Classification (GTDB taxonomy): domain Bacteria; phylum Bacillota; class Clostridia; order Oscillospirales; family Oscillospiraceae; genus Faecousia. The sequence continues at coordinate 152,648 of CATXTO010000002.1, forward strand.
CCGCACGATTTGCGCGCCGCTGCGGGCAATGGCGCCAGGGGTCCGGTCGTCCGGGTCCACGCTCATGCCGCCTGTACAAAAAAGAAGCTGCGCCCCGGAGGCCCGCGCCATGTGGATCGCTTCACAGATTTCCTCCACGCAATCGCCTACAATTCGGTGAAATACCATCTCCACACCGTAGGCTTGCAGCTTATCCACCAGCACCGGCGTGAAACAATCCTGAATTCTGCCCTTGGCCACCTCGCCGCCCGTGGTGACCACGGCTGCCGTCTTCCGCTTCCAGGGCACAAGACGCAGCAGCGGCTCAGTACCCGCGGCGGCTTCCGCATCCAATAGGCGCTGCTCCGCAATCACCAGAGGAATCACGCGCATCCCCGCCAGCTTATCCCCCACCTGCACCGGTGTATTGCCGTGCCGGGTGGCGATCATTACTTCCTCCAGATCGTTGACTGCAAACAGCCGGTCCGTATCCACCTGAAACAGGCCGTCTATGTCCGTAAAGAGCTCAATTTTTCCTTCTTTGGGCTCTGTGGCCCGCATGTAGTCGCTCCGGCACAGCCGCAGCAGGCGCTCCGCAGCCTCATCCTCGTGGAGCAGCCCCGGGCATTTTTCCCAAACATACAGATTCTCTTTCCCCATGGACAGCAAAACCGCAATGTCTTCTTCTGTGACCACATGTCCCTTGCGGAAACGGGCGTCCTTCGTCACGCCAGGGATAATCTGCGTCATATCATGGCACAGCACCTGTCCCACCGCATCCTTTGTCGCGATCAGCTTCATGAATACCGATTCCTTTTCGTTATATTTTTGTAAGAATAACACATGGAACCAAAAAATGCAAGGCTAGAGCCCTGAATTCGGTACTGCCGGACCAATACATCCAGGATAGAGAAATCACCCTCTTTGTGACAGTCGCAGCAGTGGTTCTCCTCCATTTTTCCCAGCTTCCTTGCGGGCAGTATCTACTGAAAAAGAAGAATAATACCATAATTTACTTTACATTTTCGTAAGTCCTGCTCCGGTACGCTTTTAATCTTCCCCGCGGCAAGCAAGCTGGAAAAACCCTGAGCCGACAATTTGAGCTTGCTTCTCACAACCGCGGAAACCCGAATCGGGAGCGAAAACTCGCTTTGAATTCTCAGCTCCACCGCCTCCTCCGGGGAGAACTCCTCTCCCACGACAGACCAGTCGGGCAGCGAAATCTCTGCTCCATTTCTGCGCAAAAATTCGACGTCCATGGCGTATCGTGCAGCAAGCTTTTGGTCATTGCTGTGAAAGGCTTCCAATAGCGGGGGAGACAAGGATTGCGGGGCAACACGCGTATATACCGTTGCATTCCAAGTGGTATCACAACAGGAGCATCGATAGATCAACCAGACATCCAAAGATTTTCCCTGCGCGTTGACTCGAAATTGTTCTGAACAAAGAAATGTCGTTTTTGCGCCGCACTTTTTACAGTATTTCCGCGCAGCCGGCAGAGCGGAGCACTGCAGGTTCCATATGATCTTTCTCACTTCTGGTTTCTCCTACTCCGCCCCATATCGGTTTGTCCGTCCAACAAGGCTGCAAGTAAATTGTAGCATTGCAATTCTTTTGGACCAACCTCATACTTTTTATCCAACCAAAAATGAGAAATGGGCTGATGCGGTTTTGCATCCGCATCAGCCCATTTTAACTATTTGTTCCTTTTTTAACTGCCCAACAATTCGCTGGATACTTTTTATGGACAGGAAGTATTTCTCGGCCAAGGCCTGCATGCATTTGCCGGCTAGATACTCCTTAAAAATAAGGTCGTTTCTTTCCCGCAATTCCCGGCGTGTAGAGGTGGAAGCGCCCCAATCCTTTTTGTTTCCGGTGACTCTGGGAATGTATAGGAACTCTCCGTCCACATATTCCTGAATTTTTTCCAGCAAATCCCTGGGCAGAACATGTGTTGCTTTCTTATAGCTCATTTTGCTCTCCTATCACCATTTACTACAGGAAGGCAAAGCTACCTACAACACGTATTGAATTAAAAATCAGTTGCGGCAGCCCTGCTTACGCAACCTGAACGACAGGATCAAGCATATACGTCGCCCCTCCTCGCTTCGTTGTCTTGGACACGGAAATTTTAGCATACGGGTAGGGAAAATGCAACCTCACTCTTGTTTATAAATTAAGGCTGAGGATGGCCTGCCTCTTTTCCGGCCGCTTGCATACCAGGAACCGGCGGTGTCCGCGCGGGTGCGGCGATCAGGCGAATTTGCCAAGAAGGTCCGGCCATTTCTCCTCTTCGCCTTTTAGTATTTTTCAAAAATATGCTGGAATCCGCCACGGCTATGTGGTATGATGAGATTTGACTTGAAAGGTGCGGCGCAATGTAAAATTCGGCTGCATGTCCACCTGATCGTTTTCCACCGGAGAACGCAGGAGCAGCCCGGGTTGTACCGGGCTGTTCCTGCGTTTTGACATCGTCGCCGTCATGTATTCTTCATTACAACCATTTCCACCGCATCCGCCACATGCTCGCAGGCATCTGCGCAGCGCTCCATATAGGTATAAACCTCTCGCCAAGCAATCACCTCGATGGGGTCTTTGCACTCTGTATGTAGCTTCCGCATTGCGTTCAAAAACAGAACGTCGCAGTCCTCCTCCAGATGGTTCAGGTCGATAATCAGTTTTTTTAGATTCGTGTCCCGCCTGAAGCTCTCAAAGGACTCCAGCATCTGCTTCATCATCTCGCAGCAGACCACAATTTTATGGGCGAACTCCACTGCATCGGGCCGAATGACACGCACATTGTTGATATAAACCCGCTGCAGTACATCCTCAATGTAGTCTGTTACCTCGTCTATGTTCTGACTCAGCAACGCGATGTCTTCCCGCTCCAGAGGCGTGACGAATGCCTTGGCCAACGCTTCAGACATCTCGTGTTTCTTCATGTCCCCCTGATGCTCCACCTCGTGAATGCCCGTGAGCTTTTCCGGAAGCTCCTCCGGATCGAAGCGGCTCAGGCACGCTTCCAGGTAAGACGCGGCGCCGCAGGCGCAATCGGCACAGGCGATGAAATTCTCAAAATAAAAACGGTCTGCTTTTTTAGACATATGCCTTGTCCTCTCTTATTTCGTTCTTAGAAAATCAACATAAACAGCTTCGCCATAAAAAATCCAATTAGTCCGCAGCCTGGGAAGGTCAGCACCCAGGTCAGCACCATATCCTTCACCACGCCAAAGTTGATGGCAGACAGTCGTTTCACCGAGCCCACGCCCATAATGGCAGCGGTCTTGGTGTGGGTGGTGGAAACGGGAATGCCCAACAGGGAACTGATTAACAGGCAGCCGGAAGCCGCCAGATCCGCAGAAAAGCCCTGATACTTTTCCAGCTTCACCATATCCATCCCAACGGATTTGATGATCTTCTTCCCTCCCACAGAGGTACCCAGGCCCATGACCAGTGAGCAGAGCAGCATAATCCATAGGGGCATCTCAATCGCCAGGGAAGCCTCCCCTGCCTGTCCGTTGCTCAGCAGCATGCATAGCAGAAGAACGCCCATAAACTTTTGCCCATCCTGGGCGCCATGCATGAAGCTCATGGAGGCGGCCCCGAAGATCTGAGCGCCTCGGAAAAAGCCCGCCGTCTTTCTGCGGTCCATGGCACCGCAGGTTACAGTCGTCAGCTTGCAACACAGCCAGCCCATTCCAAAGCCCAAAATAGTGGAGAGAACCAGGCCGTACAAAACCTTGACCCATTCGGAGCCGTTGATGCCGGACAGGCCCCCATGGATCGCAATCGCCGCGCCAGACAGCCCCGCAATCAGCGCATGGCTCTCACTGGTGGGGATTCCAAAGCTCCAGGCCAATACAGACCAAACAACGATAGCAAACAGCGCCGCACAGAGCGCCACCACAGCCTCGTGACTGTTGGTGCCGAAATCCACCATGTTGGTGATGGTGACCGCCACCGTGGCGTTGAGCATGGTCATTAAAAAAACACCTAGGAAATTAAAGACAGCCGCCATTAAAATTGCGCTTCCCGCCCGCATGCACCGTGTGGTCACGCAGGTGGCAATTGCGTTGGGCGCGTCCGTCCAGCCGTTGACAAAGATGACGCCCATGGTCAAAAGAACCGCGACGAATAAAACGGGATTCTGGGTCATTTGATTCCAAAAGTAAGACAATGACAGGTCCATGTGCTTCCCTTCCCACTCTGCGTGAGCAGTATTTTATACAGAATATCAATTCATCTTTAGGCTAACATGCCTAAAGGGACCTGTCAACTACAGATTTTTACCACGGCTTCTCCGCCAGGGCTGGACAACCCGGGAGAAACCTTCTGAATCGTTTTTTAAAAACCCCAATAATCCCTCGAATTTTGGAAAATAAAGACTTTCCTTTCCGTAAAATTTTAATCAAAAAATTGTAAATTTTTTATGAACAAAAGAGATTTAAAATCCCTCGTCGTGATACAGTCCCAGAGATTGGAATACCTTTTCCAGTTCCGTACGGCATACCGCATCCTCCTTGGCTGTAGCGCACAAAACATAGTAATAAATGCCATCATCCAGAATGGTAGCCCGGGATACCTGCTGCCCCTCGTCGTCCGCCGCACACCAGACCAAGTCGTACCGCGGCATGGAAAAGGCGGTGGTCTCCACGATATCGAGCTCATCCTTGGAAAATCCCGTTAGCTCCCGTACCAAGCTGTCCAGGCCTTCCGCTGTCATCGTCTGCGCAACGATCTCATACTCCCCCTTCTTCTGCTGGTAAACCTGCTGACCCTCGCTGGAGAACGCCTCCACCAACTCCGCGTCCTCCGGCACGCCAAAGGTCATGGAATACGGCGGCGCAACACTGGCTGCGGGAGACTCCAGATTGTCGCTGACCGTCTCCCAGACCACGCTCTCCTGGCTGCCGCAGCCCCACATGCCCAGGCAAAAGCCCAAACACAACATCCAAATCACAATCCGTTTCATGCCTCAGAACCCCCAAATCAAAATGAATAGAGAGGAAACCAACATGAATGATCCTGGACAGACCACCCTGCTTGTTTACCTGATTCTAATCAATGCAGCAGGCTTTCTACTTATGTTTGTGGACAAGCAAAAAGCCCGCAAAGGTCGATGGCGGATTCCGGAACGGACCTTGCTCTGGGTGGCGGCACTGGGCGGGAGTCTAGGGAGCCTGTGCGGCATGTACGCTTTTCGGCACAAAACCAGACACCGGGCCTTCTTTCTTGGCATTCCCCTGCTTTTGCTGCTGCACCTGGGCCTCGCCCTTTTCCTGCTCTATCGCTTCTACGAGTAAAAAACGCCACCGGCGCAATTGAACTGCCCCCCCATTTGTTAGACAGTATGGTATACTGAATAACGAATGGGGTGTATTTCAATGGCAAGAGAAGAGGCAAACAAGAGATATACAGCGGAGTTTAAGCAGATGGTCGTAGAAAGGATGCAACGGGAAGGGTTAAGCTACAAGGAAGCGGCGCGACAATTTGAGGTTGGGGACGATAAGTGCGTAGCGGCATGGGAACGCATCTACTTAACAGAGGGGCCGGAGGGATTCCTGGTTGAACGCCGTGGGCGGGGCAGCAAAGGTCGTCCGGCAAAGCTGTCGAAGCCAGTGGAAGAAGATTTGCTGGCAGAGGTGCAGCGGCTGCGAGCGGAGAATGCGTACTTAAAAAACTTGCAAGCCTTGGTTTTGAAGACGAGCGACACCAGCGCAAAAAACGCAGGTGATTCAGAAACTGAGACAAAGTTTTTCCTTGGAGCTGCTCCTTGATATCGCTCAACTGCCCCGCGCCACCTATTACTACCACGTCAAGCGGCAGGCGGCGCCGGACAAGTACCTGGATGCGGAGGCGGCCATTACGGCCATCTACCATGAAAACAAAGGCCGCTACGGCTACCGGCGCATCACCGCAGACCTGCGCAACTGAGGCTTTGGCCTCAACCACAAGACTGTCCAGCGGCTGATGAAGAAGCTGGGCCTCGTCTGCCGGGTGCGGATGAAGAAGTATCATTCTTACAAGGGTGAAGTGGGCAAAATTGCGCCCAATCTGCTGGAGCGGAACTTTGAGGCGAAGAAGCCAAATCAGAAATGGGTGACGGATGTAACAGAGTTCCACCTGTTTGGGCAGAAGCTGTACCTATCTCCGATTTTGGATTTGTGCAGCCGAGACATTGTGAGTTATGCCCTCTCCGATAGGCCGGTGCTTTCCATGGTAACAAGGATGTTGGATAGCGCCTTTGCACAAATCCCTGACGGCACAAACCTGATCCTCCACTCCGACCAGGGCTGGCAGTACCAGCACAAGCACTACCAGCCGATGATGAAGAAGAAAGGTATCCGACAGAGTATGAGCCAACTGTCTGGACAATGCCGTGATTGAGAACTTCTTTGGCCTGCTCAAAAGCGAACTGCTCTATTTGCAGAAATTTAATTCCATGCAACAGTTCAAGGCCGAACTTATTGAGTACCTGGACTACTACTACAACAGGCGTGCCAAGGCAAACCTAAAGGGCTTACTGCCTGCGATTCACAGACAGCAAGCCCTTTTGGCTGCTTATTCAATATCTTTGTCTAACTTTTTGAGGTCACTTCAAACCTGGGGCGGCGTTTTTATCTCAAGCCGGGTCCTCCGCAAAGGCATACCGGATGTACTCCACATTTCCCTCCCGGCTGGTAACCTTACGCATAAACGCATACACCTGGTGCCGGAGCTCCTCCTGGGCCGCCTTGGGCGTGAGTCTTTGGTCCGGATACATCGGCTGACTGAAGGTCACCGTCATACCAGGCCGCTTCATCCACCGAAACAGGCCCCGGCGCCTGCGGTAGGTCGTAGCCATTGCCACTACAGGCGCGTCCCACTTTACTGGATAGCGGAAGGACGTACATTTAAAGGGACGGACTCCAGTGTAAAAGGGCCAAATATGCGCCTCTGGATAAATACCGATACAGGCGCCCTGCCGGTACCGCTGATTCACCGCATCCAGAAACTCCGGCATTGCGCTCAGACCTGAGGGAATCGGCAGACAGCCAATCATCTGCACCAGCGTCCGCAGACCTGGAATCGAGACAGAGTCAGGATTTGCCACCACATACGCCCGCTTAGGGAAGGCCGCCATGGCTGGAAGGAACGCGTCCAATGACCGGGTATGGTTGCCATAAAGGAAGTAGCCGGACCGTCCCACCGCTCGGACTGCCCTGTGATTTTCAAATTTTAGACCCAAATAGACCTTACAGATCAGCCACACAACGGGAACGGCAATCAGATAATAGACCAAAAACGCCCCTAGCCCCCAAAGCTTAGACCGGTGCACAAACGGAAATCCCTTTTCCACCGGCTTGGTATGAATTCGGAGCTGGGCAAAATCGTCGTTAAGCGGATCTTTGTAGTAGACGGTCTTTTTAGCCACAGCGCCTTCCCTCCGCCGCATCTTGCAGCATCTGCTCCATGGCATCCATACACCGGTCGAAGTCGAACTGCCTGGAATAACCTAAGTATGCTTGACTGCATTCCTCCCGGGCCTGGGGGTTGTCCAGCCAATAATCGATACGCTCCGCCAGATCTGAAGAATCGTTGCAATGAAACAGATTGCGCTCACTCAGGGCAAAGTGCCGGGTAGCGCTCCGGGGGCTGTCCGAGATGATCGGAACCTTACCGCAGGCGATGGCCTCCAGGCAAGCGATGGCCTCTATTTCAATTTCCGCCGGGTGAACATATAGATCAGCTAAATTGATGACGCGGATCAAGTCCTCCCGGCTATAAAAACCAAACACCGGTGGCCGAATCCCCGCCCGGTAGGCATGCCGCGTCAGATTCTCCTGCTGCGGCCCTTTCCCCGCTAAAATCAGCAGAATGCGGTCCCGGTACCGAGACTTGGCCACCGCATCAAGAAGGACTCCCTGGGCCTTTTCTCTGGAGTACCGTCCTGTGGACAGAATGACAAATTTGCCATCCAACTCCGCCGGCCTGGGCACATCCTGTTTGGCAAAAGCGCGATTCACACCATTGGAGATAACATAATGAGGAGTCTGCCCCACCTGATTCTCAAATAAATCACAGATAAATTGGCTGGGATAGTGAATACAGTCACAATACCGGTACACCCTGCGGTAAAAAAAGCGATAGGTCATCCGGTTGATCAGCTCCGCATTCATGAGAAATATGTGATTGGTAAAATTTTCAGCCTGACAGTGAAAGCCCGCCGTCAGAGCAATTCCTTTTTCCCGCGCCATTAGGGCCGCCGCATGCCCCAGAGCAAAGGGAATCAGCACATGAACCACGTCCGCACCGTCCAAGGCAAGCTCCAGTGTTCGCCGTACAGGCTTTGCCAAACTCACGCCATTTTTCGCCACATAGCCGTTGAGCGGGCCTAAATTGTAGGTAGGGACTACAAAAAAGCCCGGCTGCCCTGCGCGGTTTTGATCTGGACAAACCACCCGCACTGTATGGCCCTTTTTCCGCAGCGTGCGGATCAAGTTCATCGCTGCGATGGTGGTGCCGTTGTTTTCTTCCCCCAGGACATCACACACTACCGTAACAGTCATGCCGTCGATTTCCTCTCTTTCAATTCGTCCGTTTACGCCTTCAGACACAAAAATTATACACGAATCCGGTGCGAAGTAAATACCCAATCCATAGAATATGGGAAAACCGGTTCTACTTGTGCTTTGGCCGAAGAGAATCGCCCACTTTTTTCTCTACTTTTATGGTTACAGTATAGAGCAGCCTCTGACCGCCCCTACAGAGACCTCTCGAAACGGGACCGTATGGGTGGCCTTTGGTCCCCCGCCGGGAATTCCCTCATTCTAAGAACGTATGGAACGACCTGCGGTCGTTCCGCGGGCGTGCAAAGCACGCCCCTACAGGAAGCGG
>CATXTO010000003.1 GCA_958402445.1 uncultured Eubacteriales bacterium
GTTGTGTAGGGAACGACCTTTGGTCGTTCCACGGGCGAGCGCAGCTCGCCCCTACAGGGACGGGGTATGGACGAGGATCGTTCGCCACTTTGGAAAATCGTTTTATTCCGGTTGTAGGGAACGACCTTTGGTCGTTCCGCGGGCGAGCGCAGCTCGCCCCTACGGAAAATACGTTTTGGTATACAGCCTTCTAACACTGCGCTATTGTGTAGGTGAAGGGAGGTGAATTTATGCGATTATGTCACAATTTGGCAATCATTGTCAAGACGAAGCAAAGAGAACTGGGATTAAGCAACGTAGAGATGGCGCGCCGCACAGGAATTTCGCGGGCCACGTTAACCGGGTTTCTGCGGGGCGAGGGGAACCTCAGGCTCAGCACCGTGGAGAGAATCGCGGAGAAGCTGGGGCTTGAGCCGGTCAGGCTGCTGTGCTGGGCAAGGGACGACGCGGAACGAGAATGGTTCGGGTGGACCCTGGAGATGGTCGATAAGACGGGAGCCTTATCTCCAGAAAAACGTGAGCGTTTCGTGGAATTTTTCAGAAAACTGGCACAAAGCAAGACAGACAAAGACTAAAGCATGCAAAAGGTTCTAGCGATGACGCCGCCGGGTTTACCCGACGGCGTCATTGCCGGGAATGCTACAGCTTAAATCTATTTGAGCTTTAGCTTTTTTTTGACGGCTTCGTAAGTGGCGTTCCTCTTTTCTTCCATTTCTCGCTTTAAGGTACCATACCCCTCCTCCGAAAGGCCCTCCAAAAGGTGCGAATAATATGCCGCATCTTTTTCAATTCGCTGCTTGTAGGATTCTTTCACATCATTTTCTAAAGAAAGCGACAATGCTTTAGCGCTCAGTTTCTGCGCGGCAGGACTAATCTTTTCATCCCGGTACCAATTACATTCCTCTACGTTATCTAAATAGATACACTCATATAGATAGCGCATATTGTTCATCAATTCTGGTATACGGTTTGGGTTATCTGGAAGGTGTCTACATTCCGCAAAACGTTTCTGCTTTTGCCGCACGTACTGTTCTGCGCAGGTCCGCACATCCACGATAGGGTCTAGAATGGGAAAGACCTTCTCCTCCAAAAGGCAGTCCAAATAATATATCGTAGTTCGGTAATACTTTGGGTGCAGTGGAGAACCAATGGAGCACAGCCAGCCCTGGTGCATGCACTGCTCCATTTCAACTTTATTTTCCATATCAAAGCAGCATTCCTCAGCTATCCAGGTATTGCGAGGACAGTACCCTCGGACATCGGTTGCTAATTCTAACCATTCTTCCTGGTTGCTTTTTGAATAAGGCAGGTATTCCCCCCTGAACAGAGGATAGTAGGCGGTTTTTACATTAAAATCATCCCTAAAAACGATTCCCGGCTCTGTGATGAAGCCTAGAAGAACCTCATCTTTCACGACCTTATACCACTGGCAGGGCCTTCTGGGATGCGGGACAAAGCCCCGCTGCCGGAGCCGATTTCCAAAATGCTCGTCCAAAAACTGGCCCAGTTCCTGATGTGTCAGCATTATGCTTCTCCTTTTAGTTTTTAACGGAGTTGCCGCTCATTTATTCCACCCCATCCAAAGGCGCCGAGCGCTATACCGCCACCAACTCCAACAGCAACTGTTCTTGCGACGGCTACAGCAGTCCGCGCATTGGCTGTTCTGACTTGCGCCTTAATCGTCGCGTACGCTACGGATGAAGCTGGTTGCTTATATTTTTTCCTCAGATTAAAGCTATACAGGATTACACCCATTTGTGGCGTTTCATAGCTTATGTCGAAGGCATATTCAACTGAATTATAGGTATAGTAACGGGTAATATTACCGCTGAAACGTCCAATCATTCCTAATCCATTCACTTTCCCAGAATACTTACGCGGTTCTGCCCCCACGTAACTCTGGGCCTGTCTCATGGCTGCGGCAGAGCCCGTGCCAGAGGATTTTACCTCCCAAACGGTTCGCGTTTCCGTATCGTAAACGTCCATGCGTCCATAGCCCTTTTTCGCCCAATCAACAGTAACTTCCGTATCAATGCCGAAGCCTCCGTTTTTAAATTTAATATCATTGACTACCGCGCGATGTATAAGCCCCCAGTCATGGGTCGCCGCCATGATCCACCATTCATTGCTGCCGCCAAAATCCGCGAAATTGGTCGGGTCGTTATGGCAGTAGGCGAACATATTACAACCAATAAAACCATTTCCAGTAGAGGCATACTCATCTGCATTGATAAAGCGGCAGAGGGCGGGGTCGTAATAGCGGGACTGGAGGTAATAGAAGCCGGTCTCCTGGTCATAGTAGTAGCCCTTAAAGCGCAGGGGATTGCGGTTCGCGATGTGGCCGGGGTCGTCGGAGACGGGATTCCCGATGCCGTCGCAGATGAACAGGGGATTGCCGAAGGGGTCGTACTCATACTTCGCCGCCAGCCTGCCGTACCGGTCCGCCAGGGCCGTGACGTCCCCCTGGAGGTTCAGGATGTAGTAGTAGGTGGCGGGGGCCTTGCCCGGCTCCCGGCAGGTGATGGTATAGGGAGAGGTCCCCGCGTAAGCAAAGTCCAAAATCACGGTCTTGCTCCCGGTGGTGATAGTCTCCCGGAGCAGCAGGCCGCTGGCGTACAGGTACTCGTGGACCTCCGCCGGGGCGGCGCTGGCGGCCATGGGACCCGGCTCTCCGTACCCAGGATTTGGGGAGGCGACCACGGAGGGAATGGTGGGCTCCGGAATCTCCACGTCTCCCGGCAAGTGACCGGCATGATTGGTCTCGTCCGGAATGAAGCCGGAGCCTCCTCCGAAGCCTGGCTTTGTGGGTTTCACCGGCGGGTCCGTGGGCTCCGTGGGCGGGTCCGTGGGTTTGGTCGGCGGTTCTGTGGGTGGTTCCGTGGGCTCCGGCACCTCCACCTCCGTGGCGGTTACGGTTTTGTTCCGCCGCAGGCCGTTCTGGTCATAGGAGAAGGACAGGCCGTATTCCCGGCCCCCGGCCGCACCCGCCGCGCTCACCAGGTTCCGCTCCTGGGCCCATGCAAAGTCCCAGCGGGTTCCGTTGTAATAGCTCACTGGGTTGCCGCTCTTGACGGTCCCCGTCACCGCGCCGTTGGCCGCGTTGTAGCTCTGGCCCTCGTAGGCAATTTTTTGACCGTTGAAGGCGGTCAGCAGGTCCCGCCAGTTGCTGTTGCCGTAGACGTAGGCGTTGGTATAGCCTCTCCCGTCGCCGACCACCGAGTGTGCGGTAGCCTGCAGCAGGTTGCCCGCCGTGTCGTATCGGTAGGAGTAGCTCATGGCGTTTTGCTCGTCATACCCGAACAGGAGCTGCCCCTGGTTGTCGTACTGGTAGTCGTAGCAGGCGTTGCCGTTCTGGGAGATGGCGGCGATATTGCCGCTGTCGGTGTAGGTGTAGCCGTAGCTAAGGGCCTGGTTCAGCCCGGAATAGCGCAGCTGGGAAACCTGGGCGCTGCTCTGGCTGCCGGAGCGGGTCCGGTAGGTATAGCCCTTGGTATAGGCCGGCGTCTCCAGGCGCCCCAGCCGCTTGATGCTGTCGTAGTCGTAGGTGAGGGAGTCGCCGTTGGCCGCGGTCAGGACGGACAGGCTTCCGTCCTTGTCGTTGTAGGTGTATGACTCGGTAAAGGCGTCGGCCCCAATCTGATAGCTCTGCTTTGTCAGGCGGTTCTCCGCGTCGTACTGGTGCTCCGTGCGCAGCAGGACCTTTTCCCCGTCCTCCATGCGGCTGCGGATCATGCGCCCCAGGCTGTCGTACTCGTAGGCATACAGGCCCTTGGTCCGCCCATAGGAATCCAGATGCAAGCTCCGGCTGACATTCCCATTGCCGTCATAAAAATATGCCACGCTCTGGGTGAGGCCGCCGCTGGCGTTAAAGTGTCTGGCGGTGGTGACCCGGCCGAACCGGTCGTAGGCATAGGCCACGGAGCTGCCGTTGCCATAGGTGGTTTTCTCCAGGTTGCCGTTTTGCCCCGCGTACTCATAGGAGGCCAGGCGGACTCCCATGTTCCAGCTGGCAGGCACGGAATCGCCGGTGCTGGTGGTGCCCTGTACCCGGATTTCCTTGGTGTTGCCCCAGAGGTCCAGGGTCATGGCGTACCGCTGCCAGACGGTTGTGCCGTCCCGGTATGCCTTCCGGCTCACGCTGGAAAGCGAGCCCTTGGTATAGCCATAGCCCAGATACACCGTGTTGCGGATGTAGGCGCTGCTGGCCCGGTCCGAATTGGTCAGATAGGCGTGATTGGTGGTGACGCTCTCGCCCTTGCTCTGGTTTAAAACGGTGGTCTCGCTGCTCAAAAGGCCTGTGGCGAAATAGGAGGTCTTCTTCTGCAACCCGTTGGCGTCCGTGACTTGGCTCACGAAGTTGCCGTCGGCGGTGTACTGTGCTTCCGTTTTGAGGAAATCCCCGGTGCTCCCCTTGCGCAGGGTGGTGGAGGTGGCGTTGCCCGCGCTGTCGTAGGTGGCGGACACCGACACCCCGTCGTTGGTGGCTTTGGTCCGGTTGTGGGACCCGTCGTACTCATAGGTATAGGTTCCGTAGCCTCCGGAGACGAACTCCGTCAGGTCCGCGCCCTGGTATTTGTAGGTGTTTTCGCTGCCCGCCGCGTCCCGCACGGATTTCAGCTTGCCGTCTTCATTGTAGGCGTAGGTCTGGGCCGGCTCCTGTACCAGGCTGATATCGTCGAACCGGGCGATGTTGGCATTGTAGTCATAGGCCGTGGAAATCGTGATGGAGGCCACGGTCTTTCCCTTTTGTTTGGGCACTACAAAGCCGGAGGCATACTGCCAGTCGCTGTACAGCTCGTCAAAGGGGATGTACTGGTATTCCGGAGCGACGCCGCTGTCCCGATAGGTTATCTTGGCGATAAGGCCGAAAAACCGCTTGTTTTCCTGGTTGTCGCCCTTCATTTCAGAGGGGGCGGCGCAATCCGGAACGGAATTGGCCTGGCCCCAGCCAGAGAGGATAAAGGTGGCGTCGGAGCTGCAGTTCACGGAAATGGTCTGGCTGGCCCGGCGCTTCTGCAGCACGTTGCCGATGACGTACAGGCTATAGCCGTTTTTTGCGCCGTCCTTGCCTGGGCTGACCTTGGTGGCGTCGTAGTTCCAGTAGGTGGGATCCAGGGAGCGGTCTGCGCCGGCTTCATTCCACAAGTCGAAGGTGCCGAGCTGCACCAGATTGGCCGAGGAGGCCCCGGTTCCGCTGTCTCCCGTGGGCTGCCGTTCCAGTTGCAGGTCGTCGCAGGCGGCATAGGCGCCGGCGTTGCGCAGGGTGACGCCCACCCGATACCAGCCCGTGGAGGACGGCGTGTAGGAGACCTCCAACCGGGTCCAACCGCCGGCCACCTCTTTGGAGGTATTATAATCCACAATTTGGCTGTTGGCAAGGGCGCCGCCGCCGTTGGTGGCAAAATACAAAGACATACCCCCGCCCTTCCCGAACCGGGTCACGGTGGCCGTGTTCACATACGCCGAGAAGGTGTAGCGGACGCCTGCGCTCAGGTAGGCCTTTTGGTATTCCGTGACATAGGGGCTGCTGCTGGTGTCGGACACCAGGTCCGCGGACAGGTACAGCTTCATGAGGTACTCGCCGGTGCGGGGCTTCACGGAGACCCCGATGTAGCTGGAAACTTCGGGTCGGAAGGCCACGTCGGCTTTAGAGGTGCTGGAGTTGGAGGCCAGCATCTGCCAGGCGTAGCTGCTGGTGTTGTTGCGCTCTAGGCCGCTGTTGTTCAAAAGATTTGTGGCGGCCGCGCCCATGGCTCCCGCGCCGGTGAGCCGGTTGTTCTGCTTGGAGGTGCCATGGTTGGTGGTATAGGCGCTGGCTGAGACGCCCAGCACCTGGGCCTTGCTGGAATCCAGGTTGGCCACGTTCACCGTGCGCCCGGTGTGGTCGAAGGTGTAGCGGACCACGGTATCGTCGTCGGTGTCCCGGGTTTGGTCCGGTCCGTAGAACCGGTACTCCTTCTGATTGGTGCTGAACACCCAGCAGTGCCAGGCGTTTCCCGTGACTGCCGCGCCGTTCAGGGTGGCGGCGGAGAACTCGCTGACCTTCCAGATGGATTTCAGCCCCACAAAGCCCCGGTAGGTGAAGCTCAGACCATACTGGGCCTCCGCGTCATAGGCCTTACTCAGGTTGCCGTCGCCGTCGTAGGCGTACTGCGCCTTCGTTCCGTCTGCGAACGCAATGGCAGTCAGGCGCTTCGCCCCGCCCATGGAGGTATAGCTGTAGGTCGTGGTCCGGTTCGCCGCGTCGGTGACGCTGGATAGATAACCGCCGCTGTAGGACAGGGTGTACAGGGTCTTGCTGATGTCGGCGCTGCTTCCGTTGTCGTTGATCTGGACGACTTTGGTCACCTGGTTGGCCTGGCCCGCCTTGGGCTTCCAGGCGGTAGAGCTCGCAGCGTAGCTCTGCCCGTTGTAGAGCAGATAGACCGCGTTTCCGTTGGCGTCCCCCAGCTTCACCAGATACCCGTTGTAAAACTCCTTGTAGTTGTTGGACTGGTCCTTCAGGGTGATGGTGGAGCCACTGAACTCCAGGTGCAGGCCCAGGCCCTCGTCATCCTCATATCGCCCAGTGGAGGTGTTTTTTCGGAAGTAGTGCTCTGAGCCGTCGCCGTCGCTGTAGGCGTAGTACTGCTCCGAATAGCTGGGCGTCGAGACGGTGAGCGGGACGATGCTCTCCTGAATGGACAGCTTCCAGCCCGCGCCGGAGCGCATGGTGGTGTAGTTCGCCGTGTGGATGCCGTTGGCAGCGGTTTCGACAAAATCCGTGTTTCGGTTGGCGGAGTTGAAATAGCTTGTCAGGCCAAAAGGCAGGGTGTTGCTGGCAATGGACACCGGCGTGTTGGCCAGGGTGAGCTGGCCGGTGTAGTCGGCGATGTACCCGGTCCCGGCCCGGGCGGCGGAGACGGTCTGGTAGGTAAACCGGTCCTCCACGCCCACGTTGTTGCGGTAGTAAACACATAGGTAGGGCATGTATTGGCCGGTATAGGTGTACATAGCCGCCTGGGCACAGGCGCGCTCGTTCATGGATTCGGCGGCGTCCATGGCCAGGACCCGGTGCTGCTTCGCCTCGTTGCTGAGGCTGCTGTCGTCCAGGTTCTCGTACCATTTCGCCACCACCCGGGAGAGGTCCCAGGAGACGTAGCTGTTTTTGCTGCTTGCGGACAGGGTGCGGTATTCCAAGACCTCCGGGTCATAGTTGGGCATCGTCTTGTCGGTAATCTCTCGGACCCAGCCGGCGTAGCTCTTGTTCCCCGGCTTGGCTGCCGTTACCTCGTGGAGCTGGGCATGGACTTGACTCATACCAACCGAAGACCAGCCGAACACATACAGGCTCAAGGAGGCGCTGGCCATGGTGCAGTTGGCTGGGATCTCCGGCAGCCGCCCAAAGTAGAAAAGACAGCGCATTTGCCCCACCACGGCCCCATTGTATTGCCCGTTCCCATAGCCGAAGTAGAGGTTGGAGCCGTTAGAGGCTTCGTTGGGCAGGCCGGAACGGGTGAAGCCGGAGACGATGTCCGTGTCGTTTCTGCCGGAGAACAGCACCAGGGTGGGGTCTACGGAGACGGGAAAGGCCCGCCCAGGCGCCTCGATCCAGTCAGCATCCGCGTCCACCTCCAGGACGTAGCAGTTTCCTTCCATTTCCCAGAGGGCATAATGCACCTCGTCAGAGACGTTTCCCTCGCTGTCGAACATGTATGGTGTGGGAATTTCATAGACAGGCGTCTCGTCTGCGTCGTAGAAGACCACGCGTTCCTCCTCCAACGCGGCGTGCAGGCCGGACACCCGTAGCGTAAAGGCATAGTGATACCGGTCCTGGGGCTCATGAATCAGAATGGTCTCCTTGATTTGGCTGCCGCTGTTGTCATACACCAGGTCGACCCCGGGGTATACGCCCTCGTACCGGACGGCGGAACAGAATTTTTCCGGCTGTAACTGCTCCTCCAGGGGCTTGATTTTACCGTCAAAATCCCAGGAGCGGACGGAGGCCTCGGGGCTGGGATTGGTCACAACGGCGGGGATGCCTGACGCAGGCGCCAGTGCCTCATTTGGTTCCCCCTGGGACGCCCGGCCCGACTCTGCGGTAGGGACGGAAGGCGCTTCTTCGGGCTCCGGCTCTGAGGTGGCCGGCTCGGGCGCGCCAGTAGAAGGCTCCGAATCCGCCGGTTCGCTTGACGCGTCAGCTGGAACGTCCGGTTCCGCAGGCTCGCTGAACAGATCGGCAGGTGCGACCAGGTCGTCTTCTCCATCCTGTGAAGGAGCCGCCGGGCTGGACTCTCCGGCACCATCCGTCGGAACGCCTGCCGCCCCGGCGTCGGACGGGTGATCCGCCGGCTGGTTTTCCACCACCGCGTCTCCGCTGCTGGGGGAAAGGATGGAATTCAGGTCGACAGGGGATACGCTGATGCTGCAATCCCCGTAGGAGGCGGTGAACAGGGGCTCCCCCTGGTTGAGGGTGGCGGCGTAGGCCTTGCGTTCCAGACCGTTTTCCGCCACATATGCTCCCTGGCTGCGTATGAGGGTGTTGTCGATATCCTGCCACTGGCCGTCGGAATCGGCGTAGTGCACAGGTGAATCGTACGCAACAGCCGCAAAGCTGCCGTCGGACAGGCGAAAATGCTTTTGTGATTCCGTGCGCAGTGCCTCCACCTCGCCCAGAATGTGCAGCTGCTCGCTTTGATCCTCGGCAGTACCCGCCTGAGATTCCTCCAGATCGAGTGCTGCAGGGCTGTCCGTGGGCGCATCCTGACCGCCTGCCGCCCAGGCGCCGGAGGGGAAAAGTTCAAAAAGCAGGATCGCCGCAAGGCAACAGGATATTAGCCGGGATTTCCAGGATCGTTTCATATGGATTCTTCCTTTCTCTCTATCTGGATTCAAGATGGAACCCGGGTATGCGCAGACCTTAGGCAACAAGTCTATTCTACGCTGCGCTATGGCTGCGCCGCTGGACTCCGAAAAAGCTTCCTTACTTACTATGTGTCTTCTGGACACTATATCGTGACAGTTTACATGATAAAATTTTTAACCAGAATTTTGTACAATTTCCCGAAATATGGGATTTACTAGGGCGCGTCCGTCGGACAGCAACGAAGTAGTTGCCTATCTTTGAATGATTGGAAAGCCGACTTGCAGGCAAAGCAGCATTGCGCCGCTTGCCGGGTTGTGGTAAAATAAACACAAGCCCGCGGGAGAAGGCGACCGCGGACCAGAAGGAGACGGTGCCGATTATGCAGAACATCGCGCAGCTTTTGGCCCGGGAGCTGGGCCAAAAGGAACAATATGTGGAAAACGTCATTGCCCTGCTGGACGCGGGCAATACCATTCCGTTCATTGCCCGCTACCGGAAGGAGCAGCACGGGGCCATGGACGACACGATCCTGCGGAATCTGGAGACCAGGCTGCATGCCCAACGAAACCTCCAGGCCCGGCGGGAAGAGGTAAAGACGGCCATTGGAAACCAGGGAAAGCTGACGCCAGAGTTGGCGGCGGCCATCGACGCAGCCGTCACCCAGGCGGAGGTGGAGGACCTGTACCGGCCCTACAAGCAAAAACGCAGGACCAGGGCCACAATCGCCCGGGAGAAGGGGCTGGAGGCTCTGGCAGAGGCCATTTTTCAGCAGGACGGGCGGGACCTTGGGTTGTTGGCCGAGGATTATGTCAACCCAGAGCTGGGGGTTGAGACGGCGGCGGAGGCCCTGTCCGGCGCGTCGGATATCGTGGCGGAGTGGATTGCCGAAGACCCGGCCATTCGGAAGGAGCTCCGGTTTCTCATGAGCAGGCAGGCCGTTCTGACCGCCCGGGCCGCAGACCCGGACCGGGACAGCGTTTACCGGCTGTATTACGCCTTTTCCGCCCCGGTGGTCAAGCTCCAGGACCACCAGATCCTGGCGCTGAACCGGGGGGAAAAGGAGGAGCTTCTCAAAATCGATCTGTCCCTGCCGGGTGGCGAGGGTAAGGCGCTGGTGTGCCGGCGGGCCCTGAAGCCGGGCGGTCCCGGCAGCGCCCTGGTGCGCGCCGCCGCCGAGGACGCCTATGACCGGCTCATTGAGCCCGCCGCCCAGCGGGAGCTGCGGAGCGATTTGACGGAACGGGCGCAGGAGGGGGCCATAGCCAACTTCGCCCTGAACCTCAAGCCGCTCTTGTTGCAGCCCCCGGTGAAGGGCGCGGTTACCATGGGCCTGGACCCCGGCTACCGAAACGGTTGTAAGGTGGCGGTGGTGGATGGAACCGGCCGGGTGCTGGACACCGCCGTGGTGTATCCCACTCTGTCGGAGCGCAAGCGGCAGGAGGCGATGCAGACGCTGGAAGGGCTGATTGCCCGGCATGGGGTCCGGCATATCGCCATCGGCAACGGCACGGCCTCCCGGGAGACCGAGACCATGACGGCGGAGCTGCTGCGGCAGACACCGGGAGTCCAATACATGGTGGTCAGCGAGGCTGGCGCTTCCGTGTATTCGGCCTCCTCCCTGGCGGCGGAGGAGATGCCCACGCTGGACGTCAATCTTCGGTCCGCCGTCTCCATCGCCCGGCGGCTTCAGGACCCCCTGGCGGAGCTGGTGAAAATCGATCCTAAGGCCATCGGGGTGGGCCAGTATCAGCATGATATGCCCCAAAAGCGGCTGGGCGAAGCGCTGGAGGCGGTGGTGGAGGACTGCGTGAACAGCGTGGGCGTGGATGTGAACACCGCTTCCCAAAGCCTTTTGCGGCAGGTGGCGGGGCTGAATGCCGCCACGGCGAAAAACCTGGTGGCTTACCGGGAGGAGCACGGCCCCTTCACCAGCCGGGCGCAGCTCCGGAAGATTCCAAAGCTGGGGCCTAAGGCCTTCCAGCAGTGCGCCGGCTTTCTTCGGGTGCCGGGGAGCGGGGAGCTGCTGGACCGCACCGGGGTCCATCCGGAGTCCTACGCCGGGGCGGAGGCTCTGCTGGCCCTGTGCGGCATTGACAAGATGGAGGCCGCGGGCGGATTACCCCAACTGCCGCAGCAGGTGGAGCGCCTGGGGTGGGACCGGACGGCGGACCAGTGCGGGGTGGGACTGCCCACCCTGCGGGACATGGTGCGGGAGCTCCAAAAGCCCGGCCGGGACCCCCGGGAGGAGCTGCCCGCTCCTCTGCTCCGGACGGACGTCATGGAGCTCAAGGACCTGAAGCCCGGCATGGTTCTGCAGGGCACCGTGCGCAACGTGGTGGATTTCGGCGTGTTTGTGGATTTGGGCGTGCATCAGGACGGCCTAGTGCATATCTCTCAGGTGTGCAGCCGGTATATCCGGCATCCTTCCGAGGTGGTGCAGGTGGGGGATGTGGTGCAGGTTGCGGTGCTGGAGGTTGACGAAAAGCGAAAACGAATCAGCCTGTCCATGAAGGACCTGCCGGCCTAGGCGCGGCAAGGAAAAGGAGGTCATATCTGCATGAAGGGGCGGGTTTTGCAAATGCTGCGGGAGACGCAGGGCGATCTATCCGGTGCTGAGGCCAGCGGCCACCTGGGTGTCTCTCGCACGGCAGTTTGGAAGGCCGTGGAGGCGCTGCGGCGGGAGGGCTACGGCATTGCGTCCCATCCCGGGCGGGGATATCGCCTGCTCTCCACGCCGGAGAGGCTGTCGGCCCGGGAGATTCAGGCTCGCATGGGGAATCATCCCTGGGCCGGCCTGGTCCGTGTCCTGGAGACCGTGGATTCCACCAATACCGCAGCAAAGGCGCTGGCCGCTCAAGGCGCGCCCCAGGGTACGGCGGTGCTGGCGGAGCGCCAGACAGGAGGCCGGGGGCGATTGGGCCGGCAATTTGATTCTCCCTCCGGCATGGGGGTGTATCTGTCCGTGGTGCTCCGGCCGGAGGTGGAGCCGCAGCGGCTTCTGCCCTTGACTTGCTTTGTAGCGGCGGCCCTGTGCGACGCGGTGGAGGAAGCGGTGGGCTTGCGGCCGGAGATTAAATGGACCAACGACCTGCTGCTGGGCGGCAAAAAGCTGGCTGGAATTCTCACGGAGTTGACGCTGGAGGCGGAGAGCCACAGGGTGCAGTACGCCGTGGTGGGCGCGGGAATCAACTGCGGCCAGCAGGAGGTCGATTTCCCGCCGGCGCTCCGGGAAACCGCCTGCTCTTTGGCGATGGCAGGACGGAGCGTGGACCGGAACGCCCTGGCCGCGTCCATGCTGCTGCATTTGGCCGAACTCTCCCGGACCCTGCTGTCGGACCAGGGCGCGTGGATGCGAAAGTACCGGAGCGGCTGCGTCACCATCGGCAGACAGGTGCGGGTGCTTCAGAGCGGGGCATGCCGGGAGGGCCTGGCGCTGGGGGTGGACGACCAGGGTGCCCTGCTGGTGGACTTTGGAGACGGGCCTGCCCAGCCGGTCCAGTCTGGGGAGGTCAGCATCCGGGGTTTGGATGAGTATGCATAAGGCCGCGTTTCGGCGCGGAAATATGAAACAGCAGAAAGGAGTATTTTAAAATGAATGAGGTTTTACAGGCCATTTTGGACAGGAGAAGCTGCAAACGGTATTTGGACGAGCCCGTGCCCCAGGAGCTGCTGGACCAGGTGCTCTTGGCCGGAACCTATGCCGCCAACGGCAGAGGCAAGCAGGCGGGAAAAATTTTGGTTTTGACCAAGCCGGAGGACATTGCGACGCTGGAACGGCTCAACGCGCAGATTTTGGGCAGCCCGGAGGCGCATCCCTTTTATGGTGCGCCGGTGGTTTTGGCGGTTTTGGCCAACAGAGAGGTGAATACCGCAGTGGAGGACGGCAGCCTAGTGATTGGTAACATGCTGCTGGCCGCCCATGCCCTGGGCCTGGGCGCCTGCTGGATTCACAGGGCCAGAGAGGAATTCGAGAGCACGGAGGGCAGGGAGCTGCTGCAACGCTGGGGCGTGACCGGCCCCTACATGGGCGTAGGGCACTGCGTTTTGGGGTATCGGGCGGAGGAGCCCCGGCCGGCTGCGCCTAGAAAAGCGGATTTTATCGTAAAAATTTAAAAATGGTTGCAATCCTTCCTGAGATTGGATATACTAAGCCAGAGAAAACCAACTCAATACTGGAGGAATACCAATGAAAAACCTGTGGAAAGTCGTGGCCACTCTGGTTGTGGTGGCCGGCGCTGTTATGATTCTAGTCCGCTGCTGGGACAAAATTGACGAGAAGCTGCGTAATGCCGGCAGAAGATGCCGCTGCAAAACCGAGGTGGACCAGTTCTGCTGTCATGCAGCGGAGGAACTGAAGGATGAGGCCTGCGAGGTTGCCCACGACGCCGCCGAGGCGGTCCAGGAGGGCGCGGAAAAGGTAGCGGACAAAGCCCAGGAGCTGGCGGAAAACGTGACGCCCGAGGACTTTGCCGACTAAGCAGAGCGCAAACTGCAAATACGCAGTACCCCCCGCCGCAACATCTGGCGGGGGGTACTGCGTATCGAGGCCCCATCAAATTTACTGTTTTTCAGGCCTTCCATTTTTATGGATGGGATAGAGAAAACAAAGGAAGGAATGCGGAAATGTTTTATGAAATAAAGACGGACAGGTTGGTTTTGCGTCCTTTGGATATAGCTGATTTAAAAACCGTGCATATTTATGCTTCTGATGAAGAAAACACTACATATATGTGTTGGCTGCCAAATCACACGGTGGAAGAAACAGAACAGTTCTTGATCCGCGTCACAAACGAATGGAAAAAAGACAATCCGAGCTTTTATGAATTTGCTATCGTGCTGGATGGATTGCAAATAGGAGCAATCTCCATTTACTTAGATGATACAAGAAAAATTGGCGAACTTGGGTGGATCATCAATAAGCGATATTGGAAAAAAGGAATTGCGTTTGAAGCCGCTATTGCGATGAAAGATTTTGCTATAAACACGTTGAAGGTTACAAAAATAATAGCGAATTGTGATTGGAGAAATGTCAGCTCCTATAGTCTTATGAAAAAAATAGGTATGAAACTAGAAAGTGACAATGGAGTCAGGACATACTCGAAAAATAATGAGACGGCGAAAGGACTAACGTATTCTCTTGTCATCGGGGATTCTTAAATAATGTGCCTAGAACCGCCAAAGCGTCGCCAGCAATCCCTGGCAACGGCAAACAATATGCCGCCGCGTCAAAGCAAAGTCCGCTTTTGCAACGGCGGTTAATATAGCCGCCATCCGCGCCACTCCCTTGCTTCTCCGCCCCAAACCGAACCCGCTGGCGCGGGCTCCGGTTTGGCTATTTGTTTTCCGGTGATATCTTTGTAATATTATGATATAGGGGCGGCCTATGGCCGCCCGCGGGCGAGCACAGCTCGCCCCTACAGGAGGTGTATCGATGGCGCGTTTGTAGGGGCGGCCTGCGGCCGCCCGCGGGCGAGCGCAGCTCGCCCCTACAGGACGGTGTATCGATGGCGCGTTTGCAGGGGCGGCCTATGGCCGCCCGCCTGTGACGCATCCTGGCATGGAACCGAACTAGATCGGGTGAGGGAACGGCCTATGGCCGTTCTGGAGGAGCGCGCAGCTCGCCCCTACAGGGCGGTGTATCAATGGCGCGTTTGCAGGGGCGGCCTATGGCCGCCCGCGGGCGAGCGCAGCTCGCCCCTACAGGGCGGTGTATCGATGGCGCGTTTGCAGGCGGGCGGCCTATGGCCGCCCGCCTGCGCCGCATTCTAGCATGGAACCGAACTAGATCGGGTGAGGGAACGGCCTGCGGCCGTTCTGGAGGAGCGCGCAGCTCGCCCCTACAGGACGGTGTATCGATGGCGCGTTTGCAGGGGCGACCATAGGCGCCCCTACCACGATTTTCTAATAACATTGCTGTAGGGAACGACCAAAGGCCGTTCCCTACAGCTTATTGTTTTGCGTCCCTATGCCCGCAGAAGCTCCACCAGCATCTGGGTGCACAGCTCCATGTCCTCCACGGGGATGTACTCAAACCGGCCATGGTAATTCTCACCGCCGGTACACAGATTGGGGCAGGGAAGCCCCTCGTAGGACAGCCGGGCGCCGTCGGTACCGCCTCGAATGGGCACCACCGCCGGCACGATGCCCGCCCGCTCCATAGCGGCCCTGGCCCGGTCCACTACGTGCATCACCGGCAGGATTTTTTCTTTCATGTTGTAATAGCTGTCCTTTAGCTCCAGCTCCACGGCCTGGAAGCCATACTTGTCGTTGAGAAATGCGGCAATCCGTTCAAACAGGTTTTTCCGGGCGGTGAACTTTTCCATGTCGTGGTCCCGGATAATATATCGGAGCTGGGCGCGCTCCACGTCGCCCTCCATGTCCGTGAGCAGGGCGAAGCCCTCGTAGCCCTCCGTGGCCTCCGGGCGCTCGTGGACCGGCAGCAGGTTGTGGAACTCCATGGCCAGGAGCTGGGCGTTGATCATATTGCCCTTAGCGCTGCCCGGGTGAATGTTCCGGCCCTGGAACCGGACGGTGGCGGAGGCGGCGTTAAAGTTCTCATACTCCAGCTCCCCCAATGTGCCGCCATCCACGGTGTAGGCCCAGGCTGCGCCAAAATCCTTTAAATTGAACCGGTCCGCACCTCGACCGATCTCCTCATCTGGGGTAAAACCGATACGCAAGGTAGCGTGAGGCTCCTGGGACTGCATCAGGCGTTCGGCTGCGGTCAAGATTTCTGCGATGCCCGCCTTGTCGTCGGCGCCCAGAAGCGTGGTGCCGTCGGTGACGATCAGATGTTTCCCTCGGTTCCGGGTCAGGCTGGAGAAGTCGGACTCCCGCATGACGATGCCTTGGGCCTGATTCAGCACCAGGTCCCCGCCCTGATAGTGCACCACCTGGGTCTGAATGCCGGCCCCGGAACAGTCCGGGGAGGTGTCCATGTGGGCGATGAGGCCAATTACCGGGCGACTGGGGTCCCCGGGCACCGTGCCGTACACGTAGCCGTCGGCGTCCATGTAGGCGTCCACGATGCCCATGGCCTTCATCTCCTCCACCAGGGCCTTTGCAAAGGTCTTTTGCTTGCTTGTAGAGGGGCATGCCTGAGAGAACTCGTCGGATTGGGTGTCGAAAGCGACATAGGAAAGCAGTCTTTCTGCGGCTGTCATACAATTCCTCCTTATTATATAATAGGACTGGGAGCGGCGCGGGCCGCTCCCAGCGTGCGTTGTTATTGCGCGGCCTTCACCAGGGCGGCGGTGTCCTGGGCGATCACCAGCTCCTCGTTGGTAGGAATGACCCAGACCTTAACCTTGGAATCGTCGGCGGAAATGAGGGTTTCCTCGCCCCGGACCTGATTCCGGGCCGGGTCCAGCTTGACGCCCAAAAACTCCAGCCCTTGGCAGATTTGAGCCCGGTTTGTGATACCGTTTTCTCCCACACCGGCGGTGAAGACCAGGCAGTCCAGCCCGCCCAATGCTGCGGCGTAGGCGCCGATATACTTCCGGACCTCATAGGCGAACTTGTCCAGGGCCAGCTGGCAGGCCTCGTCGCCCTTCTGCGCCCCGGCCTCCAGGTCCCGGAAGTCGGAGGACACGCCGTTGGACAGGGCCAGAACCCCGGACTTTTTATTGAGCATGTTCAGGCACTCGTCGGCAGATATGCCGTACTTATTCATGATATACTGCACCACGCAGGCGTCGATGTCCCCGGAGCGGGTGCCCATGGGCACGCCGGCCAGGGGGGACAGGCCCATGGAGGTGTCGATGCACCTGCCGCCGTCCACGGCGGACAGAGACGAGCCGTTGCCCAAATGGCAGTTGATGATCTTCAGCTCTTCCACGGGCTTACCCATGAGGGCGGCGGCTCTCTGGGTCACATATTTGTGGGAGGTGCCGTGGAAGCCGTACCGGCGCAGGTGATCCTTTTCATAATACTCAGTGGGGATGGCGTACCGGTAGGCACGGGGGGGCATGGTCATGTGGAACGCAGTGTCGAACACCGCCGCCTGGGGTTTGCCGGGCATGACCTGCTGACAGGCCTCGATGCCCAGGAGGTTTGCGGGGATGTGCAGGGGCCCCAGGGGGATGCAGTCCCGGATGGCCGCCAGACAGGCCGCGTCGATGAGGCAGGAATCCACAAATTTGTCCCCGCCGTGGACCACCCGGTGCCCAATGGCGTCGATTTCGTCCGTGGAGGAGATGACCCCGTCTGTGGGGTCCTGCAGGATGGCCAGGACGGCGGCGATGGCCTCGGCATGGGTGGGCATGGGGATATCCTTGACCACCTTCTTGTCAGCGGCGGGGACTCGGTGGGTCAGCCGGCCGTCCAGGCCGATGCGCTCGCAAAGTCCCTTGGCGGCGACCACGCCGCTGTCCGGATTCATGAGCTGGTATTTGAGACTGGAACTGCCGGCGTTGATGACCAAAATGTTCATGTTGCTGGAACCTCCTGTAAACCGTTATTTCATTTTATTCTGTGGTATGATAGAATAGCCGCGAGGCGGTTTTTCTACTTTGATTGCGGCCGTTTTCTCTGAGAGGCGCCCGGGCCACTTGGCGGTTTCCGATTTTGGCCGTAATTCCACAGTAGAACAACACATTCGTATTCTATACCATTTTGCAGCGTGCTACAAGACCTTCCAGGAAAAAAATTCATGAAAAGAGGAGCCTTTATGGCGCTGGTGGGCATTATTTGCGAATACAATCCCCTGCACCTGGGGCACTGGCGGCAGATGGAAGCAGCCCGCGGACGCTTGGGCCCGGAGACGGCGGTGGTCTGCCTCATGAGTGGCAATTACGTGCAGCGGGGAGAGCCGGCGATCTTCTCTAAGGAGGTGCGGGCCAGGGCGGCCGTAAGCTGCGGGGCGGACCTGGTGCTGGAGCTACCTGTGACCGTGGCGCTTTCCTCCGCGGAGGGCTTCGCGGACGGCGGGGTGGAGCTGCTCACCCGCTTGGGGGCGGATTGGCTGTGCTTCGGCGCGGAGTCCGGGCGGGAGGAGTTGCTTTGGGAGACGGCCCGGCGGCTGCTGGACCCGGCGTTTAGCGGGGCACTCCGGGACCAGCTTCAAACCGGCCGTTGCTTCCCGGCCGCCCGGCAGCGGGCTCTGGAGTCCCTGGGAGGGGATGGCTCGGCGCTGACTCGGCCCAACGATATTTTAGGGGTGGAGTACTGCAAGGCGATTTTGCGGCAGGGCAGCCCCCTGCGCCCTCTGGTGCTAAGCCGCCCGGGGGACTACCACAGCCTCAGCCCAAATCTGGAAAACCCCTCGGCCACAGCCTTGCGGCGGCTGCTTCAGGCCGGGGGAGACTGGCGTCCCTATGTGCCGGCACCGGCAGCCGACCTGTTCGCCCAGGCGGAGCTTCACACCATGCAGGCCGGGGAGCGAGCGGTGCTGGCCCGACTGCGGGCCTTGCAGGAGGAGGATTTTGCGCGGCTTCCCGGCGGCAGCGAGGGCCTGTGGCGGCGGGTGCGCCAGGCGTGCAGGACTCAAGCGGGCTATGAGGGCATTCTCCAGGCTGTCAAAACCAAGCGGTATACCCGGACACGCCTGACCCGGCTGCTGCTGTGCGCTTATCTGGGCCTGAGCGCGTGGGATCTTCAGAGGGCTGCCCCCTATGTGCGGGCCCTGGCTTTCAATCGCCGGGGGGCAGGCCTTCTGCGCCGGATCCGGCAGGCCGGCCGCCTGCCGGTGATGCATGGGGGAGAGAAGCCGGAAGACCTTGCGTACTATGCCCTGGAGTGCCGCTGCCGGGACCTGTACGGTCTGTTCGCCCAGAGCGGGCCGGAACCGGCGGGTCTAGAGGAGAAAAGCCGGGTGTATTTCCACCGAGAGGGGGAAAATTAATCGAAAAAGTTCTTGCATTCTGAAAAAAGGTGTGCTATGATAATCGGGCGATTGAGTCATGACGGGTTTTTACGCCCTTTTACGACGAGCAGAAAGAGGTGAACGACATGAAGGAAGGGATCCATCCCAAGTACGAACAGACCACGATCCGCTGTGCCTGTGGCAACGTCTTCACGACCGGTTCCACGAAGAAGGACATTAAGGTTGAAATCTGCTCGAAGTGCCATCCTTTCTACACTGGCAAGCAGAAGCTGGTGGACACCGGTGGCCGTGTTGATCGTTTCAACAAGAGATTCGGCCTGAAGTGATTCGGCTAGGTCCGCACCGCGAAAGTGGTGCGGACTTTTTTCATTTTGTCCCGCATGATGGGGGAAATGAGGATGATTTCATGAAATTGGAGAAAATAACACAGGAAAACTGGAAGGATGCCATTTTTCTCACCACCGACCCGGAGCGTGTAGGCCGGCTGGACGAGAAATGGGTTGCCGGAAACGCATTTTCTATGCTGCAGGCGGTCTATGACCCCGATTGGGACTGCCGCCTGCTGGTCGAGGCGGGCAAGCCCGTGGGATTTGTATTCTACGGCTGGTGGCGGGAGCGGCAGAAATACCTTTTGTGCCGGCTGATGATCGACGTGGATTACCAGGGCCGGGGCTATGGAAAGAAGGCACTGCCCTTGGCGGTGGAGCAGATGCGCGCGCAGTTCGGCTGCCAGGACATCTATCTGAGTGTGGACGAGGAAAACCGAACGGCCAGGCATTTATACGAAGCCTTTGGCTTTGTCCCCACGGAGGAAATGGATGAGAAGGAGCGGATCTACGTCCTGCGGGGATAGAGCCCATGTGGAAAGGCAGATAGCATTTCAAATCAGGAGGATTTTATGGAACAAAATTTTCAATTGCAGCAGCAGGAGCGGGCGGTTCTGGTGGGTCTGAACGCGGACTGCTTCTCGCCGGAGGAGACGGCCACGGAGGCGTCGCTGGAGGAGCTGGAGGCCCTTTTGGAGACCGCAGGCGGCTTCTGTACGGCTAAAATTCTGCAAAACCGCCATACGCCGGACCCCAAGACCTTCATTGGCCAGGGGAAGGCGGAGGAGGTGCGCATGCTGGCGGAGGCCACGGAATCCACCATGGTGATCTTTGACAACGACCTGTCTCCGTCCCAGCTCCGGGTGCTGGAGGATCTGACGGGCATGACGGTTCTGGACCGCAGCGCTCTGATTCTGGACATCTTCGCCCAGAGGGCCCACACCCGGGAGGGCCGGCTCCAGGTGGAGCTGGCCCAGTACAAATACCTGCTGCCCAGGCTCTCCGGCATGGGAACGGCCCTGTCCCGGCTGGGCGGCGGCATCGGCACAAGGGGCCCCGGCGAGACCAAGCTGGAGACGGATCGGCGGCACATCCGCAGCCGCATTGCCCGGCTGGAAGAGGAGCTGCGGCAGGTCCGGCAGGTCCGGGCGGTGCAGCGAGAGCGGCGCATCAAAAACGCGGTGCCCGTGGTGGCCCTGGTGGGCTACACCAACGCGGGAAAATCCACCCTGCTGAACCGGCTCACCGGCGCGGGCATTCCGGCCAACAACCGGCTGTTTGACACTCTGGATACCACCTCCCGGCAGCTGACGGTTTCCGACACCATGCAGGTCATCCTGTCCGACACGGTGGGCTTTATCGCCAAGCTGCCCCACCATCTGATTGAGGCCTTTCGGGCGACCCTGGAGGAGCTGGAATACGCGGATTTGCTTCTGCACGTCATCGACAGCAGCGACCCGGACCGGCAGGCCCACATGGAGGTGGTGGAGCGTTTGACGGCGGAGCTGGCGCGGCCCGGCACCCCTGTGCTGCAGTGCTTTAACAAATCGGATCTGGTAAGGCCTGAGGACATTCCGGTTGGGCGCAATCAGGCAGCGATCTCGGCCACTACGGGCCAGGGGCTTCCGGAGCTCCTGGCGCTAATTCAGGAGAATTTGGAGCAAAAGCTGCGGCACCTGCGCCTGCTGCTGCCCTATTCCATGGGCGGGCAGCTGGAGGCCCTGCACCAAAGGGCCAAGGTGCTGTCTGTGGAGTATGAGACGGAGGGCATCCTGGTGGAGGCTGTCTGCGATTCGGTTCTATCCGGGAAGCTGCAGGAGTATGTGGTAAAGGAGTCCTGACGATGGAGGAATACCTGGTACCCACCGCCTTCGGGCAGGCTGAGTTTGTGGAGAAAAAATCCCGGTTTATCGGTCACCTCTGGCCGGTGGAGACGGAGGCGGAGGCGCTGGAGCGGATTGCGCAAATGCGCAAGCTCCACGCAGACGCCACCCACAACGTCTGGGCCTACCGCATCCACGACGGACCCGTACGCTTCTCCGACGACGGGGAGCCCGGGGGCACGGCGGGCATGCCCACCCTGCTGGTGCTGCAAAAAGAGGAGCTCTGGGACGCGGTATGTGTGGTGACCCGGTATTTCGGCGGGATTCTGCTGGGGGCCGGGGGACTGGTGCGGGCCTATACCAAGGGGGCCAAAATCGCCGTAGACGTGGCGGGCAAGTCCTGCCGCCGGGTGTGGTCCGTGCTATACGTCCCCTGCCCCTACAGTTGGTACGAACGGGTGCGGCTGGAGGTTCGGCGCTGGGACGGCGTGCTTCGCCAGGAGACGTTCGGGGCGGAGGTGGAGCTGGAAGTTTTGCTCCCCCAGGCCCAGGCGGAGCCCTTTCTGGCCCGGCTTTTGGACTGGTCCGCCGGACGTTTGGAGGGCCTGATCACAGGCAGCGAGTACCGGGCGTTCCCCGTGTAGCAGGGGTAAAAAGAAGGAGGGAACTATGAAAAAGGTGAGAATTACCGTGCTGAAAACCACCCTGGACCGGGAGCTGGCCCAGACCTATGGGGTGCAGGGCCTGACGTCGTGTCCGATGCTGCGTCCCGGCCAGGTTTTTTACGCCGATTACGCCAAGCCCGAGGGCCTATGCGACGAGGCGTGGAAGGCAATCTATCAGTACGTGTTCGCGCTGGCGCATGGAGCCGAAAGAGAATTATTTTATTATGGAGATTGGATTCGGACGCCGGGCGTGGCGATTTGCAGCTGCAACGACGGCCTGCGGCCGGTGATCTTCAAGCTGGAAGCCACGGAGGAAGAGGCCCAGCCTGCATGCTGACTACATAGCGGAAAGAGAGAGGCCGGGCCTCGATGGCGCGGGACCGGTCAGAGGTTGAAAACAGAAAAGGAGGCTTGTCTATGTCCATTCGGGAGCAATTGGAACTTGAGGAGCATCGGCGGTTTTCTGAGCAAGCCCAGTATTCGGACCGTTCCCAGGGGCGGCCCGTGCCGGAGGAGCCCCGGGCCGACGACGTCCGCACCTGCTATCAGCGGGATACGGACCGAATTGTGCACAGCAAGGCGTTCCGGCGCCTGATGCACAAGACCCAGGTCTTTCTCCAGCCGGAGGGGGACCACTACCGAACCCGGATGACCCATACCCTGGAGGTGGCGCGGATTGCACGAACCATTACCCGGGCCCTGCGGCTCAATGAGGACCTGGCCGAGGCCATTGCTTTCGGCCATGACCTGGGTCACACCCCCTTCGGCCACGCCGGCGAGGTGGCGCTGTCGGAGGTTTTAGGGAAGCCCTTTCGCCACAATGAGCAGTCCCTACGGGTGGTGGATCTTCTGGAAAAGGATGGACAGGGCCTGAACTTGTGCCATGAGGTGCGCCTGGGAATCCTGGGCCACACCGGCGAGTACGTCCCGGAGACCTGGGAGGGCAGAATTGTCCGCAAATCCGACCAGATTGCCTACATCAACCACGATATCGACGACGCCATGCGGGCGGGAATCCTCTGCGACGAGGACATCCCACGCGGCATTTCCCAGGTGCTGGGCGGGACCCATCGGGCCAGGATCAATACCCTGGTGACCAATATGGTTGCTCATACCCTGAAAACCGGGGAGTTGGATATGGATCCGCCCGTGGGCCAGGCCATGCAGGAGCTGCGGGAATTCATGTTTGACAGGGTTTACCGGAACCCGGTGGCCAAGGGGGAGGAGTCCAAGGCCCGGGCCATTTTGCAGCAGCTCTACCGGTATTACATCCGGCATCCCCAGGCCCTGCCGGTATCCTTTCAGCCGCAGCTTGACTTTGACGGGATGGAGCGCACGGTCTGCGACTACATTGCCGGCATGACGGATAAGTACGCCGTGGATAAATACTCGGAGCTGTTTATCCCGTCTGGTTGGCGCGTCCGGGGTTGACCGCAGAAGAGGAAGAGACTATAATACGAATGTTACGGAGCATTGCGGTAGGTTTCGGAAGGGGGGATGCGACATGCCGTTTCCGCCGTCCTTTTTAGATGAGCTTCTGGCGAGAAACCCCATTGAGGATGTGGTGGGGCAGTATGTGCCCCTGACCCGGCGGGGCAGCAATTTGTTCGGGCTGTGCCCCTTCCATGGAGAGAAGACGCCCTCCTTCTCCGTGGCTCCGGACAAAGGGATTTTTTACTGCTTCGGCTGCCACAAGGGCGGCGGAGTTGTCAACTTCATTATGGAGATCGAGAGCCTGACCTATCCCGACGCGGTCCGGTTTCTGGCCAAGCGGGCGGGGCTCACCGTGCCGGAGGACGAGCAATACCAGAGCCGGTACCGACAGCAGGAACGGCTTTGGGCCCTTTGCAGGGAAGCCGCCCGGTTTTTTCACAGCCAGCTCTACGGGCCGGCCGGGGCCAAGGGCCTGGAATACGCCCAGGGGAGAGGCCTCTCCCAGGGGACCCTCACCCGGTTCGGCATCGGCTTTGCCCCGGCCGCCTGGGATCATTTGCTGGTAGCCATGCAGCGCAAGGGTTACACGGAGCAGGAGCTTCTCGACGCGGGCCTGGCGCTGAAAAACGAAAGGCGCGGCACCTTGTACGACCGGTTCCGGAACCGGCTGATGTTCCCCATCATTGACGTTCGGGGCAACGTCATCGGGTTCGGCGGACGGGTGATGGACGACGCCACGCCCAAGTATCTCAACTCCCCGGAAACCCTGATTTTCAATAAGCGGAAAAATCTTTTTGCTTTGAACTTGGCAAAAAAGAGCAAACAGGGTAAAATCATTCTTACAGAGGGCTACATGGACGCCATTGCCCTGCACCAGGCCGGGTTCGATTGTGCGGTGGCTTCTTTGGGCACCTCCCTGACCGAGGAACACGCGGCTCTCCTGTCCCGGTATACGGATCAGTTGATTCTGATTTACGATGGAGACGAGGCGGGCCAAAACGCCACCCGGCGGGCGCTGCCTATGCTGGAGCGCACGGGACTTCAGGTCCGCATCCTGCGAATGGAGGGGGCCAAGGACCCGGATGAGTTTATTAAAACATACGGCCCGGACCGCTTTCGACTACTTCTGGAGCAGTCCGAAAATCGGATGGAGTATCAGCTGCAATCCCTGCGGCGGCGGTACGATCTCGCCCGGGACGACCAGAAGGTGGAGTTTCTGAGGGCAGCCGCGGAGCTCCTAGCGGCCGTGGGCAACGCGGTGGAGCGGGAGGTTTACGGCACTCGGGTGGCGGAATCCGCCGGCATTACCTATGACGCGCTGAAGCTGGAAATGGAAAGGGCGTATAAACGGCGGCAGAACCGGGAAAAGAAGCAGCAGGCGAAACTTGACCTGGCGCCTGTGAAAGCCCAGCAGCCTAAGAGCCGGACGATAAGGTATGACAATGTGAAATCCGCCATGGCCGAGGAAGGCCTCCTGGGCTTGGTCCTGCGGGACTCCAGCCTGCTGGACAAAACCCAGGACCTGGACCCGGCGGTCTTCTCCTGCCCGCTTCTGGGCCGGGCTTTTCAGCAACTGCGGCAGCGCCATGGCCAAGGCCTGGCGGCCGGCCTTGCCAGCTTGACGGACTTGACCCCGGAAGAGGCCTCCCATCTGGCCGGGGTGGCGCAGAAGCAGCAGGGCCCCGTCAGCGAGGAGGCCCTAGCCGATTACATGGACACCATTCGTCGCGCGTATCAATTGGCCCACGTGGAGCAGCCTACGGATTTGCTGGCGGTGCGGGCGGCAATGCGAGAGAAAAAAGGGTATCAGCCATGAAGACAGAAATCTTGGAAGCCCCCACGGAACGGGAGCAGCCGGTCCTGAGCAGCGGAGACGACGACGTGCGTCAGTACCTCCAGGAGATTCGCCGGTATCCCCTTCTGACCCAGGAGCAGGAGCGGGAGCTGGCCGTCCAATGCGCCCGGGGGGATCAGGAGGCCATACGGAAGCTGGTCAACAGCAACCTGCGCCTGGTGGTGTCCATCGCCCGGGAGTATGCGGGCCGGGGCGTTCCCCTGCTGGACCTGATTCAGGAGGGCAGCATCGGCCTGCTGGCGGCGGCGAAGAAATTTGATTATACCCTGGATTATCGGTTCTCCACCTATGCCACCAAGTGGATCCGGCAGGGCATCACCCGGTGCCTGCTGAACCACAACGGCGTCATTCGGGTGCCGGTCCACACGGCAGAACGAATGCGAAAGATCAAAGCAGCCAGGGCCGCCTACCGGCAGGCCCACGGTACGGAGCCAAGCCCCCAGGCCCTGGCGGAGGCCACCGGCCTGCCTGCGGCCAAGGTAGAGCAGCTACTGCAGCTCATGCCGGAGACCTTTTCCCTGGACGCCCCGGCGGGGGAGAACCAGGAGGGGAGCGTGGGGCAGATACTGGCGGATGACGAGGCGCCGGAGCCCCAGGCGGAGCTGGTGCGGGAGCAGCTGGCGGAGATGATGGATCAGCTGTTGGGCCAGCTCTCGGACCGGCAGCAGCAGGTACTGCGTCTGCACTTCGGCATGGACGACGGCGTGTGCCATTCCCTGGAGGAAATCGGAGGCCGATTCGGCATCTCCAAGGAGCGGGTGCGACAGGTGGAGCGGCAGGCCATCGACCTGCTGCAGCGCATGGGCGCATCCATGGGCCTGGAGGATTTTTTGGACTGAGCAACAGCGCGCGCCGCCGCGACATGGGGAAAGGATGACCTAAAATGGAGTTGGACCTGGTATGGGAGAGGGCCGCCTGGGAGGAAGCTCTGGCGGACCTGCGCGCCGGCGATATCATTCCGGCAGAGGAGTTTTTAGCGCTGCTGGGACAGGCCGGCGACCAAGAGGCCGAGGAAGCGGCCCTGGCGTTGGAGGCCCGGGGCGTGAGTCTGGACGTAACCCATTTGCCCGCAGCCTGGGGCCCTGCCGCCATGAAGGACCGGCTGGCCAGGGAGGCGGAGCTCATTCGGATGGGCGCTATGCCGGGCGGCCTGGCGGACGGCGACCCCCTGGCGCTGTACTGGCAGGAGCTGGCGGCGCTTCCCACATGCACGGAAGAGCAGGCGCGGGCTCTGGCGCTCCAGGCCGAGGCCGGCGACGAGCGGGCGCAGCGGGCTCTGACCCAGGGACTGCTGTTTTTGGTGGCCGAGGAGGCAGAGGCCTTTGCGGGCCGGGGCGTCCTGCTGCTGGATTTGATGCAGGAGGCGGCCTTGAGTCTATGGCAGGCGGTTTTAGACCTGGACGGGGAGATCGGCTTGGACTGGGCCCGCCGGCGGGTCAGGCAGGCCATGGCCCGGACGGTGACGCTGCAATGGAAGGCTTCCGGGGATGGGGACCGGCTGCTGCAGGCCCTGCGGGCCTACCAGCAGGCGGATCGGCGACTGCTGGAGCAGTTGGGGCGGAACCCCACCAGGCAGGAGCTGGCGGCTGCACTGCATAGGACCGTCCCGGAGGTGGAGGCCCTGGAAAAGCTGCTGCGGGAGGCCGCCGCATCACAGCGCCGGGTATCCCGGCGGGAGCCGTCGGAGGATGAGCCGGTGGAGGAAACCGCCGCCTTTCAGCTGCACAGTCAGGTCTCGGCCCTGCTGGACCGGCTGGAACCCCTGGACCGGCGTATTCTCACGCTGCGGTTTGGTCTGGAGGGAAGACGGCCTTGGACCCCCGAGGAAACTGCCCGGGAGCTGGGGTGCTCCGTTCCGGAAGTTCTGGAACGGGAGGCGGCGGCGCTTGCCTTACTTCGGACGCAACAGAGCGATTGACAAACGAGGCAAGATGTAATAAAATAGTCACCACGGCAGAGAGAATCAGGGTGTGGATATCCCGAGTACCTGTTTGGAGGAATATAAGATGTTTGAGAAAATAGTGGAATACGCTTCCCGGCAGCTGGAGATTCCCGTGGATGAAATCACCCGGGATACCACGTTTGAGAGCCTGGGCATTGACTCCTTGGATATTGTGGAGATGACCATGGATTTTGAGGCGGAGCTGGGCGT
Source organism: uncultured Eubacteriales bacterium (assembly GCA_958402445.1). Lineage (GTDB taxonomy): Bacteria > Bacillota > Clostridia > Oscillospirales > Oscillospiraceae > Faecousia. The sequence goes on from CATXTO010000003.1 coordinate 26,924, forward strand.
GGATTTGGACATGGAAGGCGCCAAAATCACCACATTCGGCGAATTAGCAGACTATATTGAGGACAAGCTGAACTAAAGCTGTGCTGAATCAAATATCCTTGTTATGGGCGGACCGGCTTATAACAAGGTCGCACTAGTCGGGGAGTTAGCGGTGCCCTGTAACCTGCAACCCGCTATAGCAGGGATGAATCCCCACACCCGGGCCAGTCACAATACCGTCCGGCCGGCGTAAGCGGCGCTGAAGAACCGGTCTTGCGCAACGAGATCCCGTGAACCATGTCAGGTGGGGAACCAAGCAGCATTAAGCGGATCGTCTTGTGTGCCGCGAGGTTGCCGTTTCCGAGCTGGCTGCGTCGGTATCGGGTGTTGTGCTGGTTCAAATGTGGGTGTGCGATCTTGTTATGAGCCGGTCTATGCGCGTCCCCTGCGGGACTGTTTCCAGCTCCAGGAGGTGAGTCCGTGTATCAGGCACTCTATCGAAAATATCGGCCCCAGACCTTTGACGAGGTGGTGGGGCAGACGGGCGTCACCCAGACGCTCAAGGCGCAGCTCCAGTCCGGTCGGCTGAGCCACGCCTATTTGTTCACCGGTTCCCGGGGAACGGGAAAAACAAGCTGCGCCAAAATTTTAGCCAAGGCTGTGAACTGCCTGTCCCCAGTGGACGGCAACCCCTGCAACCGGTGCAGCGCCTGCCACAGCATTGACGCTGGCGCCTGCATGGACGTTTTGGAGATCGACGCCGCCTCCAACAACGGGGTGGACAACGTCCGGGACCTACGGGACGACGCGATTTACACGCCTGCGGAGGTGCGCACCCGGGTGTATATCATCGACGAGGTGCATATGCTGTCCCTATCGGCATTCAACGCCCTGCTGAAAATTATTGAGGAGCCGCCGGCGCACCTGCTCTTTATCCTGGCCACCACGGAGCTGCACAAGGTACCCGCTACGATTTTGTCTCGGTGCCAGCGCTTTGCATTTCGGCGCTTATCCCCGGAGGATGTAGCCCGGCGCGTTCTTGACGTGGCAAGCCGGGAGGGCATTGCTCTGATGCCGGAGGCCGCGCAGCTTTTGGCCCGGCTTGCGGACGGCGCTCTGCGGGACGGTCTGAGTCTTTTGGACCAGTGCGCGTCCGCAACAGCGGGCCCCGTGACGGCTGAGGCTGTGTATCAGTGCCTGGGCATCGCCGGGGAACGAACGGCCGCGGCGTTTCTGACTGCGGCGGCGGACCGGGACCCCAAGAAAGCTTTGGAGCTGTTCGACCGGCTCTATGCCGACGGAAAGGACGTGGGGGCACTGCTGGACGAGCTGTGCGCCCTGACCCGGGACTTGCTGGTCTTGAAAACCGCGCCCAAGTCGGGCGTGGCCATGCTCTCCGGCATCTGTACGGATGCGGAGGTTTTGGCGCTACAAACCCGGTTCGTCCCGGCGGAGCTGGTCCGGATGCTCCGGGTCCTGCAGAAGACCATAGCAGGCTTTACCCGCAGCGGCAGCCGCCGGATGGATGGAGAGCTGTGCCTGCTGGAATTGTGCGAGCCGTCCCTGGCCCTGGACGTCCAGGCGCTGGATGCCAGGCTGAGCCGCTTAGAGGACTTGGCGGCAAGCGGGGCCGTTCAGGCAAAGGAGCCTGCCCGGGAGGCCGCCACACCGCCGGAAACCAGCGACCTGCCCTGGGAACCGGAGCGACCTCAGCCGGAGGACAAGGACGCGCCACCAGAGCCAGCGGCGGCAGAGTCGCCGCCCATGGGCTTCTGGATAGAGCTGGCGGAAAAGATCCGGGCGGAGTTGCGCCCTCCCCTCAGCGGTTTTTTTGCGCCCAATGGGCCGGTGGAGGGAAAAGTGGAGGGTGAGCTTTTGGAGCTTCGCTGCGCCAATGCCTTTACCCGGCAGATGATCGATAAGCCGGAGGTCCTGGAGCTGGTGAGCCGGCAGGCGGCTGCTCTGATGGGCAGGAAGCTGACCGTCCGGGCGACAGACCGGCAGGCAAGTCCGGCGTCCAATGAGAACCTGCAACAGCTTTTGGAGTTTGGCAGGGCCCATGGCGACATTGTGAAAATCAAAACCTAATCAAAACCGGAAAGTAAGGAGAATGGACAATGGCGAAAGGCGGATTTCGTGGCGGCCCCATGGGCGGAATGAATCAGCAGGCCATGCTGAAGCAGGCCCAGAAGATGCAGCAGGAAATGCTGAAAATGCAGGAAGAGATGGAGAACAAGACCTACACCGCCTCGGCGGGCGGCGGTGTGGTGTCCGCTACGGTGAACGGCAGGCACGAGCTGGTGAGCCTGGCGGTTCAGCCGGAGGCGGTGGACCCGGAGGATGTGGAGATGCTGCAGGACCTGATTGTGGCCGCCGTGAACGAGGCCATGCGCACGGCGGACGCCGAGGCCTCCAACAATATGTCCAAGCTCACCGGCGGCTTGAATCTAGGGGGCCTGTTTTAAGCCATGCAGTATTTTCCCGCCGCTCTGGAGCGGCTGACGGAGCAGTTTGGCAAGCTGCCGGGCATCGGCAGCAAAACCGCCCAGCGCCTGGCGTTTTTCGTATTGTCCATGCCGGATGCTGAGGGTCAGGCCTTTGCGGACGCCATTCTGGAGGCAAAGCACAGCGTGAAGACCTGCCCCGTGTGCCAGAATCTGACGGACCAGGCGCTGTGTCCCATCTGCTCGGACGAACGCCGGGACCAAGGGCTCATCTGCGTGGTGGCGGAGCCAAAGGATGTCGTCGCCATGGAGCGGGCCCGGGAATACCACGGGGTCTACCATGTGCTCCACGGCGTCATCTCCCCGCTGAACCATATGGGGCCCGACGATATCCGAATCCGGGAGCTTCTGGAGCGGGTGGGACAGGGCGACGTGCGGGAGGTCATCATGGCCACCAATCCGGACACGGAGGGGGAGGCCACGGCTATGTACCTGTCCCGGCTGCTCCGGCCCATGGAGCTCCGGGTGACCCGCCTGGCCTACGGCATTCCCGTGGGCAGCCAGTTGGAATACGCCGACGAGGTGACGCTCCTGCGGGCCCTGGAGGGAAGACGCGAAATATAGGAAAGCGCCGCGGCATGGAAACCCATGCCGCGGCGCTTTTTTCTTGTCAGTGAGGAGGAGTTCTGTAATTAAACCTGGATAGGGCGCTTAGAACCCCTTTTCAGGCTTTTTTTCCACGGGAATCCAGATCTCACAAAAGCTTTGGCTGTTTTCGGAATACAACTCAAAGTCCGTATCGTCCAGCATATTGTACCCGGAGCTGGGCAGAAACTCCCGCATGATTCGATTCCAGGTCTCTCCAACGCAGGTTCCATCCGTTCCCACGCAGGAAAATACGGCCCATAGCGTCGGCTTCACGTCCCAAACACGGTATCCCTCCGGAACGGTCCCGCCGTCGTATTCCATGCCAATACCATAATCGAACTGCGTACTCTCTTTTGAAATCGGAGCGCATACGCTGTAGATGTCGTGCTTTTTTGTGTTCCGCCGCAGTACATCAAAGACCCCGTTTGCGCGGCTTTCATCCCAAAAGTCGGGTATTTCTGTATTCCCCTCTTCGGTCATCGACTCATTCCGAAACGCCTGCACCTTTGCCAGCAGCCGAAACGGCGCCTTTTCTACAATTTTGTACTCCATAACAGTACCGCCTTCCAATTTGATTTTAATCACGAGACGGTTGAAGGATTGCAGCTGAATGCCCGGACGTTTTGCCACTTGGGGGGATACCCCGTGGAATCTGGAAAAGGCCTTGGCAAAGCTCTCGGGGGACTCATAGCCGTACTTATAGGCAATATCGATGACCTTCTGACTGGACAGCGCTAGCTCCTGACCTGCCATGGAAAGCCTTCGATTTCGAATATACTCATTTGCCGTCATACCGGTCATCATGCTGAACATCCTGTGGAAATGATAGTTTGACAGATTTACCTGCCTTGCTGCGTCCTCATAGCTGATTTTTTCCAGTATGTTCTTCTCCATATATTCAATTGCCTTTTGTATGCTTTGGATGCAATCTATGTTCCTCACCTCGCGTTCCTATTGTAAGGCATTTTCCGGCTTTTGTCCTAGCCCAGCTTGCTCGTTTCTGTCCAGATTGACCCTTGTTATGTTTTAGGGAGATTCCAAACAAGTTTTTGTTGGGGCGTGCTTCGCACGCCCGCGGGTGACCGCAGGTCGCCCGTACATTCATTGTCAAATATCGCAATTAACTCAATGAATCTTAAAAAAGGCGGTGCATCCTATCTCTGCGGCCGATTGGAATCCCAGCGATTGATAAAAACCAATTGTCTTGGGGGTGCTGTCGGTCATCAGTACCATTTGATAGACGTGCTCATATATCTTTATCATTTGTTTGACCAGAGCGCTACCGACTCCGCGGCGTTGGTAGTCCGGCAGAACCAAAATGTCCTGCAGGTAGACAATGGAGGCGCCGTCGCCCACAGCTCGGGCGATACCAACCAGCTTTTCTTCGTCATATGCCGCCAGAGTTTTTAGGGAATGTGCAAACGCATCCGGAAGCAAAGACGGGGTCCCCGTATAATTTGTCCAGCCTACAGATTGATACAAAGTGAAAATCTCTGCCGCCTTGAAGTTATGATACTCTTTGATTACGATGTCAGGCATATTTCTTCCTCCAACTGAAAAAATCGCAGATTTCCGAAAACGGATGTAAAATCGGGTTGTGTAGCTTTCAAAAGCTACGCGTTTCTCCCGGCGTCAAGCAGGTCCTGCACGACGGCGCCTGCCAGTAGGAAGCCCGCCACGGGAGGAACCCAGGAGACCGAGGCGGGGATGCTCCTGCGGCCTGGCGGGGGCGATTCCAGAGGGAGGGGAGTGAGCGGCTCCTCCGGACTGAAGACCACCCTGTGATGGAGAATGCCCCGGCTCCGCAGCTCCTTGCGCACCACCCGGGCCAAGGGGCAGTTTGTGGTGTCTGCAATATCTGTGACGGAAAATTGACTGGGGTCCAGCTTATTACCGGTGCCCAGCGCGCTGATACAGGGGATACTCAGATCGTGGGCGGTTTGAATCAAACTGAGCTTACAGGACACCAAGTCGATGGCGTCGATGATGGCGTCATACCGCACGTCAAAAAACCGGGCCTTGTCCTGCTCTGTGTACAGAAGACACAGAGGACAGACCCGACAGGTGGGATTGATATCCAAAATCCGCTCTGCCATGACCTGTGCCTTATCCCGGCCCAGGGTGGAGCGCAGGGCGCAGAGCTGCCGATTTAAATTGGACAGGCTCACTGTGTCGCTGTCCACCAGAGTCAGCGCACCCACGCCCGCTCGGGCCAGCGCCTCTGCGGCCCAGCTCCCCACGCCCCCCAGTCCAAAAACCGCCACATGGGCTTGGGAGAGCCGATTCAATGCCTCGCTGCCTAGGGCCATTTCCGTTCGAATCGTAAAGTCTTGCATTTTTCCACCCTTTCTCTGCTTGGGCCGTCGTAGAAACAGAAGGGAAAAGGCCGCCGCGGAACACCGAAGCCCGGTGCCATCCGCGGCGGCCATTCCATTTATAAGCTTAAGATTGAGAACTGGAGTTCGAACCGACCTTGATGTTGGTGTGCACACGCCGCAGGCCGGCGGCGCCCTCCGTGCTCGTCACCGCTCCCGTGACGGATTCATACCAGCTGTTGTAATCCCGATTCACCAGATCGGCGACAACCATTGCGTCCCGATAGTTGTATTGCCCGTTGCCCACAAAGTAAATCAGGTGACAGCCGTAATCCGTCTCCACGATGCCAACGTCTCCGCTCTTTCTGGTCCCATCGAAAATCCAGTTATTGAAGGTCTCCACCATCTGACCCGGCGTGATATCCTCATACAGGCCGCCGTTTTCCTTGGAACCAGCGTCCTCCGTGTACTTTTCGGCCAGGGTGGCAAAGTTGTCCTCTGTAGGATCCTTTTCAAATTCAGCCTGAATTTCCTCGATCTTTGCCTTGGCCTGGTCCGCCGTGACCTCGTTCCCCTCCTCCTCTGAGGTGGAGATGAGAATATGACGGACATTCACGGTGGGCGTCTTGCTGTTGTCGTTGGAGTCCAGGAACATGGCCACATAGTAACCGCCGTTGTCCTTGGCAGCTACATAGGTGGTGTCGCCGTTCTGCCGGTCCTCCGCGACAACCCATTCCTTCAGCTCTTCCACCAGCTTGTCCCGCAGGGTGTCTTTGTACAGGGTGCTGTCGGCGGTCTTGTCCTTATCTGTCTTTCCACTGAGCTTGTCGGCCGCGACCTGGAACTGGGCTTCCTCGCCCTTCGTGGTCTCCGCCATCTCCTTGGCGGCGGCCTCCGCCTCCTTCAGCGCTGCGGCGGTCTCCTCGTCCGTGTGCGTGGTGGCGTCGGTGTTTTCATAGTAAGCGTCGGGCTTAATCAGATAATAGCGATAGGAATAAGAGGTATATTTATTATAATCCTCTTCGCTGTGGGCGTCGATTTCCTCTTGGGTGTAATCCAGCCCTTCCCGATATTGAGAGGCGTAGGAGGTGGCCAGCTGTTTGATCGTCAGATATTGCTTATAGCTTTCCAAATCGCAGCCCCGGCCGAAAATGGCGCGGATATAGGCGGAATCGCTGGAGTAGCCGTACATACCGGCGTAAATGTGCATATAACTCAGGTTGCTGTCGATGGCGGCCTGGTCGTCTTCCGTCAGGGTATAGCCCTGGGCGACGGCCTCGTCGTAGACGGCATAGGTATCCTTGGCGGTATTCACCGCGTTCTCCAGAAAATAGTCGGCAAAGCTCTGGGTGTCGTTGTATGGTATATTATTCAGAGTCTTGTTTGGGTCGAGTAACATAGAGGTCATTTGACCATACATGTTGCGGAAGCTGTTCACCATATCCATGAAATAGTAATTCATCTCAGCAGTGGTGATCTTGTGCTCCCCAACGGTCAGGGCAATCAAATTTCGCTCCAGCACACCAGTATTGACAACGGCGGAGACGATGATTCCCACCACCATTACGGCAACCAGGACGTAAAAGACGATGGTCCAAATTTTGAGCTTTTTCGCTGCCTTTTCCTCTGGGGTCAGGCGGCGCTTGGGGCTGTCGGCGGATATAGCCTGCTCTTGCCGCAGCTTTTTTTGGCGTGATGCACTCATGGTTAATCAAATCCTCTCATTATCCTTGGAATGTTGCACACAGTGCCCCCGTATAGACGCAAGCTATTATACCTGAAAATTTCCCGGGTTTCAAGTCTTAAGAAGGAGGAAAATACAGAAAAAATGAAAAGAAGAAAACACCTTGCCGGAAAAGTCCGGCTTTTTTCGGGGAGACGCCTGCAAAAAAGGAGGACGGACGCGGGCGGCCACAGCCGCTTCTACAGACCGACCATCGATCAATATTTTATAGGGGCAAGCTGCGCTCGCCCGCCTGGGAATTCTCCCGGCAGCGCAGCGACGGGTGAACCCAACAGGCCACTACGCCGGAAGGCACCCGGGCGCTTGACCAAAAACAACGGAGACTGTCTTGCAACAGTCTCCGTTGTTCAAACCCCGCTTCGGCCGTGCGCATCCAGTTATAACCTGCACGAAAGGGCAGGTGGGTTGCCGCTCTGCATGTTCACTGCTTCCAACGTCCACCGAACGTCTTGGCGCCGGCGGGAGGCCTGCAATCCGATGAAGAAGCTTAGCATCCCAAAGGTATGATGTGGGTTTAAAAGAATGCGTCACGCACCAAGCAGGGGGTTATTATGACTCAGGCTCTTCGGCCTCCTCGTCTTCATAAAGCTGATCCATGATCAAACCGTAAACGGTTTCCAGTTCCTCGTTGTCTGTGATCGCGCAAAGGATGGGCTCGCCGTCCTCCTCTTCGGAGCGGAGGATACTGACCTCCAGCTCGGCCTCCTCGTCCTCCTCGGAACTGGCAGGCACCACCGCGAAATAGGTACGGCCGTTGTACTCCAAGGTGGAGAGAATTTCCAGCTCGTACTCAATACCGTCTTCGTCCGTGATCGTGATAAAGTCAGAGCCAAACTCATCCATGTTCGTTCCTCCGAGCCCCTGGGGACCAGGGGAATTGATACCCTAATAGTAACCGTTTTTCCGCAGAAAATCAAGAGGAAATCTGCGGCTTTAGGAGCAATAATCTTCCAGCGCCTGGGCCAGGGGCATGTCGTCCGGCAGGCGAATCCCTTGCTCCAGGGCGTCCTGGTCCGCTTTCGGCAGCGCGGAGACCGGCATATCCGTAACCAGCCAGGGCTGCGGGTCGTCGTCTCGCCAAACCGCAACGAACCCCCGGGAGGTCCCCAATATAAAGCTGAGCAGCAACAGAAGGCATGCCAGATTTCGTTTCCGTTTCATCCAATCACCTCTTGCTCAGTTTGCCCGGAATCCAAGGGAATATGAATACGCCGGCAGAGAAGCGTCATTCTGAAAACCAGGAAAACCGCGGGAAAATTGCCTCTTTCGTTTTAGAATCGGGTATGCTATAATGATACGACTAGGATTATGGAAATCGCTTGACTTTGCGCGGTAGCAGGTTGTGTGAACCGGCCCGCAGCAGGGCGGAGGTAAGATACAATGGCAAAAAAAGGTTGGAAGTTTTCTCTGCGAAAAAACGGGGAGAAGGAATATTATGAGTTTCCGCTGTGGTTTCGCATTGTCCGCGGCGTTTTCCTTACGCTTTGGACCGCCCTGAAGGTGGCTCTGGGCGCGGGTGTGGTCGCCGCCGCCATGCTCTTTTTCACAGGGGTGCTGTTTGCCACCATGCTGGGGGACTATCTGCAGAAGGACGTCATCCCCAATGCGGACTTTAACGTGGAGAGCTTCAACCTGGACCAGTCCTCCTTTATCTATTATGTGGACTCCGAGCAAAACATTCAGCTCATGCAGCAAATTTACGCGGAGACGGACCGCACCTGGGCCTCCTACGAGGAAATTCCACAGGATCTCATTCACGCGGCCGTGGCCATCGAGGATAAGCGTTTTTACGAGCATCAGGGCGTGGACTGGTTTACTACCACCAAGGCCTGTATCAACATGTTTTTGGGGGGCAGCTCCACCTTTGGCGGTTCCACCATCACGCAGCAGCTCATTAAAAATCTCACGCAGGAGGACGATGTGACGGTCCGCCGCAAAATTCTGGAGATTTTCAACGCACTTCAGTTTGAGGAGCGGTATACCAAGGAAGAGGTCATGGAGTGGTATCTCAACACCATATACCTGGGCCATGGTCGCGCCGGAGTAAAAAGCGCAGCCAAGGTCTACTTCGGGAAAAATGTCTCGGATCTGACCACGGCGGAGTGTGCCAGCCTCATCAGCATCACAAACAACCCGTCTTTATATGACCCCTATACCGATGAGGAGAACAACCGAAAGCGGCAACTCATCGTTCTCTCGGAGATGCTGAACCAGGGGTACCTGGATCAGGCGGCTTACGAGGAGGCCGTGGCGCAGGAAATGGTGTTCACCAGCGTGCCGGTGGACGATGAGGTGTATACCTGCCCCGAATGCGGCTTTACAGGCACGGAAAACAAATTCCAACAGAATGAGGAAGGCGGTTACACCTGTCCCCAATGCGACAGCCAGGTACCGATTGAAAAGGAAGAGCGCAATCCCTATTACTCCTACTTTACCGACCAGGTGATCCGGGACGTGGTCAGCGACCTGGAGGAGCAGACGGGCTATCCTTATGACGTATGTCTACAGATGGTGAAAACCGGCGGTTACCATATCTATGCCACCATCGACATGGATGTGCAGAAGCAGGTGGATGAGATTTATGCCGATTTGGAGAACATCCCCACCACCGCCAGCACCCAACAGCTGCAATCCGCCATTGTGGTGGTGGATAACCGCACGGGAGACGTGGTGGCCATGGCGGGCGGCGTGGGGGAGAAGACAGGGTATCTGACCTGGAACCGGGCCACCCAGAGCACCCTGCAGGCAGGCTCCTGCATCAAGCCGCTGACCGTGTACGGCCCGGCGCTGGAGCTGGGGGCCATCAGTCCAGCCACAGCCGTGTTCGACGGCCCGCTGTACCGAACCAGCAGCGGTAACCTCTATCCTCTGAACGAAAGCCGGTCCTACTCCGGTATGACCACGGTGCTGCGGGGCGTGAGCTCCTCCCTCAATACAGTGGCGGTCCGGGTACTGGACACCATCGGCGCAGAATACAGCTTTGACTTCGCAAAAAATCAATTTGGCCTGTCGACCCTGGTGGACCATGTGACGATCAACGGTTCGGAGAAAACGGATATCGACTATTCTCCCCTAGCCCTAGGGGCGCTGACCTATGGCGTCACGGTTCGGGATATGACCAGCGCCTACGCCACCTATGCCAACAACGGCGTGTGGCGGGAGGGCCGGACCTATAGCAGGGTTTATGACAGCGATGGAAACATCGTTTTAGACAACGTCCAGCAGACCCGGACGGTTTTAAGCCGGCGGACCGTGACCTATATGAACTATATGCTGCAATATGCCGTAAACTACGGCACCGGTACGCCGGCACAGATCAGCGGTATGAATGTGGCGGGCAAGACCGGCACCACCTCCAACAACAGTGACCGCTGGTTCGGCGGATACACGCCCTATTACACCGCCGTGGTCTGGTGCGGCTACGATCAGCCGGAGCAGGTGGTTCTCACCGGCACGAAGACCAATCCCGCCGTGCGCCTGTGGAAGGCGGTAATGGCGCCCCTTCATGAAGGGCTGGAGAACCGGGACCTGTACGACGGGTCCGGCCTGGTGGCGGTTTCCATCTGCTCCGAATCCGGCAAGGCCGCAACGGACGCCTGCCGCGCCGACCCCCGGGGGAGCTGCGCCAAGACCGTATACGTGCTGCCGGAGGACCGCCCCGACGGCTATTGCGACCTGCATGTGATGGTGGAGTACTGTGAGGCCGGAAAGGCCATGGCCAACTCGTACTGCGCTCAGATTTTTGACAATGTGGTGACGAAGAAGGGCCTGGTCAAGATGTCCGACGCGCTGAAGGAGTCCTACGAAATGGCCGGCCTGAGCTATGAGGAGTTCTACTATTCTGAGTCGGAGAAGAATCGGACCACCTGCACGCTGCATACCAAACAGATGGTGGACGACCAGAATAAGCCCCCGGAGCCGCCGCCAGTGGAGCCGCCCACCGTGCCGACTCAGCCTCCGGTGCCAGATTAAGCCGGGAGAGGAGCGCACCCATGTGGATTTCGGACGGATGGAAGGATTATGAGGTGCTGGACGCCACGGACGGCGAGCGCCTGGAGCGATGGGGCAGGTTTCGGCTGGTGCGGCCGGACCCACAGGTCATCTGGCACACGAAGCCGGAAGACCCGGGATGGCGGGGGTATGACGCGAAATATCTTCGCTCCGCCTCTGGAGGCGGGCATTGGACCCAGCACAGCCTGCCGGAGCGGTGGCAGGTCCAATATGGGGGTTATTTGACGCTGAACGTCAAGCCCATGAATTTTAAGCACACCGGCGTCTTTCCGGAGCAGGCGTCCAACTGGGACTTTATCCGGGAGCAGATTGCGGAGGCCGGGCGTCCCATCCGGGTTTTAAACCTGTTCGCCTATTCCGGCGGCGCGACCCTGGCCGCGGCCTCCGCCGGCGCGGAGGTCTGGCATGTGGATGCGGCCAAGGGCATGGTAGCTTGGGCAAAGGAAAACGCCGCGTCCTCCGGCCTGGCCGCTCGGCCCATTCATTGGATCGTGGACGACTGCGGCAAATTTCTTCAGCGGGAGATTCGCCGGGGTAGACGGTATGACGCCGTCATTATGGACCCGCCCTCCTACGGCCGCGGCCCGTCCGGGGAGATCTGGAAAATGGAGCGGGATTTTTTCCCCTTTTTACAGACGGTAGCGCGGATCCTCTCGGATCGGCCCCTGTTTGTACTCATCAACTCCTATACCACGGGTCTTGCACCCGGAGCGGTTGGGTATCTGGCAGACATCATTTTTTCCGCGCGATTCGGCGGCCGTACCCAATGCGGGGAGCTGGGGCTGCCGGTGACGCGGTCGGGTTTGGTCCTGCCCTGCGGCGCCGCAGGACGCTGGACCCCCGGAAGGGACTGAAAATCAGTGGAGCAAGCAATTGTGGCCCAAAATTTGGCCTATCAATATCCGGGCGCGGAGGACGCGCCCGGGATTCCTGTGTTTCAGAATTTGAATCTCACCGTAACTGAGGGCAGCTTCGTGGCGGTATTGGGCCGCAACGGCTGCGGGAAATCCACCTTGGCCAAGCACTTCAACGCCATCGTCCTGCCAACCGGCGGCAGCGTCCACGTCCTCGGCATGGACACCCGCCAGGAGGAGAACTTGATGCCCATTCGCAGGACCGTGGGTATGGTATTTCAGAATCCGGACAATCAGATCGTGGCCAATGTGGTGGAGGAGGACGTGGCGTTCGCACCGGAGAACCTGGGCGTGCCCACCCCAGAAATCCGCAGGCGGGTGGATGAGGCCCTGCAGCAGGTAGGGATGTATGAATTCCGCCTGCACGCGCCGCACCTTTTGTCCGGCGGACAGAAGCAGCGGGTGGCCATTGCAGGGGTCATCGCCATGCAGCCCAGATGCATCGTCCTGGACGAGCCCACGGCCATGCTGGACCCCCAGGGCCGCCGGGAGGTCATGGAGATCGTGACGAAACTCAACCGGGAGAAGGGCATCACCGTGGTGCTCATCACCCACCACATGGACGAGGCCGCCCAGGCCCAGCGGGTGGTGGTGCTGGACCAGGGGGAGATTGCGGCGGATGGAACGCCTGGACAGGTGTTCCAGCAGGTGGAGCTGCTGCACAGCCTGGGCCTGTCGGCGCCGGAAACGGTGGAGCTGTGTTGGAAACTGAATCAGGAGGGGTTTTCGCTCCCTCTCGATGCATTGGAATTGGAACATTGCGCGCAGGCACTTTGCACTTGGCTGAAGGCCTGACCCGCGGGAGGAATCTGTATTGACACCAATTTTGGAGGTCCGGGACCTCTCCCATGTTTACAGCGCCGGAACACCCTTCCAGCGCGCTGCCATTGAGCATATCGCGTTTTCTATCCAACGAGGAGAATTCGTCGGCATCATTGGACACACGGGATCGGGGAAATCCACCCTGATTCAACATTTAAATGGACTTTTAAAGCCCAGCGCCGGCCAGGTCCTGTTTGACGGGCGGGATATCTGGAGCGACAAGGCCTTCACCCGTAAAATTCGGTTTCGGGTGGGGCTGGTGTTCCAGTATCCGGAATACCAGCTCTTTGAGGAGACGGTATTCAAAGACATCGCCTTTGGTCCTAAAAATATGGGCCTGCCCAAGGAGGAAATTGAGCGCCGGGTCCTGGAGGCCGCCGGGTTTGTGGGCGTGCCGCAGGAGCAGCTCTCGAAATCCCCCTTTGACCTGTCCGGCGGGCAGAAGCGGCGGGTGGCCATCGCCGGCGTCATCGCCATGGAACCGGACGTGCTGATTCTAGATGAGCCCACCGCTGGCCTGGACCCCCAGGGCCGGGACAGCATTTTAAGCAATATTCGCGCCTATCAGAAGGCTAAAAATGCAACCATCCTCATGGTGAGCCATGCCATGGACGAGGTAGCCCGGCTGACGGACCGCCTGCTGGTTCTGGACCATGGGGGCATCCGAATGGACGGAACCCCCCGGGAGGTTTTCGCTCAGGCGGAGACCCTGCAGCAAATTGGGCTCAGCATTCCCCAGGTCACCCGGCTGTTTTTGCGGCTGCGGGAGCTGGGGCTTCCGGTGGACGCCAGTGTGTACACCGTGGAGCAGGCGGTAGAGCAGCTCTCTCAAATGAAGGGAGGCCGCGCCCATGCTTAAGGATGTGACTCTGGGACAGTATTTCCCGGGAAATACCGTGGTACACCGGCTGGACGCCCGTACCAAGCTCCTGATGACCGTTTTGTACATCGTGGCGCTGTTTACGGCAAAAAGCTGGATCTCTTATAGCCTGGTGGCGGTGTTTTTGGTTCTCAGCGTCCGGCTGTCCAAGATCCCGTTCCGGACCATTTTACGGGGGCTGAAACCCATTCTGATTATCGTCATTCTCACCGGCGTTTTGAATCTGTTTTACGGCGGGGGAACTCACGTGCTGGTCTCCTTTTGGGGACTGACCATCACCTGGGAGGGGGTCCGGGCGGCGCTGTTTATGGTCTCTCGAATTGTGATGCTCATCACGGGAACATTTTTGCTGACCTATACCACCTCGCCCATCGCGCTGACGGACGGCCTGGAATCGCTGTTAGGCCCGCTAAAGAAAATCCATCTGCCGGTGCACGAGCTGTCTATGATCATGTGCATCGCCCTGCGGTTTATCCCCACGCTGATCGAGGAGACCGATAAAATTATGAGCGCGCAAAAGGCCCGGGGCGCGGACTTTGAGACGGGGAATCTGTTGCAGCGGGCCCGGGCGCTGATTCCCATTTTGGTTCCCCTGTTCATCAGCGCTTTTCGCCGGGCCGACGAGCTGGCCACGGCCATGGAGTGCCGCTGCTATCAGGGCGGCGAGGGAAGAACCAAGCTCAAGGTGCTCCGCTATGAGCGGCGAGATTGGATCACCCTGGCCCTAGGGGCGCTGCTGGTGGCGGCGGTCATCACCCTGCACAGTTTTGGGTGGTAGAAATATGACGGATTGGAGGGGTGGCCATGCGGAATATCGCCCTGTTTTTGACCTATCTGGGAACGGCATACCACGGCTGGCAGGTGCAAAAGAACCTGCCTACCGTGGCCGGGACCCTGGAGCAGGCGGTGCAGGCCGTGGTGGGGCACCCGGTATCCGTCACGGGCTGCGGCAGAACCGACGCCGGTGTGCACGCCCGGCACTATGTGGCGAATTTCCGTACCGGCGCCCGAATCCCGGTGGAGCGTCTGCCCTATGCGATCAATACCCACCTTCCGGAGGACATCGTGGTACAAGAGGCGAGGGAAGTGCACGACGGCTTCAATGCCATCGCCTCCTGCGTGCGGAAGGAATATACTTATCTGATTTATAACTCCCGGATTCGGGACCCGTTTTACCGGAATCGGGTCTGGTTTTATCCCAGCCCCCTGGCGGAGGAGGTGCTGCAGGCCGCCGCCGATCAATTTGTGGGCACCCACGATTTTGCAGCGGTACGATCCGTGGGCACCGAGGTAAAATCCACGGTCCGCACCGTATACTATTACAACGTGACCCGGCAGGGGGACTTGCTCACCCTGCGGGTCTGCGCGGACGGCTTTTTGTACAACATGGCCCGGGCCATGGCCGGAACCCTGGTCTATGCGGCGGAGGGAAAGTTTCCGCCGGAGGAAATCGGGAGAATCTTGCAGGCCGGGAACCGGACCGCCGCAGGCCCCACGGCGCCGCCGGGTGGGCTGTATCTGACCAGGCTTTGGTACGACGATGGAAAGGCGGTTTTTTCCGTTGGATGAACAAAAGCATGACGACGAAGAACAGAACAGGGTAATTGCGTTCCGGCATCCAGCCCGGGAGCGGCGCCGTTTGACCATCTTTTTGGTTTTTTTGGCGGTGCTGGCTCTGGCAATCGGCTTTTTCTTCGTGGACGGCGGCCGGAATTGGGACCGGATTCAGCGGTTTTTCACCTATGGCGGGAAAGAGACCGTGACCTCCTTCGACAGTGCGGGCGCCAAGGCGCTGGCTGTTTTCCGGGGCGGGCTGGCCGTGGCCGACCAAGACGGGCTGACGGTCTACGACCAGAATGGCCGAGAGGAGTTCTTGGCGGCGATGAGCCTGTCGTCGCCCGCCGTCTGCGCGGCCGAGGATTACATTCTGGGCTATGATGTGGGCGGGACCGCCCTGGCGCTGGTCAATAAATCCGGCCGGGCGGTGCTGCAGGATGCTGCCGAGGGGCGGCTGCTGGACGCGGACCTGGCGCCGGACGGATATCTGTGTTTTACCAGCGCCGGCTCCAGCGCCAAGTCCGTTTTGTCCGTGTACAGCAAGAACCAGCGCAACAGCTTTACCGTATATTCTGCCTCCCGCTATTTGACGGCCTGCACCGTGGCCCAGGGGGGCAAGATGGTCTGCGCCGTAGCCCTGGGGCAGAAGGACAATGTGTTCGAGAGCACGGCGGTGTTATACCGGACCGACACGGAGGAGCCTGTGGCGGAGGTTTCCCTGGGAAACCAGCTTATTTATGATCTGCGCTTCTGGGGCTCCGGGACAGTCTGCGCTGTGGGAGAGGAACGCTTGGTGGTGTTTACCACCAAGGGGAAGGTCCTGGGTGAATATGCGTGCGCCGGCGTGGCGGCGTACAGCCTGCAAGGAGACGGCTTTGCCGCGCTACAGCTGCCCAGCGCCCAGGGCGGCAGCGGCTGGGACCTGGTGACCGTGGGCGAAAAGGGGCAGGAATTGGGCCGGGTCTCCGTGGCAGAGACGGGTATGCACCTGTCCGCCCAGGGAAAGTATCTGGCACTGCTCACGGCCACCGGTCTGTCCATTTACAGCCGTACGCTGCAGCTATGGGCGTCGTCGCCGGACGCGGCGGGGGCGGACGGCGTGCTGATGTGCGCCGACGGCTCCGCGCTTCTGATAGAGGGTCAGACTGCCCGGCGGTATCTGCCGTAAATTTCATCTGGACTTTTGGTCCAGGTATGTTATACTGGACTGAAAAACCAGATGTGTTTCCGTTTAAACTAGGAGATTGATTATGCAGCCGAAATTATGTGTGAAATGTAAAAAAAATGTAGCCGTGGTCTTCATCACAAAGATGGAAAACGGCGTGACGCTGAACGAGGGGTACTGCCTCAAGTGTGCCCGGAGCCTGGGGATTCCCCAGATTGAGGACGCGGTGAAGCAGATGGGTATTTCTGACGACGATTTGGACGCCATCAGCGACGAGATGTCCAGCGTATTCGGCCAAAACCAGCCGGACGAGGGCGCAGAGGACGATGAAATAGAGAGCCAGACGGCGACCTTTCCCCTGCTGAACCAGCTTTTTGGCTCCGGGGACCGGAACGGGCGGCGGGAAATGGCGGAGAAAAATCCGCCCCAGGAAAAGGAGCCGCCCAAGCCAAAGACCAAAAAACACAAGTTTTTGGATACCTACTGCCTGAACCTCACAGGCAAGGCAAGAGAGGGAAAGTTGGACAACGTGGTGGGCCGGGATGTGGAGACGCAGCGGGTGATTCAAATCCTCAACCGCCGGCAGAAGAACAACCCCTGCCTCATTGGAGAGCCAGGGGTTGGCAAGACTGCCATCGCGGAGGGCCTGGCCCAGCGGATCGCCGCGGGACAGGTGCCGTTTAAGCTGCGGGACAAGGAGGTCTATCTCCTAGACCTGACGGCCCTGGTGGCCGGCACCCAGTTCCGGGGGCAGTTTGAGAGCCGGATGAAGAGCCTTATCGCAGAGGTGAAGGCCTGCGGCAATATTATTTTGGTCATCGACGAGGTACACAACCTGGTGGGAGCCGGCGATGCCGAGGGCTCTATGAACGCCGCTAACATTCTGAAACCCGCCCTGTCCAGGGGGGAGATTCAGGTTATCGGCGCCACAACCTTCCAGGAATACCGAAAGTATATTGAGAAGGACGCGGCCCTGGAGCGGCGGTTCCAGCCTGTGACCGTGGCGGAGCCCAGCCTCTCTGAGGCGGTGGAAATCATGAAGGGCGTGGCCCATTACTACGAACAGTTTCATGGGGTGGCCATTTCCCCGGAGATCGCCCGGCAGTGCGTGGTGCTCTCCGAGCGGTATATCACAGACCGGTTTTTGCCGGACAAGGCCATCGACCTGCTGGACGAGGCTTGCTCCGACGTCAATCTGCGCAACAAGGAGATTTCCCGGCTGGCGGAGCTGAAAAAGGAGCGGGACGACTACGAATTGGAGCTTCGGATTCTCACGGAGGACACGGAACAAGAGCACTACGAGCGTCTGGCGGAGCTGCGCAGCCGCTTGTGCCGTCTGGCCGGAGAGATTGAGGAGCTGGACCAGCTGCCGCCGCCCCCTGTGACCATAGAAAACCTGGCCAGGATTATTGAGCTGTGGACGAAGATTCCCGCCAGCAAGATCCAGGCCCAGGAGTACGGCCAGCTCAAGAGTCTGGAGAGCCGCCTCAAGGCCCGCATTGTGGGCCAGGACGAGGCGGTGGAGGCGGTGAGCCGGGCCATCCGCCGGAACCGGGTGGGAATCTCCCCCAAAAAGCGGCCCGTGTCCTTTATCTTTGTCGGGCCCACCGGCGTGGGCAAAACCGAGCTGGTGAAATGCCTGGCCGACGAGATGTTCGACACAGTGGATTCCCTCATCCGGCTGGACATGTCCGAGTATATGGAAAAGCATACGGTCTCCAAACTCATCGGCTCGCCTCCGGGGTACGTGGGTTACGATGAGGCGGGACAGCTCACCGAGAAAATCCGCCGACGGCCCTACAGCGTGGTCCTGTTCGACGAGATCGAAAAGGCCCATCCCGACGTGCTCAACGTGCTGCTTCAGGTGCTGGACGACGGTAGAATCACCGATGCCCAGGGACGCACCGTCAATTTTGAAAATACCATTATCGTCATGACCTCCAACGCTGGCTCTGATCGGAAGGGCGGCTCCGTGGGCTTCGGCCGCACCGTCTCGGAGCAGCAGAAGGAGTCCACGATGAAGGCCCTGAAGGAGTTCCTACGGCCGGAATTCCTCAACCGGGTGGACGAGGTGATTTGCTTCAATCACCTGTCCGAGGAGCACTTCCGGGCCATCGCGGAGATTATGCTCTCGGAGTTGAAGACCGCCCTGAACGAGCGGGGGCTTCAGTTGCGATGGACCGCGGAGCTGGACGACTACCTGACCCAAAAGGCCTTTTCCGTGGTATACGGCGCTCGGAACCTCCGCCGGAGTATCCAGCGGGATCTGGAGGACCCCATCGCCGAGCGTATCATCGACAGCTTTGAAAGCCCCATCACGGTCATCACCGTGGCGTTGGAGGGGGACCGGCTACGGCTGGATGTGGAATAACGCGGAAGGCCGGGTAAGGCGTACAATGGGCAGAGGCGTTCACCTCTGCCCCAGTTCGCCCAAAACCCTCGCAGAGTCGTCGCCCGGAGGCGGCGAAAAATACAGTCGGTTTCTACCGCGGCGTGTACGTGGCGGGAAATACATTTCACCCTGCAAGTGTGCGAATTGTACCCCATAGCCGTGCAATTCTTGCGCGCGGCGGGGTGCTATCTCTTTGCCGAAAAGTCCCAATGGACTTTTCGGCAGCCCGGGCAGAGACCCTAGCCTCTGCACTGGGCAGATGTTCATCAGGAGGAGTCTGAAATGGAATTTAAAAAGAGAGAGTTTTATGGCCTGCTGATTCAGGGGGACCTACATGGAGCCGTGGATTACCTGGCCCCGTTCCCCGAGCAGCAGGAGCTGCTGGAGCGATACCAGGCGGTTTTTAACCGGGGCGAGGTACTGCGACGCTCCGACAACATGCTCGTCAATCAGGTAGACGCCGTGTTTCAGTCCTATTACCGGGCGGTGTTCTGGCAGAAAGCGCCGGATCGGGAGGCGCGGAGTGCGCTGGCGGCCGACCTGGCCCGGCTGGCGGGGCTGACCCTGGCGTCTGCAGCGCCGCTGGACGAGCGGCTGGACTGTGCGGAGCAACGGGTGGCCGAGCTGGTGGAGGCGGAGGGCTTCCACTATCTGGGTGGCGAGACCTCCGGCTGGTTCGGCCCGTACATTTGGAAAACCAATGAGACCACGGTCTATCAGGTAGAGCTGCCCCGGGACCAGATTGAGGTTCCCGTTACCATGATGAAGGAGTTTGTTTCCCGGAGCTGGCTGGATTTTTTGTCCTTCGGCCAGGTGGGCACCGGCGGCTGGACCAAGGAGGACGGGCTGTACTGCGTGTGGAAGGCGTACAAAGAGAATTTAAACACGCCGAGCTTCCAGATCACCTTCCTCAAACACGAGGGCCAACACAAGCTGGACATGACGCAATACGGGGTAACGGATTCCACCTTGCTTGAGTATCGGGCCAAGCTGGTGGAGCTGATCTACTACCCCGACCTCACGACGCTGCAAGGCTTTCTGGCCGAGGCCAACGGCAACAACTCCAAAAACGCCCACGCCATGGCGGCCTATCAGATTGTTACGGAGTTGACCCGGCGGCTGTTTGGCGTGGCGGAGGCGCCGCCGCTGGCCTGGGAGGGGAAAGAAGACGCCGTACGCAATGCGGCGCGAACCCTGTATGAGGAGTCGTATCAATCGAGATGATAACAAAAAAAGAACAAGCTTTTCACTTTTTTTCCCGGGACCCGGTGCTGTATGTGAGCCTGTCCGAGCCATTGCGCCTGGGCCGGGCGCAGGTAGTTGCCTGCAGCGATATGGGGGTTTTGCTGTGCCATGACACAGACCTTTTGATGCTGGCAGCGGAATCCATGGAGGCGGCGGAGCCCCTGCTGGCGGCTTGGAACCGGCCCATGCAGGAGATAACCGTGGTGGGGACCACGCTGACCGATGACTTGATGGATCGGATGCAATTGCAGATGAGTAGCCGCTGTTACCAGGCGGTATACTGCAAAGAGGAACGCTTGCCGGTGCATGCCGATATCCGGCAGTTGGATCTGTCCTATTTCCAGGCGGTGCTGGAGGGATACAGCCTGTTTCAAGATCCGGACTATGTGGACAACCGCCTGCGGTCCGGTGTGGTCTACGGAGCTTTCGTGGACGGGACCCTGGCGGGATTCGTTGGGGAGCACCGGGAGGGCAGCATGGGCATGCTGGAGGTATTCCCAGCCTACCGGGGCCGGGGCCTGGCGGTGGCGCTGGAGAGCTTTCAGATCAACCGGTATTTGTCCGAGGGTCGTGTGCCCTTTGACCAGGTGATTCTGGGCAACGAGATATCCATGGGCCTGCAACGGAAGCTGGGTCTGGAGCTCTCTCAGGAAACGGTTGCCTGGCTCTGGGCGGATGATGAGGCGTAATTTCCGCGGGGCTCAATTAGAATCGTGCAGTGATAGGGGCGGCCATCGGCCGCCCCTATCGTTCTGTATGGATCGCAGGTCGTTCTATATGCACCGCATCCTGTAGGGGCGAGCTGTGCTCGCCCGCCGCTCCCCTCGTAAAGGGCACCTGCGGCTTTGGCAGATGGACACGAGCGACCGCAGGTCGCCCCTACACCCTCTGAATCAGATCGCACTTTGTAGGGGCGTGCTTTGCACGCCCGCGGGCGACCCCAGGTCGCCCCTACACCCTCCAAATCAGATCGCAATTTGTAGGAGCGTGCTTTGCACGTCGGCGGGCGACCACAGGTCGCCCCTACACCCTCTGAATCAGATCGCACTTTGTAGGGGCGTGCTTTGCACGCCCGCCGGCGACCCCAGGTCGCCCTTACATTCACCAAATTTGATCGCACTCTGTAGGGACGAGCTGTGCTCGCCCGCCGTTCCCCTCGTAAAGGGCACCTGCGGCTTTGGCAGATGGACACGGGCGACCACAGGTCGCCCCTACACCCTCCGAATCAGATCGCACTGTATAGGGGCGTGCTTTGCACGCCCCTAGGCGGCCTTTGGCCGCGCCCACATCGCTAATTGAGGGCTACGGAGTCGTTCTGAAACAGGGTCCGGACCCGACGCCAGAGGGCCCTGGACTCCAGGGAATCTGTCTGGGCCTCCTGCGATTCAAACCAATGAACTGCGGCCTCCTGGGCCTTATGCAGCAGCTCCAGGTCCCAGCACAGGCCTGCGGACCGAAAGGAAGGCAGACCGTGCTGCCGGCGGCCCAAGAAATCCCCTGGACCCCGCAGCCTCAGGTCCTCCTCCGCGATGCGGAAGCCATCGCTGGTCTGGCAGAGAGTCCGCAGCCGCGTCAGAGTATCCGGATTCCGGCTGTTGGAGATGAGAATACAGTAGCTTTTTTCCCGCCCCCGGCCCACCCGGCCTCGAAGCTGATGAAGCTGACTCAGACCGAAGCGGTCCGCATCCTCCACCACCATCACCGTGGCATTGGGCACGTCTACCCCCACCTCAATGACGGTGGTGGCCACCAGAATCTGGTAATCCCCCAGGGAAAAGGCCTGCATTACTGCCTCCTTTTCTGCCCCCTTCATGCGTCCATGGAGCAGGCCAACCCGCAGGTCCGGGAAAATGGTTTTTTGCAGGGTTTCCGCCCAGACCTGGGCTGCCTTGCCGGATTCCACCTCGCCCTCCTCCACTGCCGGGCACACGATGTAGCACTGTCGGCCGGCGGTCACCTGTTTTCGCAGAAAAGCGTTAAGACGGGGCCGCAGGGCCTCTTGAATTAAAAATGTGTCGATCTTCTGCCGCCCAGGGGGCAGTTCCCGGATGGAGGACACCTCCAAATCCCCGTAAAGGATCAGGGACAGGGTCCTGGGAATGGGCGTTGCGGACATCACCAGCAGGTGGGCGTCCTCCCCCTTTTCCGATAGGGCCGCCCGCTGGGATACGCCGAACCGATGCTGCTCGTCGGTAATCACCAGGCCCAGCTTTCGAAAAGCAGTGGCCTGGGTCAGCAGCGCGTGGGTGCCGATCAAAAGGTCCGCCTGGCCGCTTTCAGCCAACGCCCGGACCTGCCGCTTCTCCGCCGCCGGCAGGGAGCCGGTGAGCAGGGCGCACCGAACGTCCAGGGGGTTTAACAGTCCCGACAGGAACCGGTAGTGCTGCTCCGCTAAAATCTCCGTGGGCGCCATGAGAGCCGCCTGGCTCCCGTTTTTCACGGCGCAATAGGCCGCCGCTGCGGCCACCACGGTTTTGCCGGAGCCCACGTCGCCCTGCACCAGCCGGTTCATGGGGACGCCTCGGGCAAAATCATGGAGGATATCCTCCATGGCGGCCCGCTGCCCCCCGGTGGGAGAGAAGGGCAGGGCCTGAAGAAATGCGCTCAGGTCCAGATTGCGATAGGGCGGAACCGCCTGCCGCGTCCGTCTGGCCCGCATCAGGCTCAGCCCGGCGGAGAAGAGGAAAAACTCCTCAAAGGCAAGCCGCCGGCGGGCCTGTTCCAGTTCCTGCTGGTCCCGGGGCTGATGGATGGCGCGGTATGCGGCCCGGGCCTCCAGTATTCCGTACTGGGCTCGGACGGATTCCGGCAGAACCTCCGGCGGAGCGCCGCAATCCGAAAGAGCCTGGAGCACCGCCTTGGCCACGGTCTTGTTGGACAGGCCCGCGGTGAGGGGATAGACGGGCAGAATACGCCGGGTCATCAGTGGCGCCTCATCCGGACGCTCGAAGATCGGATTGGTCATCGCATAGCCGATAAAATCCCCGGAAACCGCGCCGTAGAAGATGTACTCCGCCCCATACTGGAGCTGCTCCGCGCTGTGACGCTGGTTAAAAAAGGTGAGATTCAGCCGGGCGGAGTGGTCCGCTACAGTGGCCTTCGTGATTTCCAGCCCCTTGCGGATAAAGCTGGTCCGGGGGGACGAAACCACCATGGCCCGAAAGCAGGCGGGCTGGTCCACCTCCAGGGAGGCGATGGGAACCAACTGGGTCCGGTCCTCGTATGCCCGGGGGAAGTGGCAAATCAGGTCCTCTATGGTCTGTATCCCCAGGGCCTGAAACTGCTTGGCCTTCGCCGGCCCGATGCCCCGGAGATATTGGATGCTGTCCGATAACTGCGGCAGTGAGACCGCCCCCTTTCCATAAATGATGCGCCTTGCGTCCTTTTCTCTAATAGTATAGCGCAAAGCGCGACGGGGGGCAAGCGGGATTATTTCCGGCGCATGCTATTGGTATAGGCCCAGACCGCCAGGAACCAAATGACCAGGCTCCAGCCCAGAACCCAAAGCAGTTCCGGCCCCACCCGCGCCCACTGACCGGCCAGGGCGGCCCGCCCAGCCTCCACCGCATGCACAAAGGGCAGCAAATTCGCAATGGCGGCGAAGGCGCCGCCGACCAGGTCCAAATCAAACCAGGCGCCGGAGAGCCATGCGGTTAGATTGGTCAGCAGGGCCCCGCAGATGCCGCCGACCTGTTTTTCATTGAGCAGGCTCCCGCAAAGAAGACCCAGGCCGATGTACAAGAAGGAGGTGGGAAGGCCCACCGCCAGCGCCGGCAGTATATTTAGGGTTCCGGGCAGGCCCAGCCCCAACGCGGCCAGATAGCACGCGACTGCCTGGCCCAGCGCCAAGGGAAACAGGGGGAGCGTATAGGCGAATAAGAAATCCCGGGCCCTCAGAGGCGCTGTGTACAGCCGCAGAAGAAAGGAACTGCTCCGGTCCTTGGCAATGAGCAAGCCGGAAAACAGCGTGAAGAAGCTGAAGCCGAACACCACGATTCCCGGGGTCAGTGACTGGAGCTGGAACAGGGGTACAGGGGCGCTGGCGGCGATGGTGGTCAAAAGCAGCAGAATCACCAGAGGAAAGGCCAGGCCGAACAGCAGGTTCAGCGGGTCCCGTAGCAGTTCCAGAGCGTTTCGCCGGGCAAAATACAGCATCTTCATCCATTCACACCTCCCGCCAGTTTTACAAAGGCATCCTCCCACTGGCTGGTTTCCGCCAGAGCCAGGAGCTCAGCCACGGTGCCCTCCGCCGCCAGCTGTCCGTGGACCAGAATTCCAATGCGGTCCGCCAAGGCCCGGGCCTCCGCCAGGTCGTGGGTGGTGAGAATGCAGGTGGTTTTCCCTTTTAATTCCCGGATGGCCTGCCAGAGCTCCCGGCGGGCCAGCACGTCCAGGCCCAGGGTGGGTTCATCCAAAAACAGAATTTTCGGCTGAGAAATCAGCGCCATGGCGATGCTGAGACGCCGCTGCCACCCGCCGGAGAGCGCCTTGGCCCGGCGTTTGGCCACCGCCTCCAGGCCAAAGCGCCGTAAGGTGACCTCCGCCTGAGAACGGGGCGCGGGGATTCCATAAATCCCTGCCATCAGCTCCAGGTTCTCCTGGACCGTCAAATTGGGCGCCACGGCGGATTCCTGGGGGGAGACGCTGAGCTCTTGCTTGATCTGGTTCGGTTCCGTACGGATACTGTGACCCAGGAGCAGGGCGTCTCCACCGGTAGGCTTGGCCAGGCAGGACAAAAGCCGAATGGTGGTGGATTTGCCGGCTCCATTGATGCCCAGCAAGGCGTATAGCTCCCCGGGTCGGATGCGCAGGTCTATGGCCTGCACTGCCGCGCAGGTCCCATAGGACTTGGAGAGCGCCCGGGCTTCTATAGCATAGGTCATGGCGTATCCTCCTCCTGGCTGGTTTCCTGAATGGCTTGGGCAAAATGCTGCAGATCCTCCTCCGGCTCCTGGGGATAGATGGTTCGGCCCGCTCCGCTGAAAATGGCGTCTGCAATTTTTACCATCAGACTTTGCCGCTGCAGGGCGATTCCCCGTTTCACATCCGCTAGGAGTAGTAGGCTGTCCCCCGGCTCCAGGCCGAACATGTCCCGAACCTCCTTGGGAATGACGATTTGTCCCTTGGGCCCCAGCTTTACTGTGCTCATATACCGCTGGCCGTCTTCCTGCCTCTTTTTCATTTTCGATCCTCCTTTTGGTAGGCTGTAAGAAAAGTATTACTTATAATACTAATTATACAGACGGGCTGAGAAATGTCAAGGAGAATATAATGATGCAAAAATTCCCTCCACCTAGGTGGAGGGAATTTCTATAAGATTCATGTCTTATGTCAACTCACCAGGATGTGTTGGAGGATGTCCATGGCTTCATCCAGCAGGGTCTCTGTGTGGGTGGCCATGTAGCTGGTGCGCAGCAGGCACTCTCCAGGGGCTGCCGCGGGTGGCAAAACCGGGTTGACGTATACCCCGGCGTCGTACAGGGCCTTGGCCTTGGTCAGGGTCTCGATAGGTTCATAGGTATAGATGGGAACAATCGGCGTTTCGGAGGGCCGGATTTTCAGACCCCGCTCCGTGAGCCCCTGCCGGGCATAGGAGGAGAGCTGCGCCAGGCGGTCCACCAAAGAGGGCTCACGGCGCAGGCAGCGCAGGGCCGCCAGGGCGGCGGCACAGTTGGCTGGGGGCAGGGAAGCGGAAAAAATAAAGGGCCGGGAGTTGTGCCGGATGAAGTCGATGATCTCGCCATCACCGGCCAGGTAGCCGCCCAGGCTGGCCAGGGACTTGGAGAAGGTCCCCATGTACAGGTCCACCTGGTCTTCCAGACCAAAATAGCTGGCGGTACCCCGCCCGCCGGACCCGATGACGCCCAGGCCATGGGCGTCATCCACCATGACCCGCGCGCCATACTGCTTGGCCAGGGCGGTGATACCCGGCAGATTTGCAATGTCGCCGCCCATGGAAAACACGCCGTCCGTGACGATCAGGATACCCGCGTGCTCCGGAACGCTTTGCAGACGCCGCTCCAGGTCCTCCATGTTATTGTGCCGGTACCGCAGCATTTTTCCGTAGCTCAACTTGCAGCCGTCATAGATCGAGGCATGATTTTCCCGGTCGCAAATCACATAGTCGCCCTGGCCCACCAGAGCGGAAATCGCGCCTAAATTGGTTTGGAACCCGGTGGAGAAGGTGACGACCGCCTCTTTTCCCAGAAAATCCGCCAGCTCCTGCTCCAACTGCAGGTGAAGCTCCAGGGTGCCGTTGAGGAACCGGGAGCCGGAGCAGCCGGAGCCGTAGGTTTCGTAAGCGTGGATTCCAGCCGCTACCACCTCAGGGTGGGTGGTCAGCCCCAAATAGTTGTTGGAGCCCAGCATGATGCGCCGCTGCCCCTCCATCATCACCTCCACATCCTGGCGGGACTGTAAGGCGTGAAAATACGGGTAGATGCCCAGACGACGAATCTCCTTTGCCTGGGTGTAACGGCTGCATTTGTCAAAAATGTCCATGTTCCACTCCCTTTTCTTCGTTTGTAAAATCCTCTAGTATCTCGCAGAACAGCTGGAGCTGTTCCGGTGCGTATTTTTGCTCCAGTCGGTTTATGGCGGCCAATATGGGATTGTGGCCGCTGTGGAAGTGCCGATGGAGCTTGTCCGTGGCCTGCAGGTGATAGGCTCTGTGGTCCTCTTTGGAGGGAATCTTGTCAATCAGCCCCTTGGCGATCAGATTGCGCACCCGATAGCTGGCGTCTGGCAGGGAGATTCCTAAGAATTCGGAAAATTGCTTGACGGTGGGCCGGCCCAGAACATAGACCACATCGGCGGCACAGGCCTCCGCGGGACTCAGCTTCCAGGATTTATCCCGGATGCGGGCGAACAGGCTGCGATACTGCAGCAGGCGCAGCCGATGATAACAGGATAGAATTTTGTGGTACAGCATGGCTTGCTCCATCCCTATATAGTTCAAAAATTTTAACTATCGTACCATGTAGGTCCGGGCCTGTCAAGGCCAGGCCTGTCCGGAAGCCGCCTTTTTGGCCCCCGCGCCCTTCGAATCGGACCGCAGCCAATAGGGGCGTGCTTGCATGCCCACAGGCAGATAAAGGCCGCCCAAGAATTTCGCACCGCTTAAATTCACGAAAAAAAGGGCGCCCGGATCCGCGAAAACTCGCGGATCCGGGCGTCCTGGCACAGCATTTTGCGGGTTGCCCGTTGAAATGATGCCCGCCGAAACTTGCCGTAAAATGCGGCAGCCTGCCAAAAAAACTTCGGCAGGCTGAGAGATGGTTTCAGAGAGGTTAAGCCAGCTGGTTGAGCTTCAGGGTCATGCTGCTCTTTTTCCGGGCAGCGGTGTTCTTATGAAGGATGCCCTTCTTCACACCCTGATCCACAGTCTTGACAGCGGCCTTATACGCCAAGTTTGCCTGGGCGCGGTCACCGCCGGACACAGCGGCTTCAAACTTTTTGACAGCGGTCCTCATTTCAGACTTATCAGCCTTGTTCTTCTCATAAGCGGCTTTGGACAACAAAACACGCTTCTTGGCAGATTTAATATTGGGCACGGGTTCCACCTCCTCCAATCGCGTT
Source organism: uncultured Eubacteriales bacterium (assembly GCA_958402445.1). Classification (GTDB taxonomy): domain Bacteria; phylum Bacillota; class Clostridia; order Oscillospirales; family Oscillospiraceae; genus Faecousia. The sequence goes on from CATXTO010000003.1 coordinate 54,618, forward strand.
TGGTTCAGGCTGGCCTGCAGGCCGGCCAGTCTCATGCAGAAATACATTATAACCTGTCCACAGAGGAAAATCAATAGGATTTTTTAGTTTTTTTGCTTTTTTTGGATATGGGACCTGGGTTCGGCGGATACTAGAGGCGAGAAAATTTTGCCAAGGGGGCGCAAAAAATGGGCATTCGGACGGACCTGGCCGACGAGGCTGAGGAACTATGGCGAAAATCAGCGGGAGAGAACACAGAGTTGCCCGGCGTAAAGGCGCGGGAGCTGCAGAAAAACGGCGTCCGTTTTTACCGGGTAGAGATTCTGGACCAGCGGGGCGAGAAGGCACTGGGCAAGCCCTGCGGGGTTTATGAGACGATGTACCTTCCGGGAGAGGGCAGGCCGACGCCGGAGCTGGTGGAGTCCCTGGCCGAGTCTCTGGGAGACAGACTGGACCTGCGGGGGGAGGAGAGCGTTCTGGTGGTGGGCCTGGGGAACCGGACCATGACGCCAGATGCCGTCGGCCCCCTGTCGATGGAAGGGCTGCTGGTAACCCGGCATCTGCGGCAGCACCTGCCGAAAATCTTCTCCGCCGTGCGGTCCGTGAGTGCGCTGGCGCCAGGCGTTCTGGGCACCACAGGTGTCGAGAGCGCGGAAATCGTGGCCAGCGTGGTGGGCCGGACCAAACCGGACCGGGTGCTGGTGGTGGACGCCCTGGCCGCCGGCGGACCGGACCGGCTGTGCCGGACCATACAAGTCACGGACGCCGGCATCGTGCCCGGCTCCGGCGTGGGCAACAGCCGGGCGGCTTTCTCAAAGAAGTCTCTGGGGGTGCCGGTGGTGGCCGTGGGCGCCCCAACCGTCATGGACTCCACGCTGTTCGGCGGAAACCAAGAAGCGCCCATGGTCATCACGCCTAGGGACATTGATGCGCGGGTCCGGCGTTTGTCAAGCCTAATTTCCGCCGCCATCAATGCCGCTCTGTTTCCCGGATGGTCGCATGAGGAAATTGCACAATTTGTCGAATAAAGGAACTTGCAGTTATGTCAATCAATTTTGTATGTTCAGGGTATGTTCACAGCCGCACATAGCTGTGGATAAACCTGTGCACACTGTGCAAAACTTTCGTTTATCCACATCCAAGCTGCAAAGAAATCATTTTTTGATGGAAAATGAATTGGATAAGAATCTGCATATCCGGCAGGTTTTGCAGTTTGCAGGGGAATTACGTCTACGTCGCTCCTGACAGTTTATTTTAAAATCAGAGAGAAATGATTGGAAATTCTCCGATTTTTTTATAATCCAGGCTGGATATTGGGGATACGCACGAGACGAATCGAGAAATTTTTGTGAAATCCAACGAAAAACCGGGAAGCTGCGCGAGTCCTTGGTGATGTGGTCACAGGCTGCCGCGCAATTATAAGGACCAGGGCGTTGCAGTGTAAAATTCTGAGAAAAGGGGACCACTGGTCCCCTTTTCCGCTCTGTTGCGCGCCGCACGGACGGAAGCTGGTTGAGTCTGTGTATCAAAATGGAACCTTGGGAAATACTTACACCATACTGGAATTTTTCCGGAGGTATGCGATGCAAGGCAAGGTAGAAATTTGCGGGGTCAATACGTCGAAGCTGAAGACCTTAAAAAACGACGAAATGGTGCGGCTGCTGAAGCTGGCCAAGGAGGGAGACGAACAGGCGCGGCAGCAGCTCATCGAGGGCAACCTCAGGCTGGTGCTGTCGGTGATTCAAAAGTTTGGAGGCCGGGGCGAAAACCCCGACGATTTATTTCAAGTGGGGTGCATCGGCCTGTTAAAGGCCATCGCTAATTTTGACGCCACCAAGGAGGTGCGATTTTCCACCTACGGCGTGCCGATGATCGCCGGGGAGGTCCGGCGTTATCTACGGGACAACAGCGCCATTCGAGTCAGCCGGTCCGTCCGGGATACGGCCTATCGGGTGCTGCAGTGCAAGGAGGCCATGGTGGCGGAGAACGGCCGGGAGCCCACGCTGGAGGAAATCGCTCAGCGTTTACACCTGCCCCTGGAGGAGGTATCCGGCGCCATGGATGCAATTGCCGCTCCGGTATCCCTGTACGACCCGGTGTATTCCGACGGCGGCGATCCATTGACGGTCATGGATCAGGTCCGGGACACCAAGAACACGGATGAGCGGTGGATTGAGCGCATCGCGCTGCGGGAGGCGTTCCAGACCCTGAGCGACCGGGAAAAGCAGATTTTAATTCTCCGGTTCTATGACGGAAAAACACAGATGGAAGTGGCTGGGGAAGTGGGCATCTCACAGGCCCAGGTATCCCGGCTGGAAAAGAGCGCCATTGGGACGATTCGCAAGAATGTGTTGGGCTCCTGATCGTCCACCGCCGCAGGCATACTGGGACGGGCCAGTGCATATCCTCTACCAGATGGAAAGGGGTGTGGCGTCATGGGAACCAGAGTGACGGAGCTGCGGTGCAAAGAGGTAATCAACATCTGCGACGGCCACCGATTGGGCTATATCAGCGATGCCGAAATTGAGCTGCCGGAGGGTAAGGTTTTAGCCCTGGTGGTGCCGGGACCCTGCCGGTTTTTTGGGTTATTCGGCCGAAAGGACGATTATGTTATACCCTGGGACTGCATCCGCCGGATGGGTTCGGACATCGTTCTGGTGGAGCTGGAGCCCGACAAGTGCCGGGTGCCCCGGCCAAAGCCGGGGTGGTTTTGAGAAGAAGACCCGCACTGGGCTCCGCGGTGGAAAGCCGGGAGCCGGTGCGGGTTTTCTATGATATGCGCCACCCTCTGCGCATCCCGTATAAAGGGAACGGGGCCCGGACCCTCATGGCCCCGGACGGGGGACTTCACGGCAAATTTTTAGGACTGCGCCGGCGAATGGATAAAAATTAGAGATTTATTTCAAAAAAGAACTTGAAAAATCAAAAAACCTCTGTTACAATGTATCAGCATGGCCAAAAATGCCAAAATGCAAAACCACACACCCGGGGATCGCAGCGGCAGGTGCCTGCGAGCAGGTGCTGCTGCGGGATGATCGGGGTGGAGGAACAACAAAAGGAGAAGTGAACTCATGGCTGTCGTATCTATGAAACAACTGCTGGAAGCCGGCGTGCATTTCGGTCACCAGACCCGCCGGTGGAACCCCAAAATGGCCCCCTATATCTATACGGAGCGGAATGGTATTTATATCATTGACCTGCAGAAGACCGTGAAAAAGCTGGAGGAGGCCTATTCCTTTGTCCGGGATCTGGCCGCCAACGGCGAGAGCGTCCTGTTTGTTGGGACCAAGAAGCAGGCCCAGGACGCCATCAAGGAGGAGTCCGAGCGGGCGGGCCAGTTCTTCGTGAACGCCCGTTGGCTGGGCGGCATGCTGACCAACTTCCGTACCATGCGCACCCGGATTGACCGGCTGGCCCAGCTGCGCAAAATGGAAGAGGACGGGACCTTTGCCATGCTGCCCAAAAAGGAAGTCATCAAGCACCAGGGCGAGATCGCCAAGCTGGAAAAATACTTGGGCGGTGTGAAGGAAATGAAGAAGCTCCCTGGCGCGCTGTTCATTGTGGACCCCCGCAAGGAGCGCAACGCCATCGCAGAGGCCCGGAAGCTGAATATTCCCATCGTGGCCATTGTGGATACCAACTGTGACCCGGATGAGATCGACTACGTCATTCCGGGCAACGACGACGCCATTCGGGCCATCCGCCTGATTGCCGGCACGATGGCAAACGCCGTGCTGGAGGGCCGTCAGGGCGAGAGCTATCAGGAGGCTGCATCTCCCGCTCCCGCTGCTGTGGAAGCCCCCGCCCCCGTCGCCGCACCTGCTGCGGAGGCCAACTGAGTTGATATGGTGCCCACTTCGGTGGGCACTTTTCCCCAAAAGACCGATTTGTACAGGAGGATGAAAGGTATGGCATTTACTGCCGCTGATGTGAAGAAACTGCGCGAGATGACCAATGTGGGTATGATGGACTGTAAGAAGGCCCTGACTGCCTCTGACGGTGATATGGATAAGGCCGTGGAGTGGCTCCGGGAAAAGGGACTGGCGGCTGCGGCGAAGAAATCCGGCCGCATCGCAGCAGAGGGCGCTGTGTGCGCCATGGTGGAAAACGGCGTAGGCGCGATTGTGGAAATCAACTGCGAAACCGATTTCGCCGCGCAGTCCGACAAGTTCACGGGCTTTGTGCAGGATGTGACCCAGGTGGTGCTGCAAGAAAATCCCGCCGATATGGACGCCCTGCTGGCCGCCAAGTACCCGGGAACGGACAAGACCGTGAGCGAGATGATTCCGGAAAAGGTCCTGGTGATTGGGGAAAACCTAAAGATCCGCCGCTTTGCCCGGTACGATACCGGCGTCACCGTGCCCTACGTGCATATGGGAGGCCGGATTGGCGTGCTGGTGAATTTGGAGGTGGAGGGCATTGAGCCCGCTGCCGTCACCGAGCTGGGGAAGGATCTGTGTATGCAGGCGGCCGCCATGAATCCGGCTTTCTGTGACAAGTCCGACGTGGATCAGTCGACTCTGGACAAGGAAAAGGAAATCCAGATGGCCCTGGCGATGAACGAGAATGAGAAGGCTGCCAAGCCGAAGCCCCAGAATATCATTGAAAAAATGGTCATGGGCCGTATCGGCAAGTACTACGAGGAAAACTGCCTGATGCAGATGGAGTTCGTCAAAGAGAAGGGCGTTTCCGTGGAGCAGCACGTGGCGGCTGTGGCCAAGGAGTTGGGCGGTAAAATTGCCGTGAAGTCCTTTATCCGCTTTGAAAAGGGCGAAGGCATTGAGAAAAAGCAGGAGGACTTTGCCGCGGAGGTCGCCGCGCAGTTGAAGTAAATTCAAGTTCTTTTGCTTCCAAGTTATAAAGCAGCCCGGGCCGGCTTCCGCGGAAGCCGGCCCGTTTCGTTCCTGCGGCGGTAGTGACAGGATTGTTGGGGGAAACGCCTTGGAAGACCGTCTGGGAGTGCCCTCCGCCTCGTGTGATCCTCGGCAAGCGAAGCTCGCCCCTACATGGCCAGGTCAAGGTTCCGTTCTGCTCCCTGATCCTGTCGGCCTACACCTTTGGCTTTTTAAACAAACGGAGGAGGGAACGATTCAGATCGTTCCCTCCTGTTTTAGCTTGAGCTATCCAGTTGTGGACGCCGCGGTTGTGCCGAATTATTCTTCCTTCACTCCTTTGACGCTCTCCACGATCCCCTCGGCCAGGCCGGCCAGACCCTGAATCTCCGAGGGAATGATGATCTTGGTGGCCTTGCCGTCCGCCACCTTTTGCATGGCCTCCAGGGCCTTGAGTTTAATAACCTGATCGTTGGGGCAGGCTTGATTTAGCATCCGCAGGGACTCGGCCATGGCGGTCTGTACGGAGATAATCGCCTTGGCCTCGCCGTCGGCCCGCAGGATGGAGGACTGCTTCTCGGCTTCCGCCTTCAAAATGGCGGCTTGCTTGGCTGCGTCGGCCCGGAGGATAACGGATTCCTTTTCACCCTCGGCCACCAGAATGGAGGAACGCTTGGAGCCCTCGGCCACCAGAATCGCCTGCCGGCGGTCCCGCTCAGCCTTCATCTGCTTTTCCATGGAGCTTTGGATATCCGCGGGAGGCAGAATGTTCTTCAGCTCCACTCGGTTGACCTTGATGCCCCAGGGATCCGTGGCCTCGTCCAGGATGGCCCGCATTTTCGTGTTGATCACGTCCCGGCTGGTCAGGGTCTGGTCCAGCTCCAGGTCGCCGATGATGTTCCGCAGGGTGGTGGCCGTGAGGTTCTCCATGGCCATCATGGGCTGCTCTACTCCGTAAGCATAGAGCTTGGGGTCCGTAATCTGAAAATAGACCACGGTGTCGATCTGCATGGTCACGTTGTCCTTGGTGATGACGGGCTGAGGCGGGTAGTCCAGCACCTGTTCCTTCAGGCTGACCCGCTTGGCCACCTTCTCCAAAAAGGGGATTTTAAAGTGAATCCCGACCCCCCAGACGGCGGAGAAGGCGCCCAGGCGCTCGATGACATAGGCCTGGGACTGCTGCACGACCCGGATGTTCCGGATCAGAATGAGGAGTACGATAACGATAATTGCTGCGATCCAAATCCATTCCATACTGTTTACCTCCATTTTTTTCATTTCACGCTTTTTTTGGTATGCTTATTTGGCGGGAACCTCCGCCGGAGATACAAAAACCTTGACGCCTTCAATCCGGTCCACAATGACCTGGGCCCCGGCGGGAATGGGGTCGCCATCGGTGCTCCGGGCGGTCCATACCACGCCGCCTACCTTCGCCGAGCCCTGGGCACTGATGTTGTCAATATTCTCCGTGACCACGGCGGTTTTCCCGATGAGGCTCTCCACATTGGTACGGGTCAGCTTGGGTGTGACAAATTTTCGGACCAGGGGCCGCAGGCTGGCCAGCAGCGCCACGGATACGGCGAGGAACAGCAGTACCTGTAGCCAGATCGGGGCGCCGCAGATGGCCGCGATGAGGGCAACCAGGGTGCCGGCCATGAACCAAATTGAAACAAGGGAAACGGTTGCGGCCTCAGCAATGCCGAACAGGACCAAAGCCGAGAACCAAATCGCCACGACGATCTCCATCTGTTTCCATCACCTTTCTTCATTTTGATGTTAATAGCATAACAGATTTTCATAAAAAGGTCAACAGGGTGCGGGACCTGCGTGTAAATTTTTTTGCATTTTTAACGGGATTTTTCCGGTATTTTTTAGAAAATATTTATAAATTTTCATATTATGCGGATTTTTAGTCTGATGATCGGGGAGCCGTAACCAGTTGAGGCCACGTCCGCCGGCGTTAAGCCATTATCTGACGGCTCCAGGCGGCTCAGTTTGATTTTTTTGGGAAAAACGTTGCGCTTTCTCGAACTTTACAGTACAATAGGGGATACTGTTTTGAAGTTTGCCTGCGTCTGCGGCGCGGTACGTCTGCAAGCAGGCCCTCGAGGCTCCGGCGCATAGCGTCCAGGGGCCGGGCGCGGGAACGATTGAATTTGGAGGTCCGGGAAGAAACGATGGAAAAACTGACTTTTGTGGTGCCCTGTTTATTTGGGTTGGAGGGTTTGGCCGGCGATGAGCTGCGGCGGCTGGGGATGGAGCAGGTGCAGGTGGAAAACGGAAGGGTTCTGTTTGCCGGCGGCCCCGAGGCTTTGGTCCGGGCCAATTTGTGGCTGCGGACCGGAGAACGGGTGCTGCTGCGGCTGGCTTCCTTTTCAGCGGAAAGTTTTGAAGAGCTGTTTCAGGGCGTGTCCGCGGCGCCTCTGGAGCTGTTTATCCCCCGGGACGGCCAGTTTCCCGTGAAGGGCCATTGCCTGAACAGCAAGCTGCACAGCGTTCCCGATTGCCAGGCCATCATCAAGCGGGCGGCTGCTAAGCGGCTGGGGGAGCGGTACGGCCTGACCTGGCTGCCGGAGACCGGGGAACTGTACCAGCTTCAGTTTTCCATCCAGCAGGACCGGGTGGAGCTCTATCTGGACACCACAGGCCCCGGCCTGCACAAGCGGGGCTACCGGGCCAGGGGGAACGACGCGCCCCTGCGGGAGACCCTGGCCGCGGGCATGGTGCTCCTCACCCGGTACCGGGGGAAGGACTACTTCTGGGACCCCTTCTGCGGCTCCGGTACCATCCCCATTGAGGCCGCGCTCATTGCCCGGAACCGGGCGCCGGGGCTGCATCGCTCCTTTGCCTCTGAGCAATTCGCCTGGCTGGATCGGACCCTGTTTGCCCAAGCCAGAGCGGAGGCGCCGGACCGGGAGTTTCATGGGGACTACCGCATCCTGGGCTCCGACAACGACCCCAAGAGCGTCAGCCTGGCCGCCGCCAACGCCCGAAAGGCCGGGGTGGCCCAGCAGGTTATGTTCCAGGACGGGGATGCCACGAAAATGGCGCCGCCGGCGCAAGAGGGAATCCTGGTCTGCAACCCGCCCTATGGCCAGCGGATGCTGGAGCAGCGGCAGGCCCAGGACCTGTACCGCGCCCTGGGACGCCACCTGCAAGGCGCAACAGGCTGGCGGCAGTGCGTGATCTCCTCGGAGCCGGAATTCGAGCGGTATTTTGGCCGGCGGGCGGATAAGAAACGGAAGCTATACAATGGTATGATCCAGTGTAACTACTATATGTATCTGGGAGGCCGCCGGAAATGAAACATGTTTTTCTCATCAATCCCGCGGCGGGCAAACGGGACCGGAGCCAGGAATTTTATGAGCGGTTCACCGCCTTTGCCCAGGCCCGGGGCTTGGACTATGAAATCGCGGTCTCCCAAGCGCCGGGGGATTGCCGGGACCTGGCCCGGCGGGCGGCAGCGGAGGGAGCTCCCCTGCGCCTGTACGCCTGCGGGGGAGACGGGACGCTGAACGAGGTGGTCAATGGGGCCGTGGGCTTTCCCAACGCGGCGGTGACCCACTTTCCCGGCGGCTCGGGCAATGACTTTATCAAGGTGTTTCACAATTCCGCGCCGTTCGCGGACCTGGAGCAGCTCCTGGACCCTGCGGAGGCGGAATTCGACCTGATCTCCTGTAACGGCGATTACGCACTGAACGTATGCTCTCTGGGGTTTGACGCCCGCATTGGCACCGAGATGGCCGCCTATAAGCGGCTGCCTCTGGTTTCGGGTTCTGGCGCCTACGCCCTGTCCGCGTTGGTCAATACAATTAAGGGGGTCCACGAGCCTTACACCGTGGAGCTCAACGGCCAGACCATCGCGGGGGAGCAGACCATGATTTTTGTGGGAAACGGCCGTTGGTACGGCGGCGGGTTCCAGCCGGTGCCGGAGGCGGACCCGGCCGACGGCCTGTTCGATGTGCTTTTGGTCCGAGGGGTCAGCCGGCTGACCGTGTTGCGGGTCATAGGGCCGTATAAAAACGGAGGGTATCATAACTTCCCGCAGTTCATCCGACATTTTCGAACCCGCAGTCTCACCATCCGCTGTGCCCGGGAGAATGCCATTAATTTGGACGGGGAGCTGCGACGGGCTCAAACCGTGCAAATTTCCCTGGCGCCGGAAAAACTGAGATTCTTCTACCCACGGACACTCTCTTGTGCTCCGATACCCAGAAAATTTGAGCAAAAAGAAGGAATAGGGAGAGAACGAGAGAAAGTGTGCGCTCACATGGATTAAATCCTGGCTCATTGGGGATAATGATGGAAAAACACGGAATTATCCCCCTTGCAATTTCAGGTGCCATGCACTATTATATAGACGTTAGCACTCAATGGTAATGAGTGCTAAAAAGGGCAAAATCTGTAGACCACTGCGGCCGATCCTCTGGACCGCCGCAATTCTAAATACTGCTTGGAGGTAATCAATGATGAAACTGACTCCCATGGCAGACCGCGTTCTGCTGAAACCCACTGAGACGGAAGAGACCACCAAATCCGGTATTATTCTCTCCACTGCCAACAAGGAAAAGCCCGTGGTAAGCGAGGTCGTGGCCGTTGGACCCGGCGGCATGGTGGACGGAAATGAGGTCGTCATGACCGTCAAGCCCGGCGACAAGGTTGTGGTGGGAAAGTATACCGGCACAGAGATTAAACTGGACGGCCAGGATTACACCATTGTCAAGCAGTCCGACATCCTGGCGATTGTGGAATAAATTTGGAGGTTGAGAACGATGGCTAAAATGATTGTTTACGGCGAAGACGCCCGCAAAAAGCTGCTCTCCGGAATTGACCAGCTGGCCAATACCGTAAAAGTGACCTTGGGCCCCAAGGGCCGCAACGTGGTACTGGGTAAGAAGTACGGCGCACCCCTGATCACCAACGACGGCGTAACCATCGCCAAGGACGTGGAGCTGGAGGACGCTTTTGAAAATATGGGCGCCCAGCTGGTGCGGGAAGTTGCCACCAAGACCAACGACGTGGCCGGCGACGGTACCACAACCGCTACGCTGCTGGCCCAGTCCATCGTCCAGGAGGGCCTAAAGAACGTGACCGCCGGCGCAAATCCCATGGTGATGCGCAAGGGCATTGAGAAGGCCGTGGAGGCTGCGGTAGAGGCGATCAAGGCCAACTCCGTGGCGGTCAACGGCAGCGAGGACATCGCCCGGGTCGGCACCGTCTCCTCCGGCGACGAGGCCGTGGGCAAGCTGATTGCCGAGGCTATGGAGAAGGTGGGCACCGACGGCGTCATCACCATCGAGGAGTCCAAGACCGCAGAGACCGGCCTGGAGGTCGTGGAGGGCATGCAGTTTGACCGGGGCTACATCTCCCCGTATATGGTCACGGACACCGACAAGATGGAAGCGGTGCTGGATGATCCTTATATTCTGATTACCGATAAGAAGATCTCTTCCATCCAGGAAATCCTCCCGGTACTGGAGAAGGTGGTCAAGACCGGTCGGAAGATGATCATCATCGCCGAGGACGTGGAGGGCGACGCCCTGGCCACCCTGCTGGTGAACCGGCTTCGCGGCAGCTTTAACTGCGTCTGCGTCAAGGCTCCCGGCTTCGGGGACCGCAGAAAGGAAATGCTCCAGGATATCGCCATTCTCACCGGCGGCACGGTGATCTCCAGCGAGCTGAATATGGACCTGACCGACGCCGACGTCATCGACCTGGGCACCGCCCGGCAGGTGAAGGTGACCAAGGACACCACGACCATCGTGGACGGAAGCGGCGACGCCCAGGCCATCAAAAACCGGACCAACGAGATTCGGGCCGCCATCTCTGTGACCACTTCTGACTATGACCGGGAGAAGCTGCAGGAGCGGCTGGCGAAGCTGTCCGGCGGCGTGGCGGTCATCCGCGTAGGCGCCCAGACGGAGGTCGCCATGAAGGAGCTGAAGCTCCGGGTGGAAGACGCGCTGAATGCTACCCGGGCCGCAGTGGAAGAGGGCATCGTGGCTGGCGGCGGCGCCGCCTATGTCAACGCCATTCCCGCTGTGGAGAAGCTGGTCGCCAAGCTCTCCGGCGATGAGAAGACCGGCGCGCAGATCATTGCCAAGGTGCTGCAGTCCCCGGTTCGCCAGATCGCGGAGAACGCCGGCGTGGACGGCTCCGTGGTGTATGAGAAAATTAAGAACTCCCGGAAGGTGGGCTACGGCTTTAACGCCTACACCGAGACCTACTGCGATATGATTCCCACCGGCATCGTGGACCCCACCAAGGTGACCAGAAGTGCCTTGGAGAACGCCGCTTCCATCGGTGCCTGCGTGCTGACCACGGAATCCTTGGTGGTCGATAAGCCCGATCCTGCGGCCGACGCCGCGGCCAACGCCGCCGCCGCTGCCCAGGGCGGCATGTACTAAGCAGCATTTTTCCAATCCATCCTGTTTTGAGGGGCTGCCGCACGATGCGGCAGCCCCTCAGTTTTTTATGGCGACGGGCAGCCCCTGGCCGCCCGTCTGGGGGCCACCAGTTACGGAATGTAGGGGCGACCGCGGGTCGCCCCTACATGCCCGATTCCGGGAGAAACTGCGGGGAAACAAAACCCAAACCGAAGCCCAGCGCCAGCGGGTTCGGTTTGGAGAGGAGGAGCAAGGAAGCGGCGCGGATGGCGGCCACCAGGCCGCCGGAGCGGAAGCGGACTTTGCGACGACGAGCACGCCAGCGGGCGACCGCGGGTCGCCCCTACATGCCCGATTCCGGGAGAAGCTGTGGGGAAACAAAACCCAAACCGAAGCCCAGCGCCAGCGGGTTCGGTTTGGAGAGGAGGAGCAAGGAAGCGGCGCGGATGGCGGCCGCCAGGCCGCCGGAGCGAAAGCGGACTTTGCGACGACGAGCACGCCGGCGGGCGACCGCGGGTCGCCCCTACACCGCGCTATCGATCTTCATCCCGTAGGGGCGTGCTTTGCACGCCCGTGGGCGACCGCAGGTCGCCCCTACATGCCCGATTCCGGAAGAAGCTGCGGGGAAACAAAACCCAAACCGAAGCCCAGCGCCAGCGGGTTCGGTTTGGAGAGGAGGAGCAAGGAAGCGGCGCGGATGGCGGCCACCAGGCCGCCGGAGCGGAAGCGGACTTTGCGACGACGAGCACGCCGGCGGGCGACCGCAGGTCGCCCCTGCGTTCCCAATTCTGGAGACTCATAAAAGCTCCAGTAGGGCGGAATACCGGTAAAACCACCCTGAATTTTCAAAAAATTCTGGTTTCCAATTGAAAGGCTTTCCTTTATGTGGTACAATTTTAAAGCTTGCGTGACTTGGAGTATCTGCTTGCCCGCCATTAAAGCCGGGTCGCGCTCTGGCTTAAACTATAACATGGGGGCAGATTGTTATGAGCCTGCTTGGGGTCTTGGCCAATACGCTTACCGTTTTGCTTGGGGGAAGCCTGGGGCTTTTCTGCCGGCGGGGCCTGCCGGAGAAGGTCACCAATGGAGTGATGATCGGTATTGGCCTGTGTACCCTGTATCTCGGAATTTCCGGTTCTTTGGCCTGTGAAAATCCCTTGCTGATGATTATCGCGGTGGCTTTGGGCGCTGTACTTGGCTTTGCCCTGGACCTGGACCGGGGGATCAACCGGCTGGGCCGGTGGGTGGAATCCAAATTTGCAAAGAGGACTGGGGCGAAAACCTCCGTGGCGGAGGGATTCGTCTCTGCAAGCCTCTTGTTTTGCGTGGGCGCTATGACTGTGGTGGGCTCCCTGGAGGCCGGCCTGCGGGGTGACAACACGACGCTATATACCAAGTCCCTGCTGGACCTGATTTCCTCCCTGATGCTGGCGGCCAGCCTGGGACCGGGGGTTCTGTGCGCCGGGGCCGTGGTTCTGGTGGGGCAGGGCGCTTTGGTTTTACTGGCTGGGGCGCTGCAGCCGTTGCTTCCCCAGGGGGCGATTACCGCCATGTCTGCCGTGGGCTCCCTTTTGCTCGTTGGCCTGGGGCTGAATCTTTTGGGGATTGCGAAAATGAAGGTGGCCAATTACCTGCCTGCGATTCTGCTGGCGCCTGCGGTGTGGTGGCTGCTTACGTTGTTTTGAGTCCTGTGCAAGGAGAGATATACCATATGAGAAAACTTTTGCTTGTGATGAACCCCTATGCTGGGATGCGCCGGGCCAACCGGCTCCTGGCCGATATTGTAGCCCTGTTCAACGGCAGGGGATTTGAGGTCTCCATTCATATGACGGCGGGCCGGGGAGACGCGGCCCGGGTGGTGAAGGAACGGGCATCCCAGGTGGACATGGTGGTTTGCGCCGGCGGCGACGGCACCTTTAACGAGACGGTGACGGGCCTACTGAGCGGTGGAGCCAAGCGGCCGGTGGGATATATCCCCTGCGGCAGCACCAATGATTTCGCCAATTCCCTGAAGCTGCCCACCGCCCCGTTGCGGGCGGCGGAGGCGATTGTAAACGGTGAGCCCATACCCTATGATATCGGACGGTTTGGGGACCGATATTTCTCCTATGTGGCCTCCTTCGGCGCCTTTACCAAGGCCTCCTATTCCACCCCGCAGAATGTAAAAAACGCCCTAGGCCACCTGGCGTACCTGCTGGAAGGGGCCAAAGAGCTATTTCAAATTCCCAATGAGCATGTGCGCTTTGAGATAGACGACGGCGTTTTGGAGGGGGATTATATCTTTGGAGCCATCAGCAACTCCACCTCCGTGGGCGGGATCCTGACCCTGGACCCCAGCGTGGTGGACATGGGAGACGGCAAATTTGAATTGCTTTTGATCCGGGCCCCCCGGGACGCCGGAGAGCTCATGGGCTGCATTCAGGCCCTGACCACCCAGCGATATGACAGCCCCATGCTGACCTTCCGCTCGGCCAGCCGCATCCATATCACGGCCAGCCCCTCCATGCCCTGGACCCTGGACGGGGAGAAGGAGGAGGGTCACCACGTTGTGGATGCGGAGAACCTGCACCACGCCATCTCCCTGCTGCAATGCAGAAGGTGATCTGCTGCCGCCTCCGGCGCGGGCAGGACCTGTTGGGGGAGATTCGGGCCATTGCCGCAGAACAGGGGCTGCAGGGGGCGGTGATCGCCTCGGCGGTGGGATGCCTGAGCCGCGCCTGTCTGCGGGACGCCTCCGGCCTGCGGGTGCGCCAGGTGGAGGAGCCCTGCGAAATTTTGAACTTGACCGGAACCGTCAGCGCGGCCCGGTTCCATCTGCATCTGAGCCTGGCCAAAGAGGATTTAAGCGCCATTGGGGGCCACCTCATGCCGGGCTGCCTGGTGAACACCACCTGTGAACTGGTGCTCCTGGAGACCGGCTGGCGCTTCGGTGTGGGAGAGGATCCAAAGACTGGCTATGATGAAGTCATTTTTCTACCGGGAGAGGAAATAGAATGAAGAATACCACACTTTGCTATATCACCCAAGGGAATCAGGTTCTGATGCTCCACCGGGTCAAAAAGGAAAACGACCTGAATCACGACAAGTGGATTGGCGTGGGAGGCAAGTGCGAGGAGGGAGAGAGCCCGGAGGAGTGCCTGCTGCGGGAGGTTCGGGAGGAGACGGGTCTGACCCTGACCCAATGGAGATACTGCGGTCTGGTGACCTTCGTCTCGGACCGCTGGGAAGGGGAGTACATGCATCTGTTTCAGGCGGACGGCTTCACCGGGCAGCTGTGCCAGTGTCCGGAGGGAGACCTGGCATGGGTGAGCCGGGACTTTCTGGAGCGCCTTCCCAAATGGGAAGGAGACCGAATTTTCCTGAATCTGATGTGGCGCAGGGCTCCGTTTTTTTCCTTGAAGCTGTCTTATGAGGGAGACCGCCTGTGTTATGCGGCACTGGATGGCAAACCGCTGCGGCAGCCATAGTGGCGGCATGCCGGGGTGCGTACTCGGACACTGGGCGCATCCGCGCAGAAAAACGGAGCGCCCGTCACAGCGTGCCTGTGGCGGGCGCAGACGTCATTGATTTCCGCTTCAGCGGGCCTGCTCCAGCAGGGACAGGAGCTTCGGGATTTGTCCCTCAAATTCCACCCCATACCAGGGCGCTTTGGGATTGGCCGCCGTGGCAGCGATACATACGACCACAAAGTCTGCTGCAATGCGAGCGGCCTCGGCCAGAGACAGCCCGTTCATCAGACCGCCTACGCAGACGGAGGCGAACAGGTCCCCAGTGCCGTGATAGGATTGGGGGAGCCATTGGGTGTAATAGGAGAAGGTCTCTCCTGCCTGGTTCATGCCCATGACGCCCAGTTTCCCGGGCGCCGGACTCACGCCTGTAAGAAGCGCCTGGCCGCAGCCCAAGGAAAGAAGTTTTTTTAGCAAATCCGTAATATACTGTAGGGAGGGCTCCGCTTGATACGCCGTTCCGGTGAGCAGGCAAGCCTCCGTGATGTTGGGTACGATAATGTCCGCGTCCTGGCAGACTGCGGCCATGGCCGCGGGAAAATCGGGGCCGAAGGCGGGGTATAGCTTCCCGCTGTCCGCCATGGCGGGATCCACAAAAACCAGGTTGGACGCCGTGCGGAAACGGCGGAAGAAGTCCCGCACTTGGCTGCATTGCGCCTCCGTGGCCAGATAACCGGTGTAGATGGCGTCGAAGGAAATGCCCTGCTCGGTCCAATGGCGGCCGATGGGTACAATTTGGTCCGATAAGTCCCGGCAGGTAAAGCCGGGAAACATGGTGTGCGTGGACAGTACGGCGGTGGGCAAGATGCCGCATTCCACGCCCATGGCGGAGATGACCGGCAGCGCCACCGTCAGGGAACACCGGCCCACACAGGAGATGTCCTGTAATGTTACGATTCGCTTCATGGTATAATCCTCCAGTCGATTCAGCTAGTTTGGAGTATAACAAATTCTTTTGCCGATTGCCAAGACCAGTTTGATAAAAACGATTCATGCCAGAGAAAATGCAGCACGGGGCCGCTTATCCTGCAGGAAAAAAACTGCGGAAAGTGCGAATTTTCTGCGGCTGTTCACCGGCGAAACACCCATTGAACGGGCGTGGTATCGGCAAAATGCATATACGGAAATCAGTGAAAATATTCCCTCTTAAATTTTCCTTGCAAAATGACAAGAAATCGTGTATTATATAGATATTCAATGACTTTGTGGCGTTTCTGGGAGAATCGAGGAAGAAATAATTTGTCGATTTAATGAAGATGTGCCGCAATTTTGTTGATGATGAATAAAGATAACATGGGTATTCACAGGGAAATGCTGTAGTTTGCACGACTATTTTGTAAAAACAGAAAAAATAAGAGTTGTTAGTTGATTATATGACGGAAGTATGATATAGTAGGCTAAAATGTTTGAGAGATTCGCGGCCGTAGGCTGCAATCGGTGGTGAGTTTGTGGTATCAAGAAAGTACACCAGCGACTACCGTGTCGAGAGTGTAATCGGTCAAAAAGGCCGGTCCGAGACGGTGACGGTTTATTGCGGTAAATATTTTGATTTTCAAAAGGACCGAACATTTATGGACGCTCTTCGGGTCCAGTACACGGTCCTGTGCGCTGTACTTACTGTAGCAGTAGCGGTTCCTTTGTTCTTCAACAACGACTTCACCCGGCAGATGTATCTGCTTCTGCCTTTGGTTCTGTTTCTCATACCGGTCTATCAGATGTGGGCCGGTATGTATCGCCTGTGGACGGCCAAGGGCCCGGTCATCCGGGAGCACCGGGATAAGATTGCCAATCGGATCCCCTCCGCTTCCCTGTTTCTTCTGATTTTGGGCCTGGCAGGTTTGGTGGGCACCGTTGTGTACCTGTGTTTGAGCGGATTCCCCCGCACCAGCTTCCTTTGGGCAGGCCTCAGCCTGCTCCGGGCCGTGCTCTCCGTGTGGATGTTCGCCCTGCGGGGCGGCGTAGCCATGCGGGAAGTAGACCCGCCCGCCGACCGGCGGCTTGAGGATAGCTTGCTCTGATTTTTATCGTGGCAACACGATAAAATATAAATTTTTCTAGGAGGTAAAACAATGAAAAAGAATTCCACCCGAATTCTTGCATTGCTGCTGGCGCTCTGTCTCGTTTCCGCGCTGTTCGCAGGATGCAAGCCTAAGACCCCAGGCGAGACCACGCCGAGCACCACTCCTCCCACTGGAGAGTCTACGACGCCGCCTGACACGACCCAGCCCAGCCAGAACACTGGCTCCGATACGCTGGTGGTAGGCTACGATTACTTCTCTCAGAAGTTTAGCCCCTTCTTCTCCGAGTCTGCATACGACCAGGACGTGTGGCTGCTGACTTCCGTTGCCCTGTTGGACATCGACCGTGAAGGCAATGTCATCTACAACGGCATCGACGGCGAGACCCGTTCCTACAACGGCACGGAGTACACCTACTATGGCATCGCCAATCTGGTTGTGACCGAGAACGACGACGGCACCGTGGACTACGACTTCACCATGCGGGACGACATCAAGTTCTCCGATGGCACACCTGTGACCATTGACGATGTCATCTTCAACATGTATGTCTTCTCCGATCCTACTTACGACGGAGCGAGCTCCTTCTATGCGCTGCCCATCGAGGGCATGGAAGAGTACCGCGCCGGCATGAGCACCAAGGGCGACCTGATTCTGGAAGCCGGCCGGGACAACACCGACTTTACGAACTTCACAGAAGAAGAAGCCAAGACTTATTGGGAAGCTGTCGACAAGGCCGGCTTGGCCCTGGCGCAGAGCATTGTTGACTCTGTGAATGCTCGGTATGCCAAGGACTACGCGCCCGATATGCTGGGTGTGGAAGCCGACGCTATGACCGACGGCCAAAAGGTGGCCCTGGGCATGGCCATGTGGGGCTACGGCACCATCAACGACGACGGCACCTTCACCGACTCCATGGGCACTGCATACGACATGACCGAGAAGGTTCCCACGGTTGAGGATTACTGGAACTGCCTGCAGGCTGCTGTGGACGGCGAGAAGTACACCTCCCTCATCGAGATGGGCGAGTCTGAAAAGGCTACCGACAGCCTGGCCGCTCTGATTACGGCTGAGCTGGGCGACGCTTCCGACACCTATGCCACCGGCGTTTCCACCGGCGACTCCGTGCCCAACATCAAGGGCATCCAGAAGACCGGCGACAACACCCTGCGGGTCCATATGACCAAGCTGGACGCCACTGCCGTCTACAACCTGGGCGTGACCATCGCTCCCATGAACTACTACGGCGATCCCTCCCTGTACGACTATGAGAACAACTCCTTCGGCTTCCCCAAGGGCGACCTGAGCAGCGTCCGCGCTGTCACCACGAAGCCCGCCGGCGCCGGCCCGTACAAGTTCCTCTCCTACCAGAACGGCGTTGTCACGTTCGAGGCCAACGAGAACTACTGGAAGGGCGAACCCAAGATCAAGCACGTTTTGTTCCAGGAGACCAGCTCCTCCGATAAGCTGACCGGCATTGCCACTGGCACCTTCGACATCACCGATCCCTCCTTCTCCATGGAGCTGGCCGGCGATATCGCAGGCTACAACACCGACAGCAACGACATCAACGGCGCCACCATCACCACCTCCCTGGTTGACAACCTGGGCTATGGTTATCTGGGCCTGAACGCCGCTACCATGAAGGTTGGCGACGATCCCGCTTCTGACGCTTCCAAGAATCTGCGGAGAGCGTTCGCCACCCTGTTCGCCGTGTACCGTGACTCCGTCATCGGCTCCTACTACGGCGAATTCGCGACCATCATCAACTACCCCATTTCCAACACCTCCTGGGCCGCTCCCAGACCCTCCGACGAGGGCTACAAGATTGCCTATTCCACCGACGTGGACGGCAATCCCATCTACACCGACACCATGTCCGAGCAGGAGAAGTATGACGCTGCTCTGGAAGCTGCGAAGAATTATCTGATCGCCGCCGGCTTTACCTATGACGAGGCCTCCGGCAAGTTCACCGCCGCTCCCGATGGCGCCAAGCTGAACTACGAGGTCATTATCCCTGCCAACGGCAAGGGCGACCATCCCGCCTTCGGCGTGATCACCAACGTGGCGAACGTGTTGGCCACTGTGGGCATCACCCTGAATATCAACGACCCCGCTGACTCCAACGTGCTTTGGAACGCGCTGAACGCCGGCACGGAAGAGATGTGGACCGCCGCCTGGGGTTCCACTCCTGATCCCGACATGCGCCAAGTGTACCACTCCACCAACGTCCCCGGTCTGCCCGGTGCCACCGGCTCCAACAACTACCACATTCAGGACGAAGAGCTGGATAAGCTGATCGACGAAGGCCGTTCCAGCACCGACCAGAACTTCCGGAAGGCTGTGTACAAGGATGCCATGGAGATCATTATGGACTGGGCCGTGGAAGTTCCCATGTATCAGAGACAGAATGCCATTATTTTCTCCACCGAGCGTGTGAACACCGACACCGTAACGCCGGACATTACGCCGTACTGGCGTTGGCTGGCCGAAATCGAGACCTTGGAGATGAGATAAACTCCCCCGGACCCGATTAAACCCTAGCTTTCGCAATTCTCACTGTGCCCACAGGCCCAACGGGGCCTGTGGGCACGTAGGGTCTCCATTATTCTAAAGGTTGGAGAGATAAGATATGATAAAATTCATCGTAAAGAGACTCCTTCTGAGCATCTTAATCCTTTTTTTTGTCACCCTGATCGTCTATGCCTTGATGTATTCCCTGCCAACCAGTTATATGGAGAAGACCGCGCGAGAGATGGCCCAAAAGCCAGGCGCCACCAAGAGCGCCGAACAATGGCTGGCTGAACTAAACGCAAAATATGGCATGGATCAGGGCGTATTTAAAGGGTACTTTACCTGGCTCTCGACTGCAATCAAAGGCGACTTCGGCGATAGCTGGCTCTGGACGGTTCCTGTCACGCAGGTCTTTTCCGAGCGAATTTGGGTTAGTTTTAGCCTGAACGTAGTTGTCCTCTTCTTCCAAGTGATTATCGCGATCCCATTAGGCGTGCTGGCGGCCAAGAAGCAGTACAGCCTAACCGACTATACGGTTACAGTCATCGCGTTGGTCGGTATTTCTATGCCCTCCTTCTTCCTGGCGACAATTTTGAAGCTGGTTTTCGGTTTCTACTTAGGGATACTTCCCATTTCCGGCATGCAGAGCCGGGATTACATTATGATGTCGCCAACCGGGCAGTTCTTTGATTTGGTCAAACACTTAATTCTGCCCGCCGTTACCTTGACCGTTCTTGGCATCGGCGACCTGATGCGTTATACCCGCACCAACACCCTAGAGGTTCTTAACGCCGACTATATCCGCACTGCGCGAGCCAAGGGCCTGTCGGAAAAGCGGGTGATCGGGTACCATGCTTTCCGCAATACATTGATTCCCATTGTTACAATATTGGGCAATTCTCTTCCCGCGCTGTTCTCCGGCGCCATGATCACCGAGCAGCTCTTCACCATCCGCGGCATCGGCTACGCGGGTTACAACTCCATGGTCCAGGGTGACATCCCCTTCGCTATGTTCTATTTGGCGTTCTCGGCGATTTTGACGCTGACCGGCAACCTGCTTGCGGATATCCTCTACGCTGTGGTGGACCCGCGGGTCAGAGTCAACTGAGGAGGTGCAGCCATGGAAAGAAATACATTAAACGAGGCCCTAAAGGCGAAGGAAGCCCAAGAGGCCCGCGAAAAGCAAGATAAAAATGAACCTATGAAGCTGGACGACAGCCAGCGGATCAAGGTCCTCAGCCCAAACCGCATGGTGCTCAAGCGGTTCAGCCGAAACAAATTAGCAATTTTTGGTCTTTGTGTTCTGATCTTAATGTTCCTGTTCTCTTTTGCTGGCCCCCTGTTCTATTCCTATGGACAGACAGAGGTGTTCACGAAGAACGATTACATGAACTCCAGCTATGCCAGCGCCAAGGTCCGGACTGATTATCAGGCCTATACTTTGGATGAAGCTGTGGAAATTCCCGGTGATGTGAGCAGAAGGGCCAACACGTATATCAGCTCTATGCTGAAGGATGATTTGGATTATCTCTCGATCCCCGATAGCAGCTTTGCTATGGTGAAGGTTGGCGATAACATTTATACCCTGAGCCAGAATACAGGCGCTGCGGTCGCGGATGTGAGCGGGAAGCAAAAGCTGGGCAAGCTGGACCGCATCACCGGACAAATGGTTTTTGAGGACGGCGTAACCCCGCTGGATGAGAGCTTTGTGGCTGCGGCTGCTGCTGCGGCGAAAGACAATCAGACGGAATTTTCCTTTGGCGGAAATGATTACGAGCTAACTGCTTCCAGTAAGGTAGCTTACGACGTTTTCTCCGTCACTCAGAGCATTGCATATCAGGGTACGCCGCTTGGCGCGGATTTTGAAGCTGCCGTGACCCAGGCCATTGCGGACCAGAAGACGGAGTTCACCGTGGGGACGCAGACCTATCTGCTGAATGAAGCGGAGGGGGGCTACACGGTTCAGATCAAGGGAGATATGTCGCCTGTGCAGGTACTGTCTGTTCTGGTCTTCGATACACCCGTAGCGGGGCAGGAGATTCCCGACGAACTGCGCAACGCGGCGCTGCTTAACGCCTACAACGGCGAGACCTTTGAGGTAGAGGGCGTTCGCTATACCGTTGCCAATAATACGGAAACCCAGGAGTTGGTTTTGCAGACAGCGGACGGCGAAGCAGTGGCCTATATGACCAATCTGGTCATCCGCGATACCCAGGGCAACGACAATCTCAGCCTAGACTTCAAACGGAAAATGGCGGAAGTCATCCATGAGATGCAGCAGGCCCAGCAGACACGAACTAAATTTACATTTCCGATTCCTAAGCAGGAGCTTCAGCTCAACGAGGAGACCGGTACGGAGCTCACGGTATATGTAAAGGACGAGAACGGCAATCAAGTGTTGGAGGATGCCACGCTGACCGTAAACCGGCTGGACCAGGAGTATCAGGTCAGCTGCCCGGTGCTTCGTTTCCTCATCGACACCAACCGGGCGCCCGACTCCGAGCATGTTTTGGGAACCGACGTCAACGGCATGGACAATTTGGCCCGGATGATGTTCGGTGGCCGGATCTCCCTGATGGTTGGCTTTGTGGTTGTGTTCATCTCCATGGTCCTAGGCATTATCATGGGCGGTATCTCCGGCTACTTCGGCGGCTGGGTGGATACGCTGATCATGCGTTTGGTGGACATCTTCTACTGCATTCCCTCCTGGCCTATCCTGATTATCCTGGGCGCCATGATGGATGCGCAGCAGATGGGCTCCTATGTACGGCTTATGTATATGATGGCGGTTCTGGGCTTCCTGAGCTGGGCGGGCGTGGCTCGTCTGGTCCGCGGCCAGATCCTGTCCCTGCGGGAGCAGGAGTTCATGATCGCCACTGAGGCCACCGGTGTGCGGGTTCGGAAGCGAATTTTCCGCCACTTGGTCCCCAATGTCATGCCACAGCTGATCGTCAGTGCTACGGGCTCTTTAGGCTCCGTGATTTTGACCGAGTCCGCGCTGTCTTTCCTGGGCTTGGGTGTCAAATTCCCCCTGGCTACCTGGGGCAATATCATCAACATGGTTACGTCCTCCAATGAAAGCATGCTCAAATATACCTATATTTGGATCCCTGTGGGTCTGCTGATCTGTTTGACCGTGGTAGCCTTTAACTTTGTAGGTGACGGTCTCCGGGATGCATTTGACCCCAAGATGAAGAGATAAGGAGGCTGTTTCCATGTCGAAACGTAGTAATAAAGAAACATCCTATATCTCCGGTAAGGATTCTCGCGCCATCTCTCGGTTTAACCGCAAGCTGACGAAGAAACTGGAGAAGGAGCGCGCCAACGCCAATAAGGACCCCAATTTGTACACCACGAGAATGCGGGATCCCAAAAATGTGGTGGAGTTCGACAACATGTGTACCTATTTCTTCACGGACATCGGTACTGTGAAGGCGGTGGACGGCATCAGCTTTGATGTGCCGAAGTGCTCCACCGTGGGTATTGTAGGAGAATCCGGCTGCGGCAAGAGCGTCACCTCTCTGTCGCTCATGCAGCTGCTGCAGCGTCCCACTGGTCAGACAGTGGGCGGAGAAATTCGTTTGAATTTGGGCGACGGGACCGCGTATAACATTGTGAATACGCCTACCTCCAAGATGCAGGAGCTCCGGGGTAACGCAATTTCCATGATTTTTCAGGAACCGATGACCAGCCTGAATCCCGTCTTCCGGATTGGAAAGCAGGTGGACGAAGTCATTGCGCTGCACAATCCCCACATGTCCAAGGAGGACGTGAAAAACCGGACCCTGGAGATGCTGGAGTTGGTGGGTATTGCCAATAAGGAAGGCGTTTACCGGATGTACCCCCATGAGCTGTCCGGCGGCATGCGCCAGCGTGTCATGATCGCCATCGCCCTGGCCTGTAATCCCGGCCTCATCATTGCTGACGAGCCTACCACTGCCCTGGACGTCACAATCCAGGCTCAGATTTTGGACTTGCTCCAAAATCTGAAGGACAAAATCAACAGTTCCATTATGCTGATTACCCATGACCTGGGCGTTGTGGCCGGCATGGCGGATTATGTGGTGGTTATGTACGCAGGCCGTATTGTAGAAAAGGGGACCGCGGAGGATATTTTCCATCATCCCGCGCATCCTTATACCATCGGTCTCATGCGGTCCAAGCCTGTGGTCGGCCGAAAGGTGGATGAGCTGTATAACATCCCCGGCAGCGTGCCGAATCCTGTTAATATGCCCAACTACTGCTATTTCCGAGACCGCTGTGAAATGCAGTGCGACCGCTGTTCTGGCAAGTATCCGCCGGCAATCAAGATCAGCGACACCCATGTGGTGTCCTGCTACCGTTTCTTCGACACCGGCGAGATTCTGGGTTATCCAAAGCCTGTGAATGTGGAGGAATTGTAAAATGACTGAAGAGAAAAATTTAGTACATGACGACTACTCCACCAAGGGCTTTGAAAATGTGGAACATGACAGCGATTACCTGCTGGTGGTAAAAAATCTGAAGAAATACTTCCCGATTAAGTCCAGCTTTTTCCGGATGACCGTGGGAAACGTCAAGGCTGTGGATGGCGTGTCCTTTAAAATTAAGCGTGGCACGACAATGGGCCTGGTGGGCGAATCCGGCTGTGGAAAGTCCACGGTTGGCAGAACCATTCTGCGCCTTCAGGAAAAAACCGACGGCGAGGTCTACTTCAACGGGAAAGAGATTTTCAGCCTAAGTAAAAAAGAACTTCGCCACGAGCGGCCCGCCATTCAAATTATTTTCCAGGACCCCTATTCCAGTTTGGCCCCTCGTCTTCCGGTGGGCGCCATCATTGGCGAGGCGGTGCGGGAGCATGGGATCGTGCCTGACGACGAAGTAGAGGATTATGTCACCCGTGTCATGAAGGCCTGCGGTCTTGCAGAGTATCACAAGGACCGCTATCCCCATGAGTTCTCCGGCGGGCAGCGGCAGAGAATCTGCATTGCCCGTGCCCTGGCGTTGAACCCCGACTTTATTCTCTGCGATGAGCCGGTTTCCGCTCTGGACGTCTCCATTCAGGCCCAGATCATCAACCTGCTGCGGGACTTGCAGAAGCAGTTTGGTCTGACCTATTTGTTTATCTCTCATGACCTATCCGTGGTGGAACATATTTCGGATACCGTAGGCGTCATGTATTTGGGCAGCTTGGTGGAGTTCTCCTCCACCGAACGGGTATTTAAAAATCCGCTGCATCCTTATACTGAGGCCCTGTTCTCCGCGATCCCGGTGCCGGACCCTGATTACAAGATGAATCGGGTCATTTTGGAGGGCAGCATCCCCTCTCCGGCCAACCCGCCGGCGGGCTGTAAATTCCACACCCGCTGTGATCACTGCATGGAGATTTGTAAGTACATCCAGCCCGACTTTATCGAGGTGGAGCCGGACCACTTCTGTGCCTGCCATCTGCATAATTCTCCGGAGAGAAACGCGGAGCTTCAGCAGGAGCTAAAGGAAATCAAAGAAAATATAGCGGCTTCCCAGAAAAAGCATGCGTCGGAGGATGACAAGAAGTAAAATCTCATAGATGCTTGGAGAATTTCGATGAAAAAAAAGAAAGTTTACGATGATGATGACGGCCGTGTGTTTGCCAATATGAACGTGGAGGGGATGCCCTGGTATACCCCGCCTACTGCCGTGCAGCCCCAGCCGGAGAAAGAAGCCGGTTCTGAGAGGCAGGAGCAGGAACCAATTCGGTTGTCCAAACAGGAGGGCCGTGCCCTGCTCGGGGGTGTTTTAAAGGCAAGCTTGTTGGTGCTCCTGATCTTCGTGGTGGGCTTTCTGTTGTTCATCCTGTTCTGTACAAAGGTTTGGTTCCGATAAAATAAGGGGATGCGCCGCTCGGCGGCCCCGAATCAAGACGATTGTCACAGCAAGCGGCATAGTTAATTTTGACTATGCCGCTTTGCTGTTCATTTCGTTGGTGTCTGGTACGGGGCGGTTATAACTGATTTTCATTGTTTAATTAATCAGAACTGACGTAAAGCTGAGTGCCTCAGTGGGCAAGCCGGATTAGCTGGTTGGCTTTAGGTTGTATGCTGAGATTTAAGCTACAGTTGGCACGTCTTTCCCGGAAGGAGAAGTGGCTTTATGGCTGAAATGTATGCAGAATGGATTGCGCCCTGCGGGATGAATTGCCGGTTGTGTTATGGATATATCCGCGCTCACAATCCGTGCCCGGGGTGTCGTGCGCCGGATGAACATAAGCCGAAATCCTGTACAAACTGCAAGATTGTAGCTTGTGAAAGGCGAACCCAAAATGGATGGCAAACCTGCGCTTCTTGTGATACGCCTTGCCGGCGCCTAAAGGATTTGGATAAGCGGTATCGGTCAAAGCATCACATGAGCATGATAGAAAACCTCGCCGCTATTCAAAGCCATGGAATGGACCTCTTTTTACAGCAGCAGGAAGAGAAGTATAGATGTTCTGTTTGTGGTGGCCTAGTTTGCGTACATAGAAATGAATGTCCATCCTGTAAAGCGTGGGTATGGTAAAAAAACGCTTGATAGCAGGGTAGAACCAGTGAACGGTCAAGATGAACGGCGCTTAAAGCGCCGCCGTTGCCAGACTGGCCCGTTTCGGCTGATGGGCAATCAAGCCGGGAAAGCCCCGTGACGGCTTATCCGCTCCTTCGATTTTGAAAAAGGCAGACGTAAAAAAGGACTTGACAGTAAGCAAGCGTGCCGCTGGTTCCCTTCAAATTCCCCTGCCCACTTTGTCTGCACGTCATTCTCGCAGCAAATCCGAAGAGCGTATAACATGCCAGCGTTGTTCCGGAGGGTGGCTTGCCAAAGAGCACCCTTAGGAAACACGGAGAGAGCCGGGGCTTCGCTTTGACCCTCTTACAGCAAAAGACGGGCTATCAGCGATAGGCTGATAGCCCGTCTTTTGCTGTGCATTTCGCATGCAAACGGCCCAATTAAATGTTCATAATACTTCCTTACTGGGTGTCAGCCTCCGTCGCCTCTTTTTTATTGCATACGGGTGCTCAAAACCGGAAGCGGATGAACCTTGATGACGGGTGCTTTGAGCGGAGGAGAAGGATTAACGGTCTCCGCCAGCTGCATAAGCCCGCAGCTCCGGTATCAAATTTGGCGCGGCCGTCTCAAGGACCTGGTCTGCCTGGGAAGCCGTAAGGGTCCAGCTCCGCCAATCCGAAGTCTGACGCAGCGTAAGGAGTACGGTGGATTCGCTCTCCGTGCCGCGGATGGTCACGTGATAGACTTCTGAGATTTTCATAGCCATCGCAGCGCGTGCGGAGGCGCGGACCTCTTCGTCCGAGCTGGCCATCAGGCGCGCCAGATATCTGGTAGCGCCGTCAGAAAGCTGGCTCAGATGTTGGATATCCACCGTATCCAGCTGTCCCGTGAGGTAGGCGTTGACGTTATACCGCGCTACCTGGGTATCCACATCCATCCATCCCGCGACACAGCCGACGACCAAGACGGCACACACCAGCAGCTTACCGGCGGGAAAGCGGGGCGCAAACAGTTGCACAGCCGCTGCCACCAGGGCCACGGCCACGCAGGCCATAAACAGGGAAGTCAGAACCCGAAGCCTGGTTAAGCCGTAGGCACCGATATACAGTGACATTTTAGAGACGGAGCAGGCGACCAGGATCAGAGAAAACAAGCAGATAAACAGGCACAGCCCCTTGGTGAGCTTTGGTATGCCGGGGTCTCGCTTCACGTGGCCAATGGACAGGGCGACTAGGGCCAGGTTGATGGCACAGACAATGCTCATTTCAAAAAAGCCTCGGCGCGCGTATTCCGCCATAGTGTAGCCGGAAGGTAAAATTCCCTGGAACGCGCTAAAAAAATAGGCCAATTGAGAGAACAGGTACAGGAGATAGAAAAAGGAGATGGCGGAGAGAAAGGCGTGGAGGGTGATGGGGGAAAAGCCGCCGCGACGGCTGCGCTTCTCCGGCTCCTCCATATGGGCGCGGCCCAGTACCACGCCGCGGGCGTAGAGGGGCAAAAAAAGCAGTGCTCCAAAGAGAAGCGTGACCAAGAACTCCGACGCATCGGCAAGAAAGGTGCGGCGAATCAATCCTTCAAAAGCGGCGTCCGATTGCATCAGCAGGGGCAGGAGGACTGCCAGCGCGGGGACGGCCAGCAGCAGGCCCAGCAAAACGCCGCCCCATTTCCGCTTGTGCGTCCCATGCTCGGTCTGCTGGGAAAACAGGCCGCGCAGACAGGCGGATATCTCAGGATATGGAAGGGAAAAGCCAGACCGCCCCGCGTCCAACAGGGAGGCAAAGCTGTTGTCTTCCCGGCGGCCTACGCCGGTAAGCCGGCTCAGGCCCAGGAAGTAGACCAAAAGCGTCCATGGGAGCAGAAAAAACTTGACGAGATGGTCATCCATGCGGGCGAAGGCGGCGGAAAGCACCATGGCGCCCACCAGGCAGATCAGGCCATAGGCGTTCCAGTGCACGCCGGTTCTCAAAAGATAAATGAAGGTTGCAAGCATGATGCAGAGAGCGCCAATGGCGTAGCCCAATCGGAAGCCGCCATAGACCGTAAAATTCACAGCCATGCAGGAGAGGATCACCATGACCAGGGCAAAGCCCAATTCCCGGCGCCCGGCGGGTATGATTCTGCGGCCAACCGCAGGCGTGGCAGCCCAGTGCACCGGCTGCGGCTCCGCTGGCTCCTCGGATCCGGTGGTTTCAAAAATATTGTTTTCATAAGGACTGCGGCTCATTGCTCTTCCTCCTTCTTGTATTCCAGCAGGTCACCCGGCTGGCAGTCCAGGACGCGGCAAATGGCCTCCAGGGTACTGAAGCGCACCGCTTTGGCTTTGCCCGTTTTGAGAATGGAGAGGTTTGCTTGGGTAATGCCGATGCGTTCCGCCAGCTCCTGGGAGGACATGCGTCGTTTGGCCAGGATGACATTGAGATTGACCAGGATAGCCAAGGCGTTGTCCCTCCTAAATCGTCAGGTCATGCTCCTCCCGCAGGATTGTAGCCGTCTCCATTACGTTGGCGACGACAGAAACAATCAGGCAGAGGAAGGCCATGATGACGGTGATGAATAGCAGAGGGGGATACTGCGTCCCGGCAAGGAGCGTAATGAGGCTGACCACGGCGCAGCACCAAATTAAGCGCCGAATCAGCTGCACATTGGTTTGCAGGAATACCTGACCTACCCGGATGCGCAGCAGAAGCCGGTCTATGCTGAGTAACGCGTAAGCTGTGGGAAGAAAGCTGAGATAAAAGGCGACCAGGATCCAGGTTTCGCTCCGCTGCGGAAGAAGTCGCAGCCCCCCATACCAACCGACGGCTTTTGGCATAAAAATCGCCAGCGCCGCCAGAAGGCCCAGAATGATTCGGTCCGCCCAGAGGGAAATCGTGACGGATCTTGCATACTTTGGCATTGCAGCCACCTCCTGTTATGGGGAGTATACAAAATTTTTTATTGAAAGTCAATAATTAATTTCTAACTATCAATAAATATTGATTGATGTAAGGAAGCACCGGCCTGCGGTTGCGGGGAGCGGGCTTGGTCGGCGGGGTTCGGTGCGAAAGGACGGCGTTTTGCAAAATCGTTGCAATTTCGACGTCTCCATGGTACAATGAACCCAAAACCATATGCATTTTGCATGGAAGGTGTCCGACGGAACAAAGGTGCCGGGCCTGGGCGAATGCAGGGACGACTGATGACAAGGGGGGACTCAGGTGCGGCGCGTGTTGTTGTTGCTGTTGTGCTGCGTTGTTCTGACGCTGGCAGGGCCTGGGGTCCAGGCGGCGAATTCGCTGTCTAGCTCGGCGGAGGTTGCCGCCAACGGCTCCTGTCAAATGGCGGTACAGTTGGAGCTTGTTCTGGACAAGCCTGTTCAAAAACTGGTTATTCCCCTGGGTGCTGGGGCGGAGAATGCGTCGGTCAATGGAAACCCGGTGAAAATCCGAAAGGTCGATGGCATGCCCGCCGTGGTGCTGGAGCAGGAGGCTGGTTTTACAGGCGCGCAGTCTATGACTGTGCGGTATACACTCCGGGACTGCGTTGGCCCCAAGACTGAGTGGAACCTGCAGCTCCCCATTTTGCCGGAGGGACTGGACTATCCGATTGAAAAGCTCACTTTTCAGGTGACTTTGCCCGGTGCTTTTTCCCAAACGCCCGTTTTCTCCAGCGGCTATTATGGTGAGGATATTGACAATTATATGACGGTATCCGTGACGGAAAACGTGATCTCCGGCTCCGTAGACGTGGCCCTTCGGGACCGGGAAACTCTGACGATGACCATGCACACGGACCCCGAGCTGTTCCCGCGGTGGGGAGAAACCGGCGCGACTTTGCGGTTTGACCGACTTGCCATGGCCCTGTGCGCCCTGGCGGCGCTGCTGTACTGGGTCCTGCGCTTGCGCTGGAGGCCGGTGAGCGTTACGCCTCAGACCCAGGTTCCCGTAGGCGTGGGGGCTGGAGAGGTCGGGAGCCGGCTGAAGGCGCAGAGTCCCGATTTAGCTTTAATGGCAGTCGCTTGGGCGCAAATGGGGTATATCACCATTCACGTAAGCCAGGAGCGGGATGTGACCCTACATAAGCGTATGGACATGGGCAATGAGCGCAGCAGCTATGAGAACAAGGTCTTCCAGGCAGTATTTGGCCGGGGTCAGCTGGTGGATGCGGGTGGCCTGCGGTTTCAGCGCCTGAGAGAACAGGTGGATGCTTCCCGGCCCCGGGTCCGGGGGCAATTTACTCGCCGCAGCGGCAATCCGTTCTGGCTGCGGCTTATGGGAGCTTCCGCCGGCCTGTTCGCCGGCATCGGTGTTGGGGACCTGCTGCTGCCGGTGATGACGGCGCGCGCTTTGCCGTTGGCTTTGTTTGCGGCTGCCGGTGCGGCAGGGGCGTGGCTAATCCAGGGTGGCCCCCGGGGGCTTCTGAGCTGGAACCGGAGGCCCGGACTTGTTTCCGGCGGCGTTGCAGCCGGATATCTGCTGCTGGGACTCCTGGCCGGATGCGGTGGTCTGGTGTTTCTGTGCTGCCTGCTGCAGTTCGTTGTTGGCGGCCTCATCGTGTTTGGGGGACAGCGCAGTGATGCAGGGCGGCAGACGGTGCAGTCAATCCTGGGATTGCGGCGGTACCTGAAGACGGTGGACCGCAAGCAGCTTCGGCGTATCCTGTCCCGAAATTCCGGGTATTACTACGATATGGCGCCTTACGCCCTGGCATTGGGGGTGGACCGTCGGTTTGCCAGCCGGTTTGAAACCATTCGCCTTCCAGCCTGCCCGTGGCTGGTGACGGATTTTCCCCAGGGAAACCGGGCTGAGGCATGGTATCCTTTGCTGCGGGAGATTACGGCGATCCTGCGGGGCAAGCTGCCCCGATTACCTCGTGGGCAGCGGGAGCGCGCCAAGGTCCGGCGGCGGCCTGCCGCGGTTTCTGGAAGGAAGTCGGGCGGCGAATTGTAAGGAAATCCAAGTCGAGCAGACCGCATTCCCCTGCGCGGCTATGGACCCTGTGGTGCATTGTTCTGCGGCGAAAATGCCGCCGATGCAGAACGATTAGGTACCGTATCTCTTTACCAAGTTAAAATCCCTGCCGTGCCAAAGGCACGGCAGGGATTTTAACTTGGTCTCACGCTTTGGAGGTAGGGTCTCCTGCGGCGGCTTTCCGCTGGGCCAGGTACGCGGCGGCAAAGTGAGAGGCGGTGGCGCCGTCCGCCGCGGCGGTGACAATTTGCCGCATGGGCTTTGCACGCAGGTCGCCCACCGCGAACACGCCCGGCACGTTGGTGCGAGTGGTTTCGTCCGCGACCACGTAACCCTGCTCGTCCAGTTTCACATGGCCGGCCACCAGCCCGGTCTCCGGCACCCGGCCAATGGCAACGAACAGGCCCGCGCAATCCAGGTCCCGGGTTTGGCCGCTGGCCCGGTCTAACAGGGTAAGGCTGGTGAGATGGTCGGTCCCGTGTAATGCCTGAATCAAGGTTTGCGGATGGAAGATTACGTTGTCAGCCTGCTTTAGGGCCTGCTGGTAGCTGTGTTCCGCCCGGAGCACGTCTCGGCGGTAGATTAAATGCACCTGTTTGCACAGGCGGGAGAGGGTGAGCGCGCCGCTGGCCGCGGAATTTCCGCCCCCGAACACGGTTACGGTCTTGCCGCGAAAGAACATCCCATCGCAGGCGGCGCAGTAAGAGATGCCCCGGCCCCGGAGCTCCTCCGCGCCGGGCAAATCCAGAGAACGGGGCAGTGCACCCATGGCTACAATGATGGCGCCGCCTGTAAAGGTGCCACCGTCCGTGGTTACGACTTTGGGGTCTGACTGAAGGTCCAGATCGGTTACCTGGGAGAAAATCGTGACGGCGCCAAATCGCTCCGCACCCTTCTGCATGTTTTGCGCCAGGGTGACGCCGTCAATTTCCAGAATCCCGGGGTAGTTTTCAATGAGAGGCGTGGTAGCCATCTGCCCGCCGGGTATGGTTTTCTCCAGCACTAGGGTTCGCAGCCCGTCCCGGACACAGTATAGCGCGGCGGCATAACCACCTGGCCCTCCGCCTATTACAATGACATCATAATCCATTTTTTTACGCCTCCCAAATTGAATCAATCCACAGGTCCTGCGTGTAGTATGCCCAGGTTTTGGCCCTGGGCATGCAGGCGGTGGACTAGCCGGCTGCGTTTGACCGAATACACCGCCTCGCATTGAGTACAGCCTTGCTCCGAGATCCTTTTTGCTCCGGGGGATACGGCGAAGGCGGCGGAGGAAAGCAAGAGGTTCCGCCAGTGGAAAGCTGAGCGGTACCCCAACGAGGGGGCAACCTGCGATCACCCGCGGGTCCTGCAAAGGGCTTTGGGCAGATAGAGCGTTTGCTTGCCAAGCGTGAGGAGCAAGCTTGTTTCAAGGGGTCACAGCATATCCTTGCGCAATAGATCCACAAAAAGAAAAAGCCGCCGATTGGCGGCTTTGTTGGTGGACGATAACGGACTCGAACCGCTGACCCTGCGCACGTCAAGCGCATGCTCTACCAGCTGAGCTAATCGTCCAAAAGCATGACTCATTATAAAGGGTGCCGGACCGTTTGTCAACCCCGAATTTCCGGGCTTTCCGCGGTCCGGCGTCTGTACCCGTACGCCCGCTTCTGCAAAATTAGACCCGGCGCTCAATGTAGCGGACCAACTCGGCCACGGTGGTGACGTCCTCCAGATCCTGGCGGCGCCAGGAGAAGGAAAGCTCCGCAGCCAGGGTTTCCACAACCTCGGCCAAGTCGGAACCGGTGAGTTCCAGATCCACCTGCAGGTCGGACTGCATGGTGATTTGCTCGGCGTCGCAGACCAGGGAATCCGCCAGCAAGTCCCGGATCAGTTCAAAGACCAATTCACTCGCCTCCCGATGTGTGTTGCGGAACTTAGTATACTCGATTGCTACATGGGATGCAACCCCTAAATTCCAAATTTTGGGCAGGTCTTACAAATCTTGCAAAGCGGGTGCCCGCCGGAATCAGCCGGGAGGCTGTGCGGATTTCCGGCGGGCGGTATGCGCGCAATACAGGCCGTTAGGAAACGCTTTCTATGGTCTGCTGTACGAATTGCTCCATGATTTCCCCAGTGAGGGCGCTCTCTATATAACCAAATAGGTTGCCGTTTTCATCAATGAGGAAGGTGGTGGGAAAGGCCCGAATTCCATATTGTGCGAAGACGCCGCCGTCCTCATCCATCACCACGGGAAAGGAATATTTGTTCTCCGAGAGGAATGCGGCAATGTCTTCGGCGCTGCCCTCCTGGCCAACATTGGGGCCGGCCACGCCCAGGACGATCAAGTCCTCCTGGTTACTGCCGTACTTTTCATATAGGGCCTGAATCTCCGGCATTTCCCCCCGACAGGGAGAGCACCAGGTGGCCCAAAAGTTGAGAAACACGGTTTTCCCCTGGTAATCCGAAAGGGTGTGCGTTTCTCCGTTTTGATCGACCAACGTGAAGTCCGGCGCTGGTACGGGCTCCGACTCGTCCGTAGTTGGCTTCGTCTCAGCTTCCGGCTCCGTGGTAGGGACGGTGCGATCTCCTGTCAGAGCGGACGGTTGGGTTCCCGGGTCTGAACTGCTAGGGGGAGAGCTAGTGCCCCCGTTCAAAACGCCGAACAGAGTCAGGATTCCCATGAGGATCAGCAGGGCGGCGCCGATTTTTACCGTATAACGTACGATGCCCTGATGCTGCTTAAAGAAGCTGAGTACCGCTCCGGTAAACAGGCCCACGGCCAAAAACGGCAGGATAAAGCCCAGGGTATATACGCCGATCAAGGCAAAGCCGGTCTCCGCGGTATTGGAGCTCCCAGCCATGAGTAGAACGCTGCCCAGAGTCGGTCCTACGCAGGGCGTCCAGGCAAAGCTGAAGGTAAAGCCCAGGAGAAAGGCTGGCAGAGGCCCCATCACCCAGCGGTCCAACTGGAAGGGAAGCCGGTGCTCTCGCTCCAAAAAACCGGGCTTGCCAAAAACGCCAAATTGGTAGATGCCCAGCAGGATCATGAGGATTCCGCTGACCCGGGCGAACCAGACGCGGCCACTGCTGAAGAATTGGCCCAGAGCGGTAAAGCCGAGCCCCAGGATGAAAAAGGTGACGCTGATGCCCAAGGCGAAAAACAGAGTATTGAGCAAAATCTTTTTTCTGGGGTACCGAATGGCGCCGTCGGGGTCCACGGTGCGGAATCCGCCAGCCAGGTAGCTTACATACAGCGGGATGAGCGGAAGCACGCAGGGGGAGAAAAAGCTCAATAGGCCCTGGAGAAAAACGGTCAGGGCGGAGACACTGGTTTCCACGGTAAAGTTCACAAGGCAACCTTCCTTTCTTCGCTTAGGTTGTGTACATCACGGGAGAATAACCGGATACCGATGGGGACGGGACGAAGTGTGACGATGGCAGATTCTAGACGAGTCGTTTTGTAACTAAATGTGTTACAGATATAATGTAACTATACCATATACAATTAAGCTTGTCAAATCCTTTTTTTAAATATGATCAGCGCGGACGCAGGAGATGGGAGGACTGGCAGTACGGCCACCTGTTTATCGCGACCTATCTGTAGAAAGAGGCGAGGCTTTTCTTATAAATGAAACCCAGGCGCCAAAGCTGCAGGCGCCCGGGTTTCATCGATTAAAGACAATAGAGTTTTTACCGGCTGCTGACACCGGAGCAAATTTCGCAGAATACTTCGGCTGCCTCCATGGCATACTCCGGTGCGTTGACCAAGTCCCCCAGGGTTACCATGCCGCACAGGCGCCCGTTCTCCTCCACCGGGAGTCTGCGGACCTGCTCCCTGGCCATTTTCTCCGCGGCTGCGCTGAGATTCATATCGGCGCCTACTGTAACCACGCGGCCGGTCATGATGTGCCGGACCGGCGTTTTCTCCGGATCCCGATCCGCCGCCACGCAGCGCAGAACGATGTCCCGGTCTGTCACCATACCGCAGATTTTCCCGTCCTCGCCACAGACCGGCAGCGCGCCCACATTATAACGGGACAGCATCCGGGCTGCTACGGCGGCGGGTTCCTCCGGGCCCACCCGAATTACCCGCGGAGTCATAACCTCTTTTACTTTCATGCTCTTGGCACCTCCCAAACTAGGCGGCGGCTGTCCAACCGGCGCCTTCCTGGTGGTATTATGGGAATTCCTGTTTCAAAATATACCCCTTGTCCGGCGCCGGAAGGGCGGAAGACCGCCTCATGCGTTCCCATTCCGGGATGCTTTGGACAATATGCCGGCAGTGTCCCAAATTTATACACTGGGGCGTCAATGCCCAAATTTTGGGCGCGGGCCGTTTTTTGCCCCTTTTCGGAGTCGGGCCTGCGCCGTAAAATGCAGGAGGAAACGGTTTTTAGGAGGCATACGATGCAGAAGTTTGGAAAAGCGGTGGTTCGGCTCCGCAAATGGATTCTCGGCGTGGCGGTGGCCCTGTTGGTTCCATCCATTTTGGGCCTGTGCGCCACCCGCATCAATTATGACATGCTGACGTATCTGCCCGAGGATATGGATACGGTCACGGGACAGAACCTGCTGATGGAGGAGTTTGGCAAAGGCGCGTTTTCCTTTATCGTGGTAGAGGGAATGGAAGACCGGCAGGTATCGGAGCTTCGGGCGAAGCTGGAGCAGGTGGAGCATGTGGACACAGTGCTCTGGTACGACAGCATCCTGAACCTGTCTGTGCCCAAGGAGCTGCTACCCCAGAGGCTGTACGACGCGTTTAACGCAGAAGACGCCACCATGCTGGCGGTGTTTTTTGACACCTCCACCTCCGCCGACGCGACCATGGAGGCGGTGCAGGCCATTCGCTCCCTGGCGGGAAAGCAGTGCTTCGTCTCGGGAATGTCCGCCATGGTGACAGATTTAAAAGACCTGTGCGAGCGGGAGGAGCCCATCTATGTGGGACTGGCCGTGCTGCTGTCTTGCGTAGCCATGATGCTGCTGCTGGACAACTGGCTGGTTCCCCTGGTTTTCCTCTTGAGCATCGGCATGGCGATTCTGTTGAACATGGGAAGCAATTATTTTTTGGGCGAAATCTCTTATCTGACCAAGGCCCTGTCCGCGGTGCTGCAGCTGGCCGTCACCATGGACTACTCCATTTTCCTGTGGCACAGCTACACCGAGCAGCGGGCCGCCTGCGGTGAGCCTAAGCAGGCCATGGCCCGGGCGGTGGCGGATACCATCACCTCCGTGGTGGGCAGCTCCATCACCACGGTGGCGGGCTTCCTGGCTTTGTGCTTTATGAGCTTTACCCTGGGCAAGGACCTGGGGCTCGTAATGGCAAAGGGCGTGATTTTGGGGGTGCTGGGCTGTGTGACCACCCTGCCGGCGCTGCTGCTAGCGCTGGACCCGCTGCTCTCCAAAACCCAGCACCGGCCCCTACTGCCGAAGGCAGACCGGTTGGCATCCTTTGTCACAAAGCACGCCTGGATTTTTCTGGTGATTTTTGCCCTGCTGGTGGCGCCTGCCTGGCTGGGCTACGCCAAGACCAATGAGGAGGTCTACTATGATTTAGGGGAGGCCCTGCCCCGGGATATGGACTATGTAATTGCCAACTCGGAGCTTAAAGAAAAGTTCGGCGTGAGCACCACCCATATGGTGCTGGTGGACGCGTCGCTGCCCGCCAAACAGGTCCGTTCTATGATGGATGAAATGGAGCGAGTACCCGGCGTGCAGTATGTTTTGGGCCTGGAGTCCGTCGTTGGCTCTCTGGTTCCGGAGGAGGTGCTTCCCGTTTCCGTCTCCGGGCTACTCAAAAGCCAGCGGTGGGAGCTGCTGCTGATCAATTCCCAGTATGACGTGGCAAGCGACCAGGCCAACGCACAGATTGATCAGCTCAATGGGATTATCAAGTCCCACGACCAAAGCGGCATGCTGATTGGGGAGGCACCCTGCACCAAGGATATGATCGAGGTTACGGATCGGGATTTCCAGGTGGTGACCTGGATTTCCATCGCCGCCATATTCATTATCATTGCCCTGGTGCTCAAGAGTTTGACGCTGCCGGTGATCTTGGTGGCGGTCATTGAGTTCGCCATTTTTATCAACCTGGGCCTGCCCCATTACCTGGGCACGTCCCTGCCTTTTGTGGCGCCAATCTGCATCAGCACCATTCAACTGGGCTCCACCGTGGACTATGCCATTCTCATGACCACGCGGTATCGGCGGGAGCGGGCCTCCGGTCTGGCAAAACGGCCGGCGGTGACCAAGGCCCTGGCTGCCTCCATGTCCTCGGTGCTGGTCAGCGCGTTCGGCTTTTTTGCCGCCACCTTCGGCGTGGGGCTGTACTCCGACATCGATATCATCAGCTCCATGTGCAATTTAATGGCCCGGGGCGCGGCGGTGAGTTTGCTGTGTGTCATTTTTATCCTGCCGGACCTGTTTATGCTGCTGGACCCGGTCATTTGCGCCACCAGCTTGGGCTTTCGGCCCAAAAAGATTCAAATTACGGAGGGAATGCTATGAAGTTCCATCAGAAAAAAGGGATGCGCTTGTTGGCCGGCGCTCTAGCCGCCGCCCTGCTGTGCACGGGGACCGGCCTGCTGGCCTATGCAGCAGGCGCGGAGCGGGGGAGCCAGCGGAAGCCGGAGGATGCCGAGGAGGCTGGAAGCACCGCAAAAAAGGATGAAACCGTATATGTGATTGCGGATGCAGAAGGCGCGCCCCAGAAGGTGATTGTCAGCGATTGGATTCAAAATCCGCAGCATTTGGAGACCCTGGAGGATCAGTCCGAGCTGAAGGACATTGAGGTGGTCAAAGGCGAGAGCACCTATACGCTCAATGGGGATAACTTGAAGGTTTGGGACACCAAGGGGGAGGACGTCTACTATCAGGGCATCGCGGATCAGGACCTGCCCGTCTCCGTTTCGGTCCGTTACATGCTGGATGGCAAGGCCATCGGAGCCCAGGACCTGGCGGGCAAAAGCGGGCACGTGACCATTCGGTTTGACTATAAAAATCTGCAGAGCGGCAAGGTCCAAATCCAGGAGCAGGAGGAAACGGTCTATGTTCCTTTTGTGATGCTCACGGGATTGGTTTTGGACAGCAGCCGGTTTTCCCACGTCACTGTAACCAATGGAAAGTGCATCAACGATGGGGAAAAGCTGTTGGTAGCGGGGTTTGCTTTGCCGGGGCTGCAGGAGACCCTGGGGCTGGACCCGGAGAAGCTGGAGCTTCCGGCTTACGTAGAGATCAGCGCAGATGTGACGGACTTTGCGCTGGATACCACCATGACCCTGGCCACGGCGGAGATGTTCCAGGACCTGGACCTGGGCGGCGTGAACAGTCTGGAGGG
The DNA here is from genome assembly GCA_958402445.1 of uncultured Eubacteriales bacterium. Taxonomy (GTDB): domain Bacteria; phylum Bacillota; class Clostridia; order Oscillospirales; family Oscillospiraceae; genus Faecousia. The sequence goes on from CATXTO010000003.1 coordinate 92,618, forward strand.
GCTGGAGGAATCGATGCAGGACCTGACGGACGCCATGGCCCAGTTGCTGGACGGCTCGTCTGCGCTGTATGACGGCCTGACGGAGCTGCTGGACCGGTCCGGGCTGTTGATTCAGGGCGTGGATCAACTGGCAAACGGCGCGGCTCGTTTGGCCTCCGGCGCCGGGGATCTGTCGGACGGCGCTGCGCAGATGCAACAGGGCCTTTCCCAGGCCCAGGCGGGGCTGGGAAAGCTCCGCTCCAACAGTTCCGTTTTAAACGCCGGCGCGCAGCAGGTTTTTGACGCGCTGCTGGCTACGGCGGACGCGCAACTGAAGGCGGCGGGCCTCTCGGCGGAGAAGCTGACGCGAGATAATTATGCTAAGGTGCTGGACGGGATTGCCGGGTCGTTGGACCCCACGGCGGTTTATGACATGGCCTACAACACGGCGCTGGGTCAGGTGTCGGATGCGGTACGGGCTCAGGCGCCCACCGTCCGGGCTCGGGTGGAGGCTGCAATTCGGGTGCGGGTCCTGGAGGGCGTCCTGGCGGAAGCAGGCCTAGATATGACGGCGGAGGCGTATGACGCGGCCGTGGCGGCTGGCGCCATTGACTTGGAGACCCAGGCACAGATCAGTGCCGGTGTGGAAGCGCAGATGCAATCGGAGGAGATTCAGGCCCAGATCGAACAGAATACGGAGGCTCAAATTCAGGCGCTCATTGACCAGACCATGAAAAGCCCGGAAATTCAAGCACAAATCAATGCAGCGGTGGAAAGCGCAAAAAACGGGTCCGGCAGCATCGCGGCGTTGCGCGCCCAGTTGGATAGCTACAGCGAATTCTATCAGGGACTTCGCTCCTATACCGCGGGCGTGGACCAGGCCGCCTCTGGGGTTGACGCCCTGGCCGTCGGTGGAAAGGACTTGGCCGCCGGCGCGGCGGACCTAAAGTCCGGAGCAAACAGCCTTTCTCGCGGCTTAGGCAATCTTCGCAGCGGCGGCGGTGCGCTGACCTCTGGCGTGCAGCAGCTGCGGGATGGGGCTATGCAGCTCTCTGACGGCTTACAGGAGTTTGACGAAAAGGGGATTCAAAAGCTAGCGGATGCCGTGGAGGGGGATTTGGACCAGCTTGTTTTGCGCCTTCAGGCTGCAGTGGAGGCCGCCCAGACCTACCAGACCTTTGCCGGTTTGGCGGAAGGGATGAATGGCACGGTGCGCTTCGTGTATAAGACCGACGGCATAGGAGAATAGAGTCCAAAACCGGCGGGGCCGGGGCATTGCCCCGGCCCCGCCGGTGAGATTGTCGCCCCCTACGGGGTTTTCGACAAAAGCTTGCAGTCCGCTGCACGCGCATTTTTTGCGCCAACGGCACGAAAAATGCACATTTGCAACCTGAGCTGGATTTCCTGCCACGCTTATGACGCGGCAGGAGTGCCCCTCCACTCCAAACCGAACCCGCTGCACTGGGCTTCGGTTTGGTTTTTGCTTTTGCGGTGATTTCCGGTAACGGAATGTAGGGGCAACCTGTGGTCGCCCGCGGGCGAGCGCAGCTCGCCCCTACAGGGGGGAACGGCGGGCGAGCGCAGCTCGCCCCTACACAGTGCAAACGAAAAGCGCGGAGACACATTTTTCATTGTGAATTTGATATGTATTGCGGAATGGGGTAAACTGGAGAAGAAAGTAGACGATAGCGGGCCCTGCCGGGCGCTGCTTTAAAAAAGCCGGCACCGGACGGCGGATAGATACCGGAGAGGGAGGAATTTGTATGTGGATTGTGCTGGCGTTTGGCTCCGCGTTATTTGCCGGGTTGACTGCTATCCTGGCCAAGTGCGGAATTCGGGATACGGACTCCAACGTAGCCACGGCCTTGCGGACGGCAGTGGTCTTGCTGTTTTCCTGGCTTTTGGTGTTTTTGGTGGGGAGCCAGAATACCATCGGTACCATCACGCCGAAAACCTGGCTGTTCCTGGTGCTCTCCGGTCTGGCCACCGGCGGGTCCTGGCTGTGCTATTTCCGGGCGCTGCAACTGGGAGATATCAATAAAGTGACGCCGGTGGATAAGTCCAGCACCATACTGACCATGCTTTTGGCGGTGCTGTTCCTGCGGGAGGAGCTGACGGTACTCAAGGGTTTGTGCATGGTGCTCATCGGGGCCGGAACCTATTTGATGATTCAAAAAAAACGGTCCCCGGATGCAGTGGAATCCCATGGGTCCAAGGGGCATCTGTGGCTGCTGTATGCCGCGGGCGCCGCGGTGTTCGCCAGCTTGACCTCCATTTTGGGCAAGGTAGGCATCGAGGGAGTTGAATCCAATCTGGGCACCGCCATCCGAACGGCGGTGGTGCTGGTCATGGCCTGGATCGTGGTGTTTGTGACTGGAAAACAAAACGCGGTCAGACAAATTGACGGAAGAAGCTGGCTGTTTTTAACCCTTTCCGGTCTGGCCACCGGCGGGTCCTGGCTGTGTTACTACCGGGCATTGCAGACAGGTCCTGCCAGCGTGGTGGTACCCATCGACAAGCTCAGCATTGTAGTTACCATCGCGTTTTCCTATTTTGTTTTCCGAGAAAGGCTGACCCGCAAAGCGGCGGTGGGACTTATTATGATTGTAGCGGGGACGCTTCTGTTGTTAATATGAAAAAGCCGAACGTGCCGCCGGGATAACCCGGCGGCTATTTTTTGTTTTGGTGAATTTGCCAGCAGAAATGGGACATGTGTCTGGATATCATTGCAGAACTGGGCGGTATAATATGGCGGATTATACAATTTTCTTAAACTATTTTTGACACATGTGATTTTTGTATAGTAATTTTGTATAAACATTTTTAAAAAAATGGGATGAATTTACAATGGACAGGCATTGCATCAGTGGTGTATAATAATAAACAAAACAAATTTTGTATCAATTAGCACTTTTTTCCAGAATATGTCATGTTTTAATGTCATGAAAATATAAAAGGACGAGCTACCCTGCAAATGTACCACCGCAGGTACCAAGGCGAAGAAAAAATTGAATTTGGATAATGCAAGACCAGCATTGTCCTTCAGAATTCGCTAGTTCTGGACGTGTCCCACTTGGAGCCTTTGACGAGCAACGACTTGTACGCTTTTAGCGCCGGCAGCGGCGCAGCGTATTGCAGGGGCGGCTCAGCCTGACGCAGATCGGAATTCTGCATTTACTGATTGCATAGGACGGGCCAGCTTGTATTTTAGAAATCCACCCGCACGAGCGAAGTGGGGGAACGCTACTGCATGTTTGGACCCAATGGCTGCGTGGAAAGCACCTATGTGGGCCGGGAAAAGACCAGGCCCTCCTGCTTGCCATTTCACATCCCGGTGGAAAAGCCAGCAGCCGGAGCATAACGGGGTTTTGAGAGAATGGCTTTGCATATCAGTATCATATCACCTTTCAGTGACAAATAACCAAGTTCTGCTGATGCCTACGACAGACGGAGACGGCTTTTTTGGCCGGCCTGTGAGCACAGGGTTCATCCCCGCTGGCGCAGGGGTATGGTGGCTCCTGATGGAGAAGACAAAACAACGGCAGTTTACTTGAGGCTAGCGGGGAGGTTTTGTTCCGGTGGGATTGACCGGACGCATCGAGTGTGATGGCGCGGCTGTGGAGAGGACCCGCTCCCAGTCAAACCGTTCGCATATAAAATTTAGGGGGTTAAAACAGTGAAGAAATGGACACGAACAGCTGCACTGGTTTTGTGCTTTATCTTGGCACTTTCTCTGTGTGGCCTACCCGCCTTGGCGGCAGACAATGACGTCATCGACGGAGAATCAGGAACCTTGACGCTGTACAAGTATCAAAACGCCGCCGGCGCCGCGTCTGTGGTGGACAGTGCGGATAAAGTACCAGTGGAAGGCGCTACATTCAGCGCTTATCGCGTGATTGACCTTACGGCTACGCAAGGTAATGTGACTGTTGCAGTGAACGATGCCTTTAAAGATGTAATCACCAATGTAACATACGATAACGGCAAGTTTACTTATACAAATCAGGCAGGTGAGGTCACCAACAATTTGGAGGATTGGCTGGATGACCTGACCGGAGCCGCCGAGAATGCCACCTACGAGGCCATCACGGATGTTGAGGGCAAAGCCGCGTTTGGCAGTATGGACCTGGGCGTGTATCTGGTGGTGGAGACCGGCGCGCCTGGCAACTACTACGCCACGACCGGCGCCTTTCTGGTGAGTGTTCCCACTACGGAAAAAAACGCAGAGGGAGACAGCTACTGGGAATATGATGTTGTGGCATACCCCAAGAACGACGTCATTGAGGTGGACAAACTGATTGTGGGCGGCGGTGCCCATGACCAGGATACCAAGGCCGACTCCTACAGCATCGGTGATACGGTTACCTTCCGGTTGAGTTCCGACATTCCCAGATATGCCGATGAGGTCTATCAGTCCGAGGATGTACGGGCCTTTAAGGATGGCTACACGGCGGATTACTATTTCCGGGACGAGATGACCGCTGGCCTGACCTATGTAAAAAACAGCGTAACGGTGATGGTGGGAGATCAGACGCTGGTAAGAGACCAGGATTACAAGCTTTTCATCTTGGATAGAGACGGCGATTGGGCGCCGGAAGCGACTTGGAGCGAGGATTTGTGTGCGGGACGTACATTAAAGGTCCAATTGCTGCCTGCCGCCATTGCCGCATACGCGGGTCAGGAGATCACCGTGACCTATGAAACCGCTCTCAATGCGGACGCCGCACTGACCGCCGGGGATACCAATACAGTAAAGGTGCTATTCACCAGCAGCCCGCAGCAGAACAGCCAGGTGCCGCAATATAGTGAAACAGAGGGACGGACCGTCAGAGTTTATACCTACGCCTTTACCTTGGCAAAGCAATTCTCTGCCAATGGCGGAAATTTCGCAGACGTCACCTTTGAGCTCAAGGATGCAAACGGCGTCATGAAGTGCATCAAGAACGGCTCGGGAAGCTTTACCATCTGTGCAAGTGAAAAAGAAGCGCCGAAGGCGATTCCTTCCACCGGCTTGGATCTGGATGTAGATGGCCGCCTAGCCATCAAGGGCCTGGAGAGCGGCGTATACACCCTCACCGAGCTGACGACCACCAAGGGATTTAATCTGCTGCCTAAGCCGATCACGATTTCAATTTACGAGACCTATACCAAAGAGGGCGCGGACCCGATTTACCGTCTGGACAAAGACTACTTTAAGCTGGTGGACGGTAAAATGGTGAAGCAGGAGCTGACGAAATTGGATGCGGGCTACGCCATGGTGGGTACTGTAGCTCACACAGCGGATGAGGACACCGGCGCCTCCGATACTGGCAGATTTACATTCAACGTCATGAATACCAAGGGCTTCGACCTGCCCCACACCGGCGGCATGGGCACTTGGATCTTCACCATCGGCGGTCTGTTCCTCATGGCGGCGGCCGTGGTTCTGCTGGCGAAGGCAGGAAAGAGAAAAACCGTGTAAAAGATCAACGCAATTCGCAGGAGGACGCGTTCCGGCGCGTCCTCCTGCGGCAATTGGGGTAAGGTATGAGACGCAAGCTGTTAGTCATCGGGGTGTGTCTGCTATTTGTCATAGGCCTTCTGGTAACGGTATACCCGTTCCTCAGTAATTATCTGTACGAGAATCGGCAGGACGGCGTGATCCAATCCTACGAACAGGCGGTGTCCCAGTCGAATCAGACATCTCTGGAGAAATTTTGGCAGGAGGCCTGGGATTATAATAAGGGTTTGTTGCAAGGCGGCGTGGTCCTAACCGACCCGTTTGCCCCGGACGCGCTGATGGATCCTACCGCGGAGCCCTACGCGGGTCTTTTAAACGTCAACGGAAACGGTGTTATGGGATACCTGGAGATTCCAAAAATTCAGGTGTATCTTGCGGTCTACCACGGGACAACTGAGGCGGTGCTGCAAAAAGGGATTGGACATCTGGAGAACACTTCCCTGCCTGTGGGTGGGCAAGGGAGTCACGTGGTGGTATCCGGGCATACGGGTTTATCCGATAAGAAGCTGTTTACGGATTTGACGGAGCTGGAGACGGGCGATGTGTTTTATCTGCATGTATTGGACGACGTCCTTGCCTATCAGGTGGACCAAATCAAAGTGGTGGAACCCAGCGACACCTCAGACCTGCTTTTGGATGCGCAGCACGACTATGTAACCCTAGTAACCTGTACGCCTTACGGCGTAAATACGCACCGCCTCTTGGTACGAGGGACGCGGATCGCATATGAGACGGCGGAGCAGACGCAGGAAGCGGATCGGAACCAGCCCGGTACCAGCCAGTGGATGCGGCAGTATAAGCAGTCTCTGCTGGTAGGTCTGGCTGGGTTGTCGGCGGTGCTTGCGCTGTGGCTGATCGTCATCGCCATCCGGCGCCGCGTGCGGCGCAAGGAGGGCCGCGCATGAGACGAAAGCTCCTGTTATTTCTATGCATCCTCTTGTTTTTGTCCGGTTTGGGTATTTTCCTTTGGCCAACCGTGCAGACCCTGCTGTTTCAGCGGCAGAGCGCGCAGGTGATTGCAGATTTCCGCAGCCGGGCGGAGGATGCGCAAGAGCTGAAACGGGGCGATCCCGTAACAGTGCCGGTGGAGACAACCGAGCCGGAACAGACGCAACAGGAGCCCGGGCCCACTGAGGCGCCGGCCACCCAGCCTCAGATACCGGACTATCCCGGCCTTTTGGCGGAGATGGAGCGGTATAATCGTACGCTCTATCTGACGGGGCAGGCCGGGCTTCAGGATGCCTGGAGCTATGAGCAGGCTGCCCTGGACCTGACACAATGGGGGCTGGAGGACAGCGCGGTAGGATATATTACCATTCCCGCAATGGATTTGGAGATGCCGCTTTACCTGGGCGCCTCCCGAGGGCACATGGCGGAGGGGGCGGCGGTGCTGGGGCAGACCAGCCTGCCCATCGGCGGAAGGGATACGAATTGTGTCATCGCCGGCCACCGGGGATACCGGGGCGCGCCGTATTTTTTGGAGATTGAGAAGCTGGAGGTAGGCGACGAGGTCTATCTCACCAACTTCTGGCAGACCCTGCGCTACACCGTAAGGGAAATTGTGATAATCCTCCCCAACGAGGTGGATCAGGTGCTGATTCAAGAGGGGCAGGATTTGGTGACGCTAGTCACCTGTCACCCTTATCAGGTTTCCTCCCACCGGTATGTGGTCTACTGCCAACGGGACGAATTGAATGCCCAAGAGAATTTGACTTCCGTGCCGACGTCCGCATCCGTATCTCCTCCCACGGACCATAGGATGCCCTCCGGCACAGGGCTCACAGGCGCGGAGGTGGCCTCCTCTCAGGGAAAAATTCAAATGGAGCGGATGTTACGATACATGAGCGCGGGATTTATCCTGATTATCCTATTGGCGCTGGGAATCTGCCGATTCCGGCGCAGAAAGACCAAGGGAAGCTGACGGAAGACGCCTGCGCGAAGATAAGGGTACCCAGGGGCGTAAAAACGGCCTCACCGCCGAACCAGGGCGGTGAGGCCGTTTTTCTGTTGTTCATTCCCTTTTCGGTCGGTCCCAACGCAGATAAATCATATCGATGAGCCGGACCCCCTGCTCGAAAATAGGGTGGTCGTAATGGTTGAGAAAAAAGTTTTTCACCCGGTGAGAGCGGCGAAAACCGCAGTGCTCATAAAAAGGGATGGTCAGGGGACTTTCGCCAGTACCCACAAAAAACGTGGCGCAGTCCGCGTAGTGGGAAAAGAGAAACAAGATCAGTTTTTTGCCATAGCCCATTTTCTGGGATGCCGGCGCCGTGGCGATATTTTTAATCTCGCATACACCGTCGCCCTCCCGGGTGACGACGCACTCCGCTTTTACCCCGTTGTCCAGGAGCACGAACATGTCGCCCCGCTCTAGGTATCGGTCAATTTGTCTCTCCTGCTCGTCCGCCAGAAGCAGGAGGTCCAGATACTGTTTTTTGTTTTCCATGATTTGTAGAATCTGCATGCTTCGTCTCCTGACGTTCAGAGAATTAAAGCGCATGTAAGGGGGAAATTACAAGTAATCAAGGTGGAACCGGATACGTCCCGCCCCTTACCGGGCGGGCATCTGAAATCCAGCCAGGGCCTCATTCAAAAATGCGTTAAACGGCTGCATTTTGGAGAAAATTTCTACAGCAGCGGGGATAAAGTCCGGCGCCAGCAACTCTTGGTCCGCAAGGGGATACTCCAGGTACCAGCTTTTATATTTCAGGAATTCTGCCTGGGGGTGCGCCGGGTCATAGCCGCGGGGCACGCGTTTTAGCGCAGTGCCACCCACGCGGAAGGATTCGGTGAACGCGGGGTCTGTGATAATTTCCTGCCACTTCACGCCGTGGGCGGCGATCTGATCCCGCACCATGGCTGTGGCGTCCTGGAACATATCGGCGAACATACCGCCCCCCAGGAAGGACCGGTCTCCCGGCTTTACCAGGATGTAGTAGCCCACGGGAATCGGCAGCTTTCCTCGGGGCGCGATATGGGCCCGGAAGGCCGGGTTATAAGGGGATTTGTCGTGGCTGAAGCGAGTGTCCCGGTTCAGCTTGAAGGTCAGGGACTTCGGGTCCAGCAGGGGAATGGCGGCGTCCCGGGCGTGCAGCTCCATCATGAGGCTGCCCACAAGCTCCTCAAATGCACCGCTTGCTTCGTGATACTCCGATTTATGTGCGTGGAACCAGTCCCGGTTGTTGTTTTGTTCTAGGGCGGTTAAATAGGTCAAGATAACATCAAGCTTCATTGTGCGCCTCCTGGTTGTTTAAAACCGTCATAAAATGCTGAGACTGCATCAGATCCCGCACCCATGCGGTGAGCTGCTTGGGAGAGCGGTATGCAGGCAAATCCGCGAAAACTTGCGAGAGCTGGTCCAGCTGTTCCATGGCGTCGGTACATCGGGTCAGGGCATCATAAGAGCAGGGCTCCAAGGCCTGAAAGCAAAGGTTGGTTGGGTCAATGCGGTGGCTGGCGATGGCGTAATGAATTCTTTTTTTGCAGGCGCAGCGCCCCGTTCCGCTGAGCCCGCAGTACTCCGCCAGAAACGCCGCCATTTTCTTGCGGGCGCGGGAGAGCTTTTGGCGATACGCCTCCGGCGTCATCTCCAAAACGTCTGCGGCGATGCGGCTGTTCAGACGGAACATGGTCCCGAGAATAAAAATGCAGCGGCTCTCCGGTTCCAGACACTGTAGCATGACATTGCTGCAGGAGAGCTTCAGCTCACGCTCTAGGAGCCCCTGGTCCACGCCGCCGCTCAGGTCCGGGATATCCTGTTCCCGGCCGGAAACAATGTCCGCGCCATAGGCTTCAAAGCTCAGGTGCGCCTGAGAGAACATGCCCTTTTGATACTGCTGCAAATGATTGACCGCGATGCGGAAGACCCAGGTCCGCAGGCTGCTGTCCTGCCGGAAGGAGGACAGGTGCGTCATGACCTTGATTAAAATTTCTTGGGTCGCATCCTCCGCGTCTGGAATGGTTCCCAGCATGCGCAAAGCCAGATTAAAAATCATATCCTGCATGCTGCACAAAAGCGTTTCCAACGCCGCCTGATTGCCGGAGACGGCGTCCTCCAAAATTTGTTTTTCATTTTCGATCGGTTTCAACTCAACACCTCCTATTCAATTAGACTGCGTCCCAATTGAATTGTGACACCTATCTTTCATTTTCCGTATTTTTCATCCTAGCATATGGGGTGCCCTTGCAGCCGGTCCGACCCGGCGAAGCAAAAGCGCGGCCGGGCCGCTTATAAAAAACGGGCGGGGCTCCAGTCGGCTCCGTCCGATTTTCCAGCAGCCGTCAACCTTACGGCTGCGATGAATTCTCCTGATATTTTAGTGCTATTTTTTACGAATGTCAATCTTTTTAAAAGAAACCCTGTATTTTCCACCTAGATGGAAAAATAAAGACGGCGGTACGGAAGGGTTCTCTTCTGCACATGGACGGGTTGCCATACGAGAATAGCCAAAAAAATGGAGGTCTGGGAGTCGTATGTATCCATACCACAATAGAATTAAACAACGCATCCGGGCGGGGGAGCTGGTCGGATATGAATATGTGGAGGATTATCCCCGCATGGGAGAGGCGCTGGTCCTATACTTTTCCACGAATCCACCGGTACGGCCCATCCGGCCATACCGGTATCAGGAGTACAGGCCGTTATTGGCAGCGTGGGAAGCCAGGGAAGGAAATTAGGTTGAGGAGCCAGACGGGACGGATTTGAGGCGTATAAACGTTAATTCTCCGATACCCCTGAGTATGCCTTGCAATGCTTATAAGAAGCTCTTCAGGCGCGGGAATAACCAAGACTTGACATTACAGGGATAGAGTGCTAATATAAAATAACAGGAGAGTAATCGTCTCCCTGTAAAATTTATTAAGGAGGGGGTTATCAATGAAAACGCAAAGGCTGTTGGCGGTTTTGGTGGCGATCAGCGTTCTGCTTTGCCTGCCGGTGACAGCTAAGGCCAAGACCGTAACGCTTGACGCCAGCAATGCGAGCTATTACGCCTACATGGATCTGGAGGAGGCTCCCGCGGAGCTGCAAGACACCATTTTGGAGGCCCGGGCTCAAATTATTTTTCAGGAGTCCTGGGTTGCGGACGGGTACGAGGGACAGGTCACTTATCCGGACGGCACGGTGATCGAGCTGCCCCAATTTTCAGAGCTCTTCCCCGATGACTGGGAGATTCCCGTGGAATCAGGAGGAGACAGTTGATGTGCCGGCTGCGCTGCCGGCAATGGACGCCGTGGTGCCTGCCACTGCTTGGACAACCCTGACGCAGAGAAAGCTGTATCTTCGGCATCCAAGTTCTGTTTTCGATACTGGCTATTTTCAATCGTGGTCCAATCTGACCGGCGCTTTGAAAACGACGGTAGTCGCACTGGAAACGCCTACTTCTTGTAATATTGGGTATACCGATATAAAAACGAGCAAATCGATTGGGCATTCCTCTAGATTGCCTGTGGGCGGCACGTTCCAGATGAATGTGACCAATGCCTATGTGGGCGTGCGCGCCAGTACATACTCCACAGAAGGGCTGGGTACGTTGCGCGTACAGTTGGGAAGATAGAGTTTATGATTTGTGTTTGTCCCCCATGGTTCGCCCATGGGGGATAAACGGATTATGGATGAAGAAAGGAGGAACTGATAAATGAGAAGGCGCGTAAAGGGCACGGTTGCCGTTCTTCTTACGCTTGTGTTGGCGTTTGGTCTGCTGGCGGGCTGCGATCGGAATCCGGCCGAGGAACCCAATAATATTCTCGATCCAATTACCATGATAGTAGACAAAGCAATCGCCGATTATACCATGGAGCCATACTGGAAGGATACTGGACTGGAGCTGCTGGACCTGGTGAAGGATGAAGAGGGATACACCCTGCTGGCCCAGGACGGCGGGGAAACATACCAAATTAAGCTGGACCGGCAGTTTCAAGAGCAGAGCCGGACTGAAACGGCGCTGCCGAATACCAGCCGGGTGCTGGCCTCGAAAAAGGGAGAATTTGCGTACGCCAAAAATGAGGCGGGGCTTTTTGACCTATACAAGGACGGGGAGCCTTACCTTGCTGTCGGCGGCGAGGCGGGCGGCGACTGCCAAATGCTTTTTTCCGGTGGGCGGCTGTTCACCTATGCCCATGGGCGGTTATTCTGCAACGAGCAGGAGATAGCCTGGAAAGAAGTCCTGTCAGATCCCCAATTTTCCAGTCATGATGAATTGGTAACTCCCGTGGGACTCGCGGAACGGGAGCATCAGGTTTTTGCCATTGTCTGTAACCAATCGGAAGAGTTAGGTTTAAATTACAATGTATACTATCCCGTGAATCCCAAAACCGGTGCGCTTCAGTTGGAGGGCTCGCTTTCCTCATCCTTATCGGGAAGGTGGTTTAGCTCAAAAGATGACCGCATCTATGTGGCAGACGGCAGCGGATTAATCTATGTGGTTCAAGAGGTCGATAATAACGAATTGAGGACCACAGAGCAGGCCTTTCTAGATATGACGGAGGAATCGCTGCCCTGGAACAATCTGCGGCAGATGATAGTGCTTTCGGACCGGCGGGTACTCCTGCTGTTTTCCGACCGGCTGATCGAAGTCACCCCCGTTTTCAGCCCTAATTCTTCGGGAGAAACATAGGTGAGGGCTATGTGGGAAGCACTTTTTCCTAAGGCTGTCTGGCTTATGACAGATCGGCCCTGAAACAACGGCAGGTCGAGTATAGATACTGCGGGTATTTAATAAATCGTGGGAGCAAAGATTGCTTTGCTCCCACGATTTCAGCATCATGCCGGGAACCTCACAGGTAATCCGCCTGTTGAAAAGGGTTTATGCTCGTTTCGTTTCCACATAGGGTCAGGCGCCGGAGGATTCCGGGGCCACGCATAAAATAGACCGGTCGTTGATGGCTCGCTTTCTATGGGCCGCGCGGACCGCCTGCCGGCAACGCTCCAGCAGGTCTTCCATGCCGTCCCAGTTTCCATCCAAAGCGTTCTGATGAAGCTTATCCTCCTGTAAATGGGATTGGACGATCAAGCTATAATACAGTTGGGGATCGACCTGATCTTCCTGACAAATTCGAGTCAGTAGGGCAGTGGTAGAGGCGTATTTCTCCCAAAGCTGTCGGGTCGCCTTTTTGCGTCTGAAGGGCAGAATCAGACAATTGGCAAGCAGGGCAAGTACAATTCCAATACAGATATAGCCCAAACGAACCCCCAACATGCCGCCCACGTCTTCCCAGCCAAACGCGCCTGCAAAAACTGCGCCGCCCAAGGCCCCCACGGTAGAACAGGCAAAGGTGGCTGAATAGTCGGAAAAATAAAAGGATAGGTATCCGGACAGCATCATGACTGCGGTGCGGCCAGTTGCCGATGGAATCAGCGCGTAGAGGACTATGCCGGCCAGGCCGCCGGTCAGCGTGGCGACGAGCCGCTTCCTGGCCTTTGTGCCGATGTCATCCGCATAGGGTAACGAGACCGAGGAAACCGTAAACAGCAGCCATTTCCCGTGGGGCAGATGGAGCAGCTTCACCATGAACGTGCAAAGCGCAAGCAGAATAGAGACCCGCAAGGCATACACAACCCGGACCGGGCTGACGTCCAGCATCGCCTTGAGACGTAACGACAGGGACAGAGCCGTTTTCCGGTAGCGCCCCCGTTTTTGCGGTAGCGCCATCTGCTGTAAATGCGACCCGATATAAAGCAGGCACTGGTCAAAGCGCGCATCTTCCTGACCGGCCAAGCCGGGTGCAGCCCAATCCGGCAGCTGAACGTGATCGGTCTTACGCTGAACAAACTCCCGAAACAGGGTCAGTTGAGCCGAGATCCGCCGCAACAGTTCTGCCCGGGCCGGCGTAGCAGGTCCCTCCATCTCATATAGCAGGAGGACAAGATTTTCAAGTCCCCGTCCGGCGTCGATCATAGCAAAGCTGGCGTCTGAGATACACAGAGCCCTTTTACGGCGTTCATATACAATACGGCTGAGCTTACACAGGTTCGCCCGCAGCGCGCCCGGTTCCTGGGGGACCCCTCTGCCTGTCAGCAGACATTCGATGCACGTGTCGGCTGCGTCTATCATGGAGCTCAATACATCACGCGCCGTTTCCACCACCCGCTTTCGACCCATGAAAAGCTGGTAAAGGATGATGGAAATCGCCCCCACGCACATACCAAGCAGACGCTTGGAAAGCTGGGCCGGCGACACCGGTGAAATAAAAACAAGAAAAAGATAGGATAAAATATAAGGGAAATAAAGATGACTGACATACTCATAGGTATAGGCGTACAAAATGATGAAGATCATTAGCAGATTCACCGGCAGGGCGAGCAAAGGGTGTACGTTGGATACAAAGCAGGCGGACGCCGCCATTAAGACAAGCACCGACGCTTGGATCAGCAGGTGTTTAACCGGCCTGGCGGTTAAATCCCTGGCCATGGAAGCGGACATCATAATGGTGAAAATTACGCCTACGATGGAGTTCTCCGCGCCTAAGGCCCGCTGAAAAACATTGACATAGACAATAATAAAAATGAAATTCAAGGTGGCAAATCGAAATTTACTTTTTATGCTGCCCTTGATCCTGGTCAATACGGTTTCCATTTTTTCCAAGGCTTAAGTCTCCCTTCAAACGTTAATCATAGCACAAGTTTCCCTGCAAAGCAATTAGGTTTTGTCTGTGTGTTTTGTGGCACCCTTTGTACGGCGTTCCAAAATGAACAGGTAGGCCGTTCAGGCCAGACAAGCAGTTCAGCCGTTTTTCTGGGAGAGCAAGCAAAAATGAGGCGGCCCGTTTTCCGGGCCGCCTCATTGCGGCGGGGTTGGCCTTGGTGTTAGGCGCATCAAAAGCGGTAAGGCTCTTTCTCCCGCCTTTTTATAATGACAAAGTCACCAAAAATGGTATGTAGAGAACGGAAAAGGGCATAGGCCGGCAGGATAGGTTAGAAACGGGAGGTATTTAACGCGTTCCCGTCTGAATGAACTGAATTAATTTCTCCACGTCGTCAAAATCATCATAATCGCCATGGATGCCTTCTCGATGATAAACAACGCCCCTTTTCTCGTTACGCTCCAAGCAATCCAGCAGGGAGTCCATCCCGTACCGCTTGATAAACAGGTTAAAGCCATAGGGCTTTATCTTGGACAGTATACCTTTGTGACAGTCTTCTTTGCAATAACAGCAGAAGTCTAGCTCCATTTGTTTGGAGCACGCTCTGTTTGCACAGTCGTTGGCCCCGGGACACGCACCAGTTTCGCAGCCATGACAGCGGTCGTTCTCAGAACACAGGCAACAGGCTAAACCGCATCTGGCGATGCCCAATTCTCTCTTCATCCGATCAATGCTCCTTTTAGGGAATTTCTATCTGATCAGCGTCCCATTGAAAAAAGATATTTCACGCCACGTCCAGCTCGCGGCGGAGCCCAGCGCAGCGGATTCACCCGGAAATGGATGCGCCCCATAGTTCGGCAAGGACATTTGTTCCGTTGAAAGCAAGAGACATTGTTCCACAAGCGGCATAAGCGTATATTGTGCCAGAAACGTATCACTTGCAGGAAAAACACTCATAATTTAAAATATATTTCTCAGCGCCACATGTGAAGAAAACACATTGAATTGTTTATCATATTTGATATTCAGATAGTTTTCTATTTGCTGCTTTTTAGGTATCTTACCAGTCAAGATTAAATGATAAATAGAAAGCAAAAAACTGACCCTCTTTTGATAGGAAAAAGGTCAGTTTTTTAATGCTTGGTACGCCAGAAGGGACTCGAACCCCCGACCTACTGATTCGTAGTCAGTCACTCTATCCAACTGAGCTACTGGCGCATATCAAGATTTTTAGCTTATTCATTATAGCAGAGAGTTTCAGGTTTGTAAAGAGTTTTTTCACCGCCCCTGAAAAATAAATCGGAGTTGCGGGTTACGTGAAAAAGGAAAGCGGTATGGATGAAAATTTGTTGTTTTCCCAAAAACGCTGTGCTATAATAGCTGCAAAGTGAGAAGTTCGCCGGTGATGCCAGCGGCTTTTAAAATTTGCTGACCGGAGGGGACTGCGATGGCTGAACCTGTTCAAAATTTCCGCGCTGCCTTTCATGGCTTCCGTCGAGAGGACGTGGTGCAATTTCTGGAGATGGTGACCGCCCGTCACGCGGCGGAGGTAAATCAGTTAAAGGACGATCAGGTCCGGCTGCAGCAGGAGCTGGATGCGCTGCGGCAAAGGTGTCAGCAGCCGAATGAGACGCTCCAAACGGAGAATGACCGGCTGCGGGAAGCGGTAGACGACCTGCAGGAGCAGGTGGCGCAACTCCAAGCTGAGAATGCCCAGTTTTTGTCAGACCTGGAGCAGGCGACGGCAGTCCCGGTGAAAGAGCCGGCCCCGACGGTAGAGATGGACTGGAAGGAAGAGGAACTGGCCGCTTACCGCCGGGCGGAAGCGACAGAACGGCAGGCCAAGGTCCGGGTGAACCAGCTGTACGATCAGCTAAACGGCCTGGTGGCGGATTTGGGTATGCGGCTGGAGGAAAATCAGGGGCAGATGTCTGCCGCTGCGGAGTCTTTGGGCACGGCCCTGGAGGAGTTGCAAGCGGCTCTGGATCGGAGCCAGGACCTGATGAAAAACGGCGCCGGGTCCCTGCGGGTTCTCCAAGTCCGGCAAGAGGAATGAATCGGCATGGAAGAAGGAGCGCCGGGCCAGCGGCCCGGCGCTTGTTTTTTTGCTGGCGGTATTTTCAAAAGCAAATTCATTGGCCCTGGGGACTGCGCTGCGGCGTGGTAGGAGACTGGCCCATGGAGGCCTCCTCCTGCAGCACCGCGTTGTAGGCCGCGGCGTAGGTTACGCTGACGTTGTTCTTCTTCCATAGATAGAGGCCGAGGATACAGCCGGCATACAGCAGATACAACAGAATAGACAACAGGGAAGAAGAGATAGGAAGCCGGTACCCTGCCTTTTCCAAGAGAATATCGCCATAGGGAATGCTGTTGATCAGGAAGAGGGGAATAAAATACCACAAAAAGCTTGCGTCCAGCCGGAGAAACTGCAGCTTTCGACCTCGCATCATTTGCGATGCCCCCCAGAGAATCCGACTGGCCGGCGTATGAGGATAATCCAGGATCACATAATAGAGCAGGCGATACCGATAAAACAGGTACACCATGGCTGCGCCTGCGCATATGAACCCCGCAATCACCATGGAAAGCTGCTGTGCGGTTGGAGTGGTACCGGTAAGAGCCAACCCGCTGCCGAACAGGGAGACCAGGAGGGAGGCCAGCAGGAAGGAAAGATAGGACAGCGCCAATGCCTGCAGCAGCAGCAAAAGGCCGCAGGTCACAAATTTTTTCCAGTTTCGAAAGCCCTCCAACAAAATCTGGTAACGGGCCGGCTTTCGGCGAGAAAGCTGCATGGCGCCAGCCGTGTATCCAGCATCCCATAGGGGGATCAAGAGCGTAAAGGCCAGGCTCAGGCTGTACTGCAACGCTGTGAGAGTGGACCGGGAGCTCAGGCTGGACAGAGTCGTCATCCCGTTAACCTGATGTGTAAGAAGCAAGTTGAGAAAATTGACAAGCAGAGCCGCGGCGACGGCGATGGCGCTGTGCAACAGGACGAGCCTGCGGGGGGAGAAGTCCGCCTGCTGCAACGCTTCGGATGCGGACTGCTTCAGGGCGCGGATGTCCCATTTTTCCATTCCAAGCGCCTCCTTTGTTTTTTAATTTTGGGTCCGGCCGACCGGTTGCCGCAGCTGGCGGGCGGGTTTAGCGCGAACACTATTATAGTACGAGAAAATCGGAGAAATAGCAAATCTTTTTTTGGGAGCTCTGGCGCAAGAGAGGAAAATCCGCTATAATGAGGGAAATTGATTGGACCGGGAGGGCACCCCATGTCTCTTGGCGATAAACTGAAGCAGGCCCGGGAAGCGGCCGGGCTATCCCAAAAACAGCTTTGCGGCGATCAAATTACGCGGAACATGCTTTCACAGCTTGAGCATGGGACGGCAAATCCCTCCATGGAGACCCTGACATACTTGGCAGCGCGGCTGAACCGCCCGGTAAGCTATTTCTTAGAGGAGGCCGCAATCAGCTCTCCTAATCTCACGATTTTGGCCCGGGCGAAGGCGCAATTTGCGGCAGGGCACTGGGAGGAGGCTAGGCAGAGCCTGGAGGATTACGCGGCCGGCGACCCGATTTTTGATGACGAATACTATTTGCTGGCCGCCAGGCTCTGCCTGCTGACGGCGGAGCGCGCCGCGTCACAGGGGCGCGGGCCCTACGCCAAAACGCTGGCGGAGCGGGCGCTTGCCTGGGATGCCAAGAGCTGCTATACCAGCCAGGCGCTTCGCAGCCGGGGGCTGCGCCTGCTGGCGGAACTGGCGCAAACGCCGGAGCAGTTCCTCCAAACCGCCCAGGCTTGGGAAGAGACGCTGTCCTGGGAACGGGACCGGCTTTTATTATCCCGCCTGGCTCTGGCCAGGGGGCAGACGGAAGCGGCGCTGCGGCTGCTGCAGGAGCTGCCAGATGCGGAGCTGCTGCGGGGAGAGATCCTGCTTGCCGCGGGCTCCTATGAACAGGCGGCCGAGCAGCTTCGGCTGGCGGAGACGGCTGCGGAGCGGGCCGGCGATCAAAAGATTTTGCAGTCGCTTTGGCCGAAGCTGGAGATCTGTTATCGGGAGCTGGGCAACTTTGAGCTGGCCTACGCGTATGCCGTTCGAACCCGAAAATAAAAGGCTTTCCGCACCCCAAGCAGATGCTGTAGGGTGCGGGAAGCCTTTTATTTCCGCGCCGGTGTGGGGGAACACGAGGAAATGAGAGCCATTGCCGTTTGAATTTGACGGTTTGGATAGGTACGGCGTCCAAATATTTCATAGAGAGAGCAGGCCTTGTCCACCAGACACACGAGGATGCTCTCTTTGTACCGGGGCGGGATGGGAGTCAAGGGGAACATGTGCCGCAAAATGATGTTTCGCTCGACTGCGGTCAACGGAATATCCCGCTCCGCGTTGGCCAGAGCCCGCGCCGCATGGTGGAACCCGTGGAGGCGGTGGCTGGGGTCGGGGTCGTGCCAGTCATACAAAAAATAATCATGGAGCAGTGCCCCGCGGATCAATTCCGCTCGGCGGAACCCCAGGGCAGAGAGCGCCCGGGCGATTCGGCTGCAATAGTAGGCCACGGCCACGCTGTGCAGAAGGCAGACGGTGGTGCCATGCTGCGGAAAGGCCTGCTCGGCGCGCAGCTGGGATTGCAGCGAAGTCTGGCGGACAAGGAAAAAGAATTCTGAAAGATCTGAATGGGAAACCATACTAACCTCCCTTGAAACTGTGGCTAAATCGCCTGCCGCGAAGTCCCGGACTTAGCCATTTTGCTGCTGCTTGGGCTGGGGCTTGACGGCGGGATGCGCGGTCTGGTGGCGTTTGGTGTAACGATTGTACAAGAACCAACCGCCCAGGCTAATCAGCAGGGTTCCCGCAAAGACGAAGACGGCAAATTTATAATTTTGAACGCCCAGGGCGCTGCCGCCCACGGTGGAGGTCACAATGGAGGGAATACGGGCAATGGTGCTAATCAGCGCCCATTCGGAAAACTTCAGCTTGGTCAGCCCCATGAAATAGCTGATCAGGTCCTTTGGAGTACCAGGCAGAAACATGAGGAAAAAGGCGATGGGCTTGAGTTTTTTGCTGTCCTGCATGAACCGCAGAGACTCAATTTTTTCCCGGGAGAAGAAAAGCTCCACCACCTTCATACCCCATTTGCGTACCAGGAGGAAAACCAGGAGTCCGCCTATGGTAGAGCCCGCCAGGCACAAAAGGGTTCCTTCCCAGGCGCCGAAGGCGTAGCCTGCGCCGATTTCCAGCGGCTCGCCGGGGATCAGGGCAATGATCACCTGCAGAATCACCATTCCCACAAATAGGAGCTGCCCCCAGGCACCCTTCCCATCCACCCAGGCCCGGAACGCCTCCGGATTGGAGGCGAGCTGGACCATGGGTCGCCCCACAAAATAGCCCACGGCGCCGGTGAGGGCCAAAACAAAAATCAGAATACCCGCTAAAATCCATTTCTTTTTCCGTTTTGTCATATGCACCACAATTCCTTTTTAGGCGGTTTGTACCCGCCTTATGCCGTGGGCTGCTGCGCATCCTTGGACGGAGGCAGGACATCGAACAGCAACACCGCTTTGAACAGATCCCCATCAATGACCAGATTCAGGCGGCCCTTTTGCAGCTCCGTCAGCGTCTTGGCAATGTTGAGCCCCAGGCCGCTGCCCTCGGTGTTCCGGGCCTTATCCCCCCGGACAAAGCGCTCCATCAGCTCCTCCGGAGGCAGATTCAAGCGTTCACGGGAGACGTTCTTCAGGGAAATCATAACCTTTTTCTCGTATTTTACTACATCAATGTAGACTCGGGTGTCGGGCTGGGCGTATTTAATGATGTTGCCCAAAAGATTGTCCATGACCCGCCAGAAGAGCCTTCCGTCGGAGAGCACGGGAATTTCCTCAGCGCCCACGGTGCAAACGGCGGTGAGACGGGCCTTATTCAGCTTGGTTTCGTACTCCGCCAGCGCCTGATTGACCAGCTCGACCACATTGGTGGGGACCAGATCCACAGGAATGTTGCCTGTGGTGGCCTTGGACATCTCCACCAGGTCTTCAATAAGCTTTTTCAACCGCTGGGATTGCCGGGCTAGCACCTCCAGATAGACCTCGCTCTGCTCCGGTGTGTGAGGCTTTTGCAGCAGGTCTACGTAGTTGATGATGGAGGTCAAGGGCGTTTTAATATCATGGGAGACGTTGGTGATCAGCTCCGTCTTCATGCGCTCGGATTTTAGTTGCTGGTCCACCGCCAAATTCACCCCCTGTCCCAGGGCGCTGAGGTTTTCCCCCATTTCCCGGTAGGCCCCGTGAAGCCGGCTGATGTCCAGCTTCTCCTGCAGTTTTCCCGACGCCATCCGGGAGGCGGCAGTACGCAGCTTCCCGAAGGACCAGGCGGAATAGCAAATCAGGGCGGCGCCGATGAGACTCACCAGAAGAAAGGGCGTGGAATTGCCGTAGGGGTTCCGGGTAAACAGCACCAAAAGCCACAGAACCAAACCGATGACCAACCACCGCCAGATGATGGGCAGCATCCGGTACAAAGAGCGGATCCCCCGGCCCAGCCATTTTAGGGCCCGCAGGAGCAGCAGAGCCGCTCCGCCCAGAATTGAATGGCGCCACCAGTAGCCATGGCCGTATTTGCAGCGGGTGGCCAGGCTCATCAGAAAGCCCGTGATCAGCATGCCGGCCAAGGCCAGGCAGCAGGGAGCCAAAACCACGCTGACCCAGGTGTCGGACCAGTAGGTGGAGTCGTAGAAGAGCTGCCAGAGCCCGCCTATACCAAGGACCGCGGCAGTGAGGTACAGGTCGGTGGGAATGCGGTCCAGAAGGTTCAATACGATCTCGTCCCGCCCGGGACGGTGCCCGGCGGCGCTGAGGAGATAGACCAGCAGGCAGATGAGGGCCACCAGGCAGACCACGGCCAGAACGATAGCGGTATATCGGTAGGAATAAAGGTCTCGTACCAGCTTGACCTGCCAGAAAAATTCGTCCTCGTATTCCAGGTTTTGCAGCACATAGCCCGTTACGCGATAGGTTCCGCCGGATCTCCACACCAGGTCTCCCCGGACCAGCTCCATATACTCGCTGGCCTCCTCGCTGACGGAAGTGGCCAAAACCGGCTCCTGGTTGTAGTTGCCCTTTAACAGATTTCCGGCTTCATCCCGGATTTCATAGCGGTAATTACTTTGCCCGGTATAGGCCTGGGGATACAGATGATTGGCACCATCATAGTTGTAAAAGCCCCAGCCGCGCTCCAGCAACTCCTGGGACGTGCTGGCCAGGGTCTCCTGTGCATAGGCGTTTGCAATATCGTCACCAAGGGACACAACCCGGCTGTACAGTTCCTCGTCCAGAATGGCGTCGGCGCTTTGGGTGTAGAAGCCCTGGCTGGCCATATAGCAGACGCCGACGACATTGGCCACAGTGCCGACGAGCGTGAAGAGCAGCAGCAGAAAGCAAACTGTCTTTACCGCGAGATTGTAGGATTTTCGGTTCAACGCGCCTTCTCCCCTTCCATTTTATAGCCCTGGCCCCAAACAACCTTTAGGTATCTGGGGTCGGAGGGATTGATCTCAATTTTTTCCCGGAGATGCCGGATGTGAACGGCCACGGCCCCCTCGCTGCCCAGAGGCGCCTCGTTCCACACCGCTTCGTAGATGGCCCGGGAGGAGTAGACCCGCCCTGGACTGGACATGAGCAAATGCAGAATGCTAAATTCAATGGGCGTCAGGTTCACAGGCTCCCCGTCCACCATCACGGTCTTCGCATCGTTGTCCAGAGAGACGCCGCCGATGACCAGCTGGCTGGGCGCCGCCGGCGCTTTTCCGCCCAGCATGGTATAGCGCCGGAGCTGGGAGCGGACCCGGGCCAATACCTCCACCGGCACAAAGGGCTTGGTGATATAATCGTCCGCGCCGATGTTCAGCCCTAGGACCTTGTCCTCGTTTTCGCTTTTGGCCGTGAGTAAAATAATCGGGGCGTTGGAAAAAGCCCGGATTTTGGCGGTAGCCGTAATACCATCCATTTCCGGCATCATGATGTCCATGAGAA
The DNA here is from genome assembly GCA_958402445.1 of uncultured Eubacteriales bacterium. Taxonomy (GTDB): domain Bacteria; phylum Bacillota; class Clostridia; order Oscillospirales; family Oscillospiraceae; genus Faecousia. The sequence continues at coordinate 114,697 of CATXTO010000003.1, forward strand.
TCAGATGCATTTCCTGGGTGCGGAGCAGGTCGATGGCCTGCTGTCCGGTGTATGCCTCAAATAAGCGGTAGCCTTCCGCAGACAGATAAATTTTCAGGGCGTTGACAATGTCCTTTTGATCGTCGCAGATCAGGATGTTATACATACGCTCACCTCTCGTATTTCATTATAACGGGGGAAGATTTAAGAATAAAGGGGACGATTCTTTAAGGATTGTTTAATTTAAGCCTGTGCGGAACGCCCCAAAACAGTATGGATGCGCATTTTATGGAAAGAGAATAAAATCGGCGTGTTTTGCAATCCGCAAAACACGCCGCTGGAACTGATCAGTTTGTCCGGAGCGGACAGCAGCACCACTGGGCGCTCCAGCAAAAGCAAAGGGGCAGGCAAAAATTGGACAGGTTCCCACGGTAGCCCCGAAAATTCCCGGCCTGCTGCTGGTAGACGGTGCCGCCGCTTTCCAAGGCGGACAAGACCTGCTGGTATTCCAGATTATCCGGTTCCATAGACACGGCCCGCCGGATATGCTCCAAAGCCGTGACTTGGTTGCCCAGGCCGTCGTTGGCCAGGGCGCTGAGATAATACCAGCTTGCAGTTCGCTGCCCGGCGCTCACTCCGGACAGAGCGTTCAGTGCCTCCTGAAACCGCCCGTATTGGATGTAGCGGTAAGCGGCCGTCTCTTCCGGGGACCGGAATCTGGCGTTCTCCTGGGCTTGCCGCCGCCACTGGCCGAATATGTCCCCAAATGGGTCGCCGGTATTTGGACCGCCCCCATACGAGCCGCCCTGATAAGGGTTCTCGGTTTGCTTGGACGGGTCCTTGATTTGCTCGTAGGCCGCGTTGATTTCCTGCATTTTCCGGGCGGCCTCAGCGTTGCCGGGGTTGGCGTCCGGGTGATATTTCTTGGCAAGCTTCCGGTAGGCCCGTTTGACCTCCTCGTCGGAGGCGCCGCGTTCCAGTCCCAGGACCTTGTAGGGGTCTTCCATCATGTTGGGTCCTCCTGCGCCTTTTTCTGTTTCTTTCGGTATGGTATCCAAACGCCACTGTAGAGAATTTTATCCAGCAGCGGCTTGTCCTGCACCAGGGGAAGCATCTCGTAGGCCTGGGTGCACTTGGCCATGGCAAGCACCAGGTATTGCTCCCAGCGAGCGGGGTCCGCATGCTCGTCCATAGCCGCCAGGGGATTGTAGGCGCCTTGCCGCAGGTCCTTGGGATAATCTACCACGGCGTCCATCAAATAGATAAACCGGCCCAGCGCCATAGCCATCTGGGACAGATATTGGGACCACTGGTCCTGCCGATAGAGGAATAACTGCTGCATGAGCCTGCCGAAGCAGTTGGCCGGCAGGTCCGGATTGCCGCAGTGAGATTGCTCCAGTAGATTGAGGGCGGCGATTTCGTCGGCAATGGCATTGCACTGTCGGGGATAGCGGGCGGACACGGCGGGGCAGTGCCGCCGCAGCAGGGCCCGCTGAGCCAAAGCGTCCAGCCGCTTACTGTCCCGCCAGTGGTCGTCAGCGTTGTAATAGGCCAGGGCTACGTTCATATCCGCGGCATAGGAAATGAGATCGCTCTGGAGCCAGGACTGCTTCCGCAAGGGATGCAGCGCGCATTTCCTGGTTTGCAGACGCTCCTCCGGCTCATATAGGGAGGACAGCAGCAGGGCCAGAAAGACCATGTCGTAACTCAGGGCAAGGCGGCAGGCGTTGGAGGCATTTTTCTGAATGGCGCGGCAGATGCCGCAATAGCACCCGGCGTACCGCGCTCGCTCCGCCTGGGTCAGTTCCTCCGAATCGGCCATGACATATCCAAACAATAGGCCCAGCCTCCCACCAAGTTTTTCTTATTCTACCATGCATTCGCCCGTTTGTGAACATCGTTTCAAGGAATTTTTCAAAATATGAGGATTTATCCTGACTTCATCAATGTCGTAGCCTACCCTCTAGAGCCGGGCGTTCGGCTGTCTTTGGCCGGGAGCTTTTTTTCCCGGCGCAGCTGATAACCCACGTCGGTCAGGTATTTGTTGAGCGCGCCGCCGTAAAAGACAATGGACATACAGGTGTAAAGCCAAAGCATGCTGATGGCGATTGCGGACAGACTGCCGTAGACTGTGGAGTAGTTGCCAAAGTGTTCCACATAAATGGAAAACAGATCGGAGAAAATCAGCCAACCCAGGGATGCCAGCAGCGCGCCGGGTACGGAGGCCCAGAACGAATTCCTGCGGTTGGGCAGAAACATAAACATGGCGGTAAACAGGGCGGTCTGGGCGAGCAGTAAAATCAAGAATCGAATGGGGAGGATATCGGTCAAAAATACAATCAGCGGGTTGTCGCTCTGGGGGAGCCGGGCCCAGAGCGTCTGGCCGAATACGTGCAAGGACAAAGTCAGAAGCAGCACCAGCAAAAACAGAAAGGTATAGACCAAGCTCAGCAGCCGGGTGAAGACATAGCCCCGGTCCTCCTTGACCCCATAGACCCGGTTGAGTCCTGTGAGCATACCATGGATGCCGCGGGAAGCGGACCAGAGGGCGGCCAGGGCGGAGACGGATACCAGAGTTTTGGAGCTACTGGCAAACATATTGTTGATCAGGCGGGTCAGGGAGGGCATGAGTGCCGATGGAATCACGTTTTCCAGTATTTCCAGCAAGTCGCCGCTGCCCAGAGAGGTATAGCTCAGCAGGTTTAGAAGCAGCATAGCGGTAGGAAATGCGGATAGAACCATAAAGTAAGAGGCGTTTGCCGCGAAGATCGGCACATCCAGGCTGGTGAGGCTGTGAATCATATCGAGAAGTCTGGAGAGCCTGCGGCCAAAGGTTTTCTGGTGCTTCATGTACTTCCCCCTATCTGCCGGCCCCATCCGGCCTGCCGGTGCTTGCATTTTTCTGACAAATCCGATATACTGAAAAGGCAGAAAGCCGCCCCCTTTGTCGAAACGAGGCCGGGGGCAGGTGGCATTTCTTTTTCATTTGTGTAATAGTAGCATTATTATACTGAGAATATTGGAAAAATGGAAGTGTTTTTTTGGAAATTTCCGTTAGTACTTCTATTGCGGGGCTACTGCGGGCCGTAGATTTGCAGGAGGCGTTGGAAACGGCGGCGGAGGCCGGGTTTCGGCTGCTGGATTTTCCGCTGAGCGTTTTCAGCCGCGCGCCGGATTCCCCGCTGCGGCAGCCGGACTGGCTGCGCTGGGCGGAGAATGTAAAAAAGACGTTGACGGGTATGGGCCTTCGCGTAACCCAGGCTCACGCCGCCTGGGACCAAGCGATTCCCCTGGATTTGTACGAGGCGCCGCCAGACCCGCTTTACCCCAGGACCATCGCCGCGTGCCGCGCCCTGGGCTGCGAGAAACTGGTATTTCATCCCCCGCTGTATTTTTTCCCGACGGAGGATCGGGCGGGCCGGCAGCGGGTGATACAGTGGAATATCCGCTGGTTCAGGGCCCTGCTGCCGGACCTGGAGCGGTATCGGGTTACTGCGGAGCTGGAAAATCTGTTTGACTACCGGCGGGTCCAGCCGGCAGGGGGGCCGCCGTTCCCCTTTACCACCCAGGAGGATATGATGGAGCTCTGCGACGGCGTGAACAGCCCTTGGGTCCGCCTTTGCCTGGATACGGGGCACGGAAACATCGCGGGCCAGGATGTTCCGGGCATGGTCCGGGCCTATGGAAGCCGGCTGCAAGTGCTGCATCTCAATGACAATTATGGGAAAATCGGTCCCATTTATGAGGACCTGCATTTGTTCCCCGGCTATGGTGCCTTGGACTGGGGAGAGATTTTCCGGGCGCTGCGGGAAACCGGCTTTTCCGGCGTTTTCAATTTGGAGCCTGTGAGCGCGCTGCCGGGACAAAGCCGCCCGGTGCGGGTGTTGCAGCTGCGAGCGGCCCGGGAAATCGCACTGCAGCTGGCGGAAGCGGCTGGCTTTTTGGGCGCCGATTCTGAGCATAAGTAATAAGTCGATAATTTGGATTTAAAAGGGGGTTGTGAGCATGAAACACACCTGTGTGGTTTTGTCCGTAACGGACATCAAGGCTGCGAGAGGGTTTTATGAGGATTTATTTGGTCTGGAATTGTATCAGGATTATGGCATCAACATCTCGTTTACCTGCGGCTTGTCCTTGCAACAAAACTTTGCCTGGCTCGTCAATCTGCCAAAGGACAAGGTGCTGCACCATGCGAACAACATGGAAATCTGCTTCGAGGAAGCGGATTTCGACGGCTTTTTAAAAAAGTTGAAAAAATATCCTGATCTTGTGTATTTGAGCGGCGTCACGGAACACGACTGGGGACAGCGCGTTGTGCGGTTTTATGATCCGGACGGGCATATCATCGAGGTTGGGGAAGATATGAAGATGGTCATTCATCGATTCCTTGCTTCGGGCATGACGATGGAAGAAATCTCGGTGAAAATGGATGCTTCTGTGGAAGATTTAACAAAGCTTCTTCACAATTAGATTTGGGGGCTACGATGTACGAAAGGATGCGGAACAAGCAGAAGGAGCCGCCCCTTGGGGAGATGACGGCCTACTGTGGAGAGAACGGGGAACGCTTTGCCTTGCTGAACAAATGGCTCGTAGAAACCTATGGAACGGTACAGAAAATTGCGTTTCCCTATGGCAATCAATATGGCTGGGGGATTGCACATCGAAAAAGGCAAAAGCTTGTTTGCAACGTATTTGCGGAAGACAACGCTTTTTCGGTGATGGTTCGGCTAACCAACGTGCAGTTTGCATCGCTCTATGAGCAGGTACAGAGCTATACACGGGATTATATCGATCAAAAGTTCCCCTGCGGCGACGGCGGATGGATTCCATATCGCGTTACTTGTCAGGTGCATTTAGAGGATATCCAAAAAATATTATCCGTAAAATGCACCAAATAGATGCCCGGCCGGCTTTCTTGGGCGAGATAAAAAGCGGGACAGCCCAGCTGTCCCGCTTTTCTGGCGTCCTTACTTTTTGCGGAAGGACATGCAATCGGTGCACTGATCCATGGTGGGATTACTCTCATGGGTGCCGACCAGAATCTTTTCCAGAGCGCAGTAGTTGGCTTCGCTGCAGTGGTTGGCGCAAGAGGTCACCGTGCACTCAATGGCTTTGTTGGCTTGGCAGTTGTTCATCAATGACAGCCTCCTTTGTTTTTGGGGTTCAGGCATAGTATATCCGGCTGGAGGCGGTTCATTCTGCAAAACCCTGGGGAATATGACAGAATTTGCCAGGAAAAAGCGGCTGAGGTTTGCTTTTCCCTGGCAAATGTGGTAAAATTTTAAGGGCAACCGGGGCTGCCGTAGCAGCCCCTATATCCAGCGGGCCCCACAGCGCCTGCATCGGCGTTTGGAAGCGAAAGCTGCGGTGATCCCGCACATTCACTAGTATGCCCCAGATTTCGTTTGGGTGCATGGTAAATTGATACAAACGGAGGTTTTTCTATGGCAAAGGTTTCCCCGTCCATTTTATCGGCAGATTTTGTCAATTTGGAGCGGGACATTCGGAGCTTAGCCGCAGCGGGCGCAGACTATGTCCACGTGGATGTGATGGACGGCCGCTTTGTGCCGAACATTACAATTGGAATTCCGGTGGTGGCGGCGATTCGGCGGGTGACGGAGCTTCCCTTGGATGTGCATTTGATGATCGACAGGCCCGTGCGGTATGTGGAAGCGTTCTGCCAGGCGGGCGCGGACATTCTGACCGTGCATGTGGAGGCGGATTCCGAAAAGAACACGCGGACGGCGCTGCAAAAAATTCGCGATTGCGGCGTCCGGCCGGCAGTGAGCGTAAAGCCGGGAACGCCGGCGGAAGCGGTGTTGCCCTTTTTGCCTCTGTGCGACCTGATTTTGGTCATGACGGTGGAGCCGGGCTTTGGGGGCCAGCGCTTTCAGGAGGCTATGATGCCCAAGCTGCGGGCCATTCGCACTTGGCTGGACCGGGAGAACCCCGCCTGCGAGTTGGAAGTGGATGGCGGCGTCAACGAGACCACCGCCCGGCTGTGCAAGGAAAACGGAGCCGACGTGCTGGTAGCAGGGTCCGCCTATTTTAAGGCGGCGCATCCGGAGGCGTTTGTCCGAGCGTTGCAGGCGTGAGATTCCGTTCGTTGAAGACCTGGGATTTGCGGCGTCAAAACCGGCGCATGTAGGGGCGGCCTTTGGCCGCGCGCATGGGACAATCCAACGGGTACAGGTGCAGGGAACGACCTGCGGTCGTTCCGCGGGCGAGCGAAGCTCGCCCCTACGGCGCGCTATGGGTTTTGTGTCTGTAAGGGCGGCCTTTGGCCGCGCGCATGGGACAATCCACCGGGTACGGGTGTAGGGAACGACCTGCGGTCGTTCCGCGGGCGAGCGAAGCTCGCCCCTACGGCGCGCTATGGGTTTTGTGTCTGTAAGGGCGGCCTTTGGCCGCGCGCATGGGACAATCCACCGGGTACGGGTGTAGGGAACGACCTGCGGTCGTTCCGCGGGCGAGCGAAGCTCGCCCCTACGGCGCGCTATGGGTTTTGCATCTGTAGGGGCGGTCTCCGCCCGCCCGCTAAACCCCTTAAATTTGAGATAAAGCGACAGAAAGCGGGAAGCTGACCGCGCAGACTTAGTCCGTCCTCTGATGAGGGAGGAGGCGGTCAGCCATGGGTTGCGTTTCATCTGCGGGACGGAAAATGCGGCGGCGCGTTACTTCGCCGCCGCATATGCTAATTGATCACATTAATAAAAGTTTTGCAATTTTAGGTTTCCCACCCTGGCGCAGGCGGAGAATCCGGCGGCGTTTGTCCGGGCGCTGCGGGCGTAAAAGGAATAAAAATACTAGATATAAAAATTTTAACTTTGCGACCATAATTTTTAGATAGATTTGAAAATGGGTGCTGCTGCGATGGCAATCCTTCGTGGTGGGCTTCCGGGTGCGAACGCTGGTCCTTTCGCTGTTGCCTGCGGCAGTGGTGCTGTTGGCCTGTCTGGTATTCCGTGGGGTGCAGCGGCTTCCGGCACGAAAGCAATAGATGGCAGGGCAAGTCCGTCTGAGTTTCTGACCAATTAATTTTTTGCGCAGCGGCGAATTATTCGCCGCTGCGCAGTGTTATTTGAAACGACGGCAAATGCGTGGTCAGGTCTCCTGCCCGGGCGCAGACGGGGCGTCTGGAGCACCGCCGGCGGACCTGTCTTGGGCCGGAGCGTCTGGGGCGGTTTCCGGCAGGTTCGGATGCCCCTCGGCTTTGACGTAGCTCATGAGCTCGTCGCCGGTAATGGTCTCCTTGGCCAGCAGATACAGGGCGACCTCGTCCAATAGGCCTCGGTGCTCCGCCAGGAGCTTCTGAGACTCCTCATAGCAGTGCCGCAGGAGCCGCTGCACCTCCTGGTCCACCTCGGCGGCAGTAGCCTGGGAGCAGTCCAGATAGGATTGGCTTTCCAAATACTCATTTTGTACCGTGGACAGCGCCATAAGGCCGAACCGGCTGCTCATGCCGAACTGGGTCACCATTCTTCGCGCCACATCCGTGGCCCGCTGAATGTCGTTGGAGGCGCCGGTGGTCTGCACGCGGAACACCAGCTCCTCCGCAGCCCGACCTCCCAGCAGAGTCCGCAGCTCCGTGAGCAGCTCGTCCCGGGTGCTGAGATACTTTTCTTCCTCCGGCATCTGCATGGTGTAGCCCAAGGCGCCGGAGGTGTGGGGCACAATGGTAATTTTTGAGACGGGCTGGGTGTGTTTCTCCAGGGCGGCCACCAGGGCGTGGCCCACCTCATGATAGGCTACGATCCGCTTTTCAATGTCCGTCAGGACAGTGTTTTTCTTTTCTGTGCCTGCAATGACCACCTCAAAGGAGGTCATCAGATCCTCCTGATTGACCGCCTGCCTGCCCAGCCGGACCGCCCGCAGGGCGGCCTCGTTGACCAGGTTGGCCAGGTCCGCGCCCACGGCGCCGGCCGTGGCCTGGGCGATTTTTTGCAGGTCCACGTCGTCGGAGAGCTTGATCTTCTTCGTGTGGACCTTTAGGGTGTCCAGACGGCCCTGGAGATTGGGCCGGTCCACGATGATGCGGCGGTCGAACCGGCCTGCCCGGAGCAGAGCCTTATCCAGAATTTCGGGCCGGTTGGTGGCGGCCAAGATGACCACGCCCTTGGAGGAGTCGAAGCCGTCGATCTCCGACAGAAGCTGGTTCAGCGTCTGCTCCCGCTCGTCGTTGCCGCCGAATTTGGAATCCCGGGTCCTGCCAATGGCGTCGATTTCGTCAATGAAGATGATGCAAGGCGCCACCTTGGCGGCCTGCTGGAACAGATCCCGCACCCGGCTGGCACCAACGCCGACGAACATCTCCACAAAGTCGGAGCCGGAGATGGAGAAAAAGGGAACGTTGGCTTCTCCGGCCACCGCCTTGGCCAGCAGGGTCTTGCCGGTTCCGGGGGAGCCCACCAACAGCGCGCCCTTGGGCAGCTTGGCGCCGATGGCCGCATATTTTTGCGGATTATGCAGAAAATCAATGATTTCCTGCAGGGACTCCTTGGCCTCGTCCTGGCCGGCCACGTCGGCAAAAGTGACGCCGGTCTGCTTTTCCATATACACCTTGGCCTTGCTCTGCCCAATGCCGCCCAGGCCGCCGCCCATTCCGCTGCCCATCTTTCGCATTAAAAGGCTCAGCAGGAAGAAGGTCAGGCCTAAAATCAGAAGATTGGAGAGAATAAAACCGATAATGGAATTGTCTTCCTGGGGTTCCTGATACACCGAAACGCCCTGCGCCTGGAGCCTTTCCACCAGCTCCGTGTTATCGGTGTTGGTGATAAGACCTGTGTAGTAAACGGTCTGCATGGACCCGGACTTCTCCGATTCTTCCTTGGTGATGAACTTAACCCGGTCCGGCTCGAATCGAACCTCCGCCAGTTGATTTTCCTGCACCATGGTCAGAAATTCGGTATAGGTTTTCATCTTTAGCTGTGCATTGGAAATAGAATTGTAAATGAGGTTAAACAGCAGGACGATGACCACAGCCAAAATTAAAAGGGGAATGCCTGTTTTCAGCGGGTTGCGGCCATTTTTTTCGTCTTTTGGGTTTTTGTTGTTGGGATTGTCGTTATTCATCGAAAATTGGCACCCTCCTTTGCCGCCGCACAGGCAGGACGCGGTCCTAAAAGGCGTGCAGCAAAAAATCGTAGTTTTTCTTTCATCATATCACACAAAATAGTTCCCTGCAATGAATTCCCGGCATTCTCCATAAAATTTTTGTGAATTGTTTGCGGGGACCGGCGAACGTATGATTGAATTTTGCGAAAGTTACAAAGTGTTGTTGTCCCAGAGGAAGTTGTCTGGTATAATATTTCAAAAATGACTGTCAGGGTCGGCTGCGGCGTCTTTGCGTTCCGCAGGCGGCATCTGTCGGATCTGGGCCCGCCAAGAAAAAGGCGCGCCTAGACTGGAGGCGATGGCATGGCGAGAGAAAGGCGCGCAGTTTCCCAGGTGGACGAAGATCAGGTGCTGGATGAGGGAGTGCTGGAGGGCCGCAATGCGGTTATGGAGGCCCTGCGCAGCGGAAGAACCATAGATAAGGTGTACCTTGCCGCCGGGGAGACGGACAGTGGGTTGGCCCGTCTGGCCGCGATGGCCCGGGAGGCTGGCGCCGTGGTGTCGCCGGTGGATCGGAGGAAACTGGACCGGATGAGCGCCACAGGCGCGCATCAGGGGATCATCGCCCAGGTGGCGGCCCATGCGTATGTTTCCATAGAGGAGATGCTGGAGCTGGCGGCCCGGCGGGGTGAACCGCCCCTTCTGGTGGTCTGCGATGAGCTGAGCGACCCGCACAACTTAGGGGCGATTCTGCGGTCCGCCGAGTGCGCCGGAGCCCACGGCGTGGTGATTCCCAAGCGGCGCGGAGTCGGACTCACGGTCACTGTGGCAAAGGCCTCCGCCGGGGCGGTGGAATATATGCCTGTGGCGCGGGTCCCCAACCTGGCGGCCACGCTGCGGGAGCTCAAAGCGCGGGGGGTCTGGGTGTATGGCGCTGCCGCCGGCGGCGCGGCGCCGTTGTATCAGGCGGATTTAAAGGGGCCGGCGGCGCTTGTCATTGGCAGCGAGGGCCGTGGCATGAGCCGCATTGTGGCGGAGACCTGCGATCTGCTTGTTAGTATTCCCATGAATGGGAGGATTTCTTCCCTCAACGCCTCTGCCGCTGCGGCAATTTTATTGTATGAGGCTGTGAGACAGCGGCAATAGGCAGGGACCGGCGCGCCGGGGCGGAATCGGAGGACATGGATCACATGAAAAAGAAGAAAAACCAGGCGCTTCCTCTGGAACAGCAACAGCCTGTGGACCAAGTCCGGGAGGCGGAGGAGCAGTTTACCCTGGAGGATATCTTAAAGGAATTTGGCGGAGATCAGCTTCCGAAGCCGGAAACCACGGCGGCGGAACCGGCCGATTCCCAGGCTCCTACCATCCGGTTTCAGACGGTAGAACCGGATTCCAGAAAACGGGAAGAAGTGGGTTGGGACACGTTTTTAAGAATGGCAGAGGAGGAGCGGCGCACCGAGGCAGCAGAAAAACGGGAAGAGCCGAACCGCCAAAGACCTCCCGCCCCGGCGCGGGAGGCGAGCAAAAGGCCGAGACCGCCCCGAAACAAGGTGCCGAGCGAGGAGCAACCGTCCGATGCGGGACGGAAGACCGAACATAAGGAACCCTTGGCGGATTCCATTTTGTTCGGCGGGGCACATCCTTTTTCGGAACAGAAGACTTCGCCGGAACAGGGGGAGCAGATGCCGGCGGAGCGAGAAGACAGGCGCAAGGCTGCCGCGTCCAGGTCAAAAACACGGCGAAAGCCGGCTCCCATCGTGACGCCGGAGGCTCTGTACCGGGAATCCTCCCATGGCATCATTGGCATCAAGATCAGGCTGGTTATCTGTTTTTTGCTGGCACTGACCGCGATTGCCCTCTCGCTGTGCCGAGCCAACGGCTGGCTGGAGTTTAACAGAGAGGATTCCTTCCCGAATTTTACGGAGATGGCCCTTCTTCTCATCTGTTCGCTGCTGTCATATGACGTTTTGGCCGAGGGAGTCAGTAAGATCCTTCGTTTGCGGTTCCAGCTGACTAGTTTGCTGACGGTGGCGGTCGTTCTGGCGCTGATCGACGGCTCCTATTGCCTCACCACGACCCGGGCCACCTACTGCCCGGTGGTCTGTCTCCTTCTGAGCGCAGCCCTGTGGGGCAGCAGCCAGACGGCTCAGGCTACCTGCGGCACCATGGACGTGGGGCGCAGGGCAGTGGAGCCGGAGGCGGTACTTCGGGAGCCGGCGTTGCTGCAGAAGCGGGCCGGCGTCCTGCGGGGAAAAGGGAGCCTGGCGGAATTTATGGAGGCCAGCCAGCGCCCGGCGGGTCCGGACCGGCTGCTGTCGACCTATGGGCTTGCGCTGCTGCTGCTTTCCGCGGCGGGAGCGGGATTGACCTGCCAGAGCAATTTGGAGCGGTTTGTTCAAAATTGGACGTCGATCCTGTTGGCCGGCATTCCGGTCCTGAGCTTTGTGACGGTGTCCCGTCCGTGGGCGATTTTGACCAGGAGGCTGCAGAAGCTGGGTGCGGCTCTGTGCGGCTGGGAGGGGGCGCGCCGGCTGGCCGGAAGCCTAGTGGTTCCGGTTTCTGATTATGATTTATTTCCTCCGGGAAGCCTGAAAATGAACGGTGTCAAGTTCTTTGGCCTGCAGGCGCCGGATAAGGTAGTGTCCTATGGAGCTGCGGTGACTTCCACTGCGGGCAGCGGCTTGCAAGAGATTTTTCGGGAACAAATGGAGCTGCGCAATGCCAGGCGGTATGTGGTAGGGAAGCTGCGCCGGTATGAAAACGGCGGCGTAGGCGCGGAAATCGGCCTGGATTCCGTATTGGTGGGTTCCCTGCGGTTTATGCAGTCCATGGGTGTGGATATGCCGGCGGGCACCCGGGTGAGCCAGGCGGTCTATGTTGCCATCAACGGGGAGCTCTCCGGAGTGTTTGCCGTGCATTACGGCGTAACCCGCGGGGCGATGGAGGGCCTGAACGTTTTGACCCACGGAAAGGGCCTGACGCCGGTTCTCACTGCCGGTGATTTTATCATTACGGATTCCTTCCTCCGCTCCAGATTCCGGGTCAAGGCCGGCAAGATTCAGATTCCGCCGCTGCCAGTGCGCTCTGAGCTGGCGGAGCGGGAGCCGTCGGAGAAAGCGCGGCAGTGCGTGCTGCTGACAAAGCCCGGTTTTGCTTCTCTGGCCCTGTCCGTGGCCGGTGCCCGGGCGCTCCATACCGCAGCGTCCTGGGGCGCGATAGTTAATCTCATCAGCGGGATTATGGGTATGGCGATTATGACGGTATTGGCCCACCTAGCTGCGCTGGAGGTGATGTCGGTTTCAAACCTGCTGCTGTTTCTGTTGGTATGGGCCGTGCCCTCCCTGCTGCTGTCTGGATGGACGCGAAATATTTAAAGCGCTCGGCCCTGCTGGACGGTACGGTTCAGCGGGGCCGAGTTATCTCCCATTTCCAGGTATAAAGTGAAAAATTCACCCTTTGGTAACAGAAATTTAAGGATTTTTAAGCCCACCCGGCGTTGACTTCGAGGGGAAAGTCCGGTATCATGCTTTTTAGATACGGTATAACAATGCCAGTGAATTTGGAGGACATGCTATGAGCAAAAAATGGATGGCGGCGGCGCTGACTGCGGCGATGCTGGCCGGTCTTGCCGCCTGTGACAATGGGCCGGGAGTTCAGGTTTATGTGGAAAATGTAGGCGTTTTGACGGGAACTGGCAGTATTGCGGTAAACGATAAGTTTGCGGGGATCGTTGTATCAGAAAATGTGACGAAAATTGAGCGGGATTCTGAACGAACCATCGCGGCCCTGTATGCGGAGGAGGGAGCGGATGTCAGCGAGGGGGACGTTCTTTTTGCCTATGACTCGGATGAGCTGCAGCTCGCCCTAGATAAGCAGAGGCTGGAGCTGGAGGAAATGAAAAATACCTCCACCACGCTGAAAAGCCAAATTGCGGACCTGCAAAAGGATGAAAAGAAGGCGTCCAAGGATGAGAAGCTCCAGTATACCATTGAGATTCAGTCCAAGCAGGCGGATTTAAAGGAAAACGAATACAAAATCAAGCTCAAAGAAAAAGAAATCGCGAAGGCGCAGACCGATTTGGGAAATGCCGAGATACTCTCCCCGGTCAGCGGGCGGATTGTGTCCATCAGCGAGAACGGCACGGACAACTACGGCAATCCGCTGCCGTACATTACCATCCAGCAATCTGGATCCTATCGGGTCAAGGGCACGCTGAATGAGCTGAATCGGGGCGCCATTGTGGAGGGGACGAAAATTTTGGTCACCTCCCGGACGGACAGCACCCAGACCTGGAGCGGAACAGTTTCCAGTATCGATCTGGAGAGCGCGTCTCAGGGCAACTCCACGGACGCCATGTACGGGATGCCGACCAACGAGATGACAAGCTCCAGCCAATACCCATTTTATGTGGAGCTGGACAGTATCGACGGCCTAATGCTGGGCCAGCATGTCTACCTGCAAGTCAACCAGGGCGGGAGCACCATGGGCAGCGGAATTTGGCTGCCTGCGTACTACATCTGCTTTGAGGAGACGGAGGAAGGGCAGGAACAGGGACAGGCGTATGTCTGGGCCGCCAACGGCAAGGACCGGCTGGAAAAACGGAACGTAACGCTGGGCGGCTATGACGAGGCAACCAGCAGCTACGAAATCCTGGAGGGCCTCACAGAGGAGGACGCCATCGCAGTGCCGGATGAAAACTGCGCGCCCGGCGTGGCCGTGACCTATGAAAGGCCGGAAGAGACCACACCGCTTGACACCAGCGGGGGAGAGCCCGACCAGGGTGGAGATGCGGTTGACCCCGGGGTGAACAACGGGGTCGACGAGCCAGACGGAGGGGGTGGCTTACAGGACGATCCGGTGGGAGGCGATCCCAATGGCGCCGCCCCCATGCCCACTTTGGGCAATGCCGACGGCACGGCCAGCGATGGTAATCTTCCCGGTCATTCCGACGGTACGGCCAGCGGCAGCGACCTGGGGGGTTGATCGATGATACTGGAATTGACAGATGTCTGCAAGGACTATAACCGGGGAAAAAACCTGGTCCCTGTTCTCAAACATGTGAATTTGCAGGTGAAGGAGGGGGAGTACATTGCGATTATGGGTCCCTCCGGTTCGGGAAAGACCACGCTGATGAACCTCATTGGCTGCCTGGATTTACCCACCTCCGGTACCTATATTTTACGAGAGCAGGATATGAGCGCACTCAATGACAACGCATTGGCGGAAATTCGCAACAAGCGAATCGGCTTTGTATTTCAAAATTTTTACCTATTGCCCAAGATGACGGCCCTGGACAATGTGGCGTTGCCCTTGCTCTATGCGGGCGTCCCACCCAAGGATCGGCGGGACCGGGCCAAGGAGGCGCTGGAGGCCGTGGGCCTGGAGGACCGGCTGCATTTTTATCCCAATCAGCTCTCCGGTGGCCAGTGTCAACGGGTCGCGATTGCCCGGGCTATGGTGGGAAAACCGGACCTGCTGCTGGCGGATGAGCCCACCGGCGCCCTGGATACGGCTGCAGGCAATCAAATCATGGGGATTTTCCGCGGCCTCAGTGATCGGGGCATGACCATCATCATGATTACCCACGAGCCCTCCATCGCCGCCTGTGCGGACAAGATTTACCACATTCTGGACGGACAAATTCAGGAGACCCTGGCGCAGGCGACAGATGACAGCCAATCCCCGCAGGAACCGGTGAAGGACTTCCTTGCGGAGCTAAATCTGGACGAGCTGCTGGAGGGGCCAAAGGAGGAGACAGATCATGAAGAGGCGTAAAAAGATCTGGATTCCCATTGTCAGTGCGGTGCTGGTCGTGGCTCTGGGCGGAGGTCTTGCCTGGTATTTTACCACCCGGAAAGGGGACGCGGTCAACGTATACCCGGTCAGCAACCTGACTGTGAGCTATTGGGGAGACAACGCCACCACATACGGCACCATAACCACCGATAAGCTGCAGACAGTTTACCTGTCGAACACCCAGGAAGTGACGGAAGTTTATGTTCAGGAGGGTCAGCAGGTGGCCAAAGGCGACCCGATTCTCGCCTATGACACCACGCTGTCGCAGCTTTCCCTGGACCGAAAGGATTTGGAGATTCAAAAAACGAAGCTGCGGCTGGAGGATGCGAAAAAGCAGCTGGCTGCGATCAAAAAAATGAAGCCTATTTCTTATAAGCCCGCGCCCCCCACCACGACCACCAAGCCGAAGCCCACGGAGCCGGTAAGTTTGACGCCGACCCGCCCGCTGAATGATAACGAGCGGTTCATGGTTTTGGGCAAAGGATCTGGAAACACGGCGGGAGACCCCAAGGTATTGTGGATCCGACAGAGCCAGACTTTCGACGAGAGCCTCATGGCGGAGATTTTGGGCGGCGCCAAAAAGCTATACGTCATTTTGGAGACCCGGGAGGGGGATCGGCCGGCGGGCGAGGTGCTGAGCCGGATCGGGGTGTATTTCCAGGTGACGGAGACCACGGAGCCGGACCCAACGGAGCCTACAGATCCCCCCACCACGCCGACGGACCCGACCACCACTCCGACAGAGTCTGAGCCGCCGGAGAGCAGCGGGGAACCGACGGAGACGGCCCAAACCACAGGTCAGACCCGCTCGGTAACCAAAAAGCACTATTCCTTCACCTTCTTTGTCATAGACGGCACGGAGGACCCAGGACAGGACGACGACGGCTCCTCCGACAATTCCGGCGGACAGGTCGATATGAACAGCGGTTATACCGCCAGTGAGATTGCCCAGATGCGGTCTGACAAGGAAAAGGAAATCAAGGATTTGGAGTTCTCTATCCGCATGGCGGAAGCGGAATACAAAATTATGCAAAAGGAGTTTGATAACGGTATCGTCACCAGCGAAATTGACGGCTATGTGGTGGGTGTGCTGGATCCGGCGGCGGCGCTGAGCGAGGGAAGCCCCGTGGTGAAGGTATCCGGCGGCGGCGGCTTTTTCATTGAGGGAACGGTCAGCGAGCTGGAGCGTAGCAGCCTACAAATCGGCCAGACGGTCAGCGTGACGTCGTGGAACGACGGCATGAGCTATGACGGGACCATCACATCCATCGGGGACTATCCCAGCAATAACAATTATGGCTACGGGAGCGGGAACCCCAATGTATCCTACTATCCCTTTACCGTGAGCATCGGGGAAGACGCCAACTTTCAGGAAGGCAGCGGCGCGGAAATTACCTACGGCACGGCCAATCAGGAGGATAACGGCGTATATTTAATGAAAGCCTTCGTCCGGACGGAGAACAACCACAGTTACGTCTATGTGCGCAACGACGCCGGCGAGCTGGAAAAACGGGAGGTCACCACGGGGGGCGAGCTGTGGGGTGAGTATATCAAGATCACCAGTGGGATCACGGAGGCAGATTCCGTGGCGTTTCCTTATGGCAAGGCCCTGCGGGAGGGCGCGCCTACCGCAGATGGTAATATGGACGAGTTATACCAAGGCTTATATAATTATTAAGGAGGCGCGGCAATGGAAAATATCAGACTTGCCTTTCAGGGCATTTGGGGCCATAAGCTGCGGTCTTTCTTAACAATGCTGGGTATCATCATTGGCATTGCCTCCATTATTACGATTGTCTCCACCATCAAAGGGACCAACGAACAAATCAAGGAAAATTTGATTGGCTCTGGAAACAACGTGGTCTCGGTGCAGCTATACCAAAGCGACAGCGATTATCCCTACGACATGAGTTACAGCGATCCGCCCCAGGGGGTACGGACTATTTCCGAAGAGATGCGCCAGGAATTGGAAAAGCTGGACGGTGTGGACAAAGTCTCGTTTTACCGATATCGGAACACTGCCGAGCAGGTTTATTTTCAAAACACCTCCTTTGGCGGCTCGATGTATGGGATTGACCATGCGTATTTCCAGGTGAATGGCTATCAGTTGACCAAGGGACGGTATTTTTTGGAGTCGGATTTTGCAGATAGCCGTAAGGTGGTAATACTCAACACCAAAGCCGTTACCGCCTTGTTTGCTGGAGAGGATCCCATTGGCCAGGTTGTGGAGATCCGGGGCGAGACCTTTACAGTGGTGGGAGTAGTGAACCAAATTAAGACCTTTACGCCGACCATTACCAGTTTAAAGGACTATGCTCTGTACGCGGACACCTCCTCCGGCTCCATCTTCATGCCAGAGAGCACCTGGCCGGTGACGTACCGGTTTGACGAGCCGCAGAGCGTGGCGGTTCGGGCCAAGAATACGGACGCCATGACCAAGGCTGGCAAAAACGTGGCCGACGCCTTGACGGCCAGCCAAATTATTCCCACAAACGGTGGGGTTTCGAATGAGCCAGTACCCGAGAACGCAGAAGAGGGCGGCGAGACCGGGCCGGCGGCGACGGCGTTTGCATACCGCAGCGAGGATCTGCTGGAGCAGGCGCAGCAGCTTCAGGATATGAGCAGCGCCACCAACAGACAGCTCATTTGGATTGCCAGCATTTCACTGCTGGTCGGCGGCATTGGCGTTATGAACATTATGCTGGTGTCCGTCACGGAGCGAACCAGCGAAATTGGACTGAAGAAGGCCTTGGGCGCAAAAAAGCGCCGGGTGCTCCGGCAGTTTTTGACGGAGGCCGCGGTCCTGACCTGTTTGGGCGGTATTTTGGGCGTTCTCGTGGGGATTGGTCTGGCGGAGATGATCTCCAGGCTCAATACGATTCCCGTGGCCATCAGTGTCCCAGCCATTATCATTTCCGTGGTCTTCTCTACGCTGATCGGCGTGGTGTTTGGCCTAATTCCGGCGGTAAAGGCTGCGAATTTGAATCCCATTGAGGCGCTACGCAGAGACTGAGCCATACCACCGTTTTGCAAGAGATACCCGCAAGACAAGCGGCGGCGGACCCGATTGGTCCGCCGCCGCTTCTATTTTGTGTGTATTCTAGGTGTTGCAGTTATTGGTCCGCTACGCGTCCTACAGACGCTGCGTAAATTACAAATTCGTCCGTTTTGCTGTCATTGGGTCCAGAGGGCAGGTGCAGCAACGCGTCGGCGGG
The DNA here is from genome assembly GCA_958402445.1 of uncultured Eubacteriales bacterium. Classification (GTDB taxonomy): domain Bacteria; phylum Bacillota; class Clostridia; order Oscillospirales; family Oscillospiraceae; genus Faecousia. Next base: position 132,741 of record CATXTO010000003.1, read on the forward strand.
GGCCTGGTGGTATGCGCCGATGGCACAGGCGCCGCAGCCGATGGCCTCGCAGGCCAGATAGAGATTTTGGCACACATGACCGGCGTCTAGCAGCGCGTATTTCTGCGCTTTATTGTCATAGCGCCACTCGGAGCGGTAGGGAACTGCGGTCCAGACCAAGGAAACCGGCGCGCTGCCAAAAAAGGTTTGCCCGCAAAATGCCTCCGACAGGGCCTCGGAAAGAGACTCGCTGGGATACAAAAGCTCCAGCTTGTGTTCTATGGCCAGATAGTGATAAACGCCAGGGACCAGCCCCTCCACCCGTTTGGCGAATACGTAGGTTTCCAAGGGGTGCCGGGCGCCTGCGGAGGGAACGGTACGAAGTGTCGCGGGCCTGGGGGAGACGCGCTTGACGCCCTGGGTGGCCCAGAGCAGAAAGGCCAGCTCCTCCAAGCGCAGGGGCGCATCCCCATAGACGCGACGGCTCCTCCGCCGTTCCAGCAGGGTCAGGAAGTCGTTGCAGCGAACCACGTCTGGGTAATTCCGCGGCAGAGGGATCACCTGATCTCCACCCCGGACGCGCTCCAGCGGCGGCTGTGGTAGCTCCAGCTCCTGATCGGTGGGCCGATCCTCCTCCAGTCCGGTATAGCCCTTCATTCCCTCCCGCAGGGTCATAATGTCTTGTTTCATCCTGTCTCCCTCCAGCCCGGTGGGCGGTTTTTTAAGTGTGGCGGAACAGTGCCTCTCCCGCCTTGTAAATGTCTCCCGCGCCTACGGTGAGAATGACGTCGTCCGGCTCCGCAATGCGGCGCAGATAGGTTGTCACTTCCGGCAGAGTTTCAAAGTAAACGGCTCCGGAGATTTGACTGGCCAGGTCCCGGGAGGAGATGCCGCTGAGGTTTCGCTCCCGGGCGGCATAAATTTCCGCCAGAACCACCTGGTCCACGGTACGCAGCTCTCGCACGAAGTCTTCAAACAAAGCGGCGGTCCGGGTATACGTGTGGGGCTGGAAGGCCATGATGATACGCCGGTAGCCCATGGAGCGCACGGCGGCAATGGTGGCGTGTAGCTCGCCGGGGTGATGGGCGTAGTCGTCGTAGATATCAGCACCGTTAAAGTTGCCCTTGTACTCCAGGCGGCGGCCAGCGCCCCGGAAGGACTCCAGGCCCCGCGCCACGGCGTCCCCCGGAATCCCCAGCGTCCAAGCGGCCGCGGCCGCGGCGATGGCATTGCAGGCGTTGTGACGGCCGTAGACATTCAGGTGTAGGGCGCAGTAGGTCTTTCCACCGCAGATCACGTCGAAATCCCGCCAGTCGGCGGTGTAGCTTTCTCCATGTATCTGGTTTGCAGAACCCAGTCCGAAGGTGGTCAGTGGGAGACCAGACAGCGCGTCCATGGTATTTTTATCATCCCCATTGGCCAGAATGGAGCCGCCCTGGGGCACTAATTGGGCAAATCTACGGAATGACCGCTCAATCGCGGTCAAGTCTGGAAAGTAATCCAGGTGATCGGCCTCGATGTTAAGCACAATAGCCATGGAGGGAAAAAAGTTCAGAAAGGAGTCGCAGTATTCGCAGCTCTCCAGCACAATGGAGTTCCCCTGGCCAACCCGGTGGCCGGCCTGAAGAATCGGCAGATACCCGCCGATCATCACCGTGGGGTCCCAGCCTGCCTCCAGCAGGATATGCGTCAACATGGAGGTTGTGGTGGTTTTGCCGTGGGTGCCGGAGACGCAAATGGCGTTTTTATAGGTCTGCATGATCACGCCCCAGGCCTGAGCGCGCTCAAAGACGGGGATGCCGGCGGCTCGCGCCGCGGCGATTTCCGGGTTGTCGTTGTGAGCCGCCGCAGTTCGGATAATACAGTCTGCACCCCGGATGTTTTCCGCGCTGTGGCCAATGCGCACCTGAATCCCGTGGGCCAGGAGTTCGTCGGTGGAAACCGAGGCATTCATATCAGACCCGGTCACCAGTACGCCCATATCCTGTAGGACGAGGCCCAATGGCCGCATGGAGACGCCGCCAATACCCACAAGATGCACCCGCTTTCCCGGGGCCAGGTAGGATTTAATTTTACTGTTTTGTGCAGCCATATCAAAACTCCCTGCCATAAATTCACTTGGACATCATATAGGTTCGGCTCCCTATTATAGTATAGTTTTCCCGGGTTTACAAGTGCTTTTTTGGCGGCGGGCTGCGGCGCCCCAAAATTAGAAAGAGTCGAATGCGCAGACGGACCGCCAGCGGCGGTAAATCAGAGACGGAAAGGGATCGAAAAAGCTGAAAAAAGGTGTTGATTTTTTTAAAATCTCTGCTATAATAAACGAGCAATCAATCTGGAGGCTTAGCTCAGCTGGTTAGAGCGCATGCTTCACACGCATGAGGTCACTGGTTCGAGTCCAGTAGTCTCCACCAAATTCACCCCGGAAACAGCGAGTTTCCGGGGTGTTTTTATGTGTTTTATGAACTTTTAACATAAGGCATGCCGGAGCAGCATCCCCCTGCGCCACCGTCATATTTTTGTCTTCATAGTGTTTTTCATCATGCAGTGGGCGTTTACGGTTTCGCCGCCATAAAGCAACTTCGCGTGGGAAGTAATAAAAAGGTTGAATCGATCCAGAAGGAGGAGCAAGGCCATCCCGTGAATTCCACCGCGGATGTTGGGAGAGAGGACAAGTCTACATCTATGTGTTTTACGTGGAATGATTTTTGGGTTTTACGGAAACAACAGGATAAACACAAAGATCAAAGAAACGGAGGATGGTATGAAAGTATTTGAACCATATTTAATGTCGATTAAAAATGAAGAACATTGTGCCCGTATGCGTGAGGTTTTGGAATGGATTCAAAGCGAATTTCCGGACCTGGAAACGAAAATCGCATGGAATCAGCCGATGTTTACAGACCATGGAACGTTCATAATCGCCTTTAGTGCGTCCAAAGGGCACTTTTCCGTCGCTCCAGAGGAAAAAGGAATTGAGAAATTTGCTTCGGAGATCGAAAAATCCGGGTATAGCCATGGAACTAATATTTTTCGCATTCGCTGGAACGAAAAAGTTGATTTTGCGCTCCTTGAGAAAGTAATCCGGTATAATCGGATGGACAAAGCAGATTGCGCCACTTTCTGGAGAAAATAATAATTGTTTTGCAAGTGCGCGAAGGAGGCATCCTGTACAGGGGCTTGTATGGATTCCCATTTGTAAGCTAGGCATGGGTAGCACCGCACACACCGGTGCCCAGTATGGACCGGTGCAATCCCTCTATTGGATCGCCAACGGTATTCTATTGATATATGCCCCATTATATATCATTAAAAAAATACGAGTCCAGTTCCGACCAGCCTAGGTTCAAATTTTCCTGCGCGTTTGGCTGTCGGCATCACCGTGCAGCAAGGCAGAGTACCATTGCATGGATTCCCGCGTCAGTATACCTCGCATTATTCCGACGGGACATACAACCGGCCAGACCACCGACAATCCGGTGGCCTGGCCTTTTTATGCTCGTGTGACTTTCTTGGCCTCTACAGCGGCCGGTTCAGGCGCAGGACTGTCAGTGTGGTTGCGCCGTCAATGCTGTCGGAACTGCTATTATAGGTTAAGGAGAACTGAGTCTGCTCCGGCGCGAGAAGAAGAATAGAATTTGAACCATAGGCGCTGGACTGATCGCCTGCGGTTTTGAAGTAAATACCAAATTCGATATGAGGGCTGCTATTGTAAAACGGGGTGACTTGCATATAGCCTGCGGTCCGCAGAATCGCGGATACATGAAAGGAAATCAGATAGACGCCGGGGACCAAGGAAATATGAGTAGCGTCCGCTAAGGTGATTTGACCCGTGGTATCTGCGACAACCTCACCAAATGGAATCAGACTGCCGTTTGGATAGGCCAGCGCATAGTTCGCATAAAAAGCGGCAGAATCAGGCGGCACGGTTCCGGTTGGCCCCGTGATGCCGGTAGGTCCTTGCGGCCCCGTAGGCCCAATTGGCCCCTGGACACCGGTAGGCCCGGTGTTGCCTGAGGCGCCGGTTGGTCCGGCAGGGCCCTGGGACCCAGTCGCGCCGGTGGAACCCATAGGACCCTGGGGCCCCTGAATGCCCTGGGGCCCGGTAGGTCCGGTGGGACCTGTCTGCCCTTGCGGGCCCCGCAAGCCCTGAGGCCCCGTAGGGCCAGCAACACCCGCGGAACCGGTTGGTCCGGCAGGGCCCTGGGACCCAGTCGCGCCGGTGGAACCCATAGGACCCTGGGGCCCTTGAACGCCCTGGGGCCCGGTAGGTCCAGTGGGACCTGTCTGCCCTTGCGGACCCCGCAAGCCCTGAGGCCCCGTAGGGCCAGCAACACCCGTGGGACCGGTTGGTCCGGCAGGGCCCTGGGACCCAGTCGCGCCGGTAGAACCCATAGGACCCTGGGGGCCTTGAACGCCCTGAGGGCCGGCTGGCCCAGGGATGCCTGGGGGCCCCTGAATGCCCTGGGGACCAGTGGGGCCCTGTAGTCCTGGGCAACAGCAGCGCATTTGATACGGCCAGCAACAAGAAGCTGGCTGCCAGGATTGCTCCAATTGAAATCCCTCCAATGAACATAGTTTGCTATCTCAGACTATGCGGCTGGAGGGAAAATGGGAAAATCAGAGAGGATCCATACAATTGGGCGAATAATGGCGGATTATGCCAGCCTGCTCCCAATAACGAAGGCAGGCTGCGGAAGCGTCTGTGGACAAGGCGTCTTCGTCCAGCTGCGTCAAGCGGCCTTGATCTACGGTGATTTTTCCCTGCACAACCGTATAATCCACCGGCCCTTTGAGGCCCACGGTGCCCAATAGGTTTTTGGGGTCCAGGTCCGCACCCACCAGCTCCAAGCGATTCCGGCGGAGGAAAAACAGGTCCGCGCACTGACCCACCGCCACAGCGCCCAGCTCCGGACGCCCCAGCAGAGCGGCGCCGCCCCGGGTGGCGATTTGGAGAAGTTGGTAACCGGTGGGCGCCTGGGCGGAGGCGTGGAGGCGGTGCAGAAGATACGAAACCCGAAGCTCCTCCAGCAGATTGGACCCGTCGTTGCTGGCGCTGCCGTCTACCCCCAGGCCCACCTTGACCCCCAGCTCCAGCATTTCGGGAATCCGCGCCACGCCGGAGGAGAGCTTCATATTGGAAACCGGGCAATGGGCCACGCCGGCGCCGGTCTCCGCCAGGCGTTGCAGCTCCGCCGTTTCAAAGTGGATGCCGTGGGCGAACCAGACGTCCGGTCCCTCCCAGCCCAGGGAGGCCAAATAGGCTAGGGGACGCAGGCCGTATTTCTCCAAGGTATAGCGCTCCTCGTCCTTGGTTTCGCATAGATGGGTGTGGAGCCGCACCTTGTGGGACCTGGCCAGTCTTGCGCTTTCCCGTAACAGGTCCGCCGAGGCGGAGAAGGGGGAGCAGGGCGCCAGGCTCACCCGAGCCATGGAGCCGGGTGCAGGATCGTGATAGCGGGAGATCAGGCGGTCGGAGTCCTCCATGATCTCCGTGACGGTCTGCACCACAGAATCCGGGGGCAGCCCGCCATCCTTTTGACTCAAATCCATGGAACCCCGGCTAACCTCCATCCGAATGCCCAGAGTCTGAGCGGCAAGCAGCTGTTTGCCCAACAGGTCCCCGCTTCCGGCCGGGAAGACATAGTGATGGTCAAAGCAGGTGGTGCAGCCGTTCTTCATCAGCTCTCCCAGGCCAACTAGGCTGGCGTAATACAGGGTCTCCCCATCGAGATGCTGCCATATCCCGTACAAGGACGTGAGCCAGTCAAACAACTCCAGCCGCTGTACCGCCGGCAGATTCCGGGAGAAAATTTGATATAGATGGTGGTGAGTGTTGATCAAGCCGGGATAACCCAGCAGCCCGGAGGCATCCAAAATCTGCGCGTCCGGGGCCTGAAGCTCAGGGCCGATTTCCCGGATCCAGCCATCCCGGCAAAAGATATCCACCCGGTGCAGGACGCGGTCCCTGTCGTCACAGGTGACCAGGGTATGGATATTTTTGATCAATAGTGCGGCCATATCCGCACCCCCTTCCAGATTCTTTAGCATTGACGGGACCATATCAGCTGTTGAGACCAACGGCAAGGCGGGAAGAGGCTGAACGGTCATAATTCTGAAGGAGCGAATACCCCCAAGCTGAAGGTCTCAGGGGAAGGAACAGGAGACTGCCAAGGCTTTCTTTCGCAGATCAGGAAGCTGCTCTGCCAGCCTTTTCAAAAGGATATGGATAGGCGGCCTTACAAAAAGGCTTCCGGAAGGACTGCGCCGCCCCAGGGCAAGGCCCTGGGGCGGCTTCGGGTTTATTTGGCCTTTGTTTCGCAGTAGAGGCACCGGTAGACCCGGCTTTTGGGCTCAGTGAGCCGAAAAATATGGGGCAGCTCCTGCTCGGTTGTGGTGATGCAGCGGGGGTTTTTGCAGAAAATTACGTTGGTGAGCCGTTCCGGCAGGGACAGGTTCTTTTTTTCCACCAGCTTGCCGTCCCGGATGATGTCCACGGTGACACCCGGGTCCACATAACCCAAAATGTCCATGTCTACGGCAAAGTCGGAGTCAATTTTAATAATATCCTTTTTTCCCATTTTCCGGCTGGACGCATTTTTGATGAGGGCCACGGAGCAATCCAGCTCGTCCAGCCGCAGAAGCCGGTAGAGCTCCATGCCCTTTCCCGCGGTGATGTGGTCGATGACGATGCCGTTTTTGATGGAGTCGATGTTCATATCACTGCACCTCCAGGAGCTTGAGTATCAGAGCCATGCGCATATACTTACCGTTGCGGACCTGCTTGAAATAGCAGGCCCGGGGGTCCTCGTCGATGGCCACGGCGATTTCGTTCACCCGGGGCAGGGGATGGAGAATGGCCAGGTCGGGCTTGGCTCGCTCCAGCTTGGCCGGGGTGAGAATATAGCTGTCCTTCAGGCGAAGATAGTCCTCCTCATTGAAGAACCGCTCCCGCTGCACCCGGGTCATGTAGAGGATATCCAGCTCCGGCATCACCGCGTCCAGGTCGGTGGTCTGCTTGTAGGGGATGCCCTTGTCCTTCATGCTCTGCTTGACATAACTGGGAACCTTCAGCTCCTCCGGGGAAATCAGGACAAACCGTACGTCGGAGTACCGGGACATGGCGGCGATCAGGGAGTGGACCGTGCGTCCAAATTTCAGGTCGCCGCACAGGCCGATGGTCAGGTGCTCAAAGCCGCCCTTCTCCCGGTAGATGGTCAAAAGGTCCGCCAGGGTCTGCGTGGGGTGGTTGTGGCCTCCGTCGCCGGCGTTGATGACGGGAATGGAGGCGTTCATGGCCGCCACCAGAGGCGCGCCCTCCTTGGGATGGCGCATGGCGATGATGTCTGCGTAACAGGAGACCGTTTTGGCGGTGTCCGCCACGCTCTCGCCCTTGGCGGCGGAGCTGCTCTGCGCTTCGGAAAAGCCGATGACGTTTCCGCCCAGCTCGTACATGGCGGCCTCAAAGCTCAGGCGGGTCCGGGTACTGGGCTCGAAAAACAGAGTGGCCAGCTTTTTGCCCTTACATTTCTCGCAGTATTTGGCCGGGTTGTCGATGATGTCGTTGGCGGTGGCGATGAGGCCCTCCAGGTCCTCCACAGATAAATCCAAAATATCGATGACGCTTCTCATTTGGTACCTCCAATCCAGCTTTCATCCTCCGGGTGGTCCCGGAAGGCCAGCAGGCGCGCCACGTCCTGGGGCTGAATATAGCCCTCCTCCGCAGCCACCCGGGCAACGACGTCGAAATTGGTCAGGCTGATATGCGGAACCCGGGCCGCTTCCAGTCGTTCCAGCCCCTTCCGCATGCCATAGGTGAAGATGCTCACAATGCCCAAGACCTCCGCGCCCGCGGCCCGGAGGACCTGAACCACCTCCAGGACGCTGCCGCCGGTGGAGATCAAATCCTCCACCACCACCACCTTCTGCCCCGGCAGGAGCCTGCCCTCGATTTGGTTTTGCCGGCCGTGGTCCTTGGCGCCGCTGCGGACATAGCCCATGGGCAGGCCCAGCAGATGCCCCGTGATGGCGGCGTGGGCGATGCCGGCGGTGGAGGTGCCCATGAGGACCTCCGTCTGAGGATAGTGGGCTTGGATCAGGGCGGCCAGGCCCTGTTCCACGTCCGTGCGGACCTGCACGTCGGTGAGCGTCAGGCGGTTGTCACAGTATACGGGACTCTGGATGCCGGAGGCCCAGGTGAAGGGCTGGTCCGGACGGAAGAACACGGCCTGGATTTTCAGCAGATCCTTTGCAATGGCAACAGACAAATCCATTTGACTTCCTCCTATTTTTTAGGAATTGCAGCGTTTATCAAGCTGGACGAGAGCGGCTCAGTCCACGAAGTCCCGGACGCAGCGGTCATAGGCGGCTACGGGGTCCTGGGCCTGAGTGATGGGCCGGCCCACCACAATGTAGTCGGAGCTCAGGGCCTTGGCCTGGGCGGGGTTGGTGACCCGGACCTGGTCCCCCGCGTCTCCATCGGCGAACCGGACGCCGGGGGTGACGGTGAGAAACTTGGGGCCGCAGGCCGCGTGGACCTGCTCTGCCTCCAGCGGGGCGCAGACCACGCCGTCCAGCCCCGCCGCCCGGGCCAGGCCCGCATAATGCAGCACCACCTGGGGGAGCTCTCCGGAGATCAGCAGTTCCTGCTGCATCCGCTCCTGGCTGGTGGAGGTGAGCTGGGTCACCGCGATGAGAAGCGGGCGGGTGCCGTCCGACCGGGTCAGGCCCTCCAGGGCGGCTTCCATCATGGCCCGGGTGCCGGCGGCGTGGAGGTTTACCAGGTCTACCTCCAGCCCGGACAGGACGGCCATGGCTTTTTTCACCGTGTTGGGAATGTCGTGGAGCTTCAGATCCAGGAAGATCCGGTGGCCCCGGGCCTTCACAGTTCTTACAATCTGGGGCCCTTCCGCATAAAACAGCTCCATGCCAATTTTCACAAAGGGTTTCCGGCCTGGAAATCGGTCCAGAAAGGCCAGAGTTTCCAAACCGCTGGCAAAATCGCAGGCAATGATGACGTCCTTACCCATGGTGCGCGCCTCCTATGATTTCATTGAGTGTATCAACATGATATTCTTGCATGACCTGGGGCAGCTCCTCCACAATCTTTTTGCAGGCGAAGGGGTCCACCAGGTTGGCGGCGCCCACCTGCACGGCGGTGGCGCCGGCAAGCATCATTTCCACCACGTCCCGGGCCGAGCTAACGCCCCCCAGGCCGACGATGGGGATGGAGACCGCCTCATAGACCTGATAGACCATGCGCAGAGCCAGGGGAAAGAGGGCTGGACCGGACAGCCCGCCGGTGCCGTTGGACAGCAGCGGGCGCCGCCGACGCAGGTCGATGCGCATGCCCAAAACCGTGTTGATGAGACTCAGCCCGTCGGCTCCGCCGTCCTCACAAGCCTGAGCAATTGCTTTGATATCCGCCACGTTGGGGGAGAGCTTGATGAGCACGGGCTTGGAGGTGGCGGCCTTCACGGCCCGGGTGACCGTTGAGGCCAGGTTTGGGTCGGTTCCGAAGCTCATGCCGCCCCCGTGGACGTTGGGACAGGAGATGTTCACCTCCAGCCAGCCCACCTGGGGCTCCCGGTCTAGCTTCCGGCAGACCTCCACATACTCCTCCACGGAAAAGCCGGAGACGTTGGCCATAACCGGCTTGTGGAAAAACTGCTTCATAGCCGGCAGCTCCTGGGCAATCACGTGGTCCACGCCGGGATTTTGCAGACCCACCGCGTTGAGCATGCCGGCGGGGCACTCCGCGATGCGGGGTGTGGGATTTCCGAAACGCGGCTCCCGGGTGGTGCCCTTGAAAGAGAAGGTACCCAGGCAATTGATGTCGTAGAAAGCGGCGAATTCGGCCCCGTAGCCGAAGGTCCCGGAGGCGGGAATCACCGGGTTGTCCAGGTGCACGCCGCACAGCGTCACAGCGGTGTTCAAAACAGTACCTCCTCCCGGTGGAAGACGGGCCCGTCCTTGCAGACCCGCTTGGGACCAAGCCGGGTCTTTATGGTGCAGCCCATGCACGCGCCAAAGCCGCAGCCCATCCGCTCCTCCAGGCTATATTGCCCGGAGGTGGCCGCCACGGCCTCTATGGCCCGGAACATAGGCATGGGGCCGCAGGCGTAGAAATAGTCATACGAGAGGCCCTGCATCAGGTCCGAGACAAACCCGGTAGTGCCATGACTGCCGTCTACCGTGGACACCTGAACCGGAACGCCCAAGGCCTGAAAGGCGTCGGCATAGAAGACCTCCGAGGCCGTATTAAAACCCAATAAAACCCGGGGCGCCTTCCCCTGAGCCAAGAGCCGGCGGCACAGGCCGTACAGGGGCGGAACGCCCACCCCGCCGCCCACCAGCAGGGGGGAGGGCCCGCTGGGCGCCAGATCGTAGCCGTGGCCCAAGCCCGTCAGAATATCCACGGCGGCGCCGGGCTCCAGACGGGTCATGGCGTCCGTGCCATGGCCTACCACCTTATATAGTAGCGTCATGCCATTCCCATCCCAATCACAGATGGAAATGGGGCGGCGGAGGAAGAACCCCTCCAAACGCAGGGCTGCAAACTGGCCGGGCGCCGTGAAGGCGCTGGTATCCCCCGCCAGACGCATTTGCCAGACGTCCCGGGTGAGGGGCAGGTTCTCCACAACGGTATCAATTCCCTGTTTCATGCGCGCCTCCCTCTACAGTGCCCGCCGCGCTGGGTTCCAGCCACGCGGCGGTGCCGTCCACCACGGTCATCCGGCAGCGGCCGAATACCCGCTCTCCCGCGAAGGGCGTAGCCCGTCCCTTGGAACAGAATTCCTCCGGATTTATCTGATAGCTGGAGTCCAGGTCCCAAATGCTGTAATCCTCCCCCAAGGGCAGACCAAACCGCCGCCGGGGGTTGTCCGACAGTAGGGCGACCAATTGGGCCAGCGACAGGATACCCGGTTTGACCAGGCCCGTATACAGGACCGGAAACGCGGTTTCCAATCCCACCACGCCCATGAGGCTGTTTTTCAGGCCCCCGCTTTTCTCCTCCATGCTGTGGGGCGCGTGGTCCGTGGCAATCATCTCCAGGGTTCCGTCCAGAATCCCCTCCAGCAGGGCCTGGCGGTCCGCCTCGGACCGCAGGGGCGGATTCATCTTAAACCGGCCGTCCTCTTGCAAATCCGCGTCGGTTTTCAGCAGATAGTGCGGCGCAGTCTCCCCGCTCACGTCCAGGCCCTCCCGCTTGGCCTGCCGCAGAAGCGCCACGCTCTCCTTGGTGGACACGTGGCACATGTGGTAGGCGCAGCCGGTCTCCCGCACCAAGCGCAGGTCCCTGGCTAGGGGTCCCCATTCGCTCTCGGAGCAAATCCCCGGGTGTCCATGCCGCCGGGCGTATTCGCCTGCGTGGATATAGCCGCCATGCAGCAGCCGGTTGTCCTCACAATGGGCCACAATGGGGCGGCCCAGCAGCTTTGCCAGCTCCATGGCCTGTCGCATGAGGCTCTCGCTCTGCACGCCCCGCCCGTCGTCGGAGAATCCGATGACATAGGGGGCCAGACCGGTCAAATCTGCCAGGGACTGCCCCCGCTCCCCCGCAGTGATGGCGCCGTAGGGGTGGACCCGAACCCGAGCGTCCCGCTGAATCAGGTCCAGTTGAGGCTGCAGGGTATCCAGGCAATCCGGGACCGGGTTCAAGTTCGGCATGGCGCACACGTCGCTGTACCCGCCCCGGGCGGCGGCCAGGGTACCGGTGGCGATGGTCTCCTTATAAGAAAATCCCGGCTCTCGCAGATGTACGTGAACATCTACAAGACCCGGGATGAGAAAACACGAGGAAAAATCAAAAACAGAAACACCACGCCCGCCCTGCCGCAGGGACGGCTGCGGCGTCCGGGGAGAAATAACCAAATCCTGGAGAAAAAAAGCGCCGTTTTTGTAAATGTGAGTGTTTGCCAGGCGAATCTCCATGGGAATCCTCCTCTCCTAAGGCAAATTTCATTGCAGGCATTCTATCACAAGTGCAGGGGCCTGTCAAGACAGGAAAATTCCCAAAAACCACAACAATGGGCAGTCCGTTTTTCGGTACCTTAAAACAAAAGCCCAGGCTCATGCGACAATATGGAGGGCGACCAGTGGTCGCCCGCTGTAGGTACCGCCGATGCCGCGGGGGTTGCGGGCGTGCAAAGCACGCCCCTACGGGAGGAATCCCGATGATGCGCTGTAGGGGCGACCTGTGGTCGCCCGCTGTAGGTACCGCCGATGCCGCGGGGGTTGCGGGCGTGCAAAGCACGCCCCTACGGGAGGAATCCCGATGATGCGCTGTAGGGGCGACCTGTGGTCGCCCGCTGTAGGTACCGCCGATGCCGCGGGGGTTGCGGGCGTGCAAAGCACGCCCCTACGGGAGGAATCCCGATGATGCGCTGTAGGGGCGACCTGTGGTCGCCCGCTGTAGGTACCGCCGATGCCGCGGGGGTTGCGGGCGTGCAAAGCACGCCCCTACGGGAGGAATCCCGATGATGCGCTGTAGGGGCAACCTGTGGTCGCCCGGGCGCATTGCGCTATGTGGCAAATTTGGGAGAAGGGGCGCTGCCTTTCTTGTGATCCGCAACGCGCCCGGGGTCAGCGCAGCAGGCCGTATTTGACCTTCACCCGCTCCAGCTTTTCCAAAATAGGCAGGCCACCGAACCATAAAAAGAATACCGTGCCCACAGCGTGTACCAGGTTCATGGGAAAGCCGGAGATGCAGTAAGCCAGGAGCATGTGATATTTGGGCGGGCCCTGCCAGAGGAAGACGCCGGAGGCGTCCATGAGAAAACCGTAAATCAACAGAACGGATAAAAATCCATACACGCACAGGCTTGTCCGGCTGCGGCGCAGGAGCCCCAGCCTCCACAGAAGCCCCGCTAAAAAGCCCACCAGCCCCATGGCAAACATCTGCCAGGGGGTATAGGCGCCCTGGCCGTAGAACAGGTTGGACAGCAGCATGGTCAAAGCGCCCACCAAAAAACCGGTCTCCCCGCCAAAGGCTACGGCGGTGAGAATGGTCAGGGCAGCCACGGGTTTGCACTGGGGGACCATAAAAAAGGCCGCGCGGCCCGCCACGTTCAGCGCGCAGAGGCTGGCCAGCAGCACCAATTCCCGAGCCTGGGGCTTCCGGCCCTCAAACAGCACAAAAAAGGGGACAATGGCCTCCAGAATGACCAGAAGGCTGGTGGCATAATAGGATCGGGTGCCGGCAAAGGAGAAAACCCTGGGCCCAAATAGGATGGTCAGCGGCATCAGGACGAGAAGCAAGGCTACGGCCACATAGGTGGCTGGGCCCAGCGGCAGCCGGAGCGGCGCCTGAGACCTAGGAGCTCTGCGCCAGGTTGCGGCGGCCAGCCCGCCCAAGCTGAGAAAAAGAAGACCGTACGTGCCCAACTCAGGGAAAATTTGGGGCAGGGTCCGGGTGGCCATGAGGCAGGTCCAGAGGGCGGCCAACCCAAAGAACCAGGCCAGGGCCCGCCGCAGCGGGCGTTTAGTAGGCGTCTGGTGTGAGGATACCGGGGCATCCAGGGCGGGGGTGGGCTTGGGGTCCGGCAGCGGCCGGGGCAGTCCGCCGCAGGCAAAAATGACATCTTCCGGTGTCACAGCGCCGGGCAGCAGGTCCCGAGCCATTCGGCTGGCACAGGTGGTGTAAAACAGGTTTTCCGCAAAGAAGACCTGGGGCCTGGCTGGGACGGAGCCGCTTCCCTCGGAGAGCAGGACGCACTGGTCTGCATACCGGGCGCAGAACTCCATATCGTGACTCACCAAAAGCACGGCGGCCCCGGCCTGCGTACAATCCCGCAAAATGGCGGCTAGGACCCGTTTCATGGCCCCGTCCAGCCCCTTGGTGGGCTCATCCAGCAAAAGGATTTGGGGCCCGGTGAGCAGGACCTTGGCAAGCGCCGCCCGCTGTTGCTCGCCTCCGGACAGGTCGTAAGGATGCCGGTCCAGGACCTGCCCGATGCGGCAGAGCTCCGCCATTTCCTGGACTCGCCGGTCTATCTCCGTCAGGGCCAGGTCCCGATCCCAAAGCGCATCGGCCAAGTCGCCCCGCACTGTGCTGCGGACAAACAGGGTCTGGGGATTCTGAGGCAGAGCGGCCAGATGGCCCCGCTGTAGGATGCTGCCCCGCTCCGGCTTTTGAAACCCGGCTAGTAGCGCCAGGGCTGTGGACTTCCCGGCCCCATTCTGGCCTAAAAGCGCCAGGCATTGCCCCGCAAACAGCCGCAGGGTTAAATCTTGCAGGACCCAGGGCTGCTCCTTTTCGTATCGAAACCAAAGGCCCTGCGCCTCCAGCACGGGCGCCTCCGCCGGCGACTGCGCCGAAGGCGGCGGCACGGGCGCAAGAGGGTGCGTCTCTGCATAGGCCGTGAGCCAGGTCCTGCCCTGGGCCGTGGAGACCGGGCAGGGCAGGGCGCTGTCCACGCTGGCGTAAATCTCCATCGGCACCGGCATGGCGGCGGCCATGGGATGGCTCAATTCCTTGAGCCTCTGTCCCACCTGGGCCGCGGAGCCCTGGCACAGCACGGCGCCCTCATCCAAGATGATCACCCGGGGGCTCAGCGCAAAGGCGTGCTCCAGCCGGTGTTCGCACAGCAGCACCGTCACGCCAAGCTCCTGGTTGATGCGCGACAGGGACTCCAGAAAATCAGCGGCGGCGGTGGGGTCCAGCTGACTGGTGGGCTCGTCCAGAATCAGGAGGGTGGGCTCCAGAATGAGCACCGAGGCCAGATTCAAAATCTGCTTTTGCCCGCCGGACAAAGACGCGACGTCCCGATGGAACCAGGCCTGCATTCCGAAAAAGGCCGCCATCTCCGCCACCCGGCGGCGGATCACAGGCTGGGGCAGCCCCAGGCTCTCCAGCCCGAAGGCCAGCTCGTGCCAGACCTTGTCTGTCACCACCTGATTTTCCGGGGATTGGCCCACGTAGCCGATTGCCTGGGTTTGCTTCCGCCGCTCCAGCGTGTCCAGAGGATTGCCCTGAAAGAAAATGCGGCCCTCTCGCCGGCCGGCTGGGGCTAAATCCGGCTTCAGCAGCCGCAGGAGCGTGCTCTTTCCGCAGCCCGAGGGACCGCAAAGCGTCACGAATTCCCCGGGCTCCAGGGCCAAGGACAGCTCTCGCAGGGCGGGGGCCCGCTGGCCCGGGTAGTAAAAGCTCAAATTTTGAATTGCAAGCAGCGCCATCGAAACTCCTCCCAAAGGCCCAAGACTGCCGGCGTCAGGCACAGGACTGCGTAGCAGAGGTATACGCTTAGGTGGTACCCGCTCCATCCGGCGCCGGTGAGGACCGGATAAAAGCTCCATGCCGCAGCCCCTAGGGCCGCGCCGGCCGTCACGTACGCCCCTGCCGCCAGCAGCCACAGGAGCAGCCACAGATCCCGGCGGGTCAGGGTATAGATGGAAAAGGCGGTCCGCCCAGGCAGGCCATAGCCCCGCCCCTTCATGGAGTCCGCGGTATCCACCGCGTTTTCCAAAGACCAGGTGATGAGAATAGAGGTCTGCTGGAGCGCGGCGCGCAGCCGCCGGCGCAGCGCGCCCCGGGATGGATTTTGCCCCAGGACCCGCTGGGCCTGGGAGACCGCCTTAAATTGCTCTAGGAACCGTGGGACGAACCGCAGGGCCATGGCCAGAATCAGGCTTAGGCCAGGGGCGGCCTTTCCAAAGAGATAGACGAATTTGTCCGAGGTGATCACCACATTCCAGCAGGAAAACCAACACAGTACGCCGGCCAGCATAAAGCCGGCTGCGACGCCGAAGCAGATGGATTCCAGGGTCAGGGGATTCCCACCGGGCAAGTAGCACAGAATCGTGGCGCCGGCGTGGCTGAACAGGGGATTGATGAGCGCAGTCAGCAGAATCAGTGGCAGTGCCCGAAGCAGGAGCTTTCCCAACTGGCCGGGCCCCCGGAGCACCCGGCCGCACAGCAGGGCGCAGGCCAGAGAGACAGCCAAAAAGACCGGGTGCATACAGAACATGCCAAAGCCCAGCACCAGAAGAAAATACAGAAAATTCACTGCCGGGTGGCAGTCGGCAAAGGCGGTCCTCATGACGGGCCTCCGGTGCTTTCACCCAAATCCTCGCCCAGGCTGAGGGTGTACTGCCAGGCGATCTGGTCTCCCTGCTCCACCGGACAGGCAGAGCAGCCCAGGGTGGGGAACGTTTTGTTCACAGAAAACATCCAGCCGGAGCTTTCCCCGCAGTCGAATTCATACAGATTGCCGATTCCCTCAATATAGGCGGTGTTGTATAGGGGTGTGGAGGAAAATTCCATGTGAATGCTGCGGGCCCGGGTCTCCCGCTGCAGGACGTCGAAAACGGTCTCTCCCGGGGTAAAGGAGACCTCCGTAGGAGGCAGAAGCCAGCCGTCTTCCGGGACCAGCACCTGCTTGGCCGCCGGCAGCCGGTCCAGCTGCTCCAGCAGTACGGCGCAGGAGATGGAGATCGTGCAGGTCTGCTGCTCCCGGGGCTCGGGCGCGCCGCAGGCGGCCAGGCCAAGCAGAAGCCCGGCTCCCAATAGCCAGGCGAGTAGTCGCTTCATAGGATACCTCCACGAAAGACAAAAAATTCCTCCGGCAGGCCGGAGGAGCGGACGCGGCGCTCCCTGGTTCCGGCAACAGAAGCGCGATGCGTCCTCATGTATCTGACTTGTCTCCCTAGGGAGCCTTACAGTGACCGACTCGTGGGCTTTGGAGCCCGTTCCATGTTCCGCCGCAGCGGCAGGACGCATCTGAAACAATATAGTTTGAAGGAATTGTAACACAAACTCCGGGGGAAGTAAAGGCGGAAAGACCAAAAAATCGCCCCATCGTATTGATTTGGGACAAAAACTATGGTACTATTTTGAGAAACAGGCCCAGGCGGTTTTGCCGGGGCGCGGGATTTGGAAATGGAATGGTCAATGCTATGATGCTGCGAAACGTATTGGAATATTTACTGCGCTCCGCCGAGCGGTGTCCGGATCAAGCTGCCTTCGCCGATGAAACGGAAACCGTTTCCTATGAGTGGATGCTGCGCCGGGCCCTTTCTCTGGGAACTGCTATTGCCGCCCGGGATGTGGCGGTGAACCGGCCCGTTGCCCTGCTGTCGGAGCGGACCGCGGCGGTCCTGTGCGGCTTTCAGGGCGTGCTGGCCGCCGGAGATTATTATGTGCCGCTGGACGCAAAAATGCCCCGTCTTCGGCTGGAGGGAATTTTGCGCCGCCTGCGGCCTGGTCTTCTGCTTTACGGCCCCGGTGAGCGGGAAGTTGCCCTGGCGCTGCAGGAGCTCTGCCCGATTCTCTCTCTGGAGGAGGGCTTTGCGGCACCTGCGGACCCGGCGGCGTTGGAGCAGAGGCGGGGCCGGGTACTGGACGTGGACCCCGCGTATGTGATTTTTACTTCCGGGTCCACCGGAGAGCCCAAGGGTATTGTGGTGAGCCACCGCAGCGTTCTGGATTTCACGGAGTGGATGGGGGACTTCTGCGGTCTGGGCCCGGAGGATATCTTCGGCAATCAGGCCCCATTCCACTTTGATTTATCGGTCAAGGACATTTATCAGACGTTGAAGTGGGGGGCCACCTGCTGGATTGCGCCCAGAAAGTGCTTTGTGTTTCCCCTGCTGCTGCTGCGTTCCCTGGAGGAGCACGGGGTCACAGTCCTGCTTTGGTCCACCTCCGCGTTCCACCTGGTGGCCAACTCCGGGGCGCTGGCCAAGTGCGCGCCCCAGTCTCTGCGCTGCATCGCCTTGGGCGGGGAGGCGCTCCAGGCCAGGCAGCTAAACCTGTGGCGCGCCTGCCTGCCGCAGGTCCAATATATCAATCTCTACGGCCCCACGGAGGTCACGGTGGACTGTACGGCCTACCGCATCGAACGGCCGTTTGCCGAGGGGGAGCCCATCCCCATCGGTACAGCCTGCGCCAATAAGGAGGTGCTGCTGCTGGACCGGGAGCTGCGGCCCGTGGCGCCGGGTCAGATCGGGGAGATCTGTGTCCGGGGCGCCGGGCTGGCCAACGGCTACTGGGACGACGAGGCCCGCACCCAAGCGGCCTTTTTGCAAAATCCCCTGTGTACCCAGTACCCGGACCGAATCTACCGGACCGGAGACCTGGGCTACCAAGGCCCGGACGGGCAGCTGTATTTCTCCACCAGATGCGACGGGCAGATCAAGCATCAGGGCTACCGGATTGAGTTGGGGGAGATCGAGGTGGCGCTGGCGGGTCTTCCTCAAGTGGACGAGGCAGTATGCCTATACGAGGGCAGCCGGGACCGGCTGCACTGCGCCTATGTGGGCCGGGGGACGCCGGATGAGATTGCCAGGGCCCTGAGGCTGCGGCTGCCCAAATATATGCTGCCCAACGTCTACCATCCCCTGGAGGTCATTCCTCGTAATGCCAACGGAAAGGCGGATCGGCCGGCGCTGAAGAGGAGGCTTCTGGATGGAGATTCTGAGATGCTATGAGGACCTGGCGGCCCTGCGGCGCAGTCAGCTGCGCCCAGGCGTCATGACCAACTGCGTGCTGACGGAGCGGGAGCTGCGCCGGGAGCTTTCCGCAGAGCGCCTATACTGCCAGGCATGGCCGGAAGGCCTGTATCTGCTGCGGCACCGGGCGGGTCACTGGCTGTTGCAGTATTACCTTCAGCCAGGCGGAAGCTTTCCAGCGCCGGAGGCGGCGGGACCCGTGGTGACTGAGGTTCCCATTCGGCCAAAGGACGCAGGCTCGGAAGCCGCACTCCTGGCCAAGCTGGGGGCGGCGGGCTTTTCGCTTCTTCTGCGCCGGGTGCGGCTGCAATACCGTCCGGCAGGTCCCGTCCAGGAGCCGGAGGCTTTGGTGCATTTCGGCACGACGGAGGACGCGCGGGAGGCGTTGGACCTTCTGCACGCCAGCTTGGACCCCCTCACGGGCTGTCTGCCTGGAGTGGACGAGCTCCGGGAGGATGGAGCCCAGGGGAATTTGCTCTTGACCCGGGGCGGTGACGGCACACTTACCGGGGTGTTGCAGTTCCGACAGGCGCCGGGCCTCTGGGAAATCCGGCATCTGGCGGTGCGGGCGGATGCTCGTGCTCAAGGCTTGGGGACCAGGCTGCTGCGTGCTTTTTTGTCCCAAGCGGGGGAACGGCGGGCCCAGGTGTGGACCGGCCAGACCAATGCGGCGGCCCTGGCAGCCTATCAAAAAGTGGGATTTATGCAGGACGGCTGCCGTTCCAGCGTGCTGCTTCGAGAAAGGACGATTTGAAATGAGAGAAAAACTGCTGCAAATCTTATCGGAGACCTGCCCGGGGGTGGACTTTGCTCGGGAGACGGCGTTAATTGACGACGGTATTTTGGACTCCCTGGACCTGGTGACCCTGGTGACCCAGATGATGGACGTCTTTCAGGTGGAGCTGGACGTAGAGGACCTGGAGCCGGAGCACTTCAACTCGGTGGACGCGATGCTGGCTCTGATCGAGAGCCGCCAATAGCCCATGGCTTTCACATCCTGGACCTTTTTGGCCTTCACGGCCCTGTCCCTGCTGCTGTATTTTCTTCTGCCGGCCCGATTCCGCTGGATGGCTCTGTTGGCTGTGAGCTACGGCTTTTACTTTGTGGGAAACGGCCCGGCCACGGCTTGGCTGCTGGGGGTCACGGCCCTGACCTATGCTTCCGGCCGGCTTTTGGGCCGGCTCAATCGGCAGCGGGCGGCGCTGCCGGCGGAGCAAAAAGCGGCGGGTCAGGCGAGAATCCGCCGGAAAAAGCGGCTGGTGGTGCTGGTCCAATGCCTTTTGTGCTTTGGGCTGCTGTATATCCTGAAATATTGGAATTTCACCGCGGAGCTGCTGGGCGGCCTGCCCAGGCTGGATTTCCTCATGCCCATGGCGGTTTCGTATTTTATTTTTCAGGCTGTGGGCTATGTGGTGGACGTGTACCGGGGCAAGACCCAGGCGGAGCAAAATCCCGGCAAGCTGGCCCTGTTTCTCTCCTTTTTTCCTCAAATGGTACAGGGCCCCATCGGGCGCTTTCGCCAGCTGGAGCCCCAGCTGACGGCTGGAAAACCCCTGGATTGGGAGGATATGCAGACCGGCATGCAGACGGCTCTGTGGGGATACTTCAAGAAGCTGGTGATTGCGGACCGGGCCGCCATCGCAGTGAACGCGGTGTTCGGAAGCAGCGGCTCCTACGGCGGCGCGGTGATTTTCTCCGCCGTGGTTCTGTACAGCGTCCAACTGTACTGCGACTTCTCCGGGGGCATCGACATCGCCCGGGGCGTGGCCAGGATGTTTGGGATTCGGCTGGCGGAGAATTTTCGCAATCCCTATTTTGCCACCTCCCTGGCTGACTATTGGCGGCGGTGGCACATCACCTTGGGCGCGTGGATGCGGGACTATGTGTTTTACCCCTTGTCCCTGTCCAAGCCCTTCGGCCGCCTAGGGAGATGGTCCCGCAAGCACCTGAAGGGGACCCTGGGCAAAATCCTGCCCACCTCTCTGGCCACGTTTTTGGTCTATTTTATCATCGGCATTTGGCACGGGGCGAACCTGCGCTATGTGGCCTTCGGTCTGTGGAACGGGGTGCTCATCACCGCTGCTCTGCTCCTGGAGGACCGCTTCCGCCGCCTGCGGCAGGGGCTGGGCATCCGGGAGGAAAGCCGCTGGTACCATGGTTTCCGGATTCTGCGGACCTTCCTGCTGGTGCTGATCGGCCGGTACATCACCCGGGCGCCGCGCCTGCTGGTGGCTTTATCCATGCTCAAGACCACCATGACCCAGTTCCGATTTCATGAGCTGCTGGACGGCACCTTCTGGACCCTGGGCCTGTCCCGCTGGGATTTGGGGGTGACGCTGGCCGGCATGGCTCTGGTGCTGGGCCTGGAGTGGCGTCTGGAGCGGGGGGGAGACCCCCGAAAGACCCTGGCGAAGCAGAAGGGCGCGGTCCAATGGCTGGTGCTGTTTGGATTCCTGCTGGCGCTGCTGCTTCTGGGAATCATGCGAGGGGACTATATCGCCTCGGAATTTATCTACACCCAATTTTAAAGGATGCTTATGAGTGCAAAAAAGTGGCTGCTTGTTTTTTCTATGACGGTCCTGCTGCTGGCGGCGCTGGTGGCGGGCGTGAACGCGCTGGTGGACCCCTTCGGCGTGTTTGGGGACCCTATTTTCCAGTGGTGGTCCTATGACGAGACCAACAATCCCCGTACGGCCAAGTTCAGCTATCTGGAGCGGCACCACCAGGAGTATGATTCGTATATCGTGGGCTGCTCCTCCACCAGTTCCTTCCCCACAGACCGGCTTAATCAGTATTTTGACGCCAAGTTTTACAATATGATCTCTTACGGCGCGGACATGCTGGACGCGGAGCAGACCTGCCGGTACCTCCTGGAAAATTACACGGTGAAACACTTGGTGGTAAACGTCTATATCTCCAACGGCCAGACCTACGACACGGGGGAGGACGACCTGACCCGGAAGATGCCCAGTAAGGCCTCCGGCAGCAATCCGATCTCCTACTACGCCAGCTATCTGTTTGCCGACCTGCGGTACGCCAAGGCCAAGCTGCAGGCTCGGGGGGAGGACGAATACCTGCCCCGCACCTTCGATGTGTTTGACGAGGAGACGGGAACCTACGACAAGCGAAAGCGGGACGCCGAGCCCATCGGGGATTTGGAGCGGTATCTTGCGGCCTATCCTGTGTTTTCCAATTATACCACGGATCGGGCCGGGCTTACCTCCATCCGGGAATGTGTGGAGAGCGTGCGTCGGATTGTGGAGCTGTGCCAGGAGAAGGGGGTGGATCTCACAGTGGTCTGCTCGCCGGTTTACAGCCAGTGTCTGTACAACTATTACGAGCCCCAGGTCCGTCAGTTTTACACCGCCTTGGCGGAGGTGACCCCCTATTGGGATTTCACCATGAGCTCCGTCAGCTTTGAGCCCCGATACTTTTATGACGACACGCACTTCCGCAACTGCGTGGGCGACATGGCCCTGGCCCGGATCTTTCACGATGAGGCTGTCTATGTGCCGGAGGACTTCGGCGTCTATGTGACGAAGGAGAACGTGGCGCAGCACCTGGATACTTTTTGGACCTGCGGCCCGCCGGAGCCGGAGGCGTTTACGGCCCAGGTGCCCATATTGCTCTATCATCATATCACAGAGGATGTGACCAACGACATGATGGTCTCGCCGGAGCAGTTCGAGCGGCAGATTCGGACCTTGGCGGAGCACGGCTACACTGCCGTCTCCCTGGAGGAGCTGCGCGCCTATGTCTATGAGGGAGCGGAACTCCCGGATAAGCCCATTTGCATTACCTTCGACGATGGGTACGAGAGCAACTATGAGTACGCGTTCCCGGTGCTGCAACAGTATGGAATGAAAGCAACGATTTTTGTCATTGGTTCCTCCGTAGGGAAGGACACCTATAAGGAAACCGGCCAGCCCATCGTTCCCCATTTTGATGCCGCCCAGGCCCGGGAGATGGTGGATTCCGGCTTGATCTCCATCCAGAGCCATACCTTTGATATGCACCAGTCTTCCCAATATGAGACCTCGGATTTGGTCCGGGGGACGATCCTCATCCACGAGGGGGAGGATCAGTGGGCCTACGCCCAGGCGCTGAAGGCGGATTCTGAAAAGATCCGGACTCTTGTTTCGGATCTGACGGGGCAGATACCGGAGGCCATGGCCTATCCCGCCGGGTACTGGGATACCCTGAGTCAGGCGGTGCTTCAGGAGGCTGGCTTTACCATGACCATGGGAACGGCCCCCGGGGTTAACACCCTGGTCCGTGGAATGGGACAGAGTTTGCTCACCATGCATCGGGACTATGTATACGAGACAACGACTCCGGAGGAGCTTTTGGCCCTGGTGGCCCAGGCCAGGGGATAAGCCAGAACAGGAGCCCGGGATTTCAATACTGCAAAAAAGGCCCCCGGCTGTAAAGCCGGGGGCTAACTGCTGGAGGGGTGAGCTGCGCTCGCCCGGGAAAGCTACACGTAATTGGCGGCCAACCACAGGCCACTCCTACATCTTGTGATCTATGGATTTCCCAGCGGGCGACCACAGGTCGCCCTACATCGCACCATTGATCCTCATCCCGTAGGGGCGAGCTGCGCTCGCCCGCAAACCCCGCGAAACCGGAGGATTCCCCAGCGGGCGACCACAGGTCGCCCCTACATCGCACCATCGATCTTCATCCCGTAGGGGCGAGCTGCTCTCGCCCGCCAAATTCTTACAAGGCCGGAGGATACTCCCAGCGGGCGACCACAGGTCGCCCCTACATCGCCCCATTGATCTTCATCCCGTAGGGGCGAGCTGCGCTCGCCGGCAAACCCCGCGAAACCGGAGGATTCCCCCGGCGGGCGACCACAGGTCGCCCCTACATCACACCATCGATCTTCATCCCGTAGGGGCGAGCTGCGCTCGCCCGCAAACCCCGCGAAACCGGAGGATTCCCC
>CATXTO010000004.1 GCA_958402445.1 uncultured Eubacteriales bacterium
CATGCCGGGGTGAAATTCCCATGAGGTTATGCTAATAACCGTCCGATTAAAGCCTTTGTTTTATTGAATAGTGGACTTGCTGCTATTCATAGACTATATTATATGTTTGCGAAAGAAAGGGGGATTTTCTTTGACGCAAAACCAAACGCCCGTTACCACAACGGAGCATAAAATAGGAAAAGTTACTTACCTTGTATGTTCGTCCGCAAGTGAACGCGCAACGGACACACTGGATAAAAAGATAAAAAAACTCATTCGCAAAGACATGGAACTGAACCCCGCAAACGCCCGGAAATAGGGCGTTTCTTCACATTTTATACATGACACAGGCAGCGGTATGTGGTATAATATAGACAGTACAAATACCATGCTTGTCTGTCGTCGGAAAGGAGGACAAAATGTTACAGACAGACAAGATTACCGCTTTATATTGCAGATTGAGCCAGGAAGATATGCAAGCCGGGGAAAGCGAGAGCATACAGAACCAAAAACTGATTTTACAAAAGTATGCTGACGAACACCACTTTTTCAACACGCGCTTTTTCGTAGACGACGGATTTTCCGGCGTGAGCTTTGAGCGTGAGGGGCTTCAAGCCATGCTGCATGAGGTTGAAGCCGGGAACGTGGCGACCGTCATAACAAAAGACCTTTCCCGTCTGGGACGTAATTATCTGAAAACCGGGGAGCTGATAGAGATTGTCTTTCCCGAATATGAAGTGCGCTACATTGCCATTAACGACGGTGTAGACACAGCAAGGGAAGATAACGAGTTTACCCCTCTGCGGAACTGGTTCAACGAGTTTTACGCCCGCGACACCTCAAAGAAAATCCGGGCTGTCAAACAGGCAAAGGCGCAGAAAGGCGAGCGCGTCAACGGCGAAGCTCCTTACGGCTACCTTATCGACCCGGATAACCGCAATCATCTGATACCCGACCCGGAAACGGCGCACGTCGTAAAACAGATTTTTGCAATGTATGTACGGGGCGACCGTATGTGTGAAATCCAGAACTGGCTGCGGGACAATGAAATACTGACCGTCGGGGAACTGCGCTACCGCAGGACAGGGAGCAAACGCCACCCCCGCCCACAGCTCAACGCATGGTACAACTGGCCGGATAAGACGCTGTACGACATTCTGACAAGGAAAGAATATTTAGGGCATACCATAACCGGGAAAACCTACAAGGTATCTTATAAGTCGAAAAAGACGAAAAAGAACCCGGAGGAAAAAAGGTATTTCTTCCCCAACACTCACGAACCTTTGATTGATGAAGAAACCTTTGAACTTGCACAGAAGCGGATTGCCACCCGGCAACGCCCGACAAAGGTTGATGAAATTGACCTGTTTTCCGGGCTGCTCTTTTGCGGGGACTGCGGCTACAAAATGTATGCAGTACGCGGAGCCGGGACGCTTGAACGGAAACACGCCTACACTTGCGGCAACTACCGCAACCGGGCAAGAAATGATATGCTCTGCACTACGCATTATATCCGCAAAAGCGTATTGAAAGAACTTGTCCTTGCAGACTTGCAGCGAGTAACGTCTTATGTGAAAGAGCATGAACAGGAGTTTATCGAAACAGCCAACGAGTGCAGCGCAAAGGCAGTACAAAAGACGCTGACACAGCAGCGGAAAGAGCTTGACAAGGCGCAGAACCGTATTAACGAGCTGAACATCTTATTCCGCAAGCTCTACGAGGACAACGCTTTAGGGAAACTTTCAGATGAACAATTTGCTTTTCTGACTTCCGGCTATGATGAAGAAAAAAAGACGCTGACCCGGAGGATTGCGGAGCTGTCACAGGAAATCGACAACGCCACCGAGCGCAGCGCGGACGTAAAAAGGTTTGTCGCACTGGTACGCAGATACACAGCGATTGAAGAACTGACCTACGAAAACGTCCATGAATTTATTGACCGTATTCTTATTCACGAACTGGATAAGGAAACGAACACCCGCAAAATCGAAATCTTTTATAGCTTTGTCGGCAGAGTTGATACAGGTGACAAGCCTACCGAAAGTATCTCCTATTTCAGACAGATAGGAGCCGACGTAAAGAGTTATGCTATCTAACATACATCAAAAAGAGGTAAGATAACACCCTCTGCAAAAAAGGTATCGTTATCTTACCTCAACAAAGTTCGTGCCGGAATACCCATCGTCCACGAAAAACCGGGGATTGGGGAATTGGTTTTCTTCGGCGTACCTCCGTAAAATCTCTTTCTGAGAAGAGATTTGTCAAGGGTATTTTCCTCATAAGAGAGCGCCCTGCACAAAATCATGACAGGGCGCTCTCTAAATGAAGTATTGGAATTGATAACCAATCAAGTTTGCTTTTTCTTGTCAATACTGAAACTTAGCCTTTCCGCACTAACTCAAGCGGGGATCGTTGCGCCAACCGCTGCAAATGCAGGTAAGTCGCCACAATATAAACAATCAGTTGCAGGACACCTGCCACAATAACCGCAATTGGCATTGATACGACTTCCGTTATCATATCGTTATATCCAATCGTGGCTGCACCGCTCAAACTTGTATTAAGCACTTCTGAAACGGAGGAAAACAGATTTAGTGTCGTAGCATTCATTGTAAGGATTCCAACAATGATCCCAGTTATTGTCGCAAGGATGATAGGTATTGCAGCTACCTCCCAGCTAAACATCACAGCGGTCCTTTTACCGGAACCAAGCGAGAGCATCAGGCCAAGCGTCCGCCGTTGACGGTTTACAAACAGAGCAAGAAATACGAACAGGGCCGCACTCGCTGTTATGCAGGCAGCGAAAAGAAGCTGCTGCGCACTGCTGTAAAATCCATGCAAAGTTTCGGCGATTTCAGTGTATCCGTTATCAAAGCAAAACAGAATGTTTGCCGGGTATCCATTCGATTCCAGTGCAGCTTGGAGCGCAGATACCTTTCCGTTCTGCAGAACGTATGTAAAGAAAACGCCATTTCGACTACTATAGCAGTTTTCTGGCAGAGAAGTGTTAGGGACAAAGACGGTATTCGGAAGGAAGCGATAGTCTGCGGTATCCCACAAGTCTGACTGTCGGTAAATCCCTATAATCTGATACGTTTTCGCATCACCCGAAACCCCAATCTTTTGGGAAAAACGCTGTGGCTGTACCTTCCATTCCGGAGCTGTTAAATCAGCAAGAGGGTTTGGACCCCAATAGAACGACAAATCAATGCTGTCCCCTATACCGAGTCCGCTTGCAATGGCAGTTGTTTCAGAAATCAGGCAGACATTAGAGCCATTTTTATAATCGTCCGCCCCAAAACTCCGTCCTTCTGTTACGAAAGAGTCCTTTTGATGGAAACAATACATGCTTTCCAGAAGATCTGTACCAATTACACTGACAGTATGATATTGCGTATCCAATTCTTGGACTGCGCTCCGCCATTCAATTCCCGCATTTGAACTTAGAAAGACATCCAGATCAGTTTCCAACGGGGTCATGTATGCATCAAGGTATTGGTCGTTTAGCAACACACCTGTTTCGGAGCCGTCAATTGCATAGTCCAGCTGTGTTTCAGAATACAAGCCATGCCAATGCGTAACGGTCATTGTGCAGGAATCTATTGCATCAACCATGTCTTGCCCTAAAATGGTCGTTTTTTCACCAGAGGAATATTTTGCTACCGGCAGAAAATCTGGCGAAGCTGTTTTCTTTTCGTCCTCTGTCAAATCATAGGATATTTTAGACAAATCAATATCTTCCACAGAGCATCGGTGCGTTCCTGCCAACGTTGTACGCAATTCCAAATCACGGTCAATATAATCTGCCCCAAAGGCCAAATACCGCCCACCAGGACGGATATCAAGAGCATCTAACTCTTCCTGAGAGTTGCACCCTATGATGAGGCGAAGTGTGCTGCGAACAGCATAGTCTGGATGCATTTTAACAACGTTTTCAATCGAAGCAGTAACAGATACTAAAGCAAGTTCGGTTGACTCAGGCAGATTCGTTTTATCCACCGATGTAACCCGAACGATCATAATTGCCCTGTTATACGGAGAATCAAGGCTTGGCACATATGTGCCGTCTTCCTTGCCGCTGGTAACACTCTGAATGGAGGGGCAATAAGCACTGATATATTTTTGTTGGTACGCACCTTTTATGACTGTTCCATCCGCAGCAAGCTGATCCATATACGCCCACATATCTTGACTTATTACACTTTCTTCATGGTGGAGCGTTAGCCCGTTGTACTCTGTTGCTACGTCTGCTGTCTCCGTTGTTGGGACACCAATGGTTACATAACGTTCTTCAATTTGCGCGAGCGTTGCTTTAGCGGATGCAAATACGCCTGCGCTCAGGCAGATAAAAGCGGAGGCCATTCCCACCAGCAGGAAGATTGCAAACAAACGAACCGGTTGTCGAAAGAGCTGTTTCAAAGGGGTCATACAGTTTCCTCCTTGAGTCTGCCGCTGTCCATACGGAATACAACATCCGCTGCTTTGGCTACCTCCAGATCATGTGTGACAACCACTACACAGCAGTTTTCCTCATGTGCCAGTCTGGAAAGCAGCTGAATAATTTGTGTGCTGTTTTCTGTATCCAGATTTCCCGTAGGCTCATCTGCGAGAATGATCTGCGCATGAACGGCTAATGTTCTGGCAATTGCGACTCGTTGCTGTTCGCCGCCTGACAGCATGGCAGGAAGTCGCTTCCAATAGCTTTCGCCCAGACCTACTTTTTCAAGAGCAATCTGCGCCTCTTTTTTTGCATCGGCATCGGAATGCCTCAGCAGTTTTAAGGGATACATGACGTTTTCACAAACAGTCATAAGTGGAAACAAATTATAGCTTTGGTAAATCACAGACGCCTGCTTGCGACGGTAGATATCCACGTCGATTTCCCGCAAACTTTGGCCGCCGACTATTATGTCTCCGCTCTGCGGCGTATCCAATCCTGCCAGTAATGAAAGCAGCGTTGTCTTCCCACTTCCACTTTTGCCGACTAACGCATAAAAAGTTCCAGCACTCAAATCACAGGAGACGTCTTTTACAGCCTGAACAGTTTGGTATTTTGTTTTGTATGAATAAGAAACACTTTGCACAGATAATACGGACATACTACTCAACCTCCCGTAGTAATCGGATTCCGCTTTTTCCAGTTGCCATCAAGCAAGCTGTAATTGCCCCGACATTCATAGCAAAAAAGAGTGCTGCGGCCATGGCATATTGGATGGCAGTCTCTTGGACAACCAGGATGAGAATTGTTCCAATAGCTGCGCCAACCAAAAACATCAGACATATCTCGACGAATACCATAATGACTGTTTCAATGCGTTTTGTACCAAGAGATCGTGCAATGGCAAATTCCCGCCTTCGGATATGAATATAGAAAAAACCTGCGGCAGCACCAATCATGACCTCTATGCAGGCAAAAATTGGTTTTAGTCGATACAGTGTTTGCAGATTTCGATTCAAAGCATTCAGGGTTTCGCGGAGTGTTTCGTCATGAACTGTTATGGCAAATTGCTGATATCGGAGAGCTGGAGAATTATTGATTTCTTCTTGATGCCCGGAGGGGTCCACATTTGCGAAGTGACGTATCAGTATTTGCCGGAATTCGTCCAGCTCATGATTATCGCGCACTGTTGCGCTCAAGCTATCCCCCGTAATCTTCCCATCCAGTTCTGTTTGTACTGCGGCAACGCAGCTGAATGGGCAATAGATCGTTTGAGATTTCGACGAATACGTCCCAGCAATTTCGAGCGAAATCTGTGTGGAAGCTTCACCGGTCGCAGCAGGCGACATCTGAACCGTCAATATGACATTACCACTATTATCGGTATCTTGCGACAGTTCTTCTGCCGCTGCGGTTGAAACGAGACACACCGCTTTATTTGAGGTAAAAATTGATTCGTCATATCCCTCAAAATAAGTAATCGAATTTCCTGAAACGGGTGCCAATTCCGATGCGGCATCAACAGAAGTAATGCCAATCAGCTTTTGCCGACTCGAAAAACCCGTCCCTTGACTGTAATAGACAGATGCTTTCAGGCAAACATCCTTCACATAGGAGGAAAATGCTTTTTCCTGAAGCTCCCCGCCATAAGCATATTTGTCAGAGAGAAAGTAGTTGATAATATAGTCTGTAATTTTCAGGTCATCGGTTTTCGTGCCGGTAAGATTGGATACGACGACAGTTACGGGAATCACTGCGTAGGCGCTCTCCATATCCTGTTCTTTCTGGCAAATGAAGCCATCAAAGAGAGTAAAAAATGCACAAAGGAAAGCTATCAGCAATACAATACTCACCGTCTGCCAAGCGCCGCGCTTTAAGCGCACCTTTTCGTAAAAGAAAACAATCATTTAACTGCACTCCAATAATGCAAGCAGCGGCATGGGAGAAATATTCACCCATGCCGCTGCTCAGCTGTCACTTACTTATCTGTCAAAACCGGGAAAACAGACTGGGGCAGGATGCAATATCCTATAACGTCGGACTTTTCATCTGTAAAAATCAGTTGTTTGAATTTGAGTAAGAGACTCTTGCTTCTTTAGCGCTTCTCCCAACAAAGCGCTCTCAAGCTCTACTTCACGTTGCCAATCTTCGCTACTACTTCTATCCGAAATAGTTTGTCCATTTTGAATCACGTCCAATATTGGAGGCTGGCTTAGATCAATATAGTTGCTACCCTGAGCAGCAATTTCTTTTGATTGTCTCGGGTTTGTCATAAAACAGACGACAACTGCCAAAACAAGTATCGCGGTCACGGTTATGATCCAAGTATGAGGCTTTCGATAAGAAAGTACAGCACGGATTCGTGTTTTCACATTCTTACTGCCGAAGGCCAGCGGGCAGGCTGCAAAAATACTCTGGTTTGCAGTGCAGGAGAGTAACGTCTGCGAATACGCAGCGCGCTGTGAATCACTCATATTCTTGACAGCACATTCGTCACATGCCAACTCAATATCTTTACAAAGGAAATAATACGCAATCCAAATCAAAGGATTGAACCAATGAAGAGAAAGAATTAAGAACGCAATGGGCTTTAGCCAATGATCGCGGCGTTTTATATGTGCACGTTCATGTGCAATTATGCTATCCAATTCCTTGCTCTTTATATGGAACGGAATATAGATGCGCGGCGCAAACAGGCCAAGAATAAACGGAGCATTCACATGCTCGCTTTGATACACATTTGCCGAGAGCCGGACAGCAGTTTTCACTTTGCTGCGGAGATGTATATAGCTTAACGCTTCAAACAGAAGCATTGCTGCCATACCAGTACACCAGACGATTCCAACATAAGGAACAGGAGCAGCGAAGCTTTCAGCAGAAAGCATTCCATGTGCAGATGCCGAAAAGCTGCTCATATTGGGAATGATACTCAAGCGACTTTCCAATGCGTTTGGCATGAGAAGCCGAATCCCAACAAAGCTCCACAATAAGGGGAACAGCCATTTTGGAGCCTTGCGGAATATGATGCGGACAAGTAGGACAGCCAGTACAAGCCATCCGGCATTGATGCTCATATTAAGCAGCTTCATAAACAATTCAGTCATCCGGATGCTCCTCCCGAAAACGGTCGATCATCTGCTGCATCTCTTGAATTTCATCTGCCGTGAGCTGTTGGCTTTTGGTAAATGCGGTCAAAAAAGCTGGAATCGAACCGGCAAATTTTTTCTCAACCAATTCTTCAATTTCAGCTGTCTGTATCTGCTCCTTAGATACCAGCGAAGAAACAATCGTATTTTCATTCTTTATCACGCCACGCTCCGATAAACGCTTTATTACCGTGTAAGTGGTAGTAACCTTCCAGCCCAGTTGCTCTGCACAAAGCTGAGCTAAATCTCTGCTCTTGATGGGTTCATGATCCCAAAGGATCAGGCAAAAACGGTATTCGCTTTCAAAAACTTTTGGTGTACTCATTCTAGCGGCCTTTCATTCTAATCTGTTAGTATTATTCTAACGGATTAGAGTTGAAAAGTCAATAGGGGAAATGTGCATTTTATCACTTAGCGCTGGAAGTGCTTGGGCTTTTGCGGGTCTGACCGTTGCCGACGAATAAGCACCTGCCGCACCTGCCGCTCATCTGCGTCATCTCTGAGCAGTCTGGATACTTCCTGCTTGGCGCTGAGCAACAGACTGAACGATGGCTTCTTCTGCAAGGCATCCTCCAGCTGCTGTTCTGCCGCCTTTTCCTGCGCAGGACGAATTGCCTGCCGTGCTTCATACAGCTCCACCGGGTCGAAATCCGCAGCCTGCGCTTTCAGTTCAGCGTATTCATCCAAAGCCTTATCTAACTCGGCAGAGTATTTTTGCTCCTGCGTCTCCAGCTTTTTCAGGCCGGCTTCCATTGCAGCAATATCCTTGTGGAACGCCTCTGCGCCTGCATCCTCTGCATACTCAAATTTTTGCACAAGGAGTGCCTTTTCGGAACGCAGTTCCTCTAAATCTTCCGTCAGCTCTGCAATACGGACAGCCAGCGCCTTGTGGCGTTTCACATGGTATATTGGCAATGCCTTTTTCTCGGCAACTAGTGTTTTGCGCTCCTTGCTCTTTTCCTTGATTTGCTGCACCAGACCAGTGTAATGCTCCAGCTCCGGCTTCCATACGGCAAGGGATTTTTGAATATGCGCCTTTCCGCTGCGAATGTGAGAGAGCTGATAACAGAAGATCAGCACCCGGCTGCGCAGCTTCTCCAGCCCCTCCGCAATGGCCGGTACGGTGCGGGCGACCAGTGCGGTCAACTTTTTGATTTCAGCTTTCAGCTCCCGCAGCAGGGCATTGTCCGCCTTGATCTGCCGGTTGATCTCGCAGCGGTCAGCAATCATGCCTTTTCGTTCCAGTGCGCGTGCGGTCACACCCTCGTGAATGGTGGGCTGCTCGTCCAGCCCTCTGGCGGCGTTGCTGCGGTGGTCGATGCGCTCGTCATGCCCGTACCTCTCCAAATGACGGTTGGTCGCATCCGCCCACGCTGCCCGCCATACGGCAAGCTGCTCCTCGCTGTTCCAACGCTCGGAGATGGGATTCTGACGGCCATAGCGGGTGCTTTTCGGATGCTTGTCTGCGCGGACAAATCCTTGCGCCTCGGCAGCAGACGGCGTCATATACACCTTCTTCTTGCCGACCTTGTAGGGATATTGTTTCTCCCAACCCTCATTCTGCGCCGTCCGGAACTCAGCGGCAGTAAAACCGCGTTCTTCGCCGTTTTTCATGCAGAGATATTCCTTCTCGGTCTTGTACTGCCACTTGCCTTGTTCGTCCAACGGGCGCACCGTCAAGAGAATGTGGGCATGGGGATTGTGGCCGTCCGTGTCGTGGATGGCAGCATCGGCACACATCCCGTCCGAAATAAACTGCTCCCGGATAAATTCTTGCAGCAACTCGATCTGCTCCTCACGGCTCAATTCTATTGGAAGCGCAACCACGAACTCCCGCGCCAACCGGCTGTCCTTCGCAGTCTCCACTTCCTCCACGGCGTTCCAGAGCTTTTCTCTGTCTTTCCATTCCTGCGGGGCATACTCCGGCAGAAACACCTGCTGCCAGACAAGCCCTTGCTTTTTTGTGTAGTCATGCTGAATCCCGTCGTAATCGTTATACAGACGGGAACAGCTCAGATAAGCGGAAGCGGCCACGGCGGAGCGCCCTGCACCACGGCTGACCACCTTCGCTTCCAAATGATAAATCGCCATATCTTTTTCACCTCATTCTTTCTTTTTCTGTTTCTCTTTCGCAAAAGAGAAAAGGGCTATAACGCATCGTGATAGCCCTCTCTGCGGCAAAGCTGCCGGTGGCAGGTTTGCGCAGGCAGGCGGCAACAGGGGTAGAGAATATCTACCCCTGTTTCACTGCGTTCATCGCAGGGAATTGCCGTCTGCGCAGACGATGACAGCAGCGCCCGCAGGTGCTGTGGCATTGTCTGGAGGCTTCCGCAGAAGCCGCAATCCCCCTCGGAGAGCGCACGATGCCGCAGGCATACCACCGCCCCTTCGGGGTGGTGAGTAAGTGCGCCCTTCGGGAGAAAAAAGAGGAAGGCCCCCGGTTTCCCGGAGACCTCCCATCTGAAATTTAGATTTCTTTTCCCAGCTTCCGTGAAAGATACCCCTCCAGCGCAGGCAGCTCCATCGTCTGCACCTCCGGCAGCACCTTTTCCAGAATTGCACCCTCCTGAATGAGCCTGCGAGTGCGGGCTTTTCGCTCCTTGACGCGATCCCGCGCCTGTGCTTCCTCCAATCGGTGCTGCGCCTGCAACAGCTTCTTTTCCGTATCCGTCATGTGAACATTCTCCTCACTTCCGCCTCTGCCAGACGATCTCATAGCCCAGCGCGTCGGCAAGCTGGACAGCCTCGACATAGCGCAGGGACTCCCGCTGGAGCTTGTTTGAAAGGTTGGAAACGCTGTCAGACCAGCCGTGTTCGTCCCGCAGCAGATCGACCACCTCCTGCATGGTCATGCCCTGACGGACGATGTACGACTTGATCTCATTTCTCAGATTGGATTTCATCAACTTTTTACCTCCATTTTTCGTGATATTGGTTTTTGAGTAAGTGAACTGTGTGCGCTTTGCAGTGAAAAATCTGCCACATGGCAAATCCGCTCAAATTTCCATCCGTGATGCTCTGTTCGTAACAGCACCCTACCGGCTTCACTGTTCTGCGTGAGGTCATGCGGAACGGTGGGATATACCACATTTCGGTGCATCGGCTTCACGCTCCGGTAAATCACCGAATGGTGCAGCGCGTTCGGCTTACAGTGAAAATTTTTATGAATTTCACAAGGATTGATTTCAGGGCTGAAAAATGAGCCGTTTGTGTACAGCTTGGTACGGCAAGCCCGCCTTCTGTACGCTTCTGTACGCCGGTTTTGCGTACCGGCCGCCGATTTGGCGACAGATTTTACACGCTGCCGTGAAATGCTTCACGGTGCGCACAAGCAAAAGCGGTTTTTTAGGATGGAATCAAAAACAGCCGTACAGAGTGTACGGCGTGTACGGCAATTTTGAAGTCCGTTTCTCGTTTTCAATACGGCAGCGGATTGACCACCTCAATGCCCACAAATCCCCGCACCCGCTTACCGCCGACGTGGACATTGTTGGTGGCCTCTACATTGTAAAGCCGCTCATTTTGTGCAAGCTCGGAACTGACCCGGTTGGCAGACATGGGCTTCTGTGCGTTATCGTCGCACCATCTTGTATAGGCTTCATAGATCGCCTTGGAGCTGGCTTCGCTGTCTGCCCGAAAGCGGATATAGCCCTCAGATTGCAGAAACTCGATCACATTGTTGCTGCTGCGCTTGACCGTCTCCATGTTCTCTCTTGCCTTGCCGGAAATGCTGAACTGATAATTGTTCCCGATCAGCCGATGCAGCCCCTCCAGACACCAGAGAAAGATACCCTCCTTTTCCCGCAGCAGCTTGTCCACCAGAAACGGATCGTCCGCTCTGCCTGTGGGCCGGTCTTTGGTGGTCAGCACGATCTGACGGCGAAAGAAACCGTCGGACTTATCGTGCAGGGCGGTCAGCGCACCGTTTCCGAAGCAGAGAAAGCGCACATAAAGCTGACTCTGATAGCTCTGGACGCCCTTGCGCTCCATATCCATCTTGCACTCGGAGGTCACAATGGATTTGATATAGTTGGTCTTGGGCAGGGCGCTCATATCCATATCGTCGTCCACCATCAGGAGCCTGTTTTCTAAATCCGCGCGGCTGAACCGGTTGCTCTCAACCTTCTGGATGCTGGTGGTATTCATGCTGTCGCCCAGCAGCGAGCGCATGACAAGGCCAATGCGGCTTTTACCCTCGCCGCCCTTGCCGATGAGCATGAGCATTTTCTGACCCTTTGTGGTCGGCAGCAGGCAATAGCCGAGATATTCCTGCAAGGTGGGAATGTCCTCCTGTTGCAGCAGCTCGGACAGGAATTGCAGCCACTTTTTCGGAGTGGGTGCGTCTGGATTATAAGTGACGGTGAGGCGGTTGTTGCAGTAGCTCTTATCGGCGGTGAAGCTTCCGTCCATGAAATACGTTCCGTTGGCAACATGGATGCGGTCCGTCTCAATGGGCAGCGGCGGCGAATACGCTTGCAG
This sequence comes from uncultured Eubacteriales bacterium, assembly GCA_958402445.1. Taxonomy (GTDB): domain Bacteria; phylum Bacillota; class Clostridia; order Oscillospirales; family Oscillospiraceae; genus Faecousia. Next base: position 12,043 of record CATXTO010000004.1, read on the forward strand.
CTTGATGCTGGCAAGCAGATTTGTCACAACTTTGGACAGCCCGGAGGTCAGAACTCCGGAGATTTCCTCCAGAATGAGATTGCCGATTTGTCCCTCGTCCTCAATCAGCCCATCCACCGTGAACAGCCGCCCGCGCACACATTTCATGGGGTGTTTGTCCAAAAACTGCTGGCAGAACAGCACCTCATTGATGTGTCTGCCGTCGTACCACTCAGGCCACGCCTGCGGTGTCATATCCATCTTCGATTTCCTCCTTGTGAATTTTCTCTAAGCGCTGCCGCAGCCTGTCCAGCTTGCCGTCCGCCATCTGCTGCTGCACCACCTCGGCGCGTTCGTGGGAATCTCCGGCGCACAGAATGTCCAGATAGTATTCCGTCTCATCGAGCTTGTGACAGGCTTCCACGAACCGTGCATGAACAGGCTCGTCAGGCGACTGCGGCGCATACCGCACCTTCCAGTCCCGCAGTACACGGGCGTAATCCGACAGAACAGAAAAGCACAGCCGCTCGTTTTCCATGAGCTGCTGTGCTTCTGTTCGGATGCGCTTTGCGTGGAGTGCTGCTGCGCTGGGCGGCTTGTCCGGGCTGAGATGAAAATCTGTCATCAGCTTCCGCGCCGCATCATAGGGCGAAAGCTGAAACAGCCTGCCTACAAAGTCGATTACGTCTCCGTGCTCCCCACAGGCGAAGCAATAATAGTGATCGTCTGCCACATACAGGCTGGGGTGCCGGTCATTGTGGAATGGGCAAAGGGCCATGCCGCAGCGGTTGACCTCCACGCCGTACCGCTCCGCTGCCTCCCGGCAGCTTACGCCGTATTTTACAATTTCAAAAAGACTCATTGTACCTCCATTTCTGCGCAAAACGGCGGCCTGCCCAATCTGGGGCAAGCCGCCGTTTGCGTCTTATCTTATGCTGTTTTGATTTCTTACTCCGGCGCTGCCGGAGTAACTTCCTTTGCTCTCCGGGCTGCATTTCGTATCCGCTGCCCCTTGAGATGGCCTTCATATCTGCAATCGTCACTGCAATATTTCACATCTGATCTCGTTGTGGTGAACACCTTGCCGCAGTTCTCGCAGGTGCATTCCCGGCTGCGGCTTTCGGCCGCCTCCTGCCGGTAGAATTTGGAGCGGCAGTTGGGGCCGCAAAACAGGGTGTTTGTCCGCTTGGAGGCAAATTCCTGCCCGCAGCACTTGCAGGTCAGCATGAAGGGCTGTCCGACAGCGTGTTCACCGGCCTTGATTTTCTGATACCGCTCCCGGCTCTTGATGCGGTGCCGTTTGAGCTGCTCCTGCCGCTTGATTTCTTCCTCGGTCAGCTCCGGTGCGGGAAGCTCAAACTGCCCGATAAAGCGAAGGTGGATATCCACTTCCTGCACCCGGTCGCCGTCAATTTTTTCCGGGGCGTGGACGATGATTTTCTCCACGAACTCGTTGATCATGGGCGTGGTCAGCTCGGAAAAATCCGTGTACTTCTTTGCCAGCTCCAGAAACTGCTTGGCCCGGTCGGTGTCCTCCGCAAAGGCAGACATCTGCGTTTCCATTTCAGAGACGGATGCTGTCAGCGCTTTCTGCTCCGCCTCATATTCCGCCAGCAGGCTGTCGAACCGCTCGCCGGTAATGCGCCCGACGGCAAAGGATTCATAGAGCTTTTTGATGATGGTGTCCAGCTCAGAAATCCGCTTTTTCTCCTTGTTCAGCTTCCGCTTGGCATCCTTGGCCGCTTCCGACTGCCGGAGCTGAGAGGCAGAGCGCACCTTTTCCATGAACGCCTCCTGATTGGAAATTGCGAAGGTGCTGACCGTGCGGATGGTTTCCAGAATCAGCTCCCGCAACGCTTTGGTGCTGATATGATGTCCACAGCAAGCGGCAGAGCGCTTTTGACCTGCCAACTTGTATGTGGAGCATTCAAACGCATCGTAGGGATAAGGTTTGCTTTCTGTCCCTCGTGACCGATGGTTATACATCTTTGCTCCGCAGTCCGCACAGAACACAAGCCCTGTCAGGGGATTGGCCTCGCCCAGCGTGTCGTGCCGCCGTGGTGTTTTCCGCAGCTTCTGCGCCAGCTCCCATGTTTCCGCATCCACAATAGCTTCATGGGTGTTCTCGAAAATCAGCCAATCCTCCTTGGGATTCATTACGGCATTTTTATCCTTATAGGACTGCTTGTGGGAACGGAAATTCACCGTATGCCCCATATACTCCGGCTTGGACAAAATCTGCCCAACGATGTAGCCGCTCCAGTTATAGGGGTTGGGGAACTCCTCCTTGCTTTTCCAGACGCCTTTATTCTGCTTGCCAAAGTAGACCGCAGGCGTGTCGATCTTGTCATCGAACAGAATGCGGGCAATATCGTAAGGGCCTTTGCCCTCGATGGTCAGCTGGAAGATACGCCGCACCACGGCGGCAGCTTCCTCGTCGATCAGCCAGTGATACTTGTTCTCCGGGTCTTTCTTGTAGCCATAGATGGCGCAGTTGGTGGTGGGCTTGCCGGATTCCCCTTTGACCCGAATGGCGGTTTTCTGCTTGCGGCTCAGGTCACGAAGATACCATTCGTTCATGATGTTGAGGAAGGGCGCAAATTCGTTGCTGTTCTGATCGTCGCTGTCCACGCCGTTGGCAATCGCCACAAAGTGGACGCCGTGCTGCCGGAAGAATACCTCCGTGTAAAAGCCGGTTTGCAGGTAATCACGACCGGCCCGGCTCATATCCTTGACAATGACATGGGCAACCTTTCCGGCCTCGATGTCCGCCACCAGCCGTTTCCATGCGGGACGGTCAAAATTACCGCCGCTCCATCCGTCATCGGTATAGTGGCGGCAGTTGGCGTAGCCTCTCTGCTGGGCATAGCTTTCGAGGTATTTTTTCTGATTCACGATGGAGTTGCTATCCCCGGCATTGTCATCGTCACGGGACAGCCGCTCATAGAGAGCGGTAATTTTGCTTTCAGTCTGTTTCACGCTCATGATGCGCTCCTTTCAGACTGTCGGCTCATTTGTGGTGTCTCCATTATACCACAGGTTCCGTCACTTGTAACCATATCATTGCGTACAATCCGTAAAATTTTATCCTCCATGGTCTCGCCGCCGCTTTCGTTGAACACGACTCTGACCTTATAGGTGGTGCCGCCGATTCGGCGGATGATAAACTGTTCTCGTTTGTTCTGCTCCATACTGTCCCTCCTTGAAAAACTCATCGTATTTTGGTATACTGATTGTGGTTCCGGCGATTGTAAGCCGAATGTGTCATATCTCTTTTCCATGGCGTTGCCGCGCTCTGCGTTCCTCCTTTTCCTTTGTTCTGCGTTGAGAAAGTAATCCGAGTAACCGAGTGTCAAATTACTTCTCACTAATAGGAGAAATACGGGGTGTAAATCGGAACTGTTTTTGAAAAAAAGAAAATTCTTTTTCGGGGAGGTGAAGCTGTCGTGGAACCATGGGAGGATGAACTGCTGTGGGATGATGATTATTCCGATGAGGAAGAAGATGCCGAGGAGCAAATAGAGGAAACCGGCCTTGAAATGGCTGCGGACAGCTTTGCCGATTGGGAGGATTCCTCGGACGGTGCGCCGGTGGATGAGCCGCTGGAGGAAGCGCTTGCAGAGGAACGCACGCTGGAGCTGGAGAGCGAACTGGAGCAGGACGAGCATCCCAGAGACTATGATGCCGAGCTGGAGGACGAGGAGGAAGAAGCCGCGCCTACCAGTGAGAAGCGGCTCAAGCGGGAAATTCGCGCCGAGGCTCTGCGGCGGCTGGAGGAAGCAGCACGGACAGAATCGGATTTTTTGACTGTGGTAGACGAGTGGAACAAGCTGGGCAGAAATCGGGAGCGCCGAGAGCGTGACCATGAAAACCTGCGCGGGGATGTTCCTTTGGAGTTTCAGGCGGTGCCTGATCCGAAGATTGCTCCCCTCTGGATGAATCTGCCGAGGTTCCGTCAGCTCTGTCAGGGAAATTTTCTTGACATCATCTTCTCCTGCCCCTACGAGCTGCATGAGCTGACAGCGAACCGTTTTCTCTCCAAGCTCTTTTTCACCCTCAGTGATGAACAGAAGGAGGTGCTGTACTACCTGTTCGTCAAGCAATACAGCACTACAAGGCTTGCTGCCATCCGTGGGCAGTCCGACCGGAATATCCGAAAGCTGCGGATGACCATTCAGAAAAAGCTGCAAAAGCGGATGTACGAGCATCTGAGCGAAAAACAGGAGAAGGACTACAGCATTACTCTGCGAGAACGCGAGTTTATAGAGGAATATGAGGCGTTGCTGCAAACCATGGGCAAGGATGCCGTGATCCGCCGAGAGAACAAAACCAAGCCGAGAAAAAAGAAAGCCGCCCTTGACGATGCCAAGGACGGTTGATACAATAGTAATATGGTTAATATATAGATAGATTACGAATTGAGAGGAACAGCGCCATGAACAATCTGTTTGCGCAGTCCCATTCCCATTGGGTGCGGTATGACCGCTATGAGATCAAGACCGGCAAGGATGGGAAACGCTATATAACGCCGGAGAACACAGCAAAGCCCGATGTCTATAACCCGCTGAAGGAGTCCTCCGAGATGGTGCTGGAGGCACTGAATGTTGGGATGCTGATGATGAACCGCAGCCCGGAGGATGAGGTGGAAAAGGCAATTCTGGCTTTTGTGACCCATTACGGTCTGTTGGGGCTGATGACGGCGCTGCCCACCACGCCGTCCTTTATGGACTATGAGGCAGTCTATCTGCCGAAGAATCACTTCATCAAGGAAGAAAGCATGGCAACAGAGGACTACCTTGCCCTGTTCTATCCCTTTGACAAATTGGATGTAGTGAAAAAAGGCGTGGAATCCAGTTGGAATGTTTCCGGGGATAATATGATGATTGCCCTGACCATGACCTTCATGGATGAGCCGATGGCAAAGAACATGAGCTTCCAGCGGGAATATGCAGAACCGTATGATTGGGTGGCGCAGCAGTTCAAGGATTGGGCGTTCACGCTGACTACCTCTATTTTGTACTACAATGACTACGACAGCATTGACGAGGATACAAGAAATCTCTACCGCAAGGCCATGGCTGCCTTCGGCGGCATTGCGCCGAGCTATCATATTGAACTGCTGGAGAAACCGACGATCTATTGGGATTTCCATTCGCTGCTGCTGGGTATCCAGATGATGTTCAGCTTCATGCTGGTTGATGATGCGAAACCCCTGCGGCTGTGCAAGCACTGCCAGAAGGTATTCCTCGGCAGCCGGGCCAATTCCGCATTTTGCAGCGCCCGGTGCAAGAATCAGTATAATGTCTATAAGAGCCGTGGGAAGAAAACCAGCGAAGAAGATTGAGGTGAAACGACATGGCAGACGCCAAGAAGGATAAACTGCAAATCCGCAACAGCACAGTGGATTTCCTTGTGTTCACGAAAGATGCCCATGAGGATGGCATTGAGGTACGGGTACAGGATCACGACGTTTGGCTGACCCAAAAGGCTATTGCACAGCTTTTTGATGTAGACCGGAGCGTTGTGACAAAGCATCTGAAAAATGTATATGAAAGCGGTGAATTGCTCGAAGATGCAACTTGTGCAAATTTTGCACAAGTTGCGGATAACGGAAAAACCTATCACTATAAGTTCTACTCGCTGTCCGCCATCATAGCCGTAGGCTATCGGATCAATTCCGGCAGGGCCACGCAGTTCCGCCAGTGGGCAACCAAGGTGCTGGACACCTTCACCAAGCAGGGGTATGTGCTGGATAAGAGCAGGCTCATCAATGGGCAGATTTTTGATGAGGACTACTTCGATCACCTGATTTCCGAGATTCAGGAGATTCGGGCCAGCGAACGGCGCTTCTATCAGAAAATTACGGATATTTACGCCACCGCGGTGGACTACTCTCTCGATAGCCAGACCACAAAGGATTTCTTTGCCACAGTTCAGAATAAGATGCACTATGCCGTCCATGGCGGCACAGCGGCAGAGGTCATTATGGCACGAGCCGATCACACCAAGGAACACATGGGGCTGACCTCATGGAAGAATGCTCCTGACGGCAAGATTGTCAAGGCAGATGTGTCCGTTGCAAAAAATTACTTATCCATGGATGAAATGCAGGAATTGAACGAAATCGTCACCATGTATCTGGACTACGCCACCCGGCAGGCTAGACGGCATATCCCTATGACCATGGCAGATTGGGCCTCCAAGCTGGACGCTTTTCTGCAATTCAACGATGCAGAGATTCTGCGAGATAAAGGAAAGGTCACCGCCGCCATTGCAAAAGCCTTTGCGGAAAGCGAGTTTGAGCAGTACCGTGTCATTCAGGATCAGCTGTATCAGAGCGATTTTGACCGACTTGTAGCCAGCACCGAGGAAAAGGATTAAAACGCAGAAATGCCCGTTATCGGCCATACAGCCAATAACGGGCATTTGTCATTCATATACAAGCTCGGTCAGAACGATTTCCTCGGCACGGCTGCGGATGTTGTTCATCCGGCGTACCCATTCCATCTGGTCGGCGGCTTTGAGCGCTTCGGTCACACCCTCTTGCTTTGCCATAGCAGAAACGATGATTTCCATACGCTCATTGCAGGCTTGGTCGATCTCGGCAAGATGCTGGTGCAGCGTTCCGCTCGTAAGATAGTTTGCATAGAGAACAGGTCGATGAGCTTTCAGATAGCTACGGCGCATACGCCCATACTTGCCGATCTGGTAGTCCGGCTCATCTGGCAAATAGAGGTTTGGGATAAGGTAATCGCCCTCTTGCCGGTATGTGCCGCCCATTTGCTCAAACAGTGATTTCATAAAAATTAGCTCCTTTGCGTGTTGATTTCCAGCGGTTATAAGGTGTTTTTACTCCTTTCCTACAACTGCTGTTCCATTCACCACAAATGAGCCGCAGTCATATGTATTAGGTGGCAGAAACCACCCTTTACATATTAACTCTTGATTTACAATACTATTGCTATCGCCTTGCAGTTCATCGTCACGGAAAGTCTGCAATACAAAGCGGTAATCATGTCTGGCTGTCTGTTCATAGTCGTGTCCTCCTTTATGGGGACAGCCGGACAAACGGTAATGTATAGCTATATTATACCGTGTCCGGCTGTCCGTGACAAGGATGTTACTGGCCGCTGTCGCTCAAAATGAGCCTCTTGACCTTTGCGACCATATCCTCCTTTGCCCATTCATTGAAGCGGGAGGAAACGATATAGGTAGTGCCGCCGATCCGCCGTTCCAGCGTGACGGGCGGCACGGATTTTTTTCGCGGCGCGTTGTTTACAGTTTGCTTTGGTTAATAGGCTGTCACCTTTCCTTTCCATACTGCTGTTGACGTTTCAGTTCCGCCAGCACGTCCGGGGGAATCCGCTCCACAAGCCGCTGGATATTATATAATTCGCTTTCCAACTTTGCCCGTTCCATGCGGTCTTTTAGCTTGCCGTTTTCCCCGGCCTTTGCCCGTGCTTCCAGCTTCTTGTTTTCTTCCAGCAGGTCAGCTATCGTGACCTTGTATTTTTTCAGTTGCCCGGAGAAGTTTTCCATTTGTGGAAACCACTTTTTCAGCAGGGCGATGGCTTCCTCTTTCTTCTTTCCGGCGTTCAGCGGGTTCATGCCGTCCAGCGCCGCTTCAATGGCTTTTGCCTGTTTGGAGAGGGAAACCGCCTGTTTGAATAGGCGAGTGGGGATATGCTTGCGGCCTGACTTGCTGGCGCTCTCCCCACGCTCCAAGTCGGGGTACTTCTCCACCATGTAGGCGTGAAAATCGTCCTGCCATCTGGAAAGGCTGGCCCGGTTGCCTAAAATCTCTTTGGCGCACAGGCGATTGTCTTTCGTCAGCGGCACAAAGGTCAAATGTAAGTGGGGCGTTTTCTCGTCCATGTGAACCACCGCCGACACAATATTTTCCCGGCCTACCCGCTGGATAAGGAAGTCAGCCGACCGCTGGAAAAATGCTTGTACCTCCATTGGGGGCTTGCCCTTGAAAAACTCCGGGCTGACGGTTATGATGGTATCGACAAACCGGGTGCTGTCCTTGCGTGTCCTGCAACCGGCCTGTTCAATACGGCTCCGAATGAAATGGTAATAGCGTCCCTCCGGCTTGACGATATGAAAATTATACTTGCTCTTTGCCGTGTCTATATCCGGGTTGCTGGCATACTTTTCTTTCTGCCGTTCGTGGTGGGCTTCCAGAGGACGCGCCGGGTTGCCCTTGTGTTTTGCAAATCGCAGGATTGCATATTGCGACAATCTATCAATCCTCCCTCCTGCGGACAGTTCGGGGCCTGTTTTGGGGGCGGGGCGTACAAACATACTGCCCCGCCCCGAACAGCCCGGAAAAGTCCTTAATTTATGGGCTTTTGTCGGCCCCTATTTGTCCGTGTTCCTGCGGCGTTTCCTGTTGCTGGCGTTCTTCTGCCGCCTATGTACCTTTGCGGCGCAGGCTTCACAGTATTTCGCCCGGTTGGAGCGGGGGACGAAAGCCGCTCCGCACTCCGTGCACCGCTTCACGCTGTCCCCATGAAAAATCTCCGCTTCCAGCGCCTTGTCCTGCGGCAAGACTGCCCGCCGGAACCATGTACAGCAGACGGAATAGGAAATTGTCTGCGGGCAGACGTGGGTGTCCCCGTCGTCCAGCAAAAGGCAGTTGCCGCCGTCGTAGTTACAGCAGGTATTCCGTATGAGCGCGTTGGCCCGCCGCCTTTGCGCCGCCGGCATGCGGGGCAGGGAGCCGTTCGGCCCGCGCTCGATTGGTTGTAATTTCTCTTTCATGCAATCCTCCTGACTCGTTTCCGTTCCTTTGCCGTTCTCTCCGAAAGCCGTTCCTGCCCCCTCCCGGCGGCGTGTCCCGGCGTTGGTACGCTGGCCTGCTTCGGGCCAACTTGGCCCGAAGTGACTTCTGGACAAAATGTCCAGAAGTGGTGGCATGGCGATACTTCCCCTGCCGGTGGTATCTCTTTCGGACGGTCATTCACTTGTGCTTGTCCACCGATGAACTAACACAAGTCTACACTTTTTTGACCGCCCGTCCCGTATATCCGAAAGGTTGGAAATCCCACTGGAAAACACACTATTTCCACGCTCTCGGATTTGTGGTAAAATAAAAGCGATACATAGCAGGAGGTGGAAATGAAATGTATAATCTGAATTGGTCAAGAAGTAACCTCACCCGGCAAAAGCTAGGGAGATTCTGTGAATACTATGCAAAGATGTCATTAGCCTCTTATGGCATGAGCATTTATACTTCCGAAGTTGATGACCACGGGATAGACTTTATTGCGGAAAGTAAAAGAGGATTTTTGAAATTTCAAGTTAAAGCCATTCGAAAAGGCACAAGCTATGTCTTTATGCGGGAGGAATATTTCGATATTTCAGACCAATCGCTTTACTTGTTTTTGCTTTTGCTGAATGATGGCGAACACCCCGCAGCATATTTAATTCCTGCGGCCACATGGGATAACGACAATAGCAATATTTTTGTTTACCATTCATACGAGGGTAAAAAATCGAAACCGGAATATGGACTAAACATTTCCACCAAGAACATCCCACAGCTTGAAAGATTTAAGTTGGAAAATATGATAACGGCAATAGAATGAGGAACAAAATATGTCTTTAACTATACAGGAACGCCTAAAAGACCTGCGCGTGGAGGGCGGCCTGACGCTGGAGCAGCTTGCGGAGCAGACGCACCTTTCCAAGTCCGCGCTGGGCAGCTATGAAGCGGATGACTTCAAGGACATCAGCCACTATGCCCTTATCAAGCTGGCGAAGTTTTACGGCGTGACCTCCGACTATCTGCTGGGGCTGACGGAAACTAAAAGTCACTCAAACGCCGATCTTGCAGACCTGCATTTGAGTGACGATATGATAGACCTGCTGAAAAGCGGACGGATTGACACCGCCCTGCTTTGCGAACTGGCGGCGCACCCGGATTTTGTGAAGCTGTTGGCCGATATACAGATTTATGTAGAGGGTATCGCCGCCACGCAGATACAGAACCTGAACGCATGGGTAGACGTGGCGAGGGCAGAAATTATGGAGAAGTACCAGCCGGGAGAGCATGACAAGACCGCCGGTGTCCTGCAAGCCGCCCATGTGCGGGAGGGCGACTATTTCAGCAGCCGGGTACATCACGATATTGACGCTATCATGGAGGACATACGGGAAGCTCACAGGGGCAGAAGCGACAGCGCCCCGGAGAATACCATTGTGGACGAACTCAAGCGGGATTTGGAGGAAGTGGCGAGCTTCAAGGGCAGTCGGGCGGAACAACTGCTGATGGTGTTCTGCAAGCAGACGAAGCTTCGCTATTCCAAGCTGTCAGAGGAAGAAAAACAATGGCTGACCCGGATTATCCAAAAATCCGAACTGGCGAAAAGCTATGTACCGCAACGGGGTAAAAGGAAATGACAAGTACGCCTTAGGCTTAGAAAGCGCACATTGTACTTGGCCAAATAGTGAAGCTAATTATTATATAGGGTGGGTTTAGTTGTGAACGATACAATTTTAGGAGTAATTGTTGGTGGCGTGATTGCTATACTTGGGAGTTTAATTGGGTTTATAGTGCAGTATAAATTAGAATTGGCAAAAGGTAGAAGAGAACAACGTAAGCAAGCATATGTCTATGCTATAAAATGGATTTCGAGACTAGGCACGTCAGATATGGAATTTTTGAACGATACATATGCGGTATATGAAGAAGCTCGAATAGGCATCTATTTATATGGAAGTAAAACAACTAGAACTCTTTTTGATATTGCAAATAAAAATGATGCTACTCCGCAAGACAGAGAAAGATTTAAACAACAGGTTTATAGGGAAATAGGTTACTAATAACTTCGCAGTTTGTTTATTAAGTAATATGCGTCTTATTGATATAAGATGCACCCTTAGGGAAAAAGCAAAGACGGGCGAGCCAGTCTTTGCTGATGGGTAATCAAGGCAGGAAAGCCCCCTTGTGGCTTTCCTGCCTTATTCCATTTTGGAAAAGATTTACTCCCGTTAAAATTGATAATCTGCGGACAAACACAGTATGGGATTGTCCGCCTTGTCTACCCTTTCAGCGGGACAGGAGGTGGCAGTCAAGGCCGGGCGTAAGACCGTTCATTTCGGCCTTGACGGTTGCCCGCTGTCCTGCTACTTTTCCGGGAGTGTGGCCATACTTCGGGACACTTTGTCCACAAGTCGGAGCGCGGGACGAGGGACGGGGGGCTTTCATATACGCCCTGTCTGCTGATGAAACCAGCTCTGCGCTTGCGGCTTCACGCCACGCAATCACAGTCCTGTTTTCCTGCCGCTTCAAATGCCCTTGCCCTCCACGGCGGCAACGGCGTTTGAAACGGCAACGCAGACAGAGCGTATAACACACTACACTTTGCTACGCAAAGTCGTGTGCCAAAGGGTGCCCCTTTGGAAACCCCGCCCAGCGTGTCACGGCTTCGCCTGTTCCCGCTGGGCGCAAAAGAGGGACTATCAGCTCACCGCCGATAGTCCCTCTTTTGTTGTCATATTCCGCTTGTCGACTGCCCAATCTGAATGTTCCTCAATACTTCCTTATTTGGTGTCGGCCTTAGGGGGGCGTCATTTTTTACGGTGTAACGATGGAAAACAATGGATGAAACAGAGGCAAAACGGCGATAGAATGAGAGCGGCAAAAAAGAAGGGGGTAATTGTATCGTATACGGATATATCCGGGTATCCAGCATGGATCAGAATGAGGATAGACAGCTTGTCGCTCTGCGTGGCAAAGAAATACCGGATAAAAATCTCTACACAGACAAGCACTCAGGGAAAAACTTTGACCGCCCCAAATATCAGCGGCTCTTGAGACGGCTGAAGCCAGGCGACCTGCTGTATATCCTGAGCATTGACCGGTTGGGCCGCAACTACAAGGAAATACAAGAACAATGGCATCTGCTGACACAAGAGAAATGCGTGGATATTTGTGTTCTGGATATGCCGCTTCGGGTACCAGAAACGGCAAAGACCTGATGGGAACGTTCATAGCGGATCTGGTCCTCCAAATCTTATCTTTCGTGGCGCAGAATGAGCGAGAAAACATCCACAAGCGACAAGCGGAGGGAATTGCAGCGGCGAAGGCCAGAGGGGTGAAATTCGGCAGGCCACCGCTTCCCCTGCCGGATAATTTCTACGAGATACACCACACCATGCTTGGCGGAGTAAGAAAATAGCACTCCGGCAGGCTGCAGAGGCCTGTGGAATGCCATTGGGAACCTTCTATGCGAAAGCGGCGAAGCTCGAAAACAGCATATAATCAAAATGGAAAAGTTATTTGCAAAGGTGTACCTTTACAAATTTGGGTGCCATTCAAAATGCAAGTTTATTATACCAGTAAATCTCAATTTTTCAAGCGTGATTTCCTTATTTTTCTCCTTTCTGAACCTCATTTCATCTCTGTAAAAGTACACCTTTTCGATACCGTCCAACTGAGCATAGCGCAGGAGTGCTTACGGACTATGGGCAATGTTGGTATATGGAAAAGGAGAATGTAAGCCCATACGGTACAGGCTTAGGGAGGGATGTTCAGATGTGGGTGGAGTGATTGTGATAATAGTTGTATGACAGCAGTGCAAATTCAATTTTATACGTTTGGAGGAGGAAAATTGGAAAATAGAGGGAAACTGTTGATTTCAACGAAAACAGGGGCAGGAATAAAAACCCTACTGACAGTTTGCAGTGTGATTATGCTGATTATGGGCACTTTTATAGCGTTCAATTTCAATCTTTTCCGTGAATTAGGAAAAGAAGTTTTAGACAATGCTACAATAGGAGTTATTATTGGGCTCGTGGCCGTGGTATATCTGTTTCTGTATCCTGTTATTACAATGATCGGCAACCGGTCCTATTGTGAGATTTACGAAAATGCAGTAGTCGGTATGACAAGTCTCAGTCTAAGTCAGCCCAATATGCCCATGCAAAAATTTGAAATTACCTACGACGAAATCATGAATACCACCGAAGCCGGAAAAACATTACATATTTATACGCAATATGCAACCTATGATGTTTTAGCAATGAAAAACCGGTCGGCGGTGGCAAACGAAATCAGGGCGAGAATCTCAAGTAAGAATCAGATTAACTCAGGCTTCTCAGCAGAAACAAAAAGAACCGTATAAACCAGCAGTACCGGCTCCCTGCTCGGAGCCGGTACTATTTCCCTTATCTCCTATCAATTCTGCAAATAAACGATTTATTTAATTTTCTCCGGATTTTATCTAACCAGGAAATGGCGATACAGCAGGTTATTACACGGAACTTTGCCCGGCGAAACAAAAACTGGCCGCCGGACATCCGGCAGCCAGTTTAGGCGACAGTATCAAATTAGGTTCAGCGCCAGGGTAAAGACAGCAAAGGCCAACCCCATCCATTTTGTCACAGAAGCCAGCATACGATCCTTACTGCCCCGTTTGGATTTTGAAAGATACGTATCTCCGCCGCCGCGGATGGCACCGGAGAGCCCAGACTCCTTCCCGGACTGCAGCAGCACAATCAAAATCAAAGCGACGCAGGAAATCACCTGGAAAACCGTAAAGATAATCTCAAGAGCTTTCATGTTCACCTCCATCCGCCCACTGGCGGCAGCCGTGTTTCCGGCAGACGGCACGCCGAGTTCCAATCCCATAGGACATGCATTCCATAGCCGGATTATTATAGCACGGGAAAGGCATTCTGGCAAGTATTTTTTCAAAAAATACCAAAGTCCTTACTTTGTCACCCAATTTCCGGTGGCGGAGCAGGTTAAATATGCGTTGATAAAGGGGTCCAAATCTCCATCCATAACGCTGTTCACATTGGACGTCTCACAGCCTGTCCGAGTGTCTTTGACCAGGGTATAGGGCATAAATACATAATTCCGAATTTGGCTGCCCCATTCAATTTTCTGCTGGACTCCCTTGATATCCGAAATTTTGTCCAGGTGTTCCCTCTCTTTAATCTCCACCAGCTTAGAACGCAGCATACGCATGCAGGTTTCTCGATTTTGAAACTGAGACCGCTCTGTTTGGCAAGCAACCACAATGCCCGATGGCTTGTGAATCAAGCGGACTGCAGAGGATGTTTTGTTAATATGCTGACCGCCGGCGCCGGAAGACCGGTAGACCTGCATTTCAATGTCCTCCGGTTTGATTTCAATATCGGAAGACGTGTCGGTAATCTCCGGAATCACCTCCACGGCGGCAAAGGAGGTTTGCCGTCGGGCGTTCGCGTCAAAGGGCGAAACCCGCACCAGCCGGTGAACGCCGTTCTCCCCTTTTAAAAAGCCGTAAGCATTGGGCCCCTCGATGACAATATCCGCCGATTTCAGACCGGCCTCGTCTCCATCCAAATAGTCCATGATTTTATAGGAAAAGCCGTGCCGGTCCGCCCACCGCGTATACATCCGGTAGAGCATCTGGCACCAGTCCTGGGCCTCCGTTCCCCCGGCGCCTGCGTGAAAGGACAGCAACGCGTTATTCGCATCGTATTCCCCGGTGAGCAGCGTTTCCAGTCTGGCCTCCTCCATTTGCTCTGCGAGCTGCTCATAGCCCTGCCGCAACTCCGGCAAAAGGGAGTCATCCTGTTCCTCCAGCGCCATTTCACAAATTGTCAGAAGGTCTTCCCAGTCCCGGCGCATTTTTTCAAAGTTTTCCACCTTGGCTTCCAACAGCTTGGCCTTTACCACCACCTTCTGGGACTTTTCCGGGTCATCCCAGAAGCCATGGGACTCCTGTATTGCGTGGAGCCGCTCCAGTTCGTTTTTCGCCCCCTCCAAATTTAAGGAAACGCTCAGCTCCTCCAACTGAGGGCGCATATCCTGCAGCTTCAGTCTGTATTCTTCAAATTCAATCATTGTACTTCGCTCACAATCAAAAAAGTTAGATTTTCTATGTTATTATAAACGGGAATAGCCAATCTGTAAAGGGGGAAAATGGAAAGTGGTGTTGAATCCCCTTCTGTTCCCCGGCTTGTCCATGTAAAAATTGCCGCGGGGGTCCGACCAGCACCGGCGTGCCATCGGGACCCGCCGATTGAATTGGCCGGAACAGCGCAGCGCCATGGAAAGACTGAAATCCTGGAAGCATCCAGGTCTCAAGCCTGATGGAACGCCTTGTGTAACAGGGATTAACCACTCAATCAGCGCCTGCTGATGGAATAAGTCTCCTCTGCGAAAATTAGGTCGTCTACATCTTCGCAGGGCTCCGGGATCTGTCTTGGCCCAGAAATGGAATCCATCGCTTCCCCTCCTTAAAAATTGCAGTCTAAAAACCATTCTATGTCGCTGATTGTCCTAATATGCCTGTACCTCGACAACTGGGCGTCTGATTGGAACAGATGCGAAAAATGGTCTTGCTATTTTTTTCTCTATATAGTATAATAAGCATATCTTCCGCCGGTGTGATGGAATTGGTAGACGTAGTGGACTCAAAATCCACCGCCAGCGATGGCGTGCCGGTTCGAGTCCGGCCACCGGCACCATTTTCGAAAGAAGTCGATTGTTGTAAAACAGTCGACTTTCTTTTCTTTTAATGGTACAATGTTATTATGTTTTGGAGGTGAGATAAATTGGATTCGACAACTTCTACTATCTTAACTGTCTCAATTCCAGCGATAATCTCAATTCTTGGATTCGTCGTTACTTATATGTCCATGAAAAAAAATTTCCAGCATGAATTACGTCAGCAAAAAGTTAATATTCAATTAGAAAAAATGTCTGTTGTTCCATATGAAGTTTTGAAATTTATGCAAGATTTGATTGATTCAGGCAAGAACGGAAAAAAGATTTCTGAAGCTGAAATATTAAGGCGAATGAATGAATTATATACTACAATTTTTGCCTATGGTTCCCCGGCAGCTATTGCTATCTTATCCTCAATGCAAAGTGAAAATTATATTAATGCGACTATCCCGCAAGATCAAGATAAGTTTAGGATGATGTGCTATTATGTATTGTTAGCAGTACAAATACGGTTTGATATCACAGGTCAAATCATTACTGCTGATAAATGGTTTAAAATGCGTTTGACTGATTATGATAGTAATCGAAATGAATTCTCTCAGGCAAACAATAAATTAGTAGAAGAACTTTCTTTAAGTAAAGAGTTCCTTATTAATTGATGTAGAGGGTATCTATTTTGTCAACGCTTCCCAAGAATTCTTATCAGTACTCGGGTCATAGCATTTACAACACCTCGCAGGAAACCCATACCCCCTCCTGGCAGATGTCAATCTGCCAGGAGGGGGTATGCGCATTCAACTGACGAAAAACGCCCCTGCCTACTCTTGTCAGCAGGCCAGAGGTGTATTTTTCTACCATGGAATTGTCTTTTGAAAAAAGTCTGGGTAAAAGGTGGGTATTTACAACTGCCTGCATGGAAAATTGCTGTTTTGGGGGAAATTATAAGTAAAAATTTGATGAGGTGATATCACAGCAATATCACATAGAGACGCGATATCCTTTGGCTTACTCCATATCCCTTGGGCTCTACACCGCAACCCAAGACAAAGACATCCATTTTAATTAAATTTGTAAATGAGAATGAGGCAGCTAGGTCATATACAAAAAAGTGTGCTCTGGCTGCGATAAAAAAGTAGGACTGAAGGACAGCCACGGAGACGCGTTTGATAGTATAAATGTGCAACAAGCGAAAAGTACGGATGCTGCCTAAGGTACCGGCAATCGCGGAGCTGTGCCGGTATATGAATTGGCGGTGTATTCTGGACGGAGAATTTACGGACCACAATTACAATCTTAAGTCGTTTATGTTGATATTTTTTGGGGCAAGCTCCCTTTTCTTGATTGAATCAACTCACTAGCTAAACGTTCTAGACAGTGCGCTATCATTGTGAAACCAATAAAATTTGTTCTGATTAAAATAACTCCGATACCTAATGAAAATATAAAGGAGGCTAGAAGTTCACATAAAACATCCTGGCCAAATTTTCTTTTGGTTATTATATTTTGAATGCAGATGCTGATACACCAAATAACTGCTGTGATCGGTGCCGACAAAATTCCGTCCATATTTCGCAACCGGGCAAGCATGTATATGAAAGACTGCATCATCATTCGTTGAGGAACTTCCATTAAGATGGCATCCAACATAGATAAAAATAATTGCTTACTAGATAACTTTTTAAATGGTCTTTTTATGGAAGCGATTGTAGAAACAATGCAAACAATCAGAATCATAAATAGCCAAATTTTAAAATCAAATAAACTGGTATAATTGAACAAAAACAAGTTGCTATTTCTTACTATCCAAATGGTTGGGAATAAGGCTGCTAAAAACACACTGAATTGAATCAAACATTTCAAGTTTAATTTATTTAAAACAACATCAATACCCATCTTCGTGATATACCAAAAGCCAGATAATAAAACTCCAAACAAAGCAGATAGGCTTATAAATCCCATCATAATCATTTAACATCCTCTTCCGATTTATTCCGCGTGCTGTTGCCACTCCATTAAGTAAAATATGCTAGGTCGGTTTCCAATCTATCGCGCTATCCCTTTTTCGCCTAAGAAGAATTATTGATCTTGCGCCAACTTGGCCCGAAGTAACCTCAAAATAATTCAGTCCTATGCCTTGAGCTTAATCAAAGCGTTTGTTCCTTATTTCACATTCCCTTCACAATGGCGGCACTTTAAGCCTTGATAGCCATCTGTCAACATCTTGCTGATAAACTCGTCATCCCATGATAATTTTAAATAAGAGGTGGCGAGCATAGTTGCGATTCCGTGCGCAAATATCCACATTTCAAGGTTAAGCAAGGCGGCGCTTTCTGCACTTAATCCCGTGTCCTTTTGAATAAGCGCAATCACCGGTTTATTTTCTTCCGTGTTTTTTATGATTTCCTCCTGGGAGCGGTCACGCATAAACAACAGTTTAAACAATTCCTTTTCCTCTTTCGCAAAACGGATATAGGAGATGCCGATGGCTTTGTAAGGTGGATACTTTCCACTTTCCATATCCTTTTTCATATAGCCTTGATACAGGTCGTTCGCTGCCTCTATGATCGCCCGTTGCACATCCTCCATACTCCGGAATAAGCTGAAAATCGGTTTTGAAGAGGAACCCAGCTTTGCCCCCAACGATCTGGCAGTAACCGCAGACATCCCGCTTTCCCTCGTCAGTTCCAAAGCCGCAGTAATGATTTCTTCTTTTGTAAACATAAAATTTCGTGGCATTTCAGCTCTCCATAAAAAACACAAGTAGCGCTACAGATGCTTCTTATTATATCCATACAAATTGAACCTGTCAATAGACGGCGACTGCGGCAACCGATTTTTAGGGGCAGTGAGATGTTAAGCGACCCAAAGAATGCGCGGAACAAAAAATACCCCGGCGGGAAAAACTAACCGGATGCTTTTCTCACCTAATCCACCCCTTTCTTTTGTGTGGTGCGATCATGGCCGTCGTTGCCCCGCCCGTCCTTCAAGAAATGATTCGGGGGTTTCAGGTTGTATTCTTTCTCCAGCCTCCAAATTCAGGCCTTGTCGAAGCCGTCAGCCATGTCCTCAATTTCTGTCGCCGTGTATTGACGTTCTGCCCTCTCTTGCAGTGATAGGACCTGAGTGACCGCCAATACCGCGCCTGTGCAACCCGCACATGTGTCCTTGTATGCTGGCACTCTCACAATATCAGCAAGCATTCGCCACATGGCAGGTTGTTCAGCGTTGCTTTCGCCGCCGGGTCAATGGCATATGAACCGGACTTGCAGCTAAGCCGATTGTGTCATGTAATCGGCGATTTCCTTCATATAAAATCAAATTGGGTTTTAACATATCTGAAAGCCAAATGTTCTATATAAAAAGCTAGAATTATGGGAGTAGACATGCTATATTGAAATTAAGCTTACCACGGAATTCCGGCTTGTTTGTCTGAGATACGGCTGTTGGGCTGTTTTTCATTTTTAAACTAACTTTACGTTCGGGCGGGCAGGGCGCGCGCAACAAGAATTGTAGTGATTTACGGTGTGCCGGTTTAAATAGGGAGCAAATGCACGCTCATGCTTTTTCCCCGACAAGGAAAACTCCCGATCAGGATTAATCTTTAAAAATTACGATATTCGGAGGAAAGCAAATGTATTATTCAACAACCTATTCCTCTCCCATAAGCCTCCTCACGCTCGCCTGCAGTGGAGAAGGTCTGGTCGGTTTATGGATGGAGGGTCAAAAATACTTCGGGGGCACTATACCCCAGCCAATGGAAGAAAAAGCGGATATGCCCGTATTTACCGCTACTAAAAAATGGCTGGACAAGTATTTTTCAGGCGGCAAGCCCTCTGGCTCGGACTTGCCGCTGGCCCCCATCGGCAGTGAATTTCGGCAGGGAGTATGGCGAATTCTGCAAGAGATTCCATACGGCGAGATCACTACTTATGGTGAAATTGCAAAAAGGATGGCCGTAATGCTGGGAAAAGAAAGCATGTCAAGTCAGGCGGTAGGCGGAGCGGTCGGTCATAATCCTATTTCGATTATCATTCCCTGCCATCGGGTTGTGGGTTCCCATGGCAGCCTAACCGGTTTCTCCGCCGGCGTTTCGGTCAAAAGAAAACTCCTGGAATTAGAGGGCGTCGACATGTCAAAGCTATTTGTTCCCCAAAAAGGTACGGCGCTCTAAAGGGGAAGGGACGCAGAAATAAATATTGCGGTTGAACCCGTATATCTGATGGGTAATTCTTAGGATGCTTGATTCTCACCTGCCCTAGGATAAAGAACCGTGTAAAAAATAAAAAATGCGCGCCGCAGAGCTGCGGCGCGCATTTTTTATTGCCAGGATAGCTATTTCAAACTTCAAAGGATGGCAAATTGTTTTATCGACACGCCCCGCAAACCCGCGTGGAATGGGCGTTTTCTTTAATCCGACGATTAAACCGACCAAGCCTGTAACGGCATGGTTCTGTACGGTTGGTCACCATTTGGGCACCACAAAACAAAAAAATAGCAAGCCCTTGTGAGGCCTGCCGACAGCCTTAGTATACCACACCCTCCCCGAAACCGCAAGAGGCAGGACCGCGTTTGCAAGCATGGACAAATAGGGCTTCATCCCCTGACAGAATGGGCCTCTGCGGACGCGGAGCCGAGGGGCCTGTATCATTACCTGAACCCCAAAAACGGGTTTCTATCGTTCCGCAAGACAGCCCCGGCCTGAAAATTAACCCCGTCTCATGTCGAGGCTGGTTTTATGCGCGTCGGGAATCCCAATTCCACCGAAAATAATCGTGGCAAGCGGGCAGAAGTATATACACTCCCGCAAAACGCTTGTTGGGAACCGGAACCCAAACCACGGAAAAGGACCGCCAACGGCGGTCTTTTTCATAGCCTCTAACGGGGTGGCCGCGCGTCCTACGGACGCTCTAAACACGAGGGGATACTTCCCTTTTCCAGCCGGTTAAACCTCCCGTATTCAGCGCCCGCAAGGGCGCGTAGCCACTCCACAGGTGGAGCGGTTGGCAAGGCAGCGCAAGCGGCCCTTGCTGGGGGATTGGGGGCGGCCCCCAACAAGCAGATTTTGCAGGTTTTCGCGGAGGCGAAAAAGTGGAAAATCGTTTCGTGTGTACCACGAAACACTGCTTGCCACGATTTAAAAACAACAAAATGGGTAGTGCGTCTTTTACCAATAAGACGTACTGGAACTAGAATCTATGAAACTGCATAGGTAAATACATTCAAATCTACAATTTCTTTACCGCCCCAGTTCTTCTCTTGAACAGTATCGGGCTCTTTTATAAATCCATTTTTTATCAGTACTTTTTCAGAAAACACATTTTCAGGCATGACAAATGCTTTCAACTTTTGAACGCCCAAATCATTACAAAGGTAATCCATTATAAGCCTTACTGTATCAGTCGCAATTCCTCTGTGCCAATACGATTCGTTTATGCGGTAGCCAATCGTTATTTGGTTCATTCTTTTTTTATAATCAACCAGCTCTGCAAGTCCTATGAGCTTATTAGGTTCATCGCACAGATAAATACCTGCAATAATCAGTTTCTTTTTATCGAAATCTCTCCCGCCGAGGTTTCTAATTGCAGCTAGCAAACTTCCCTTGCTTTTTCTATACAGGAATGGAGGTACATATTGATAGACGTTAGGATTATTCGTAATTTCCATAAGGTCGTCCACGTCACCTTCAACCATTTTCCTGATGATAATATGGTCATTTCTTAGGTATGGAAATGTTTCAAACAGCTCTGCCATTGTATCACCGCCTTCGTTCGTCTTATAAGCCTAAGGCGAACAAATCCATAACTTGTCTTTTCCATTCTAATAGTAACGTATGGAAATGTCAAACTGTTCATTTCATGTCATAACTTTATGCTGCTGTTCATAATTCAGTTTGTTCATCTGGGCACCATTTTACCCTTTGCGGGATTGTATTGTATACAGTGGAAATGCTGATTTCATGGGCTTTTCCGGCTGGAAAGAGGGTTCCGTTACCGCCGAATATTTACTATTTTTTATTGCTAGGATAGCTATTTCAGATGTCAATCGACACGCCCCGCAAACCCGCGTGAAATGGGCGTTTTCTTTAATCCGACGATCAAACCGACCAAGCCTGTAACGGCATGGTTCTGTACGGTTGGTCTCCATTTGGGCGCCATAAAACGAAAACTCAACAAGCCCATGTCCGACCTACCGACAACCTTATAATACGGCATATACCCCTAAAACGCAAGAATCGAAAAGCGTTTAGAATATGTTACAGGCATAAGCTGGAAGGGGTTGTGAAAGGAACATTAGGTCTTGCGAACGTCTTGCAGAATAAGCCCCCACAGGCGCGGATCCGCGGGACTCGCGTCTTTTATCACGCGCCTCCGAGAACACGCTCCTAGCATTCCGCATAAGCGCCAGGTATAAGAATTGTACCTTCTCACACCAGGCCGCTTGATATGGGCGGCGGTTATAGCTTTTCTGCGAAACAATAGTAGCAAGCAGGACATAAGCGTACACACCCATGCCCTGCTTGCCATTATGAAAAGAACTAGAAAGATAGTACGCATTATACCAATAATGGAAAGATAAATCGATTTGACCCGCAAGATAAAAAAGGACATCAAAAAGATTCAGATAGCCGACTGAGAAGTTGACTATTCAGCGACCAATACCTCAAAATCCAGCGTACCCCGCTCGGCGCCGTTTACAATAAGGGTAACCGAATGGATGCCGGGGTAATGCTTCCTTGTACTTGCATCTGCAAAGGAATGCGTTTTTGTGTAAGGCTTCTTCCCATTTTCCTTGAAGATAAGCTCGGATATTTGAAATATTTTACGGTTTCTCTTGCCGTTTGCTTTCACATAATCAATGCCATATTCCAGCCGTACCTTAGTTGTTTTTTTAGCCTCAATCTCAAAGGAAAAAGTCATATTCTCCCCAATGAAAACGGACGCAGCTCCCAGCGAGAAGCCGTCAACCTTCACACAACCGGCATCTGCAAACCCCAAAATGCCAAGCACATCGCTGTTTCCCTTTTTTAGAAGTGTCCTGCACCCATGCTTTACAATCCAATCCGTATGCTTGTCTTTACCGTACCAATCCCTCGCAATTTTTACCACTAAATCAGGATGTGTTTTGGAAATATCGTTCAGGTTGTTGGCTACGCTTTTACGGACGTACGGCGATGGGTCGGCTTTCAGCTGCTCTAAAATACAAAGAACCGGAGATGGGTCTTTTTGAAACCTGGGCAAGGCCCGTCCCCAGGGCAGCCTAGGCCGGCAGCCCTCGCTGGCTAGCCGCCGGACATGCTCATTGTCGTGCTTAGCCCAGGCAGTCATCTGTGCCATCATGCGTCTCTCATCGTTAATAATAAACGATCTTACTGCAAATTCAGCAGATGCGTACTGGGTATACCTTGCCAAAGCTGCCATAGAGACATCCCAATTCTCTTTATCCTGCCCGTAAAGTTCCACAAAAGTCGGGAAAAAAATTACAAAACCATCCAAGCAGATATCGTAATTCATGATTACTTTATCAATAATATGAATTGCTGTTTTATAGTCGGCTGGTAGGTATTTCCCTAAATTCACACTAATCTGCATGACTCGTTGTTTAAATTCTAAACCATCCCATGTTTCATCCATAGTTGATTTTAAAAACTTCTCTACCCGAAACCCATTATAAACCGTTTGAATCTCTAAAGCGAGCTTGTTCAGCGATTCATCATTAAATCTGTCCTTAAATAAACCCGCCATATCCGTCTCCTTTGCATTCTGCTTCGCCAAGTACGCCTTATCCGCCTAAGGTGTACAAACACGATTCAACCTTTTTCATTCTAATATCAGCGCACGGAATTGTCAAACAACTTATTTCGTGTCATGGTTTTATGTTACCCTGCGTAATCCTTTTTGTACATCCGGGCATCATTCAGGGGCTATTTTTACTTTGGGGCTCAGACGGCGCACAACAGAAATCCTGATTTCACGGGCTTTTCCGGATGAAAAAAATTTTTTTATCTCTGAACATTACTATTTTTATCCCTTTATCACCGGATAGCAAATCTCTGTAACAAATTCCTCCGGATTGTCAGTCTCGTGAGGACTGACATGGTAAATATAAAACGCAGGCCCGTCATACTGGTAGCCGTTGTCCCGCACCCAAGCGGCTACCGTGGCATTTACCTCGTAAATCTTGCTGTAGGGGCCTTTATAGGTGGCGCTGGCAAAGGTCACAGGCGGCATCGTCTTGAATTTCACATGGTCCGTATCCAGGTACCGGCCCTTTACCGTCTTTTGGGCCTCCACATCCACGTCCACCTCCTTATACTCGCCATCGTGGAAAACGACGCTGCAATAGCAGGGGTCATCCGGGACAAGCTTGAGCGCCGCGGTCTCGCTGACCAGGACGCTCCATAGCATCCCCTCTTGCTCATAGCTGGGGATGGTCATCCGGACGCTGGCCACATAGCGCTGGGGTAACGTTTTCAGGGTCACATTATATTCCATCACTTTGTCATCCTTTCTCAGCCCTTTTCGGGCCGTATCCAATAGCCGCAGCCGACGCGCCGTCTCCACGGAAAGCTCCTCCAGCTCCGACTGCTTGAGGCCGAAAAAGCGATCCATCGCCTCCCGGTCGTCATAGCATAGGAGGATCTCACCGATGGCCGCCAGACCGAACCCCATATCCTTCAGAGCGGCAATACGCCCCGCGATGGGCAACTGATCCTCGCTGTAATACCGGTAGCCAGTGAACGGGTCCGTACTACCTGGCGTAAGCAGGCCAATCTCATCGTAATGACGCAGCATGCGGATGCTGACTCTGGACAGCTTAGAAAATTCTCCGATTTTTAACACGTTTGATTCCTCACATATATGTGAATTCTTGAGCTCCCCCTCATTATAGAGCCTGACACAGTGGGAGAGTCAAGATCAAATTTAATGCATACAACTTTTTTCTCATTCAGTCCGTTTAAATAAAGAATTACTTTCGGCCTGCCGAAAACCGGATACACAGAATGGATGCATAGCCGGCTTTTTAGGGTTTCACGGCCGATGTAGCGCTTTTCTCTATGCTTGCTCCCTGAACTTTCCTACGCTACAACCTTTGAAATAAGTAAAATTGTTTTAAAACGCTCCTTCTGACGTTCGCACTTAAATAAAATCATATTCTGCTCATCTCATTATAAAAAGGTCAAAGAATTCAATGTGACGTTGTGCTGGAAACAATTTGGGGGGAGCTTCGGCATCGGCGTTTGAATCGGGAGCTATCCATGCCTAAAGTAATCGATGCCATGTATTCCATTGCGGTAAATTCCGATAAGCTGCCCGAGGAACCTTGGCAAACCATGTATTTTTTGCCGGAATATCAAGAGGAAGCAAATACGGTTTGATTGATATATTGTCCTTTGACATCGGGTTTTTAGAATTTTCAACAAATAAACCCCCCCTTACCCCATCCCTGTAATTGAAACAGCAGGGCAGATTTCGGGACGCCTTACGCTATAAAAAGCCGGATGAAGCGCATCCGTTTTTTGATGAACTAAGGAGGCCAGCAGATTCATAAAACAGGAGAACTCTATGAAATGCAATCAAAACTGCCCCCCTCAAAGGATTTGCCATCGTCTAATCCGCGAGTTCGTAGTTGGCCCACTTTAAAAGATCCGCAATTCTAATTCGCGACGCGGCAATGTTTTGGGTGAGATTACAAACCCGTTTTATTTAATTCAAAAAAAGTTAACGAAAATGACGCATTCAGCCAAGCGGATTTGGTATAATGGTCTTAAGCTAAGGCGATAAACTCATCAGAATGAGGTGATGTTATGCATACGCTCTATCTTGTCACCGGCGCAGCCGGTCATTTGGGAGGAACAGTCGTGCGGGAACTGGTGGCCCGCGGGGATGCCGTCCGGGCATTGGTGCTGCCCGGAGAACCCAATCCCCCAGAGGAGCCTGTGGAACTCTGCTACGGAGACGTGTGCGACCGCAATAGTTTGGACGCCTTTTTTCAAAACCCACAGCACGATCAGTTGATTGTCATTCACTGCGCCGGGATAGTCAGTATTGCCTCCCGGACAATTCCTAAGGTACAGGAGGTCAATGTGGCCGGGACCAAAAATATTGTGGATCTCTGTTTGGAGCATCAGGTCCACAAGCTGGTCCACGTGAGCTCCGTGCACGCCATTCCAGAGCGCCCCAAGCCGGCCTGCATTGGGGAGACCAGCGTTTTTGACCCCAACATGGTCGTAGGACAATACGCCAAGACGAAAGCGGAGGCCACTGCGTATGTTTTGGATGCCGTCAAAAAGGGCCTGGATGCCAGCGTAGTCCATCCCTCCGGCATTTCCGGGCCCTATGACCGGGGCCGGGGGCACCTGACCACCCTGGTCATCGATTACTGCCGGCATCGGCTCACCGCTGGGATCCGCGGCGGATACGACTTTGTCGATGTGCGGGACGTGGCCGAGGGGATTCTCGCCTGCTGCGAAAAAGGGCGCCCAGGCCAATGTTATATTCTGTCAAACCGTTATTGCTCCGTACCGGAGATCCTGGGAATGCTGCACAATATCACGGGAAAAAAGGAAGTCAAAACCTTCCTTCCACTCTGGTTTGCCAAACTCACAGCCCCTCTGGCCGAGCTCTATTACCGGATTCTGCGGCAGCCGCCTCTATACACGGCGTATTCCATATATACACTGAACACCAACGCCACTTTCACGCATGCGAAAGCAACCAAGGAATTGGGCTACCAGCCCCGGGACCTGCGTCAGACCTTAAACGACACCGTCTCCTGGCTGAAATCACAGGGACGCATCTCCTGACAGATTGCAAAATTTTGTGGCGTCCCCTGGGTCCAAAGATACGCCTGGCCCGGCGGGGTCATAAAAGCAATTAAAACTGTTTTCTGGACCGGTCTGGCGTTCGCCAGCCCGGTCCTTTGTATGTAGGGCATGGGCCTGCCGCTTTTTCACGTTCCACTAAAACGACACCAACGCTGAATGGCGCCAAATGCCAGCGCCCAAAGTTCTGGGGATTGACAGGGAAAGACAGATCATTTATCATTTCCATATGCTACACCGGGCAGACACCCGCCTTCCTTTCATGACACCGCTCCAGGAAACGAAGGCCGGCGTAATTACTTTTTGAAAGGAGACGCCTATGTTTCGTAAAATGAGAAGAAAGGGGCAGGCTTTATCACTGGAGGAATGTGCCAAGATATTGAAGCAAGGCACCTCCGGCGTATTGGCACTGTCCGGCGATGAGAACTACCCCTACGCAGTCCCGATCAGCTTTGTGTATGACGGCACGAAGCTTTATTTCCATTGCGCCAAGAGCGGCCATAAGCTGGACGCTATCCAAAGAAACTGCAAGGTATCGTTCTGCGTCATCGACCAGGATTCGGTTATTCCAGGGGCATATACGACCCATTACAAAAGCGTAGTCGTGTTCGGCAAGATGCGGATTTTGGAGGAGGCGGAAAAGCGGAACGCCATAGAAAAGCTGGCTGCGAAATATGCGCCGGATGACGATGGGATCCGCCGGCAGAGCGCCATTGACAGCGGTTGGATGTCCCTGTGCGTGCTGGAAATGACGATTGATCACATGACCGGAAAAGCGTCCATGGAGCTTATTAGAGCCAGATTGCAGGAGAAAGAATCATTGCAGCGGTAAAAAGGGATGCGCGCACCTCGGAGAAACAAGAGGTCCTTTGGCTGAATCCTCTCTTTTACAAGGGTTGACAGTACGGATTGCGTTTATCCCGCTGTGATGCAACGCAAGAGAGAAGCGAGTCAAAAATCGTATGGCCGCCGTTACAGGTTCGAAGAAATACCGGAATAAGCGGCCCGCCAGCACCCAAAAACGATAAAAAGCCAAGTAAAAAGCAAATTGCTTCCCACTTGGCCTTTGATTCGTTTGTCTCCAGTTGTCCTTTGAGCTTTGAATCTCTGCTGTTTTGTACCTTCTTATTCGCAAACACAGACTTATGAAAGCCGGCCCAGCAGCAGGCCCACGCAGCCGTAAGCCAAATATCGGAAAAGTAGAAACGAAACGCGCAACGGCTCTGCCCGCTCCTTGTTTTGGAGTGGACGGAAAAGAACGCTGCCTTCCGGCGCACGGCGAAAGTGCAAATAATCCGCCAATATGCCCAAAAGACAGACGACAATTACCCCAACGACAATTTCAAGGGCCAGAGAAGGAATCAATTTTGCGCTAAGAAAAGATAAAATAACCGCTGCAATTGTCGTATATAACCCAGACCTCGAATGCTCCATTCGTTTCTCCTACCCGCCTCGCATCAATACTCGTAATCCGCAGCCATACGGCTAACCACATATTGGCGGACCACAGCCTTTGCCGCTACGTGACTGGGATGGAGTTGATATTCCGCCAAGGCCTCTGCGCTTTCGAATTCCGAATACAGGACATAATCTGCATCCCCTTGATAAGTGGGGCACACCTCCAGCCACTGGAGGCCTGGAACAACTCCTACCAAAGGCTCCAGTGCCTGCGCAATTTCATGTACAGCAGCCTGTTTCTCACAATCTTCCCGCAGCTTATAAATGACGATATGCTTAACCATGTTATTGACCTCCTGCGGCAAAACCGGGGCTGGCAAACGGTGTCAGCCCCGGTATGTACGCGCTTATTCCTCCTCTGCGGGAGTCTCAGACTCGTCACGCAGCAACGCGCGAATGGACAGAGAAATCCTCTTGTTCTCCGCGTCGATGTCGATGATTTTTACCGTAACATCCTGCCCCTCGGAGAGAACCTCCTCCGGCTTGCCGATACGGCGGTCCGCAATTTGAGAAATGTGAATCAATCCATCCACGCCAGGGATGATTTCCGCAAAGGCGCCGAAGGTCATAAGCTTGACAATCTTGGCCGGGACCACATCGTCCACTGAGAAATTCGACAGGAATTGATTCCAGGGGTTCATCTCGGGCGTCTTATAGCCCAGAGAAATCTTCCGCTTTTCGGGGTCAAAGGAGATGACGAATACGTCAATCTCGTCGCCGACCTTGACGACCTCCGCAGGATTCTTAATCCGGTTCCAGGACAGCTCCGAAACATGAACCATCCCATCCACGCCGCCGATATCCACAAACGCGCCATAAGAGGTCAGGGATTTTACCACACCGTGATACTTCTTACCGACCTCGATTTCACTCCAAATCTTCTCCGCAGCGGCCTTCCGCGCTTCCGCGCTCACCGCGCGAATCGAGCCAATCACCCGCCGGCGGGCCCGGTTAACCTCCGTGATTTTCATTTTCACAGGCTGTCCCACCAGACCGCTCATATCACCGCCCTTGGCAATGCCGGACTGAGAAGCGGGAATGAACACCCGAACCCCCTTGACATTGGCCACCAAGCCGCCCTTATTCTCTTCTGTAATTGTGCCTTCCAGAACGCTCTTGTTTTCGCACGCTTCGTTAATATCCTCCCAGACCTTCAGGCCGTCCAGCTTTTTCTTGCTGAGCTGGCAGGTGCCCTCCTGGTCATTGACCCGGACCACGAAAACCTCGATCTCATCTCCGACCTTCAGGATTTCCTCCGGCTTCACATTGGGATCGTTGCTGACCTCTTCGCAGGGGATATAGCCGGCATGCTTGGTGCCCAGATCGATCTGGACTTCCGTGGCGCCGATATTCGTGACAACACCAGTTACCTTATCTCCTGTATTTAAAGTCTTGATGGACTGCTCGAGTAATTCCGCAAAAGTTTCCTCCTGTGCAGTCTCAACTGTAGTCAGTTCGCTCATCGTGTTGTTGACCTCCTTTATTATCCACGCCGGCGTCGACGCGCCTGCCGTGATTCCAACATCTGAAACACCGTGGAAGAAGCCAGAGTCCAACTCCGATGCGTTGTCCACCAGCGCGACCCTCCTGCAGTGTTCTCGGCAAATCATCGCGAGGCGGCCCGTGTTGGAACTCATTGCATCACCCACAACAACCATGGCCTGACAATTTTCTGACAATTTCGCCGCTTCTCTTTGCCGATATTCCGTTGCTCTGCATATTGTATCAAAAATTTTGTAGTTAGTAAACTGTTTTTTTACGATTTCTACGCAAAAATTCCACAAAGTTGCTGTAGACGTAGTTTGGGAAACCAAACAGATCGGCAAATCGCCGCGGGACGCCTCCGCCGCCCTCCAGTCCTGCAGCTCCTGCGGGGTCTCGAACACCAGCGGGCGTCGGCACCAGCCCGCGATGGCGGCGACCTCCGGGTGCGCCCGCGTGCCGATAATTATTGGAATCCGTCCCTCCTGCTCCGCCTGCTGCACGATGCCGTGGATCCGTTTCACAAAGGGACAGGTCGCGTCCACGATCTGCACGTTACGGGTGCGCAGCTCCTCCAGAACCGCTCTGGCCACGCCGTGGGAGCGAATAATAACCGTAGCGCCCTGCTGTGCCTCGGCCGGAGCGGAGAGAACCTTTACGCCCATTTTTGCAAAGCGGTCTACTACATGCCGGTTGTGGATGATGGGGCCTAAGGTCTGAACCCGCTCTCCCGCCTGCGCAGCGGCCTCTACCAAATCCACCGCACGCTGCACACCGAAACAAAAACCGGCGTAACGCCCCACCAATATTTTCATACTGGGATTCTCTCCAAAATAATTTTTTTCAACGCCTGCGCGGCCTGCTCCAGCGTCATGCTAGAAGTATCCAGAAAAACAGCGTCCTTCGCCTGCCGCAAGGGAGCAACTGGGCGGTTCATGTCCTGCCGGTCCCGCTCTTGGATCTCCAGCATAACTTCTTTCAAGCCCATTTCGATACCCTTATCGTGTAAATCTTGAAGCCGCCGCCGCGCCCGTTCCTCTATGGATGCAGTCAAATAAATCTTCACGTCGGCCTGAGGCAGCACCACCGTACCGATATCCCGGCCGTCCATAATGACACTGTGCCGCCGGGCAAGGTCCCGCTGCAGCTCCAGCAAGAAATCCCGGACCACTGAGTGAACTGAAATTTGGGAGGCCAGCTTGGACACCTCCGGCGTACGAATTTCCTCCGTCACATCAGCGCCGTTTAAGAGCATGCGCTGCGTCCCGTCGGCAGAATAAGCTATTTCCAAATTGATATCATCCAACAGCCGCGTGATGCCATCCACGTCCCTAGGGCCGATCCCCATCAAGCTCAAATGATACCCCACAGCCCGGTAAATCGCGCCGGTATCCACATACAAAAAACCAAGCTCCCGGGCTACCCGACGTGCCAACGAACTCTTCCCGGCACCGGCCGGTCCATCGATGGCGACGCTGTATCCTTTCGTCTCCAGCATAGGACATTCCACATCCATTTCGTTAATTTTAAATTATACACCACTGGAAGTCATTTGTCAATTTTTTGTACCACAGCCTTGCCGGCCGCGTAGGCTGTAGACCAGGCAATCTGGAGGTTAAATCCCCCCGTGTAGGCGTCACAATCCAAAATTTCCCCGGCAAAATACAGACCCGACACCAGCTTGGACTCCATGGACCTGGGATTTACCTCAGAGGTCATGACGCCGCCGGAGGTGACGATGGCCTCCGCTACTGGCCGTTTCCCCGAAATGGGGATAGAGAAGGCCTTCAGCGCCTCCAGCAGAGCACGTCGATTCTGTCTGGTCAGAGCGTTCGCCTGCAGAGAAAGTGGAATTCCCGCCCGGCGCAGCAGCACGGGAATCAGCGACCTAGGCAAAAGATCCGCCACGGCATGCTCCATGCTCCGGTTCCGATACTGCTCCAGGTCCCGTAAAATTCTCGCTTCCAACTTCTCTTTTTCCAGTGCCGGCTTCAGGTCCAAAACCAACGTATAGCTACACGCTGCACGCATGTGCGAGCTGGCGCTGAGCACCGTCGGACCGGACACGCCAAAATGGGTGAATAGAAGCTCTCCAAAATCCCGGTAGACACATTTCTCCCCCTCCAACAGCTTAACTCCCACATTACGTAAGGAAAGCCCCTGCAAGGCTAGACAGTCCTCATCCACCGTTTCCAAGGGAACCAGCGAACCGACGGGCTCTATGATGCAATGGCCCAAGGCTCTCGCCATGCCATAGCCGTCGCCGGTGGACCCGGTGGCCGGATAGGAGCAGCCCCCCGTCGCCAGCAGCACAGCGGCTCCAGGAACCTGTCCGGTTTCCGTCTGAACACCGCAAACCGCTCCTTCCCGCTGCAGGATTCGCCGGACGCGAACGCCGCGCTCAACCGAAACGCCCGCCTGCCCCAGGGCGCGCTCCAGCGCCTGCAGCACGCTTTTTGAGCAGTCCGACTCGGGAAAGACCCGGTTGCCCCGCTCCGTTTTCAGCGGGCAGCCCTGCCGCTCTAAAAACGCCATCATCCGTTCCGGGGGGAACGCGGAAACCGCGCTATATAAAAACCGGCCATTGCGTGGCACGTTCCGCAGCACCTCGTCCGAGGCGCAGTTGTTGGTGACGTTGCATCGTCCCTTTCCTGTGATGCGCAGTTTTTTTCCCAACTGCTGGTTCCGTTCCAGCAGCAACACTTTGCCGCCGTCCTGAGCAGCAGTGACGGCGGCAAACAGACCGGCGGCCCCACCGCCGATTACGATCAAATCAAAGCTCATTCCCGTGCTTCCTCATCCAGCTTCTCGTATACATTGTATTCATCCCAGATATGCTCCAGGTTCTCAAACGTTTTGGTCAACTCTTTTTCCCGCCTGGCTGCGGTGGCAACAATCAGTGCGTTGATCAGACTCAGGGGCGCTACCAGAGAATCCACCAGCGATACCATATCGCTCTTGGCCGCCAGCACATAATCTGAGCTCTGCCCCACTGGAGAGGCGCAGCCGTCTGTAATACCAATCACTATTGCGCCAACGGCGCGGCAGAACTGCGCCCCCCGTACGGTAGCGATGGAATACCGAGGAAAACTGATGGCGATAACCGCATCCTCCGGCGTGACGCCCACCAGCCGCTCCATCATTTCCCCTGTTCCGGAGGTGGTAATCAAATGAACGTTTTGAAACATGTAATTGAGGTAATACCCCAGAAAGTTTGCCAAAGAACTGGAGGAACGCACACCTAGAATAAAAATCTTTTGCGCGCTCAGAATCGCATCCACCGCTGCCTGAAACGACTCCCGGTCTATGCCCTCCAGGGTACGGCGGATTTTCTCCGCATCGGACTCCAGGACCAGGGCAAGCACATCCTGATCTCCCATCCGCTCCTGGGCAACCTCAATGCGCTGGACAGAGGTCAGCTTGTTTAGAATCATCTCCTGCAGCGCCTTTTGCATGCTGGGGTAGCCATCGTAGCCCAGCTCCATGGCAAACCGGACCACAGTGGATTCAGATACCCCCACAGTCCTGCCGAGCTTACTGGCCGTCATAAAGGCTGCCTTGTCATAGGCCTCATAAATGTACTTCGCAATACGCCGCTGCCCCTTGGAGAAAGTGGCAAATCCCGTCTGAAGGTTTGACAAAATATCGTTCGTCATAGTTCCCCCACTGCCCTGCAAGAGCCGAAATGTTATATGTTATAATATCAAGAAACCCTCCGCTTTGCAAGAGCTGGGATTACATCCTGCAATTTTACTTTTCTTCCAGAAGCTGCCGCTCCTGTCTGGACAGATGCCGCCACTGCCCAGGCGCCAAATCTCCCAAGAAAAGTCCACCCACGGCCTCCCGGAGTAGCCGCTCCACCCGCAGGTCCGCAATCTCGCACATGCGACGAATTTGCCGGTTCCGCCCCTCGTGTATCACCACCCGCAGGCAGGTCCAATTCCTCTGGGTGCAGACCTTTTGCACCTGAGGCGGACGAATCCGGTATCCGTCCAAGACAACCGGACGGCGCAGCCGCATGAAGCGGTCTTGGGTAAAGCCTGCGACCCACACCAGATAGGTTTTATCCACCTCGTGTTTCGGATGCGTCAGCGCATAGGACCATGCGCCGTCATTGGTGCACAGCAACAGGCCCTCGGAATCCATATCCAGCCGTCCCACCGGCCAAACCCGCTGGCCGCAGCCCGCCACAAGCTGAGCGACCGTAGGCCGTCCCCGCTCATCGGACAAAGTAGTGAGCACACCGCGAGGCTTATTCAGCATGATGTACACCTTGGGAGGCTGGGGCGGCAAATGCCGCCCATCTACCTCGATCCGGTCCCGCGTGGGATCTGCCAAATCTCCCAGCGCCGCAATGCGTCCGTTACAGCGAACGCGGCCGGCCGCAATCAACTCCTCCGCATGGCGGCGGGAGGCAATTCCCCAGGCGGATAAAATCTTTTGCAGTCGTTCCATTATGAGCCCCCCAGTATTCTCTGAAACCAGTTTTTCTTCTCCGGTTCCACGGGAATTTCCACTGTCTCGCCCCATAAGAGCGGAACCTTCCCCACGGGTACGCCGTCCACCAAAATATGGGCCAAGCCCGCAGGCTTTCCGGCTTCAACCGGCGCGTACGCGAACCCTGTGCCACTCAGCTGAATTTCAACCTGCTCCCCCTCCCCGATGGGATAGGAAAAATTCTCCGCCGCCACCAGATCAACCCGTCCTATGGTCCCGGATATTACCTCTACCTGGCCCAGTATCTGCTCCTGCTGCACAATCTGCTGCATGGCATACTGTTGAAAACCCATATCCAGAAGCCGGGCATGGTCATTCCAATCGTCTGGCGCGTTAATTGTCACCGCGATCAGGCGCCTGCCATTCTGGCTGGCGCTGGAAACCAGAATACGGCCCGCCGCCTTGGTAAAGCCGGTTTTTACCCCGTCGGCGCCCGGATACTGCCACAGGAGCTTATTGTGATTGGAGAGACTGCGGTCCCCGACCCGAACGGTTTTGGTGGAAACTGTCTTGGCAAACACTTCATTGCCCATGGCATAGGCTGCCAGCTTCGCCAGGTCTCGGGCTGTGGAGTAATGCTGCTCGCTGTCCAGGCCGTTTGGGTTTTCAAAATGTGTATTCTCCAACCCAATCCGACGAGCCTCATCGTTCATGAGCTGGGCGAAACCCTCCACCGTGCCGCCGCAGTAGATGGCCAGGGCCACGGCGGCGTCATTGCCAGACTGCAGCATAAGTCCGTATAGCAGCTCTTGAATGGTTAGGACCTCCCCGGCCTTCAGGTACATGGAGGATCCCTCAATCCCCACCGCCTCCGGGACAATCTTCACCCGGTCCAACACATTGCACTGCTCGCACACCACCAGAGCCGTCATAATTTTGGTGGTGCTGGCAATCAGGCTGCGGGCATCGGCATCCTTTTCATAGAGAACCCGGCCGGATGTGGCGTCTAATAAGATGGCGTGCTCAGCCGATACCGACACAGCGTTTGCCCGAGGCAGCGAAATCAGAAGTAGTGCGGCAGCAGCCGTTGCCGCCGCCGCACGCAAAAAACGACGTTTCATTTTCATCACCGGGCCTAGGTTTCCCCGCTCCGGCATTTTTATCCCAATTTTCTCAGTCTTTCGCCCGTTCTGCTTTTTTCTCCTCTACCCACGCGGAAAGCTTTTCAATCAGGTCGGGAAGCAGCTCCACCACACGGTCCGCCGTCGTATTGGCAGGCGCAGCTACCGGAAGCATCCGCACGGATTCCCCGCGAAGGACCAGAAACGCGATGGGCGTGATTTTGACGCCGGCCCCCGTTCCGCCGCCGAAGGGCTCCTCCGGCCGGCTGGAGCTCTTTAGCGGAATGTCCGTACCGCCGGCGCCGCAGCCGATGCTGACCTTGCAGATAGGAATGAGCGTGACGCCATCCGGCGTCACAATCGGCTCACCCACCACAGAATTCACATCCACCAACTCGCGGATTTTGGACATGGCGCCTTCAATCATATTTGGAAGAGGATGATTCATACTTGTGCACCGCCTTTCCCGGTTTTCAGAGATCGATACGTTTTGAGAAATCGCAGACCATAGATCAATGCCAGGCGCAGCATACTTCCCGCCGGCATCGCGATTTTGGTGCAAAAATACACGCTGGTAGTCTCAGATGTGAAATCACTGGCCACATCGATTTTACGCCGCCGGATGCGGAAGGCCTGCTCCAGCACAGGTAAGGCAGCCCCCAACGCACTCCAGGCGCCGGCATAAGCCAATGCCAGCTGGCAGGGATCCTCTCCCCCCAGGGTAACCCGCAGCTCCAGCTCCCGCACCACCAGGCTACGCCGGAACTCGTGCAGGCACTCAAAAATTGTTTTTACAAAGGGGCGTACCTGCGCCGCCGCCCCGCCCTGCTTGTCCTCGGGGGCCTGCTTGGATATTCGCGCCGGGCCGTTTTTTTTACCGCGCCTGGATTTCGCTCGCACCTGAAGCCGCCGGCCCTTGGATGGGTACAGCCGGTAATGGACAGGGCCTGCGGTCAGCTTTACCAAGGGGCCTTTGGTGTCATAGCGAATCAGTACCCCCACCGGCATAAGCAACAGCGCCGCCACGGCGCCTAGAATCAACAGCCATGCAATCATGAAAGAGCCTCCGCAGGCGCGTCTTCCTGTAGGGCCAGCTGCTCCTGCGTCTCCAGGCCCGCCTGCTCGATTTTTGGCAGATCCTCCAGAGACTCCAGGCCAAAGGTCCGCAGGAAATCCTTTGTGGTCCGGTACTGGATGGGACGGCCCGGCACATTTAGCCGGCCGCATTCCTCAATCAGCCGCTTGTTCAGCAGCGCGGAAATAGAATAGGCGCTGTCGACTCCCCGGAGCTGCTCCACCATTGCTTTGGTGGCCGGCTGATAGTAGGCGATCATGGTGAGCGTCTCCAGCTGCGCGGAGGAGAGCTTCGGCGGCTTCCGGGTCTCTAGAACCCGGGCCACAAAGTCCGCCATTTCCCTGCTGGAACACATTTGATAGGCGCTATCCAGCCGGACCACCCGAACGCCCCGCCGTTCAAAAGCCAAACGGTTCATAAGCCCGGAGGCTGCCTCCTGTACTGCGGCGGATTCACAGCCCAGCGCCTCGCTGAGCCGCCGCAGCTCCACCGGCTCACCCGCTGCAAACAGCACCGCTTCGATGGCGCGCTCTAGGTCTTCCGGCTCCATTCAGTCCGTCTCCTTTCTCAGGGCCTCCTCCGGCGCACCCAGCAGCAATAACTCCGGATCCTCCGCCCCCTGGCCCTCCTGCAGCAGCACGGAGTGTGCTTGACACAGCTCCAAAACCGCCAAAAAGGTAGCCACGATTTCTGATCTGCTCCGGTTGTCCCGAAACAACTGCCGTAGTCGCAGCGCCCCATGGAGCACCAATCTTTTCATGATTTCCTTGGCTTTAATCGTGACAGGAAAGGGTTCCTTCCCCACAATTCCCTGAAAGCTGCCCGCCGGGGGCGGCAGCCGCCTCTGGCTCCGTTCCGCCACCTCCGCCAGCGCACGAAGCAGGTCCATGGGCTCATGCTGATATTGGTAGGACCGCTCCCGCTGCCGCGGCTCCGGATTCTTGGTAAACAAGCCCCGGCCCAGTTCATTTTTTTCCTCTAAAAAGCGGACCGCCAGCTGAAGCTGCTCCATGGCGCTTCTTCTCTGCCGTTCTTCCAGGGATTTTCGCAGCAGCTCCATCTCGCTCTCCGCCTCCGCCTGCTCACTGGCGGACAGAAGCAGCTTCGTTTTAATGAGCATTAAATGAGATGCCATGGTGATAAACTCGCTGGCAATCTCCAGGTCCATTTGCTTTCTCTGGTCCAAATAGGCCAAATACTGCTCCAAAATGGCAGCGATACTCACATTTTGAATATCAATCTTATTTTTACTCAACAGGGAAAAAATAACGTCCAAGGGACCGTTAAAATCTTCCATGTTCTCGGAACGGGTGCGGACCACACCTTCCAGATGATAACGAGGTTCTTCCATGAGGCACCTTTAACCGGCCAAGGTGTTCAGCACGTCAAACGGCCAGTAGCAGATGCGCTCCAAGCCATCCAACAAGCCGTTTCGAAGGAAATACAGCGGCGTATCCAGCAGCCCCGTCCATACGGCCACCAGCAGGAGCACAAAGCCGAACCGCTCATACCGCAGCACCCACTGGTAAGCCCGGCTGGGCAGGAAAGCGAATAAAATTTTCGACCCGTCCAGCGGGGGTATCGGGAAAAGATTAAATACCGCCAGGCCAGCGCTGAGAACCGCCACATATTGCAGGAAATACAAGACATAGCTCATCCATTCCGGTTGATTCAGGGTCCAATAACCCCAATATGCGATGCTGTATAAAAAAAGGGCCAGCGCCGCCAGCACCACGTTGGATACTGGGCCCGCCGCTGCGGTGATCGCCATATCCCGCTTGTAGTGCTTAAAATACCCGGGATTGACCGGAACAGCCTTCGCCCAGCCAAAGTGAGCCACCGCCATCATCAGAAGGCCCACCAAATCAATGTGCTTAAGTGGATTTAGGGTTAGACGCCCCGCGTTTTTCGCCGTGGGATCCCCCAGCCGGTAGGCGACGTAGCCGTGGCAGGTCTCATGGACCGTGATACACAGCAGCGACGCCGCCACCACAATCAACACATCAAGGAGCTTTTCATATTGCAGCTGGCTCAGCCAGTCGTGGAGTGCATTCATAATGGTCCTCATTTCCGCCGGCAGCCTCACTGCCTTATTATGCTGAAAATTATACCATGCCTTCCCACGATGCGCAAGGAAAAATCCGCCTTACACGTCTTCCGGACACCAAGGTTCGTCTTTTCCGCCGGCTAGCGCAGTCTGCCTGTCGCGCCGGACCAGCTTGTCCATTATCTTCGCCAACAGCTCTGTCCTCCCCTGCCCGGTTTCCGCAGAAAACGGGAGCACCTCACAGGAGGCCGGGAGCGCAAGCTCCCGGCCGACACGGGCCAAGCTTGCCGCAGCCTCGCTCTTTTTCACCTTATCCAGCTTATTGGCCACCACCACAAAGGGGCAGCCCGCCGATAAAAACCAGTCCGCCATCACCCGATCCTGGACGGTTGGCGTATGCCTGGCATCTACGATTAAAACGCCTAGGTCCACATGGCCCTCGGCAAAATATCGATCCAGTAGGCCGGCCCAGCGGTCCTTCTCCGCCTGGGAAACCTTGGCGTAGCCGTATCCGGGCAGGTCCACAAAATAGGCCAGCTCGTCAATGCAAAAGTAATTGATGCAGACCGTCTTCCCCGGAAGCTGTCCGACCCGGGCAAAATTTTTTCGCAACAGCAGCCGGTTGATGACGGAGGACTTGCCCACATTGGACCGCCCGGCAAAGGCAACCTGGGGCAGGCCGTCCCGGGGGAACTGGGCAGGCGTGGCAACAGACCGGGAAAACACCGCGTTATGCAGGTTCATAACCCCTCCTATTGCCGGATCGCAGGCTTGCGCCTGGACTTTTTGCCCTCCACCGGGATGGGCGCGTCCTCTTTTTCCGCCACAGGAAGGCCCTTCACCGGCCGTTCCAAGGTCAGAGCGGTCTCCAGCACCGTATCCACATGGGCTGCGGTGATAAAATTAAGGGACTTTCGAACCGTCTGATCGATCTCCTCCAAGTCGCGCTGATTAGCCTGGGGAATGATGACCGTTTTTACACCGTGCCGCAGGGCGGCCATGGTTTTTTCCTTCAGGCCGCCGATGGGCAACACCCGGCCGCGAATGGAGATCTCCCCAGTCATAGCGATATCCCGACGTACCGGCGCGTCCAGCAGCGCGGAGACCATGGCCGTACACACGGTCACACCTGCAGAAGGGCCGTCCTTGGGAATCGCCCCCTCTGGGAAATGGACATGGATATCCTTTGTCTTATAAAAATCGTCGGAAATGCCCAGGACCTCCGCCCGGGAGCGAATATAGCTCAGAGCTGCGTGGGCGGACTCCTTCATCACATCCCCCAGATTTCCGGTGAGCTCTAGTTTGCCGGAGCCCTCCATCACGTTAACCTCAACTTCCAACGTCTCGCCGCCTACGGCGGTCCATGCCAAACCGGTCACCAGTCCCACCGGGTCTGTAGGCGGCATCTGATCCGGTAGGTATTTCCGCACGCCCAGGAATTGCTCCAGGTTGGTTCCCGTCACGGTGAGCCGTTTAGGCGCATCCTCCTCCACCAGGCGCATGTCCGCCTTCCGGCACAGCGCTCCCAGCTCCCGCTCCAGATTCCGCACGCCGGATTCCCGGGTGTAGCAAGTGATGATCTCCCGAATACAATCATCGGTTAAACGGAGCTGGCTTCGTTTGATACCGTGCTTCTTAAGCTGCTTGGGCAGCAGGTGGTTTTTGACGATCATGAGCTTTTCCTCGTCCGTATACGAGCCCAGCTCAATGACCTCCATCCGGTCTAAAAGCGGCCTGGGGATGGTCTCAGTGGTATTGGCCGTGGTAATGAACATACATTCACTCAGGTCAAAGGGCACTTCTAAATAATGATCCCGATAGGTGCTGTTTTGCTCTCCGTCCAGGACTTCCAGCAAAGCGGAGGAGGGGTCGCCTCGGTAATCCGTCCCCATTTTGTCCACCTCATCCAGCAACAGCAGCGCATTTCGGGACCCGGCCTGAGCCAAGGCTGTCATAATTCGGCCGGGCATGGCTCCCACATAGGTCTTCCGATGTCCCCGGATTTCCGCCTCGTCGTGAACGCCGCCCAGTGAAATGCGGGCCATCTTTCGGTTCAGGCAGCGGGCAATGGAATAGGCAATGGAGGTCTTTCCCACGCCGGGAGGCCCCACCAGGCAGATGATCTGCCCCGGAAGCTCCGGCGCCAGCTTCTTCACCGCCAGGATCTCCAAAATCCGCTCTTTGACCTTCTCCAGGCCGAAATGATCCTCATCCAATATTTTGCGGGCGGCCTGCATATCCAGTCGCTCCTTGGTTCGGGTATTCCAAGGCAGCTCAAGGATCGTATCCAGATAGCCGCGCAGAACAGCCCCCTCAGAAGATCCGTAGGGCTGCTTGGTCAGCCGGCCGACATCCTTCAGAAGCTTCTCCTCC
Organism: uncultured Eubacteriales bacterium; assembly: GCA_958402445.1. GTDB lineage: Bacteria > Bacillota > Clostridia > Oscillospirales > Oscillospiraceae > Faecousia. The sequence goes on from CATXTO010000004.1 coordinate 52,288, forward strand.
GTCTCCGCAGTAAGCTGCAGGGCCTGGATTCTCTGCCGGTATGATTCCGCCTCCGCCTCGTCGTCTTCCTCTCCCAGCTCCGTACGAATGACCTTCATTTGCTCCCGCAGATAATAGTCCCGCTGTCCCTTGTCAATCTGCTCCCGGGTCTTATCCTGCATCTCCGATTCCAGCTTCAAAATCTCCAGCTCGTGACGCAGAAGCCGCACCGCCATATCCAGACGGCGCACCGGATTTAGCTGTGCCAGTAGCTTTGCCTTATCCGTATAGCCGAAGGTGGCGTGCTGGCCGATGGTGTCGGCCATATAACCCGGATCGTGAGAAGCTAAAATGCGAAGCTGCAGCTCCTGCGCCGGTTTCTGTAGCAAGTCCAGAAATTCATCGAACAAGACGACCGCTTCCCGCATCAGGGCTTCCGCCTTGGGCGAACCGTGGTCGCAGTCCTGCTCCTCCACGGATTCCACCCGGCCGAATAGGCAGGGCTCCGTCTTGGTCATTTCCGTAACACAGGCCCGGTACTCGCCCTCGACTAAAATGCGGACCAAGTCCCCCTGCATCCGCAAAACCTGTTTGACCTTGGCCACCGTGCCTATGGGAAATAACTGCCTTTCCGTAGGCTCGTCATCTAGAATATCCCGCTGGGTTACAAGAAAGATTCGCTGGTCCGCTTTCATTGCATGCTCCAGCGCGCGGATGGACTTTTCTCGGCCCACATCAAAATGGAGCATCTGCCGGGGAAATACAGTCAGCCCGCGAAGCGCCAGCACCGGCATTTGCTCAGATATTAAAATTTCGCTCATGAAATCTTCTCCTTTCCCGTTCTCCGCATTCGTATGAAAATTGCCCGGAGGCCGCGGGGAAATGCCGTGTACACGAAACGCCGTATAGTAGCGCAAGAGGGGACAGCTACCTGCCCCCTACCCACACGTTATATGAAACAACGGCGGCTAGGCGCCGGGGCGGACCCTGGTTTTCGCTCTGGGATGGGCTTCATCCCGCACAATTAAGGGTTTCCCCCCGTGGGCGCACTCCGCCGTGATGACAACGCGTTGAATCGCCAGATCAGAGGGAATCTCATACATGATCTTCATCATGATCTCCTCCATAACCGCGCGCAGGCCTCGGGCGCCGATCTGCCGGTCCACAGCTTTCTGCGCAATGACCGCAAGGGCCTCCGGCTCCACGGTGAGCTCCACATGATCCAAGTCAAAGAGCTTCTGATACTGCCGGACCAGCGCGTTTTTCGGCTCTGTCAAAATCCGAATCAGATCCTCTTTAGACAGACTCTCCAGAGAAGTGATCACCGGAAGCCGGCCCACCAGCTCCGGAATCATGCCGAATTTCAGCAAATCATGGGGCTGAACCTGGGCGAACAGCTTTCCCAAATCCCGCTTCCGCCGGCTCTCCACCGGCGAGTCGAAGCCAATGGCCGAACGGTCTGTCCGCGATTCAATAATTTTATCCAGACCGTCAAACGCCCCGCCGCAGATAAATAGAATGCTTGACGTATTGATCTGAATCATTTCCTGCTGCGGGTGTTTCCGCCCGCCCTGGGGTGGCACGCTGGCAACCGTTCCCTCTACGATTTTTAGAAGGGCCTGCTGCACGCCCTCTCCGGAAACGTCCCTTGTAATAGAAGTATTTTCGCTCTTTCGGGCGATTTTATCCATCTCATCGATGTAAATAATCCCGCGCTCGGCCAAATCAATGTCAAAATCCGCCGCTTGCAGCAGCCGCAGCAAAATATTCTCCACGTCATCGCCCACATAACCGGCTTCCGTCAGTGTAGTGGCGTCGGCGATGGCAAACGGCACATTTAAGATCTTCGCCAGGGTTTGGGCAAACAGAGTCTTCCCGCAGCCTGTAGGCCCAATCAACAAAATGTTGCTTTTTTGCAGCTCTACGTCGGAATTTGTTCCAAAATAAATCCGCTTGTAGTGGTTATACACCGCCACAGATAAGGCGACTTTTGCCTCTTCCTGACCCACAATGTAGCCGTCCATGAAGGTTTTGATTTCCATTGGGGTAGGCAGAGTCTCCGGTACCCGCAGCTTCCCGGTGGGCACCGGCGCATACTCGTCATTGAGCAGCGTGCTGCAAACCCGTACGCAGTCACTGCAAATATATACGCCGGGACCGGAGATCATCCGCTCCACCTGCGTCTCCCGTTTGCCGCAAAAGGAGCAGCGGATTCCCTGTTCATCGCGTCTAGGCATGGGATTGAATCCTTTCTTTCCGAAAAAGTCGCTTAACGGTGGTAAATCACCTTATCCACCAGGCCGTATTCGGTGGCCTCTTCCGCCGTCATAAAGTGGTCCCGTTCGCAGTCTGCCAAAACCGTCTCCAGGTTCTTACCGGTGTTGTCCGCCAAAATCTTACTTAGGCGCTGCTTCATCTCCATCACCCGCCTAGCCTGAATCTCAATATCCGTGGCCTGCCCCTGGGCGCCGCCGGAGGGCTGATGAATCATAATTTCGGCGTTGGGCAGCGCCATCCGCTTTCCCTTCGTGCCGGAGGACAGAATTAGCGCCCCCATGGAGGCGGCCATACCAACGCAGATGGTAGCCACATCACATTTGATGTACTGCATGGTATCATAAATCGCCATGCCCGCCGACACACTGCCGCCTGGGCTGTTAATATAAAATTGAACATCCTTGTCCGGGTCCTGTGCCTCCAGGTACAGAAGCTGGGCCACCACCAGGCTGGCGGTGGTATCGTTTACCTCCTCCGCCAGGAAAATAATGCGGTCATTGAGCAGGCGGGAGAAAATGTCATAGCTCCGCTCGCCGCGGCTGGTCTGTTCCACAACATAGGGTACTAAACTCATGGTGCTATCTCCTTTCCAAGCTGAAACATTCTAACCGGTTTCTGCTGGGATTATTCCTCAGGTTTGGCTTCCTCTTCCTGCTCGTTTGCCTTCGGCGCAACCGCCACGGCGGAGTCCACAATGATCTTTACGGCCTTCCGGGTCAACAAATCCTGTCGCAGCGTCTCCGCGCTCACCATACTCTTGACCTTATCCAGCTCCATCTCGTAGGTTTCGGCCAGCTTCTGATATTCCGCCTCCACCTCTTCCTCGGAAGCCTCCAAGCTCTCGGCCTCTTTGATTTTTTCCAGCGTCACGTCCACTCTGGCCTGCTTTTCCGCGCCGGGGCGCATGGCCTTGCGCATGCCGGACAGGTCGCCGCCCATCATCTTGGCGTACTGCTCCACTGTCATGCCGCTGTTTTGAAGCTGATAAGCAAAATTGTTCATCTGCCGGTCCAGCTCTTCCTCAATCAGAGCCTCCGGAAGCTGCACCTCTGTGTTTGCGGCAGCCTGCTCCACGGCAGCGTTTTCAAAGGCGCTCTGAATGGCCTTGTTTTTCTCCTCCAGCTTTTTAGCCCGGATGTCGGCTTTTAACTCCTCCAGGGTGTCAAATTCTGAGACATCCTTGGCAAACTCGTCGTCTTTCTCCGGGATGATGTCCACAGTGACCTTGTTAACCTTGACGTGGAATAAAACAGGCTTACCGGCCAACTCCTTGGCGTGATAGCTCTCCGGGAAGGTCACATCAATCTCCTTTTCCTCGCCGGCGGACATGCCCACGACCTGCTCCTCAAATCCGGGGATGAAGGAGCCTGAGCCCAACTTTAAATCGTAGGCCTCCCCCTTGCCGCCTTCAAACGCCACGCCGTTTTCAAAGCCCTCAAAATCAATGTTTGCGGTATCCCCCAAGGCAGCCGGACGGTCTACAGTCTCCACACTTGCCACATTCTTGGCCATATGATCCAGCCCTGCCTCCACTTCCTCCTCGGAAACAGCAGCTTCCACACGTTCTACCTCCAGGCCTTTATACTGGCCCAAGGTGACCTCCGGATACAAGTCGGTCTCAATGGTCAGGGTCACGACTCCGTCGTCCGCGATCTGCATATCGGACAGGCTCGGACGGCCGATCGCCTTTAACTCCTGCTCCACAATGGCAAACTGGTAGATCTGCGGAAAAATCTCCTCAATCCCATCTTCGTAAAAAACATGGGCCCCGTAGATCGACTCGATCAGCTTGCGGGGAGCCTTTCCCTTCCGAAAGCCGGGCAGCTGAATGTCCTTGCGCGCCTTCAGATAGGCCTTGTTCACACCGCTCTCCAGGAGCTCTCTGTCCAGTTCTACAACAACCTTTGCCTTGGAGCCTTCCCGATCCAACTGCTTCACGTTCATGTTGTTAATCCTCCTATATGGTCGGCCGTATCACGGCCATCGTATTGGGATTCGCCAGCATTGCGGGACTGCTCCCGCATTTTAAGTATCCGTCCTATTCTAGCAAATTCCCGCCGGATTGTCCACCATTTTCTTTCCATTTTCCGAAAGAATCCGGGCTGGACGAAAGCGCAGATAATCTGCCGACAGCAGGTGAAACTCGACACCATCCCAGAGTCCTTCCATAGCCAGCTTGTGACTGTCTCCGTGCAGATGCCCATAATAGCAGCGCCGCACACCATACTGCTGGAGCAGAGCCAAAATTTCCGGGCAGTCGTATCCGCGATAACGAGGCGGATAATGGAGAAAGCAAAGCTTCTCCCGGTCCCCCGCCGCCTGAAGCGAGGCCTCCAACCGCAGCAGCTCCCGTCGGAAGACCTTTTCGTCATGGGCGCCGCTGCGTTCCTCCTCAAAAAACCAGCCCCGGGTCCCGCAGATTGCAAGTTCGCCGTAGGTATAACAATTATTATTTAAAAGAAACAGATTTTCAAACCCGTTGACCGCACAAAACCGATAAAATTTCGTGGCCGTGGTCCACCAGTAGTCATGGTTTCCCTTCAGCAAAATTTTCCGACCCGGAATCGCCGCGATCCATGCAAAATCCGCGCGGGCCCGGTCCAGGTCCATACCCCAGCTCAAATCTCCCAGCAAAACGGTGGTATCCTCCGGACCAATGCACGCCATTCCGTCACGAAGCTTATCCACATACCCGGTCCAGGCTCCGCCAAACACATCCATGGGCTTGTCGCCGCCTAACGACAGGTGCAAATCTCCAATTGCGTAGAGCGCCATCTGTTATCCTCTCCTGCGCGCCTGTGCCTGCTCCTGTAGCGCAGCAATCTGCGCCACGATATTCTCCACAGGTATTCCCAGCGCGGCCAGCACGTCCCCGCCCCAGATCAAGGGACTCTCCTCCGCCAGCAGCAGCGCCGGCATTCCCTCCCCCTCCAGGGATCGAAAATCCATTAGCCCGTTGTAGATCAGAGCCGTGTACGGGCTCATCATGTAATCTGCGGTATGGTATAGATGCGGAATCAGGTTTTTCGCTCGAGCTTCGCCCACCACACTCACGGCAAAGCCCTCCCGCAGCGCCGCCTGCTGCTCCGGGTCCAGAGAAAACATCCCTTTGCGCCGCCTGGCCATGCAATAGGCCGCGACGCTCTGCGGGCCCAGCGTCTCAAAAATCAGACGCTCCAGATTGCAGGGCAGCCCCACGTCCAACAGCGGCAGGCCGGTGGCAACCGAAGACTCCTCCGCGCGGAGCTCCCCCCGATGCAGCAGCTCCCAAGGAGCGCCGTTTTCGTTACACACGCAGATGACCGTGCCCAGGGGCAAGCCCATCCTTCTGGCATACCAGGCCGCCATGGGCGTCGTAAACTCCCCCGATGCCACAGCTAAATTCACCGGTTCCCCCAGTGCGATCCAGCCGCTTTTGCTCAGAGCTCCATAAAGACCAAACAGCAGCGCCGCATCCATTGCCACCATGGGCCACAACTCCTGCGTCCGGCTGCGGCAGCCCATTTGATCTAGCAACAACGCCTGCAGGCCCCGAAAGGAGCCTGTTTTATGGTCCCAAAGCTCCGCCACCGCAATTTTATGCCGGATCAGCACGATTTCCGGGGTCTCTAGCTCACCGCCCTGCAGCGCCTTACCAGATAATCGCAGAGGAAAAAACTGATTTAAAACCGCAGCCGTGCAGTCCCAAAAAGGCTGTTCCAGCAGGGCCCGCAACGACTTCCCCGTGTAGTGTGGCAGAGAAAAGGGCGCAAAAAGCCCTCCATCAGGGCCCGCCGCCTTCTCCAGCGTTGCCTGGGCGGTAAACGTGGCGGAACGGTCTAAGGTCGTCACGTACAGCATGATTGCAACACCCTCATGGCATTATTCCAAAATAAATCCTTCAGCACCGATGCGGGTACCCCCCGGACCTCCAGCGCCCTGGCCAGGTCCGGGTAGTCTTCCACGCCGGCAAAGTCCAAAGGCAAGCTGTCACAGCCGTCCAAGTCCCCGCCAAGCGCCACATTCTTCTCCCCGCCCAGCTCCAGCCAATGCAAAATATGATTGCAGGCCGCCTCCAGCGTCACCGGTTCCTCTCCCAAAAAACCGGTGAACAGGTTCAGCCCCACCACACCGCCTGTCTGGCAGATGGCCTGGAACTGCCGATCCGTCAGATTTCGGCTCACACTGCATACGCTGCGGCTGTTGGAATGGGAGGCTACGATAGGGCCCTGTGTAACGTCCAAAAGTCCCCAAAACGCCTGCTCACTGAGGTGGCTGACGTCCATCAGCATGCCCAACGCCTGGGCGCGCCGCACATAGGCCTTCCCCCGCTCCGTCAGGCCCCCGCCGGTCATATGGGAGCCAGCCAAAGGATTCTCCTCATTCCAGGTCAGGGTAGTCATACGGAACCCCAGTTGGTACAGGTCCTCCAGCCGGCCCTCGTCGAAGTCGATTCCTGCGGGACCCTCCAGGGATAAAAGCGTGGCCGCTTTCCCTGCCGCCGCCACACGCTCCACCTCCGCCGCAGACCGGGCCTGGGCGGCACGTCCCTGATTCTCCGACAACTGCTGTAAGAAATACTCGACCGCAGTCTTCAGCACCTGAGGGATTGGGCGCCCCGCCGCCTCCGGCATACCCGGATAAGTACAAAAGGCAAAAAACTGGGCATAGCCAGGCAGCTCCAGCCCCCGCCGGAAATCCACATGCCCTTCGTTTTCGGAGAGCCTGCCGGGGATATCGGTCTCCAGAATCTTCATGGCCGTATCACAGTGCAGATCAAACACGGAATAGTTCATACAAAAGCGTCCTCCATATGATGGATTTCCGGCTTTCGGGTCCGCAGCCCGGCCGGGGCGTAAACTTCAATGACATCAAACCGGGGCTGTAATGTCGTAGGGTGCTGGCAGAGCCAAAGCTGAGCGGTGGTGCGGAGCCTCTCCTGCTTCCTCCGGTCAACAAACTCCGCAGCGTCGGCAAACCGGTCGCTTTTGCGCAGCTTCACCTCAACGAAGACCACGTAATTCGGGGTTTGGGCAATTAAATCAATTTCTCCAAACCGGCAGCGGTAATTGGCGGCTAAAATTTCATACCGTTTTTTCCGCAGATATGCCGCCGCAAGCATCTCTCCCCAGGACCCGGTCATGGCGGGCCGGTCATTCGTTTTCATAGAATTTTTTTAAAAAGCTTTGCCTATGGATGGGGCAGGGCCCGAACTCCCGCAGTGCCGCATAATGCCGCTTGGTCCCATAGCCCTTATGTACCTCAAATCCGTACTGCGGGTACTGCGCCGCCAGTTCCAGCATCCGGTCGTCCCGGGTCACCTTGGCCAGGATGGAGGCGGCGGCAATGTTGGCGCTGCGGCTGTCCCCCCGCACCAGGGTCTTGACCGGAATGCCAAACTCTGTTTCCCGGTTCCCGTCCAGCAAAATGAGGTCCGGGCGCACCGCCAATTGCTCCACCGCCCGCCGCATGGCTAAGAACGTGGCCTGCAAAATATTATATTGGTCTATCTCTTCCTCGGTGGCAAAGGCCACGCCGAAGGCCTCCGCCTTTGCCCGAATCTCGACAAACAGCTCTCGCCGCCGTTTGTCAGATAACCGCTTGGAGTCGTCCAGTCCGGGAAGGACCAGGTCTTTGGGAAGGATCGCCGCCGCGGCGCAAACAGGTCCCGCCAAGGGTCCCCGCCCCGCCTCGTCCACGCCGCAGATGGTCCGTGCGCCGGCGGCAAAGCAGGCCCGCTCTATCTCCCATAAATCTCTGCTCTCGCTCATACATCCTCCTCTGGCGCTTCCAGGCTGAAACGCCCCAGCTTGGAGCCGCGGAACTCCTCCAACAGCACCCGGGCCATGCGCTCCAAGTCGATCTCGCCCCGGGGCAGCAGGAAGCCCCGCTTCCGGCCGGCCGCCTCCAGAAGCGCAATCCCCGTTGCGTCCTCCGGCAGGTCCTCCAGCTTATACCGGGCCCTCACAGCCTGGGGGTAGCGGCGCCAGAGCATTTGCATCAGATGCGCCGCAAGGCCCTCTATATCCAGAATATCATCCTTCACCGCTCCGGTGTATGCCAGCCGGAGCCCCACCTCGGGGTCCTCAAACTTGGGCCACAGAATGCCGGGCGTATCCAAAAGCAGAAGTCCTTCCTCCACCGTAATCCACTGCTTGCCCCGGGTTACGCCAGGCCGGTTCTCCGCCTTGGCTCCCTTCCGACCTGCAATCTGGTTGATCAGCGTGGACTTCCCCACATTGGGTATCCCCACAATCATCACCTTTAAGGGGCGGTTCTGCCCCTTTTCCGCGTTGCGGCGGAGCTTCTCTCCCAGAAGCTCCCGTACCGCGGGGGCAAAAGCGGAAACCCCTTTCCTGCTTTTGCAGTCCGTGGCAATGGCCTTCAGGCCCTGCCGGCGGAACGCCCTGCACCAGGCCTGGGTCACCGCCGGGTCCGCCAAATCCATTCGGTTCAGAAGAATTAGACGGGGCTTTTCCTTGCAGATGGCAGCCAGGTCCGGATTCCGGCTGGAAACCGGAATTCTGGCGTCCAGCAGCTCACACACCGCGTCCACCAGCTTGAGGTCCTGCTCCATCTGCCGACGCGTTTTGGTCATATGACCCGGGTACCACTGAATGCCGGGCCCTTGCTGTTCTGTCATAGCTTCGCTCCTATTTCGTCTGACATCCGCTTCAAGAGATCACACCGATGCGCCCAAAGGTCCGGGTCTGCGTCCGCTCGTCATAGCCGGGCAGCATCAAAAACACAACCTTTCCCAGAACATAACGGGTATCCACCTGTCCGATCAGGGATAAGCGGCTGTCATAGGAGTCGTTTCGGTTATCCCCTAAAAGGAAGACATGACCCTGGTCCACCGTCAGCGGGAACGTAACGCCCCGCTCGTAAAATTGATTATGCGTCGGCTCAAAAATATAGTCTTCTTCCAAAGCCGCGCCGTCCACATAGACGACGCCCTGCTCAAAATCAATATCCACCGTCTGCCCCGCTGTGGCGATGACCCGCTTGACAATGGGCTCCTCGTCAAAAGTAGGGACACGGGCAACCACAATATCGCCCGGTTCAATATCGCGGTAAAAAACATTGCTGAGCAGCGTGACATAATCTCGATCCACCAGCGTCGGGTACATAGACGAGCCGGAAACCGAAACCACCCGCAGCGCAAATACAAAAAATATGGTCACAAAAGCTAAAATGTACACCAAATCATGAAGAAGCGTGTAGCAGTCCACTGCAAAGGAGCCCTTTTTCTTTTTGGTGGATGTGGATTCCTCCTGAGAAATCGGTACGGCTTCCTCCTGGTCATTCGTCACGGCATCGTTTTGTTCATGCTCCATTGCAATCAATCCTTTTATTTTTATATGGTATCTAAAAAACGCGATTGCTGAGGCCTGCCCTTTGGCATGCGCTCATTTTACTGCGCCATTGCCTGCAGGCGGCGGTACAGTCCTCGGTTTTCTGCAAATCAAAGTTCTTTTTATTATACACACAAATCCCGAATAAAAAAAGGGGGGAATTCTCTTTTTTTCCATGGAATGCAAGGGACGTACGCCACACCCCGGGATCGGGTTGCCCCGCCGGGATTCCGACATGCGGCTCCGCTCCATGATTTTTGGCCTGTCCCGTCGGAAATCGGCATACATGGGGACTTGCAGTCGGGAATAGAGTGTTAATACGGAGGTGAGGAAATGATCTCTGCTGCGGCGTGGCTTATGCTGAGCAGCATGCTCTATTCCCTCCGCCTCAGCTCAGGCAGCTTTCCGAAGCCTCTAACAGCAAAAGAAGAGCGGGAGTACCTAGAGCGTGCGGCGGCAGGAGACCTAGAGGCCCGAAACGTCCTGATTGAGCGAAACCTCAGGCTGGTGGCACATATCATGAAAAAATACTACGCCCAGGCTTCGGACCAGGAGGACTTGATTTCCATCGGCACCATTGGGTTAATCAAGGCCGTGTCCACCTTTGACCAGAGCAAAGGAATTCGGTTGGCTACCTATGCGGCCCGGTGTGTAGAAAATGAAATTCTCATGTACTTCCGCAGTCAAAAGAAAAGTGCCACGGATGTATCTCTGTCAGATTATATTGAAACCGGCAAGGATGGGACCGCCCTCTCCCTCATGGACGTGGTTTGTGAAGACGACGACCTATTTGACCAGATCAGTACCCGGGAGAGCACCCGGCAGCTCCGGCAGCTCATCACCCAGGTCCTGGACGAACGGGAGCGCAAGGTTTTAACCCTGCGATATGGACTCGACGGCCGCGCACCGCTCCCCCAGCGGGAGGTTGCGCTTCAATGCGGCATCAGCCGGTCCTATGTATCCCGTCTGGAGAAAAAGGCGCTGGAGAAATTAAAAAAGGAATTTGAAAAGGTAGAAAAATAAGAAATCATTTTGTGCCCGGGGTTATGACCTCGGGCGCTTTTTTATCCAAAAACGCATGGCGTTTGGACCCAATATACAAGGAATTTTTTGAAATTGGATATTCCAGCTCTTTTCGCAAAAACCAAATGCATCGATATCCCGGACACATGTTGTCATAAAAAAACAGGACAGGTTTTCATATAGCTGGTACAATAGGTAGCAAGGAGGGATGATATGAACTGGATCAACATCGTACAGAAGTCGCTGAACTATATAGAGGACCACTTGCTGGAAAACCTCAACGCCGAAATGGTCGCAAAAAGCATGTTTACATCCAGCGCTTATTTTCAAAAAATATTCCGGATTGTAACGGGCTTTACCGTTAGTGATTACATCCGGAACCGCAGACTCTCGCTTGCCGGAGAAGAATTTGCAACGAGTAGAATCAAGGTGATTGATGCGGCGTTGAAATTTGGTTATGAATCGCCGGAAAGCTTTACAAAGGCGTTTACTCGCTTTCACGGGGTGACGCCGTCCGCCGTTCAAAAGTTTTCCGGCAAAGTGAACTACTTTTCTCCCATGAATATACAAATCAATGTGGAAGGTGGCTTTATTATGTCTCGCAGACTGATACCGAACGTGGAAAAGCTATATGAAAACAGGGCGGAAAACTATATGTTTCCAAGCTGTATGTGTTCCGCGATGTCCGCGCTGAACGAAGAAAAGGCCTATGACTTTTCTTTTTTTGCCGGTGTGACAGGGGATTTTTTTACGCAGATATGGCTGGAACCAAAATGGCGCTATAACGACTCCTACTCAAATGTATGCAAAGATACACAGCTTCCCATTCAATACGCCTTTGACGCTTGCGGTTACGATTATTCCTATATAACCCGCAGGGAAATTCAAAATAACAAAGCTGAATATACAAAAAGGATTGTGGAATCCATCGACAAGGGCTTGCCTGTATTGACTTTTGGAATCGTGGGGCCGCCGGTATGCTCGATTATCTGCGGCTATTCCGACAATGGCGAAGTCTTGATCGGCTGGTCCCAGTTTACCGGTGAAACGACAGAAGACAAAATATTCGATCACGTGTTTTCGGAGAATTATTTTCAAGTGCGAGACGGCTTGGAGCATTCCGAGGCATTGATCTTTTTCGGGCAGAAAAAGGATCGGCAAACAATCGGTGAGAATATCAAGAGATCCATTTTGAACTTCCCAGCACTGGCGTCCATGCAATCCACTGCTGAAGTTTCCTTCGGCAAGAAGGCATTTGACGCCTGGGCGGATTCCCTGCTATGCGATGCATACTTTCAAAAGGAAGAGCAGCTTGTGCAACCGCTGGACACCTATCGGAGCTGTGTTGTACAAACAGGGACGAATATGCACTATATGGATTCCTATCTGGCAAGGGCCTTGGAATTAGGCCCGGAACTGTCTGCGCAAATCAAAGGGTTACGGCTCTTATTTAAAAAAGAAAAGGAGGCCTTTGAGAAGCTGATTGAACTGCAAGGCGGCTATTTCTTTGAACAAGACAGAACCGCTTTATTAAACAAAGCGTTCAGAACCGCCCTTTCTCAGCAGGTGGCGGAAGTTGGGCGTTTGTATGAGGAAGCCGCCCAGTTTCTTTCTGATTGAAGCGGACCAACGCATGCAAGCCCTGCTCCCCTTTCGCGGCGGCGTAGTCGGTTTCCCTGTAAGCGCCCTGCCATAAAGTGCGGCGCAGGCCCCGCTTACCCCCACCCGGGTGCGATTCAGCAGCGCGCGGGGACCCGCGCCGCGAACTGGCTCTCCTGGACGAAGACGACCACGCTGGACGCGTAGGCGTTTTCCTGCACAAGATTCTGCAGCGTGGTAAAAAAATTTGAGATTTCCCGCCGCTCGCATTGCACGAACTGCTCCGGCCGGCCCAGGAAGTCCTGACCCAGGAACAGGCCCACAGCAATTTTGGAGGTACTCAGACACAGGGGCAGATCCACGATGTGGAACCTCCCCTCCTCCGCGCTGTAGGCCGTATAGGCTCGCAGGGTGCCGTGGAGCGCGGGTATTGTGACGTTTTGCAGACCGTGCTGCTCCGTCAGGCGTTCCATCCGGGTTTTGAGGTCCGTCTGGAGCTGCGGCGGCACTAAAATGACGATCTGATTTTGGCCGGCCTCAAAGGGGTATCGGGCCCCCGCCACGGCGATTTCCTTCTCCCGCTGCAGCACGGCGCACAGGGGCTGCAAAAAATTGGTATAGTATCCAATGGCGCTGGATGTGGAGGGCAGCAGGGATATCCGGGACATGGTGCACTCCTCGAAAATCTTCCGCTTTATTTGCTCGCAGAACGCCGACAGGCCGTCGTCCTTTTGAAAAAAAGACACCGTGATCCCGGCCCAGTCGGAGGGAATCCGCACGCCCTGCTCCAACAGAATAAAGGTACGCTTCCGCCCGATGGTGCCGGTAAACAGTCCGTATTCAAACAGGACGTTATCCCGCATCACCGGGTATCGCTTTTTCCGAATGAAGGCTTTGTCGTCCTTCGTAGCCACTAAAATGGCAAAGTCGAACATAACCGCCTTTTTGCACAGGTTATCGAAAGCGGAGACGTTAAGATCAAAAAAGTTGCCGCACCAAAGGGTGCACTCCGCCGCCTCCGCCAGCGCCCGTTGGACCTTCTCCGCGATTTGCCTGCCCTCTTTCGAGGAACCAATAAAAACGCTGCTCTTTTCCATACGCGCTCCTTTCTCCTGGCAAGATGCCTGCCAGACCCCTGGGTTGCCAACCAAATTATCCCTTTTTTCTTAAAGATGTCCCCAAATACGACTTTGGGGACATGGTATTAAATGGGAGCTATTTAATTGGAAGCGCAAAAAGGCGGCGTATTTTTTCTTTTTTCCGCAAACAACCGCTAAATTTGCGAAAAAAACTTAAAAAGAGCTCTTGCGCGAAAGGAAAATTCAGACTATACTAGACTTGAGAGAAAACAACCGAAGTTGGTAGCTTATTAAGGAGAGGGTGAGGCTGAAGATGGCGCTAAATGAAGAAGAAAGTCGTTATGTAGAGGAGCTGTATACCCAGTGTTTTCATTCCATGTATGTCTTTGCGAGGAAGCTGACCAGTAGCAATTCCATGGCGGAGGAGGCGGTGCAGTGTACCTTTGAGGTTGTTTGCGAAAAGCTGGACAAAGTCAGAAGTTCGGACAATCCCCCGGGTTACATAGTGGCAATCCTCAGAAACGTGGTGAAAAACATGAACCGCGCTCGGGCCAGGCTCAACGGCACAATGGTCAATCTGATGAGCTTGGAGGGATTCCCCGACACGCTGACCTTTGAGCAGGCAATCGACCCGGAAATCTTCTTTTACAACCTGATGACCCATGAGGAGTTCGAGATGCTCACGCGGGTGGCGTTGGACGGCTATACCATAGGTCAGACCGCAGAGGAATTCGGCATATCCCTGGAGGCCTGCAAAAAACGGATCCAACGACTGAAGGAGCGGATCAAAAAGGCCCTGCAGGAGCATGACGAGCAGGAGCAAGACGAAAATGAGTGACAAAGTGGGACTTTTTTTCAGGAAGCCGTGTCCACTTTTCGTGTTGTGGAAACACATATAGTGTAAGGGGGGAAACTACATGCCAGAAAACAACGAGTTCCATAATCGGTACGAAGTCTACGATCGGATGAGCACCGAGTCGCTGAACGCCATCTTAGAGCTAGAGGCACGGCTGGATTGCGACGGCGAACTCGATTCGGACACGATTGCGTACATTGCGGGGGTGATCGCGAAAAGAGAAGAACAGGCGCAGACCCAGAGTCTTCCGGACGTGCAGGCCGCGTGGCAAGCCTTCCAGAAGAATTATCTCTCCAACCCGGGCATCGGCGCGTCGCTTTACAATTTTGACGAGGACGACGCCGAGTTTGCAGCGGACCTCATGCTTGGCACAACGCCGGACGGCAAGCGGATCGACCTGTGCAGCGCTTTGGAGCAGCAGACCTCGGTTCCCCCAAAAAAGCGCCGCAGGCCCATTGCGGTTTTTGGTCGTGTGGCGGCAATCTTCGCGGCGGTTCTGTTGGTGGGCACCGTTACGGCGTATGCGCTTGGCGGAGTCGCTTTCCGGCAGGCCGTGGGACATTGGTTCCAGGACGTCTTTTTCTTCCATGAGGAAGGTCGCTCTGGACCCGGCGACCCCTCGACAAAGCCGGTCGTGGCCGGTCCCTATTCCAGTTTGCAGGATGCTCTAGATGCCTATCAGATTACTACGCCATTGGCTCCAAAGTGGTTTCCCGAGGGGTATGAATTAAAAAACATTGATGTATTTGATGAACCAGTGGGGTTAAGTTTTTTAATTACATATTCTAAATCTGAATCTAATATCATTGAAATTACCATTGTAGAAATTTTAGATTCTAGTAGGATGAGAACCTTTGAAAAAAACAGCGCAGAGGTAACAGTATCGGTAGTTAACGGTATCGAACATTATATCATGGCGAATACGAACGGTCTGTGTGCTGCGTGGAACAATGGCGTGTATGAATGCATGATCACCGGCAATGTTTCTCAGGTAGAGCTGCAAAAGATGATTAATTCAATATACAAGGGGTAGTAACTATATGACAAAGCGCGTTAACCGTGTGGTAGCGGTACTTCTATTATTTGCAATTTGTTTGTCTCCTGTTGTGACGACGGCGTCCGCCTCAGCAAAAGCCAGCGCATATCTGAGTTCGTACTCTACGTACATGCGTGCAAATGGCGGCGGCAACGTCTCCGTGTGGTTTGAGGTATACGGGACTGGCCCCATGGATAGCATTGGCGCTACGACGGTACAGCTTCAAGAATCCACGGACGGCGGCAGTACTTTTACTACCATCAAGCGGTTCAGCTACTTAAATTACTCGACAATGCTGAAACAAGACAAGTCAGGTTGGCTTTCCAGCGTTAGCTATCAGGGCGTGGCGGGCCGCTACTATCAGGCCTATGTGACGGTGTACGCCGCCAAGGACGGCGTCAGCGATTCCCGCACGATCTTCGCCAGCAAAATCAGGGCGACCTAGAGTTCTCTTTTCTTGATAAAGAGCGGTTACTTGTGTAGAGGGGCATAAAGCAGCCGCTTTTTATAGTCCCCAGCGCTGGGCCGGGATGTGGCGACGCCGCGTTCCGGCCCGGTTGCGTTTCTGGCGGGCAGGCAATGTACCAGTTGTATGGCCCTTCCCCGGGCGTGCAAAGCACGCCCCTACAGGAACCCCTTCCGACATGCGGTTGTAGGGAACGACCGTTGGTCGTTCCGCAGGAGCGCAAAGCGCGCCCCTACGGGAACCCTGCCGACATGCGGTTGTAGGAAACGACCGTTGGCCGTTCCCCGGGCGTGCAAAGCACGCCCCTACGAATCCCCTTCTAATCATTTGGTTGTAGGGAACAACCTTTGGTCGCTTCCCGGGCGCGCAAAGCGCGCCCCTACAGGACCCCCTGCCAATCATGCGGTTGTAGGGAACGACCGTTGGCCGTTCCCCGGGCGCGCGAAGCGCACCATTACGCCCCCCGTCGGTCATACGGTTGGCACGCCCTATGTCATTAAGGCGGGTTTGCGTCTCTAAAGGCGGCTCTTGGCTTCTGACCGAGGAGCAAATTTCACCGTCCCAGGCCCCGAAATTGGTGGCTTTAAAAAATTTTTTAAAAAAATTTGTTTTTTATGTCCTCTTTTGGCTTGCTGAAGACACATATAGGGTGAGGGAGACAAGAGAGCACCACGGCACAGGCGCTCGGCTTCCCTCGTTGGAAAAGAGGGGTTTCAATTTTCTTTCCCAGCGCGCGCTAGGGCGGAACGTGTTCATTCACGTTCCGCCCTAGTTGCGTCTTCTACAAATTTTACCGGATGCTGAATCAGCTCCGCGGTCTGCTCCACCGTGTAGCCCTGGGCCACATACATTCTGGCCAGATACTCCATGGATTCACCAACCTCCACCATGTGTCCGTCCGGGTCGTAAAGACGGACCACTCTCTGCTGCCAGGGGTAGCGCTTGGGGGGATGCACCTGCCGCACCTCCGGGTGCGCGGCCAGCCGCTCCAAAAACGCGTCGAACGCCTCCGTCTCGAAATACAGCTCCATATTATGGGGCCTGTCCAGAACGGAATCAGCGGGCACCCCGGTGAGCCAGGCGAAATCCTCCTGCAGCGCCAGGCCGTCCCGGAATGACACGTTTTTGCCCAAATCCAGTTCCACCTCCTGCCCCAAAATATCCTGGTAAAAGGCCTTAGCGCGTTCTATATCCCGGACTGCAATCACAGGGCATTGGTATTTCATCATCGTTCCTCCTTCTGGACCGGATGCCGAATCACCGTGCGCAGCCGCGCCGGCGCGGTTCTCCTGGGGTCCCCTAAATAAATCTCATGGTGCCGGCGGCTCTCCGAAAAGTCCTGCCGGTAGCCGGCCTCCCGGCAAAATTGCTCCAGCCTTTCTATCGTGGCGGGCTCGTCGTCATACGGTCCCACGTGCAGCACCTGGCAGCACAGACCCTCTGTAAACCGCTTTAGCCGGGCTCCGCTCTGGTCCAAATCCGGTTTCTTACGCAGTAGCCCCTGCCGGGCCACCTCCAGGACCTCTTGGGTCACAAATTCCGGCTGCCGGATCATGGCGGTCCAGCAGAAGCTATCCTTATCCAGGAAGCCCTTGCCGTCGTATTCCCCCTCCTCCGTCCACCAAAGGCCCTCCAGCGGCGGCACCACATATTCAAAGTACCCCGCCGGCTGGCGGTTGCCGAGTTTGCTCATCTTAATGCCGTAGGACAGGCCGTACAGCACCTCCAACGCAGCCTGGTAGGCGGGGCTGGTATTGGGATTGCCTCTGCCGTCCACCATCAGAAACGTCATCTCCGGCACCGTCACAATGGACGGGCTGGTTTTGGGCAGATATAGGTCCGGATACGCCTTTTTATAGTCCAGCTTTTCCACGGCTCTTTCTCCCTCCTTTGCTTGTCTTCGGTTTCACGGGCGGCAGCGCCTGGCAGGTCTCCACCGTGAGCCTGGTCAGAAACGCCCGGTCATCCACATTTTCCACCAGAAAATAGGGCGGACCGCCTGCATAGGGCGGCGCCGCCGGCAGCTCCGGCCAGAGCCGTTGCGCCGCCTCCGTAATTTTTACAAATAACTGGTCGTCACAAATCACGGCAAAGATTCTTCCGTCGCAATACAGGCCGTATTCCCCAAACATCTTCCGGCTGGTGATTACGCCCGCCTCCTGCATCTGCTCCGCGACATAATCGACAAACTCCTTTTGAGAAGCCATACCGCACCTCCTGTCTCAGATGCTTTGAGTATACCACGCAAAATATGACAGCTGTCTGTCATGTTTGCGTATACCGCCGCAGAATTCCTCGGATTTGGTCCAGATACGCTTCCCGCAGCTCCGCCGGCTCCAGGAGCTCCGCCTCCGGGCCGAAGCTGGTCAGCCAGCGGAACAGATGCTCCCGGTCAGAAAAATCAAACTGAAACAGCAGCGACCCGTCCGCCTGCTCCTGAAAACTGTTCACGCCGAAATCATCCACCAGCCGCCACTTCTGGGAGGGTGTAAACCGGACCCGCACGGGAAAGCGGTCCGGGAAAACCCGCTCCGCAGACAAATCCGGCGGAGGCGTCCGGCGGGGCGGGAATTGCTCCCCGCCCTTTTCCAGCTCCAGCATCCGGTTGAGCTTGAACAGGCGGTGGGTCTGTCGCAAGCGGCAGTAGCCCCACAGATACCAGGACGACCACTGGAATACCAGAAGGTTCGGCTCCACCGTCCGGGTACGCTCCCCACCGGGGCTGCAATAGACAAATTTGACGGTCTCCCGCGCCTCTACGGCTTCCTGGAGCAGCGCGATCTTCGGCGCCAGGTCCGTCTTGTACCAGGAAGCCAAATCAATGCAGATGGAACCGGGGGATGCCAGCACGCTGGAGCCGCCCGCCCATAGCTTTTCCCCCAGCTGCCGGTAGCGGCCGGTCCCACATACGCTGTCCAGGCTACGCAGGCCCGCCAGAATCGCCTGCATCTCCTGGGGCGTGAACAGCGCGCGGTCCAGCTTATAGCCCCCTAAAATAGAGATGCCGCCCTTCTGGCCCTGGGTGGTCAGAATGGGAATTCCAGCCTGGGACAGCGTCTCCACATCCCGCAGGATGGTCCGCCGGGATACCTCGAAGGTCTCCGCCAGATACTGGGAGGAAACCTGGTCCCGCTGCAGCAAAATGGAGAGTATGCCGATGAGCCGGTCAATTTTCATGCCGAACCATCCTTTTTATGTATTCTGCCCACAGGCCCTATTTTGTTTGCGCCCGGAAGAATTCCAGCAGCTCCGCCCGGACCTCCGGCGGAAGCTGGCTTTTTTTCACGCCCTGGATCGCCCCCTCCAGGGCGTACAGCCGGTGCAGGCAAGCGGAGCTGTCAATTTGCCTGATTTTGAGCCAGGCCTGTTTGCTGCCCAGCGCATGTAACTGCGCGGCGGTGGAGATCCCGGCCTCCTGGAGCTGCTGCTCCAATACCGCTCCGACGTTTGGGAGTCCGGACAGCTCACCCATGCCGCTCACCTGCCCTGCTCCATTCTTCCGCCCACTTGCGGCAGCTCTCCAGCCGCGGCGCCGGGTCGAACCCCTCCT
This sequence comes from uncultured Eubacteriales bacterium, assembly GCA_958402445.1. Lineage (GTDB taxonomy): Bacteria > Bacillota > Clostridia > Oscillospirales > Oscillospiraceae > Faecousia. The sequence continues at coordinate 71,487 of CATXTO010000004.1, forward strand.
CCGCGCCCATGGCAGACAGCTGTGGACAGGGGAACTCCTGGCATAGCCCGCAGTGGTCCAGGCCCCTATCCTCGCAGCAGCTCTTCACCATGCACTCGCCGCCCCAAAAGGGCTTGTCCATTTGGACGCAGCCCCGGCAGGAGACGCTCTGCCTTCTCTGGCACTGCTCACAGCAAATGCCGCATCTAGATTCAAACATCTTCGCACCTCCATGGATGATTGGGAGTTTTTCCTCTTTCCTAGCGTCTTAATTGTAACAGCTTCCCCGCTCCCTGTCTATGCCCGCGCCGGGCAAAACCTGGGAAGCTTGCAATTAGGTCGTTCGTCGGTTATACTAACTGTGCCGGCGCTGGCCGGCGTAGCAATCGCAGGAAGAAGGGACGCCAATGCAGCCATGGCATCACTTTAAAACCATCACCAGGCATCGTTTTCTGGTGATGTGCTCTTGTTTTCAAGTGGGGCTGATCTGGCAGGGCTTAACCCACGATTTATCCAAATACTCCCCCACCGAGTTCTGGACCGGCGCCAAATTCTATCAGGGCAGCCGTAGCCCCAATGCGGCGGAGCGGGAGGCGATGGGCTACTCCAAGGCCTGGATGCATCATAAGGGCCGGAACCGGCACCACTACGAGTATTGGACCGACCTCAACATCAAGACTCAGCGCTACGAGCCGGTGGAAATGCCCCGGCGGTATCTGGTGGAGATGGTCATGGACCGCATCGCCGCTTGCCGCGTGTACAAGGGAAAGCATTACACGGACAGCGCGCCTCTGGAATACCTGACCAGCGCCCACGAGACGCCCCTGCTGCATCCGGAAACCCGGCGGCAGCTTCTGCTGATTTTGACCATGCTCCGGGACCGGGGGCAGCGGGAGACCTTCCAGTTTCTCCGCCAGACCGTGCTGCCGGGGAAACCGTTTTAAACGCCGCACAGCCGGCTCGCATATACCGAGCAGCCCCCGGGAGAAAGCAAAGCGATTTCTCCCGGGGGCTGCTTTAATTTGAGGCTATCTTCGCGTTTGGCCATTGGGCGCGCCGCACGCATTTTGTCCACCAGGACTTCCGGCTGGCCGCTTCCGCAAGCCGCGGCTCTCCCATACGCTCCGCAATGAACCGCGATTTAGTTCATGATATACGCAATTAATGGATTTAAATACTTCCGATCGGTCCAATCGCATTTTTGTCCTTGTGCACACAAAAGGGCCTCCATCCAAGGTTCGTAGGTTGCAGGATCCTTTTTTGCCACAGCTTTTTTCAGCATCTTGCACAGAGTCCGGTCTTTGAAGCTCATTCTCTCTTCATCCCACGCGCCTCGGCCATAAAACAGGGGAATATCCTTAAGTCCCCCTTTTAAATTGTGCGCCTTGAGTTCCTCCAAGGCCTTTTCGTGAAGGGGAGAAGCACCCACACAAAAAACTGCGACCTTTTTGTTCCGAATGACCTTTTCATTTTTTCTCAAGAACGACAGTCCCGCTATTCCAGAAGCATAAACCCCGCCGCAAAGTAGGATTCTGTCATACTTGGTTATTTCAGAACAGACGGCCTTTGACGTCCGGACCGAGGCAAACCCGGTCTCTTCCGTCAGCCATTGTACATATGTCTCAGTCGCTCCATATTTTGATTCGTATAGAATAATTCCAGTATTCATAATTCCTCCAAAACCGCTTGTATGATTTAATATCGTTTTCAGTCGCTACCATGAAGAACAACTCCAGTTCAGCCGGGATCGGGCAGATTCCCCCCTCGCGCCGGGTTGGTCAGACGCACAACGGCCAGCACAAAAATGAAAGCCCCAAGGTAAAATCCGGAACAGGCGTCGAGTCTACAGTAGGACACAGCTTTCTCAATTCGGGCACAGAATAATGTGCTTCATTGGCTGCACCGACTGCCCAGGCCAGCGGGAAGACAGCGCCCAGCAAAGAAAACACCCAGAGTAAGTATGCCACAGACCAAGTGCCAAGGTATGGTGAGTCTCATGTTCAATACCCAATCAAAGAGCTCCCCAGCATTGCCGTCGCCCCACATCTATCATGCGCCGCAGCCCCTCCAGTTCCTCCAAGGACCGGGGCCTCTTTTAAAGGAGCGAAAAACTGGGCCTTTGGGGAGACGTGGTGCGCTTTTCCACCAGTCGATCTATCTCTGCCCTTCGGATCTCGTCCTTTTTATGCTATCAAAACAGGCCCAGCCGGTCAAGCCCTTTCTGAAAGCCGCGGAAAGCCGGCATAGCCAAAGCTATGCCGGCTGTAATCCCTATGTTAAGCGGTTTCTCTTGATTTGTACTGAGATCGGGCCCTCTATCTCATTCCAAACTCAACATAGCCTGAATACATTCTCTGCAAACATTTCTCTCTCGATAGGTCAAAATCCCTCTGGATGACGCACAGAAAACGCAGGTGGGCTCATACTTTTTCAAAACAACGGAGGTGCCGTCCACATAGATCTCCAATTCATCTCGCTCTGCGATGTCCAGCGTCCGCCGCAATTCAATGGGCAAGACAATGCGCCCCAGTTCATCAACCCTCCTGACAATGCCGGTTGATTTCATGCCTATAGCTCCTTTCTACACTGTAAAAAACCTTTCCCTCATGAAGCGACAAAATTCGTCTCTTCTTTTTCATTATAAGCGGTCATGGAACCTCTGTCAAATGTTTCCTTTGGATTCCGGGCATATCCCAGGGCATTTTTCCATAGAGTGCAGCAGAGAGGACGGGTTGTTATGGTCATGTCTTATATCTGGACGGGTATGATACTCGTCGCAATCGTCTTTTCCTTTGGAAACGGAACCGGCGGCGCACTGTCGTCGGCGGTCCTGGAAGGGGCGCAGTCCGGCATCACCCTGGCGATTTCCATGGCCGGCGCAATTTGCCTTTGGTCCGGTGTCGGACAAGTCATGGAGCGGGCCGGACTCAACCAAAAGCTGTCCAAGGTGCTGATGCCCCTAATTGGCCGGCTGTTTCCCAGCGCCCGGCGGGACCAGGCCGTGGGCAATTTCATTTCCGCCAATGTCTGCGCCAACCTGCTGGGCCTGGGCAATGCCGCCACGCCCATGGGTATAGCTGCCACCAAACAGATGAGCCGTTACGCGCCCCCCGGCACTGCCAGCGATGAGATGTGCCGGCTCATTGTCATGAATACCGCCTCCATTCAGCTGATTCCCGCCAATGTGGCGGCAGTCCGCGCATCCATGGGCTCCGCCGCACCCTTCGATATTCTGCCGGCCGTTTGGGTCACCTCTTTGTGCTCGGTCGCCATGGGACTGCTGGCGGCCTTTGTCTTAGGTAAGGTGCTGCGACATGACTGATTATATCATTCCCCTGCTGCTGGCAGGCGTGGCACTGTTTGCCCTGCGCAGAAAAGAAAACGTATATGACGCCCTGATTTCCGGCGCGTCCGAGGGACTGAAGCTGCTGGTCTCCATCGTACCGGCGTTGATTCTTTTGCTCACAGCCGTGCATATGCTTCGTGCCTCCGGCGCCATCGACACCTTGACGCTGTGGCTAGGTCCGGTCTTTCGTTTTTTTGGCATACCGCCGGAAACCGCGGCTCTGGTGCTGGTGCGGCCCATCAGCGGCAGCGCCGCCCTAGCCGTAGGCGCGGACCTCATGGCGCAGTACGGCCCGGACAGCTCCATTGGCCGCACCGCAGCCATCATGCTGGGAAGCACAGAGACCACCTTCTACACCATCAGCGTCTACTTTGGCGCGGCCAGAGTGAAAAAAACCCGCTACGCGGTGCCAGCCGCGCTGATCGCCGATTTGACGGGCTTTTGCATCGCCTCGCTCGCAGCCAAACTCTTCTTTTGATTAAGTCTCCTCGTTAATCGAGAATCCCTTGTCGCAACGAAGGTAAAAATTACATTTATTTGAAAGTTTTCCTGTACAATTCCCTAAAAGATGGTATAATATCCCCAATGCGGCTCTGTGATCTAATTACAGCCGCCTTTCTTATCCCCTGCGCGGGCTGTAAAACGCGGATACCGTTTCGGCCGTGGCTGTCTAGAATTCAAGAACAGATGAAATGCAAAAGAGGACTTTACCATGCAAAAAATTTTTGACCTGATTTCTGAAAAAATGGAGGACGCCTTTGAGGCGGCGGGCTATCCCCGGTCCTACGGGCAGGTCACGGTATCCAACCGGCCGGACCTGTGTGAATATCAATGCAACGGCGCTCTGGCCGCAGCCAAGGCCTGCCGCTGCTCCCCGCTGCTAATCGCCCAAGCGGTTGTAGAACACCTGGACCGGACGGATTTCCCCTGCGCGGACGCTGTAAAGCCAGGCTTCATCAACCTGAGGGTCTCCGGGTCGTTTTTACAGCGCTATTTGGAGTCCATGCGGACCGCCGTGGACTTCGGCGTGGAAAAGGAGCCTGTTTCCAAGACTATCGTGGTGGATTACGGCGGCCCTAACGTGGCCAAGCCCCTGCATATTGGCCATCTGCGCTCGGCCATCATCGGAGAGAGTATGAAGCGGATCTACCGGTTCTTCGGTAACCACGTCATCGGCGATGTGCACTTGGGTGACTGGGGCCTGCAGATGGGTCTGATCGTGGCAGGGCTGCAATTAGAGCAGCCGGACCTGTGCTACTTTGACGACAGTTTCCAGGGACCATATCCAAAGGAGCCGCCCTTTTCCATCCTGGAACTGGAGAAAATCTACCCTGCGGCCTCCGCCCGCAGCAAGGAGGACCCGGACTTTGCCGCCCGGGCCCATGCGGCTACCGTAGCCCTGCAGGAGGGAAAAGCCGGATATCGGGCCCTCTGGCGGCATATTATGGACGTATCCCTGGCCGATATCCGCAAGAACTACGACAATTTGGACGTGCATTTCGACTCCTGGCTGGGAGAGAGCGATGCGCAGCCCTATATCCCGCCCATGCTGGCAGACCTGCAGGAGAGAGGACTGGCCGTGGAGAGCGACGGCGCCATCGTCTTCCCCGTGGCGGAGCCCGGGGATAAAAAAGAAGTCCCGCCCTGCATCTTGGTGAAATCCGACGGCGCCACCCTGTACGGCACCACGGACCTGGCTACCCTTGTTCAGCGGGAGCAGACGTTTCATCCGGACAAGGTGCTGTACTTGGCGGACAAGCGGCAGAGCCTGCATTTTGAGCAGGTATTTCGGGCCGCCCGCAGGTCCGGCATTGTCCCGGCGGAGACGGAGCTGGAGTTCTTAGGCTTCGGCACCATGAACGGAAAGGACGGCAAGCCCTTTAAAACCCGTACCGGAGGCGTCATGCGGCTGGAGCAGTTAATTGTGGAGATGACCGACTTTGTCCGGCAAAAGGTGGTGGAAAACCAAATCGTGGAGCCGGACCAGGTGGAGGAAACCACCCGGCGTATTGCAATGGCCGCTCTAAAGTACGGCGACCTGTCCAACCAACCCACCAAGGATTATATTTTTGATCTGGACCGCTTCGCCGCCTTTGAGGGCAACACGGGGCCCTATATCCTCTACACCATCGTCCGGGTCAAGAGCATCCTAGAGCGGTATGGCCCATGGCGGCGCCTGCCAATTCAGGAGCCGACCAGTCAGGCGCAAAAGGCGCTGATGCTGGCGATCACAAAATTGGCTCCCGCCCTGGAGGGGGCTTACCGGGGCTCTGCGCCCAACCTGATCTGCGCCTATATTTATGAGCTCTCCGGGGCGGTAAACGCCTTTTACCATGAGACCAGGATCCTGTCCGAGCCGGACGCCGCGCTTCAGGCGGGCTATGTCGCCCTGATCGGGCTGGCCAAGGACATTCTGGAGCAATGCGTTCTGCTGCTTGGCTTCCAAGCGCCGGATAAAATGTAAAGTTCGCTATCTGCCGGTTTTGCTGACAATCATTTGCCTCTGGTGGCGCGCTCCTTGTCCCAGGCTTGCAGATCAAAAAGCTTTGAATTATGAAGCAACGAGATAGGCTCCGTATGTGCCGACCAAACGGCAGGCGCCGCCAGTCCCCATTCAGGGGGCTGGCGGCGTTTTGTCGCTGATGCGAACGATAGGAAGAGGGATATGCGGCATCTTGCGTAGAAAACTGGCGATGTACAAGCCGATTACGAAGTGAAAACCTGCGGCGTGGGAAATGGCATCCTGTTGTCTTCAAGATTTTCATCAGATTTGTCCGCTGTGCACTTTTCTATGATGCGCCAACGAAGTATGGTTCTAAAAGCAGGGTCGTTGTGTGTTAAATGTAGGAACCTCCAACAACTGATTGGAACAGCCGGCCCTGGGATTCGTTCAGTCCGCCCCATAGACTGGTCTCGTATCTCAACCTTACCGACTGATCAGAAACTTTATTTAGAAATACGCTGACCCGCTCGCCATAAGGAACCCTAACCGCAGGAAAAGCAGATGACTCTGGCACTTATCAACTGGCGTCAAGCACCCTCACTTCATAAACGGTTGGATAGTAGAAGGGCGTTTCCTCCACAAAAGAGTCTTTTAAAGATACCTTGACTTTGAATTGCGGCTGGATATCCCCAATGGAAATTGCCTTGCCATCTGCGCCAAATAATTTTGTATTTTCGCTGATGTAAAGCGAATTCATAGGCGCTCCAAAAATTTTTGTTGTGCGCTGCACAATCAGCCGCGCCTCACCGTCCGACGTCGTAACTATTTCTTGAACAATTGCCTCAAATGAGCTATTCGACCATGTAGGCGGCAGGGTAATTGCCACGACAGCAACGACGATCACCAATAGGGTAACTCCCGCAGCAATCCATTTTTTCTTTTTCATCTTTCCATACCTCAGGATGAAACCTGATGCTTCTGAAATCCCAGCCTTGCCAACGGCAACAGAATTGCAGTTAAGGCCGCATACAGGATTGCCCGTACGGAAAGGGCATCCAAAGCCCAACCACCAATCTGATAGGAGATGTATTTGCCGATTTCCGGCTTGGTAGAATAATATGGCAATAGAAACAGAGTCAGATTATATGCTCCCGTCGTCCCGGTGGGGGTTAGAAACAGGGGCAGAAAGATGAGAGGGACAAGCACAACCAGTACCAAATAGGGGCTTTTCATTTTTGCCGACAAAAAAAGCGTCAAGCCGACCATGGCAAGCAGAATGAAGTAAATAACGCCCAAATTGATCAGCGTGGCCTGCAGGAATGTAAAAGGATATGGTATCGTCGTGTTTGCAATTTGCAAGGGGAGACACCACCCGTCGGCGCCAAATGCCGCAAGTGGCAATCCCAAGGCAACAACCACATGGAGTGTAAACGCCAGCAGCCCAAACAGAATGGAGGATATTATTTTTGCCGTGATCAGCTTCGTCTTACCGTATTTCCCTGATAAAATAACTGCGTCTGTTCCGGCCTGATACTCACCGGAAAACACAGGAGCAAGCACGATACACACTGCCAGCAGAGCGAACATCAGCAGTTCGAAGCTGCTTATGATAATCTCCCATGCCTCATAATAGCCATATTGCAAAGGCGTTTCGACATGGCTGCTTAAATCTCGCCAATATTTTTTCTGCTGGTCGGACAACGCACGAGACGGGGCGTTTAGCAGCTTTTCGATTTTTGCGTCTCTTGTCTGGTAGAAATTTGCGCCACTGGACAGATCCAGGTCGGGCAGCTTATTATAGCCTGCGCTTTCACCCGGATTATCATAATTCGCCGCAATCATACGCAACAGTTTTTCACGAGGAGCGACAAAATTCCAATAGGCATCCCCAATCAGGAATCGTTCGTTTCCATCATAACCAACATTTTCCGGGTTTTCAAACAGCCGTTGGTATTCGCCAATCGTTTCCGTGATCGTTTCGTCTGTCAGGGCAATGGACAAATTTGAATACTGCTCTTTCTCGTAGGCGATACCCTCCAGGCCCCGGATTACGCCATCTTGATTGTAGGTCTGATATTGCAGCATCGGCAGGCCAAAAAGGAGCGCAGTCACAATTAGGCTTACGGCCATCACAATTATCGTGGATTTTCTACGTAAAATTTTTAAAAATTCGTATTTAATCAGCATGCTCATTCCTCCTTGTCTGTGCTTCCTCTCCAAAATGGTATAGGAATAAATCCTCCAAGCCCGGTTCGACCATGTGGGCTTCTGCCACCGGTGCGGTATCGTTTACAATGCGTAAGCGAACCATATTGTTTTCGTGGTGTAAATTGACTACGGAAAAGCATTTAGTGTATTGCGCGGCCTCCTGACTGTCAACAAGGAGCTCCCAAACCTTTCCCCTGATGCTGTCTGTCACCGTAGCCATAGGCTCTTGGAGCAAAAACCGGCCTTGCTTCATCATCAAGATCGTGTCCGCAATGTAGGAAACATCAGAAACAATATGCGTGGATAGAATGACGATTTTTTCTTTTGCGAAATCTGAGATAAGATTGCGGAAACGAACCCGTTCCTTCGGGTCAAGTCCGGCTGTCGGTTCATCCAGTATCAGGATGGCGGGGTCGTTCAATTCCGCTTGTGCAATTCCCAGACGCTGCTTCATGCCGCCGGAAAACGATTTAATTTTCCTATTCTGCACATCTTGCAGATTTACCATAGAAAGCAGTTTTTCCGCCCGTGCTTTCGCTTTTTTCTGATCAAGCCCTTTGACCGCAGCCATATAAAGTAAGAATTCACGGGCGGTAAAGTCAGGGTAGAAACCAAAATCCTGCGGCATATAGCCCAAGTGGGTGTAATACTGTTCTCCCAACCCCTGAATTGTTTTTCCGTTTAGGCGGATACTTCCAGAAGTCGGCTTGAGCACGCCGCATATCATTCTCATTAAGGTTGTTTTTCCCGCCCCATTCGCGCCTATCAGGCCATACACGCCTGGCACCAAGCGGACGCTCACCTGATCCACGGCGTACTTTGTTCCGTACCGCTTGCTCAACTGCTGCAATTGCAAGTCCATATCAAACCCTCCTGTTTAATTCATATCAGCATAAAAATAGGCGGCTTACGCTTTCAGCATAAACCACCTATCTTATGTCAGCCTATTCCATATCTTAATTTTACCTTAATTGAAAGGCAATCGGTTATTGAATGGAAGATAAATCGCAAATTCAGTCCCCTCATGCAATCTACTTTTAACCCGGATATCTCCGCCGTGCAGCGTTACAATCTGTTTTGCAATCGCAAGGCCAAGCCCGCTGCCCTCTGGCTTTTCTTCTGTATTTGTACCTCTGTAATAACGGCTGAATAGTTTAGCCTGTTCTGATTCGCTTATGCCCACCCCATTGTCACGAATGAAAATACAAACCCTATTTTTTGCGGGTAATTCAACGTTTATTGTCACTTTTGTATCCGGCGGATTGTGTATTAAAGCGTTCACTATGATATTTTGTACAGCGCGGCCCAACAAATCAGGGTCAAACTGAGCCGCTTGCTCTGGTATTTTGGGCTCAAAAACAATAGTTCGGCCAGAAAATGCGGGGTCATTTACAATGTCAATGACCCATTCTTTCAAATAGCGTATCAATCGCGCCTCTTTCGGATGATATGGTATTGCGCCAGAATCAAGTTGATAAGTTAATTTCAAATCGTTTATCAATTTTTCTACATGGTTGACATTCTTTAGAATTATGGAACCGTATTCCTGGACAGCTTGCTGATCCGTTGGAGAACCGTCTGCGAGCAGTTCCGCATAGCCTTTCACTGGCGAAAGAGGGGTTTTCAGGTCATGGGTGATGTTTGAAATCCACTCTCTGCGCATTCGTTCCGTAGCTTCCTTGACCCGATCTGCATGCCGCATCTCCTGATCCATTTGATTAAGCGCCACGTAAATTTCACCGAACATGCCGTTCTCTTTCACGGGTTGATAGGCACGAAGCAATACATTTTTGATGCCGTCTGTAATTCTTGCCAATTTCCGTGAAAGCCAGAAGCCATATCCAAGTACAAAAATTGTGAGAACGCCGAGCACGGAAAAGATTGTGATTCTCGCAACCGGCGAAAGCCGCGCAACATTTTCCCCATTATAATACAACATGTATTTTCCTATGGCATATGGGAACCCGATGATGTAGCTCCATGTCTTACCGGAATCTTGAAAGCTGTTGGAAAAAACAGTATGATCTTGATCATAAGCACTAGTATTTAATGCGAGAAGCTCAGACGCGGAATAGCTGGTGGGATAATCCCGCGGCTTGTTATGAGAAAAAACCTCTTGTCCGCTCTCGTCCATGATTTGAATCCATAGTCCGTATTCGTCCAACCGTTTTAGTCCTATCTCCTGGATATGGATCGTTTCGTTTCTATGCTCAAGCCATATTGAAAAATTATCTGTAAAGGTCTCCGGCCACGAAGCCAAGCTCAAGCCCTCCGGTTCCGGAATTGAAAACACATAGTAGAACAAACAAATAGCAGTCGTGATTATCATGAAAAGCAGGACGGATAAGAATATGATCGTTCGGGCAAACGGGTTCCACTTCTTTTTACGCTTCATTGGGCGCCACCAATTTATATCCTAACCCTTTCATTGTGATAATATATTGGGGAGCCGTCGGGTTATCTTCCAGCTTTTCACGCAGATGCCGTATGTGCACCATAATCGTATTATCACAGCCGAAGCTATCTTCACCCCAAACGGCTTCATAAAGTCTTTCTCGGCTGATCACTCGCCCTGTGTTCTGCGCCAAATACTGCAAGAGTGCAAACTCTCGCGCAGTCAATTCTATTTCTTTCTCCCGTTTCATGACCCGGCAGCCCTCCGGGTCAATCGTCAACGCTCCAATTTTTATTGCTGAATCCTGCATTGGATTTTGCTTGTACTCCATTCGGCGTAATTGCGCTTTCACTCTATACGCAATTTCTTTCGGACTAAAAGGCTTGGTTACATAATCGTCACCTCCCACGGCTAAACCAAGTATTTTGTCCAATTCATCATTTTTGGAGGAAAGAAACAGGATCGGGCAATGAGAAAACGCTCTGATTTGCTTGCATACCTCATAGCCGTCGATTCCAGGCAGCATGACATCCAAAATTATGATGTCCGGCTGGATTTTTCTGCAGGCATCCACAGCTGTAATCCCATTGTCAATCTGAATAATATTAGCAAATCCCTCCAGATCGAGCGCTTTTTTAAGCAGGCTTAAAATATCCGGCTCATCATCGACAATCATAATACTGCGTTCATCCATCCAATTACCCCTTCCTTCCGAAGCTCAATTTGAAATGAAGCTCCAACTGCGTGGATTCTGGAAACTCTTTCATGAAGCTTAAAAACGCTTTTGGCGATTGTTTATCCCAATCCGGTTCCCTTAGGTCCTTACACCGTGCTGGTTCCTATAACAGCGATCTCTCCACATCCGTGCTGCACCTTCAACTTCTCGATTATAGTTTGATTCCTCGAAAAATGCAAGGAACAGAACATGCGCTATCAATTGGAATTAAATGCTAATCACGTGCAGATTATTTTTTTGTAAGGAATGCGCTTAAGCCGCGTCTTATCCATGAGGAGGTGGAACAGTGACTGATTTTGAAGCGCTCTACCAGACCTATTTTCAAGAGGTATACCTCTACTGCAAAGGTCTGACCAAAAATGAGAGCGTGGCGGAGGACATCACCAGCGAGACCTTTTTTAAGGCAATGCACGCTCTGGATTCCTTTCGGGGAACCTGCGAAATCCGCGTTTGGCTGTGCCAAATTGCTAAAAATTGCTACTACTCCTATTTACGCAAACACAGCCGACTCACGGAGCTGCCCGACCAAGAGATGCCCAGCGGCGAGGAGCTGGAGGAACGTTTGCTGCAGCGGGAAACGGCTACGCAAATCCACACCTTGCTTCATCAGCTTCCAGAACCGTATAAGGAGGTCTTTACCCTGCGGGCGCTGGGCCAGCTGAGCTTCCAGCAGATTGGGGCCCTGTTTGAAAAAACACCCAATTGGGCTTGCGTCACCTACCACCGAGCCAAGCAAAAAATTTGGAACCGACTGGAGGAAACGCCATGAATTTACCTTGTAACATGATTCGGGATTTGCTACCGCTGTACGCCGAGCATATGGTTAGCCAGGAAAGCGACCAGCTTGTGGCGGAACATCTGTCCCATTGCCCGGCCTGCCAAAAACTGCTCAAATCCATGCAATCAACGCTGAATCTGCCAGAAACTCAGGCGCCGGCGCCAATGCAGAAATGGAGGGCAAAATTAAAGAGGAAACGCCTACAGCTAATTCTTCTCACCGCTGTGCTGGCCTGCGCCGCTGCGGCGCTGCTTTTTTCCTATTTCACCGCACCACGCTATCTGCCATATTCCAACGAGCTTCTGACCATATCCAAAATGGAAGACGGCGCTGTTTTGATTTCATTTCGGGAGCCAGCCAAGCATTACAGCGTCAACACCAGCTACTCAGTAGACGGCAGCCTGCAAATCTATCATATCAGCGCATGGAACACGCTCTGGGACGAGTTCGTACCTGGGGCAAGTCCGCAAAATGCGCTACTGCGCTCCACCTCGGGCAAAGCAATCTCCATTTACTATTCGGAAAACCGTTCCACCGAGGAGATTCTGCTCTATGGCCCCAATCCCAATCCGGGCGGTGGCGTTCAGACGCTGCCGCGTTTGGCCCTCTACTACTATTTCCTAATTGCAGGAGCCGCCGCTCTGCTCTTGGCGGCGCTGCTTCTCCTATTTTGGAGAAAAAAGCAGCTAAGGGGCGTGCTGGGCCGGTTACTTCCGGCTCCCCTTTCGTATTTGTTGGGGCAGCTTCTGGTAAAGGGCTTCCATATGGAGAGTTATGCCCTTATATATGATTTATCCTGCATCCTTTTGGTCTCCGTCCTATTCTATCTGGCTTGGCTGCTTGGACTGCATCTTTATCACACGGCGAAACAGAACCGACGGTCCCACTCGGATTAACGTACCGGCAAGCCGGGCCCCACGCCGCGTTTTTGGAGCTATGAAAAAGGCCGTTTGGTTTAAAACCGTTCCATAGGCGCACAGGGTATAAACTGCAATGGGGGCAAAATTAGGGGCGTGCTTTGCACGCCCCTAATTTTCAGCCGCCTGAGAACACTATGCCTGTCTCTCCTTGCCGGCCCAATATGTCCGCGCCTGGGCCTCCCAATATACTCGGTCCTCCCGGGTGATTGTGCGCAGAACCCTGCACGGGTTTCCAACGGCAATGACGCCTGCGGGGATATCCTTGGTCACCACAGCCCCTGATCCAATGATCGTACCGGCCCCAATGGTCACGCCGGGGTTGAGGATCGCGCCGCCTCCTATCCACACGTCATCTTTCACGGTTACGGGTTTTCCAAACTCCAACTGGCTTGCTCGAACGCCCGGATCCGTTGGATGCCCGGCGGTAAATACGCACACTCTCGGGCCAAACAGCACCCGCGCCCCAATCGTCACTGGGCATACATCTACCATAATGCAATCATAATTTGCATAAAAATGGTCCCCAACTGAAATTTGACATCCATAATCACAGTGAAACGGCGGTTCAATCCAGAGGTGCTCCCCTGTCTCGTGGAACAGCTCCCGCAGTAGCTTCGTCCTGGTTGCCGGCTCCTCCTCCGTGGTGCTGTTGAACAGTCTCGTTAGCCGTCTGGCGCGGTGAGACGCCTCGGCCAGCTCCCTGTCGTTGGCCAGGTACAGCTGTCCCGACAGCATGGATTCTTTTTCTGTCATTCTGGTTCCTCCTTGTACTTCCAGCTTCTCCAGTTTTCGCAGCAGTATTCCCTGCGGCCTTGCTTGGCAAAATGGAACTCCCCGCTTTGGCCGTATACCCCAAAGCTGCCGGCCCACCCTTCCGGTTCCTTGTTAAAACCGCAAAAATGTGGTAAAATAGGAAAAATGGCCGGACCATTTCCGGCCCTTTTTTCTGCGGACGAAGCCGCAAAAGCCTACAAAGGAGCTGTATTATGATTCCATATCAACGCCTGGAGCCCACACAGCGTGACCAGTACTACCGCCTGCTCAACGCCAGCGGCAAACAGGGCTGCGAATACTCATTTGTCAATCTCTACCTCTGGGGGCAGCAAAATGCGGCTATGGTAGAGGGGTACTTGTCCATCTTTTCACACTTTTATGGCCACAGCATGTATTTGTATCCCGTAGGCGACGGACCCATCCAGCCGGTGCTGGAGCAGCTCCGGCTGGATGCAGCGGAGCGGGGCATCCCCTTCCGGATCACCGGCATGAGCCGGGAAAATTGCGACACGGTGGAGACCCTGTATCCCGGTCAATACCGCTTTATTTCAGAGCGAGACAACTTTGATTATCTTTATCGCATTGAAAATCTGGCTGAGTTGAAGGGGCGCAAATATCAGCAGAAGCGCAACCACATCAATCGCTTTCTGGCCGCTTGCCCCAATTGGCGCCTGGAACCCGTGACCCCTGCCCTGCTCCCGGCTTGTGGAGACCTGGCCCATCGCTGGTACCAGCAGCACGCCCAGGAGAATCCGCACACCAACTATCAATTGGAACAGCGGGCTCTTCGCCGGGCCCTGCGGCATTTTGAGGAGCTGGGCATCGAGGGCCTGCTGTTGTATCATGGGCAGCTTCCCGTGGCCATGGCCATGGGAAGCTCGCTGAACGAGACCGTCTACGACGTGCATTTTGAAAAGGCCTTTGGGGAGATCCCCGGGGCCTACGCCATGATCAACCGCTCCTTTGCCCGGTATATCCGGGAAACGCATCCCAGCGTAGTTTATTTGAATCGGGAGGACGACTTGGGCCTGCCAGGTCTGCGAAAGGCAAAGGAATCCTACTATCCGGATATTCTGTTGGAAAAATATTGGTGCGTTTTGACCGAGGGTTTGGATGATGATTGAGTTTCGCTCTGCAACGCCCGCTGATTTGCCCCGGCTGCGGTCCCTCTGGCGCCAGGCCTTTGCGGACGAGGACGCATTCATAGAGCAATTTTTTGAAACCGCCTTCGCTCCGGAGCGCAGCCAGGTGGCGCTCCTGGGCGATGTCGTCTGCTCCATGCTCTATTGGTTTCCCTTAATCTGTCGCGGGCAGCCCATGGCCTACCTATACGGCGTCGCCACCGCGCACGAGGCCCAGCACCGAGGGTTGTGTACCGCGCTGCTGCGACACACGCATGCGCTTTTGGAGCGCGCTGGTGCGGCAGGCGTTCTCCTGGTGCCCGGCACCAAGCAGCTGGTCTCTTTTTATCGCCGCCTGGACTACCGGCCCTGCTGTCCCATGGCGCCGCTGGTTGCCGCCCGCGGCTCAGATCCCCTTCTCCTGAAGCAGGTAAGCCCGGAAGAATACGGCGCTTTACGCCAGACGCTTCTGCCCTCCGGAGGCGTGGAGCAGGGCGGTGTCAACCTGACGTTTGCGTCAAGGCTTTCCGGCCTGTACGCCGGAGAGGGCCTGCTCCTCTGCGCGCAGAAGCGGCCTGACGGATCAATTTTGGGCCAAGAGCTCTTGTGCCGGGACCCGGAATCCGCGGCTCCGGGGGTGTTGGCCGCCTTGGAAGCCGATGCAGGCGAATTTCAAATTCCCGGCGCTCAACGGCCGTCGTCTAGCCGAGATTTTGCCATGTTCCTGCCGCTCCACGCTTGGCGGGGGCCCGCACCCTCCTATTTTGGTCTGGCCTTCGATTGAGGTTTTGTCATAAGAGGCACGGTTATCAACCGGCCATGGTACCAGGTCCGGCCCGCTTTTGCGTGCCGGACCTGGTCCTGTCAAGAATTGGGCCACATGCAAACGGAGCTTGCGGGACGGAATGTGGGAAAAGAAATCTACTGGTTCTTTTCACCTGCTTCTGGCTCCTCTGTGAATACCTTCAAAAATTTTTTTAGAATAACCGCGGCGTTTTGCCGCTGCCCCTCCGGAAGGTCCACCGACATCTTCAACATGGCGGAAAGGGCCTCCACCTGGACCTCCTCTGGGTGAAAGTCCGTAAATAAATCAATGGCTCTCACCTGCAGCCGCTGTGCGATCTTTTCCACCGTATTGATTTGCGGATTCCCCTGCCCCTGCAAGATCGGATAAACGGTGGAGCTTGGCATTTTTAAAATATTGCATAGCTCCACCCTGGACATGTTGCGCTCCTCAAGTATTTTATTTAAGGCAGACGCCAAATTTTCCTGTAGCATGCGTACCACTTCTTTCTCTTTTTCCTCTAGCCATTGTGTTTTTTATTTTGGATCAGAAAAACTGTCCATCCAAAAGGACATGCCCGCTTTACAAAATTATTTTCGTCTTACTGCGCGTTCTTAACTAAACTAATTACTTTTAAGGCTACCATATCTTACCATGTTTGTCAACCCGCACTGCTTCATACAAGTGCTACAGAGGCAATGCAACCAGACTTCAACAGCATTCGCAGCGAATTTTGTAAAGTTTCTTGCAAAAATGTCCCAAAAGAGCCGTTTCCAGAAACGTATTAGGTAGAGGAAAAAAGGGGGAGCTGTTTTATGTTAGAAAAACTCTTGGCATCCTCGCTGGAACAATATCGCGGGGATCAGGGCCTGACGAAGACTGATTTTTGCAAGCTTTTAAATTTGCCGCCTTCTACAGTTTATCCCATCCTGCTGGGCTACGGAAACCCCAACTTGAGCACCGTAGAATTCATCGCCGAGCGCTTGGGCGTTTCACCCATTGATCTTTTTACGAACTTCAATCCTAAGCAAGCGCAGCTGGAGTCCATTTTCACCTCCCTGCGGTGTATCCCATCCATAGCTACGCTTTCTGACGAGTGGCTGTGGAACATGGCCGAATTGATGCAGGAGATGTTTGCCCTTTTTACCGTTCCGTAAGGCTCCCGGCTGGGTCCGCTGGCAGGGTACAACCCAAGCTAAGACAAAATCGCCCGGTGCGGTCCTGTGGACCGCACCGGGCAATTTACTGCTGCGATTGCAAGGGGTCGGGCTCCTTCTGCCGCCGCTAAGCGCGCAGGAATAAGCGGAGGACCCACCGCTCCACGCCGGCGCCCAAAAGCAGCAGCAAAATGGAAACGGCGGCGATGGGTAAGTAAATAGAGCATAGTCCCCCGGCGTCAGCCATGCCGTAGGGGGATAAAATGGAGAATCCTGTCAGCTCCGGCTTCCCCGCAAAGCAAACGCACAGCAGTAGATACGCAATCACGGGCAAGCTGCCTATGGTGACGCTTCCGGCCAACTGCACGAAAGCGTAAAACGCGGCGATGACAAACAGGCACTGCACCGAAAGTCGAACAAATTCCATCCAGAAAAAGCCATAGATGGCGAAGAATGTGATAAAAATGGGCACTTGGATGAGGATATAACCAAAATAAAGAAGTAAAACCTCGCCCAAGCAGGTTCTGTGCTTTCCACGGCAGGCCTTCAGGGCCTCCCGGCTGTCTCCCTCCACCCATGGATGCAGATACGCCATGGGCCATAGGATTCCGCACACAGGAATCAGGGCCTGCGCAACGTAAATTAAGACGGAGAGGCTGCCCGCCGCATTCTTGGCTTGATAGGTGGATACTGCGACAGTAGGCAGAACGCCATAGAGCATGATGACAGGCAGCAGCACCTGCGCCAGCGTCCTGCGGAAGGTGATGCGAATCAAGCGCAGCCGTTTCATCATAGCGAACCCTGCATCCGCAGCATATATCCGTCCTCCACAGTGGGCGGGACCGGGTCCCCCGGCTGCGGGACTGCGGAAAGAATGCGCAGCCGTTCCTCACCCGCGGTGAATTCATCCCGTAACAGCGTATACGGCTCTTTCAGCTCGGAGCGGCTGCCGTATGGAACGGAATAGACCATGCCTTCCGCCGCTTTCCGGATTTCCTCCGCCGTGTCCTGCCCAATCACCCGGCCCTTTTTCAGCAGGACAATATGATCGCACAGGGACTCCACATCCTCCACAATATGCGTAGAAATAAGAATCGTCCGCCCGGAGCGGATCCGGGTAATGAGATTTTTGAAGCGAAGCCGTTCCTCCGGGTCTAAGCCGGCGGTCGGCTCATCCACCAGGATCAGCTCCGGCCCGCCCAGGATCGCCTGCGCGATGCCAAGCCGGCGCACCATGCCCCCGGAAAGCGTCTTGACTCGATCGCCGGACCGGTGGGCCAAGTGAACCTGCTCCAAGCACTCCATGGCCGCGATCTTCTGTTCTTCCTTCGGCATGCCCTTGATCGTGGCAAAATATTGCAGAGCCTCCAAAACCGTGAGCTCCCGAAACATCCCAAATTTCTGGGGCAGATACCCGATCTTGTTCGGCGCCTGAATGACGCCGCTGTTCGGGCGAAGCAAGCCGGTTACGCACCGCATGAGCGTAGTTTTGCCCGACCCGTTAGGTCCCAAAAGGCCGTATACCCCTTCCCCCAGGCTAAGGGACACATGATGCAGCACAACTTTTCTTCCAAAACTCCGAGATAGGTCCTGTACTTCCAGCATAGCCCTTACCCTCCTAGTTGATATAAAAAGTCAATCTGATTGATGTTCGGGTCCGGCTCCTGCAGATACTGGTAAACCGCCTTAAGGACCACCTCTTCCCCCAGGGTATCCACCTGATACTGGAACAGATCCGAGTAGATAATCTCAGCATCCAGGTAGGCCTGCCAGAGCGGTACATCATAAATTTCCCCGGCGGAGGCGTACTTGGTTAAAATGGACAGCGACTCCCACTGCGGTTTGCTTTCACCGTTACCGCAGGAACCTAACCCGATGTACCTCATTAACTGCTCTTTCAGCAGCTCCGTTTCCTCCCGGTCCGGAATGAGGTCGATCAGATACGTAATGCAGATGGACTCCTTGCTTGGCTCTAGGTCCAAAACCAGCGCTTGATCCCCTAATACTGCCACCCCCTCCTGCCTTCCTCCAGATGCCAAGATGGTCATAGGCTGAATAAAGATGGTTTTTCCCGTCAGGGAGAGTTCTTTCGTCTCCCCCACCCGGTCCGCCAAGGCTTTCCAGGTGTCCTCAAAGCCCTCCAGGTTCAGGGATTGGCCGCTGATTGGGCTGCGGTAATACCGGATTCCGGCGGTTTCCGCAGCCTCTAAAAGCCCCGCGAACAGGCTCACCGTATCCGTGGTCCCCTCAAACCGATTGCGCTCCACCTGGGTCAGGTTGGACGCCACCTGCAAGGGCGAATGTACGGTCACCTGGAAAAAGGCGCTGGGGAAATCCGTATGAACCTGGATATTGGGGGAGTCGGCATCCCAGAGGGCCAAATGACCCGGCATGGGATAATAGGGCAGGTACCCCGGCAGCGCGATTCCCTGATAGTTGGAGTAGTACTTCCCCCCGTTTCCCACGTAATGAAACTGGAGCGCCGCCGCGCCCCCAGGGGTCTGGACGCTCAGGAAATCCCCATCCCGGGTAAACGACAGCTCCCTGCCGCTCTCGTCGGTAATGGATGTGATGCGATAGCCGTGATATAGGGTGAAATCGTATTCCGGCAAATTGGTCTGGGCGAGCTGCAGCTTGGCTGTCGCCTTCAGCTTACTGTGAACGGTGAAGGTCAAATTATAGCGCTCCACGGAGAAGTTTGCTTCGCGTTCCTCTCCCACCGGGTTTCTCTCCCGATAGTTTGCCTCTCCCGCCAAGGTGCCGTCCGGGCGGTAGTCCTTCCGAACCACGCTGTCGCCGCCCCGCAGGGCAAACCGCGCGCCGCAGCCCAGGGCCAGGAAGGCCAGAGCCAAAGCGACCGCCATTTGGGCCCGGCGCCTCCCCTGGCGCAGCTTCCACCCGATGCCCGCCGCAAGGGCAAACAGCCAAAAGCCGGCCAAAGCCCACCGACAGGCCTCCATCGCGATGCCGTACAGGCTGTCCGGAATCCAACTGGTATTGGGGGCCAGAATGGCGAACCAGTCAAAAAACGCGAAAACGGAGATTCCCGCGACCCGCTCATTCGCAAAGGTCTGGGAGGGAATGGGACTACACAGCAAGGCGAAGAGCAGCATGGCGCAGTACGCCCCTGGGCGCTTAGCAATCAGAGCCAGCAGAGCCCCCAGCAGCAGGCCAATGCACCCAGGCAGCACGCAATTGAGAAAAATGGCGAGAAACAGGTGCAGGAGATACGGCGCATAGGAAATCTGAAAGTCATGATAGGCATAAAGCTGCCACCCCAGCAGGTTCAAGCCCCACAGGGCCAACAGAAACAGAAGCACAAAAAGCTGCGACAGCACCAGCTTCTTCGTTGCACCGGGTATGGTATCCAGGGCCTCCCGGCTCCCCACCTGGGAGGGCAGGGAAAGGTACTCATAGCCGATTAAAGCAAAAAAGAGAAAGCCAACAATACCGAGAACCATACTATCTGACAAAAATTCCGCCGCTGAAATAGTCACCCGATATAGATACCATAAAATTGCATTGCTGGCGATCAGTATGATTCCATACGAAACGGAAAATTTCAGGGACCGAAAATAGGTTTTCCAGGCCACGCCCATGGAATGGCGCATACGAACTCCTCCTCACCCGGCGCTAAGCCGCGTTCGTTCTATGATTCAAACCTACTATATTTCAATCAAACCCCAGTTAATGGTCAGGAGTGTCTTTTTAAAACAATAAACAGTAGGATATTCATAACCATCTACCGATTATATTATTGTTGTAAAAAAGCTAGGCACGGGATGGGGGATATGAACTGCGATTTTGGCAGCCCATACCCCCCATTTGCATGGACGAGGCAAACATGCTTGATTACGCTACGTACAGATAGCCTGTGCCAATACAGCCGGGATTACCGATCTGAATTCCCGGCACCCACAGCTTGACGCGGAAGAGGTAATCAACCGTTGTGCTGCCGTGTCTTGATGTCAGGTCAGATTTGCCGGGTGGTATTGTATTGATAGCCTCAAAATCTTTCCAGCCACTACCTGTGGAGTACTGCAGCGCCACGCCAATGTTGTGCGCGGAGCCGGCGTTGTTGCTACCTTTGGCATATGCTGTATTCCCCCCGCTCTGCCCAGAGACAGCCTCATTCTGAGTTGCTTTCAAGCTGACGGTTTTTTTCAAGGTCTCACCGGCAGCCGAGACCGCAATCGTCACAAGCAGCGCGCATACGCAAAGGACAGACAGAATCCGTATCGTCTTTTTCATGTTTCTTGCACCTCCTTTCCTTCTTTATCTATATGTACTTGCCCCATCGTCATAAGGCAGAATACACTAAGGGTCCTGCCAGATTGATAAAAGTTTGCGAAGTTCATTTTCTATAGTAGTACCGTATAGATTAAGCCTGCAGCGCTGTAATTAGCTTACAGTATACTGCTTTCCCCTTTTATTGTCAATGTCAAAAGCTGTCAGGTTTTGTAAGGAATTGTTAAATTTTCCAGTAGAACTCCTTAAAAATTGTTATTTTATTCGCCTGCAATTAAACCACGGCACTCACGCCTAAGCCGCGTTTTGGGCACACTGGGTCCCGCCTAATCGCCCGGCCCTTTTGAGCAGGACAATAGAATCGGATATCGACTTTACATCCTCCATTTTCTAAAGTAGGCTGTGCAAGGTGTTTAAAAATTTTGTTGAAATACTGCACATACTGTATTATACTGACAGAAAAACGATTGACCAGGTTCCCGCATCGGCGCGCTAGATCAGATATCCCATAAGCGTTACTGCGAAATATCTACAAGAATCACTGCTCATAATAAAAAAAGAGGCTTTCATAGAAGCCATTAAAATCAGGAGGCGTCTTTATGTTTTGCAAGCTTCAACGTATCTTGGTGATGGTACTAGTCTGTTTACTAGTGTGCAGCGGCTGTGTAAACAAACCATCCGATCCATTGGATCCTACCGGACCAATTGTTTCCGGGGGTGCCACAAACGCCAGTCAACCTGCAAAAGATTGGGTTCTTCCAGAAATAGATTCGGATTTTTTCACGTTGCTATGCGGCAAACAGGACGTGATTTTTAATAAACTATCCTACACGAATAATGTGTCCTACGCTGTGCTTTCGGCCGTACCGCTTACCACGGCTGATATTCAGGTCAGCTTTGATGCATATGTACCATTTAACTATGAGCTGATTATGGAGCAAGAACCTCAAAAACTGCCGGATTACATTTTCGCTTCCTATCAAGGCATATCCTGGGGCGATGTGGCGCAGCTTTTGAGCGATAACGACGCCGAATCGGCGAACGCTTTGGTTAATCCCATCTTGGAAGCCTATAACGCAATCCCTCCGGCGCAGCTTCCCTCCTTATATATGGGAACGCTCGTACTTGCGTTTCCCAAACGCTCTGATCTGGGAGAAGCGGCGTTAAAAGAATTAACTGTTAAACTCGGTGATCAAAGCTATACATATCCTTTGGAACATCTCGAATTCACGCAAGAAGAGATTGACCTACCAGACCATGGTGATTTGTCTTGTGATACCATGTCGTTAGCGGATATGAATGTGATGCCCAGTAAGGACGGTGCATTCCATTTTGATAATATAAATCTAACAGCCAACGCGGAGCTGGTTATTGACAAAATCACGTTTTACAATTCAGAACAAACCACCATCTCTTCCGTAGAAGTATCGCAGCAGATCGATGAAGATACCTTGAACTATATTTGGAAAGAAGGCGACTCGTTAAAGCTGGCAAAAGACGACACGATTTCAATTTCCATAAATGGGTATGACCCCATTTTTTCCAACACACTTATCGCTAACGCTACCAGGTTCCTACTGATCGAATATACCTGCAATAATATTCCATCTACCGTTTATGTTGAATTAGCATTCAGAATGCGCCAGGATGCCTTCACGGCCTACGCTGAGATGGTGGATGGCTTGGATATCCTGCCATTTTATACAGATTATATGCCGCTTTTTACCCAGGCAGAGAATGCGTGATTCTTCTTTTTTATAAAAACATCGGCTTTATCTTTCAAAATTACAATCTAATTCCCACATTATCTTGTCAGGAGAACATCCTACTACCTACTCTATACCATCGAAAAGCTGGCGCGAATGCATTTGATGAATTAGTTAGTATGCTTGGAATAGAATCAGTGCTGCCACAGCGTGTTAACACCCTCTCCGGGGGTGAAAAGCAACGAGTCGCGGTTGCCCGCGCTTTGATACTAGATCCATGCCTGCTTCTGGCTGATGAACCTACAGGAAATCTTGACCCCTTAAACAAACAGATTATTCTGAACCTTTTAAAACGGGAAAATGAAAAGGGGCGGGGCATTGTTTTGATTACCCATGATTATGAAGTTGCAGAAACAGCAAAATCTATTTATACGCTGAGAGAAGGTATGTTATGTGAGGCGGAAAAGGCAATGGATTGCGTCCCACGCGGCACTGATGCTGCGCCGTAACGTAAAAAGCTATTGTATGCTTTCCGTTACAATTGTACTTTCATTTTCTATACTGCTCGGTTATCTTGCTTTTGTGGACTCTAGTACATTTACAAACTACAAAGAAATATTTGCAACTCCATCCAATATAATTATGACTTCAACAGAGGATAAACCAGAGATAGTAAAAGCATTAAAGCATATGGTTCTCCAAACGGATCCCAACGCAAAGCTGTATCAATACGTGGAGGAAGTAACCACGCTGACACAATATGGGGACATTGGTGCTAAGATATCGTTTCTTCCAGAAGGAAATAGACCTGTCTACCGGGAGATTACAACCTCCTCCTCTGTAAATGGCGAATACCTTGTGTGGAATACCGCACAAAAAGTTGACTTGGTCATTGGCCGCAAAACCTTCGACCTGCATGACAATGAAGCTATCATCAACGAAAGCTGTTACCGTTCCTTAAAGCAAGAAAAAGATCTTCCATTTTATTTGGATGTCCCATATCGTTGGTCAGATGGAAGCTACAGTGTCTTTAAACTGTTCGTTGTAGGTGTATGCGCAGACACCGATTACGAGTCTGCAATTGTTGTGAATGAGAATGGTATTGCGGAGGGATCGGTTCATATCTATACGACACAAGCGGTATTGGATGGGCATACCGCACAAGACATGGTCCTACCGACACATCTTACCTGAATATGCTCACAAAAGCCCGAAGCAATCGTCTCAAGAATTGAGAAATTAAATGTAGTCGTGCATGCACCCTGTAATGTTCAAAGAGATGCCTTATCCGCAATACGAACGCAAACGGCAACCAAGGCTGTTATCGCAGCGATTTTGCTGCTGATATGCGGAACAAATTTATTTAGCAGTTTTACCAACGCTTTAACGGACAGGAAATTTGAAATTGGTGTAAAAAGAGCCGTTGGCGCGTCGGCATGGTCAATTGTGAGTCAATTCTTCTGGAAGGCGTCATGGTCATGCTCGTGAATTTGTTGCTATCCGTTGCGCTTGTGGCGGATGTGCTGATTATATATAAAATTGCACGGTTTTGGATCCGTCAGGAGCAATGGATTGTCAGTATTTCACCCTATTCCGTTGCGATGTTTGGTGTGTGCAGTGTGTGCGTGACCATTCTATTTAGCACAATTTTTGCATATATGGCAACTCAAGTAGAAATCGGGAAACAGTTAAAAGCCGAATGACAATTGAGCAAAATCGTCTAACTCGATAGTATACAATATTTTCTTGACAACCCAGTTCTTGCTATGGTAAGCTGCATACAGCATGAAACTGTGCAGTGCTGCTTTCACAAGCAAAAATTAAATAGGTATCGGATGAGTGGTCCGGGAGAGTCCGTCCTTTGCAACGGGCGGCGCCGAAGGGGAACGCAAAAGCTCTCAGGCAAAAGGGTCGGGCCAGGACGATGCTCCGAAAAGCGCGGGTTTTCCGCGCGCCGAAGGTGCAACCTGACGGCGTCAAGCCGTGGGGGAATCTCTCAGGTATAAAAACGGAGGCACAAAGTATTCCAACAGGGATACTTTGTGCCTTTTTATACTGCGCGCATATTTTTCACTGCTGCAAAATAAAGGAGGATCATTTATGAGCGATTTAAAACACACCCAGCTCTATCGCGCGCACACCCAGGCCGGCGCCTCTATGGTGGACTTTGGAGGATGGGAAATGCCCATGCAGTATCCCAGCGGCATCGTGGCCGAACACCTGTTCACCCGCCATGCCTGCAGCCTCTTCGATGTCTCCCATATGGGCAGGCTGCTGGTGGAGGGGCCGGACCGGCTCGCTTTCCTACAGCACGTTCTGACTAGCAATGTGGCCAGTCTGGATGTCAACACAGCACAGTATTGCATCCTCTCCGCCTCCGATGGGAGCGCCATCGACGACGCTTACCTCTACCGCTTTGAAGAAGACCGGTATCTGCTGGTCGTCAACGCCGCCAACACAGAAAAGGACCTGCGCCATCTGAGGGCGGCTCTCGAGGGTTATAATTGCACTATCACCAATATCACCGCTGATTTTGCCGCCATTGCCGTCCAGGGGCCCAAGAGTAAGGAGCTGCTTCAAACCCTCTCCGGCGGCGCGGCTCTCACAGAGCCCATGAGAAACGCCTTGAACACGCTGACCTTGGAGGGCCGCCCGGTTCGGATAGCCAAAACCGGCTACACCGGCGAGCCTCTGGGGTATGAGGTCTATATTCAAAGCGCGGATGCTCTTTGGCTGTGGAATCGGTTGGTGGAATTGGGAGCCCAGCCCGCCGGCTTGGGTGCCCGTGACACGCTGCGCCTGGAGGCCGGGCTGCCTCTGTACGGCCATGAAATGGGAGAGTCGCCGGACGGAAGGCCCATGCCTATCTTCGCCGTGCCTCTGGCCAAATTTGCGGTCAGCTTCTCCCCCCAGAAGGGAGATTATATTGGTCGGTCATCGCTGGAGCGGCAATATCGTGCTTTCCAACGGGTCATGAACCGAGATTTCCGGGACGTGGAGGATCTGCCCCGCCGGATTCAGGCCATCACACTGCTGGACCGGGGCGTGATGCGGGCCGGTATGCCGGTCTATCGTGGCGACCGGCAAGTTGGCTGGGTCACCAGTGGAACCATGGTCCCCTATTACCGCGCCGAGGGAGAGGGCTTGCAGACCGTCATTTTGAACGAGACTGCCAAGCGGGCAATCGGCCTGTGCTACATAGACAGCGACATTCTGGAAAACGACCCGGTGGAGGTGGAAATCCGCGGCAAGCGTCTGAAGGCGGTCATACCCCCCTACCACATGCGGGTAGACGCGCCGCCCTTCGCCCGCCCCATTCTCTACGGCTTGGAAGATACGCAGCGCGAGCCCCAGAACCTGGACCGCGCCGCTTGCGCGGCCGATTTACTGCACAGAGCCGCAGGGAATCACCAGTGGCGGCAGAAGCTGTGCATCAATTTGATTCCCTCTGAAAATACGCCCAGCCGCGCGGTACAGCTGCTGTGCGCTTCCGACCCCGCTTTCCGCTACGCCGAACACAAAAAGGTCAAATCCTTCTATGACAAGGATATTTTCTATTATCAGGGCACTGAATTCATCGATCGGGTGGAGCAGCTTCTGGTCGGGCAGATGCGTCTCTACCTGGGCTGCTCCGAGGTGGAAACCAGGGCCATTAGCGGCCAAATGTCCAACATGGCGACCTTTTCGGCCCTGATGGATTGGAAAAACCGCCTGGACCGGAAGCACGATCCACGACGGCTGGGCTACATCCTCAACAACCACATTATCAAAGGCGGCCATCTGTCCGCCCAACCCATGGGGGCCCTGCACGATTATGTCACCATCGACCCGATCACAGAACGTCCCGCCATTGTGAACTTCCCGGTATGCAAGGACAATATCTATAAAATCGATGTGGAGGAGACCAAGAAGATCATCGATCAATACCGCCCGGAGCTGGTTATTTTCGGGAAAAGCATGGTGCTTCACAGAGAACCCGTGGCCGCCATTCGTCAGTTCGTGGACCAGGAACAGATTCCCACTACGATCATGTACGACATGGCCCATGTTTTGGGCTTGGTGGGCGACTATTTCCAGAAGCCGTTTGAAGAGGGCGCGGAAATCGTCACCGGCTCCACCCATAAAACCTTCTTCGGCCCGCAGCGTGGCGTGATCGGCGTCAATTACCAGCCGGAGGATCTAAAATATGGTCTGTGGGAAACCATAGAGTCCCGGGTCTTCCCTGGGAGCGTTTCCAACCATCACTTGGGCACCCAGCTGGGTCTTCTCATGGCGGCGTATGAAATGAATCAGTTCAAAGACGCCTATCAAAAGGCCGTAGTGGAAAACGCCAAGCATTTTGCAAAGTGCTTGAAGGCCCAGGGCCTGGATGTAGCCGGCGACCCCGCCATCGATTACACACAGACCCACCAGGTAATCGTCTCCGTGGGCTACGGCACAGGCCCTCAGGTGGCCCATCGGCTGGAGCAAAATCACATCATTGTCAACTATCAGGCAACCCCTGACGAGGAGGGCTTCACAGCCTCCGGCGCCCTGCGCATGGGCGTCAGCGAGATGACCCGGTTTGGCTTTGGCAAACCGGAATTCGGGCAGCTGGCGGAGCTGATGGCGGATTGCATCCTCCGCAGCCGGAATGTTTCCCAGGACGTGGAGCGGCTCCGGGCGGCGCATACCGAGATGCGCTACTGCTTCCAGGAGAAGCAGATTCAGGACGCATTGGAAGAACTCGCAGCGCAGGTCAGATTGTAAACGGCTGCTCCCGTTTCCTTTCCGAGCCGAAGCAATTTAAAATAATGGAGGTAACACGATGAACTATCCCAACGAACTGCAGTACACCAAATCCCATGAGTGGGTCAAAACCCAAGAGGGCGTTACATGGATTGGCATTTCGGACTTCGCGCAAGAGTCCCTGGGGGACGTGGTATTCATCAATCTGCCGGCCGAGGGCGATTCAGTCTCCATGGGAGAGGCTTTCGGAGATGTAGAATCGGTCAAAGCGGTCAGCGATCTGGTGAGCCCTGTTACGGGCGTCGTCAGTGCTGTCAACGAGGCCTTGCTGGACGCGCCGGAGCTTTTGAACAGAGATCCCTACGGCGCTTGGATCATGAAGGTCGAGGATGTGACGGAGACCGAGGAGCTGCTGGACGCCGACGATTACGCGGCTCTGTGTGCAGAGGCATAACCCCATGGGAAGCTATATCGCAAACACATCCGCACAGCAGCAGGAAATGCTGCAGGCTGTCGGCCTTTCGTCGTTCCGGGATCTGTACCGGGACGTGCCGGCGGACGTGTATTTGGAGCATCCCCTGAATATCCCCGCCGGTATGAGCGAGCTGGAGGTAAGTCAGGCCCTGCGGGCCATGGCATCCAAAAATCGGGTGTTTTCAACCGTTCTGCGGGGCGCGGGGTCCTATGACCATTACATCCCCAGCATCGTCAAATACATACCCGCCAAGGAGGAATTTCTCACCGCATACACGCCCTATCAGGCGGAGCTGAGCCAGGGGCTTTTGCAGTCCATTTTCGAGTACCAGACCATGATCTGCCAGTTGACTGGGATGGATGTGTCCAACGCCTCGGTGTACGACGGGGCAACCGCAGCCGCCGAGGCCGCCGCCATGTGCAGGAACCGGAAGCAGCGGGTGACTCTGGTGTCTGCGGCTGCCCATCCGGATGTCATCCAAACCATCGCCACCTATTGCTACGGAACCGGGGATGAGATGCGTTTCGTGCCGGCAAAGGATGGAAAAACCGATGCGGATGCGCTCCGTCAAATGCTCAGTTCCGGTACCGCCTCCTTCTATCTCCAACAGCCCAATTTCTTCGGACAATTTGAAGATGCAACGGCACTGGGCCGGCTGGTACACGAGGCGGGAGCTATGTTTATTATGGGCTGCAACCCCATCGCCCTGGCGATCATGAAGACGCCCCGGGACTGCGGAGCAGACATCGCCGTAGGCGAGGGCCAGCCGCTGGGGCTGCCCATGGGCTACGGCGGGCCCTACCTGGGCTATATGGCTACGACCGACCAGTATATGCGGAAGCTCCCGGGACGCATTGTGGGCCAAACAGTGGACAGCAGCGGCAGATGCGCTTATGTCCTGTCCCTGCAAGCCCGGGAGCAGCACATCCGCCGGGAGAAAGCCAGCAGTAACATCTGTTCCAACGAGGCGCTCTGCGCCTTGACCGCCAGCGTCTATCTGACAGCCATGGGACCTGCGGGATTGGCTGCGGCCGCCCGGCAGTCCATGGCAAAGGCCCACTATCTTGCCAGAGGCCTCTGCGAAATAGACGGCGTATCCCTGCGGTATACCGGCCCCTTCTTTCACGAATTTCTCACAGACATGCCCCAAAGAGAGCAGGTCTTGCAGGCGCTGGAACAGGCTGGCATTTTAGGCGGGCTGCCCGTAGACAGCGGTATTTTATGGTGCGCTACGGAAAAGGCCTCCAAAGCGGCTCTGGACCAAACCATTTCCATTGTGAAGGAGGTAGTGGCACCATGAAGCTGATTTTTGAAAAGAGCGTGTCCGGCAGGCGCTGTACCATCCTGCCTCCCTGCGATGTGGCCGAGGAGGTCCTGCCAGAGGGCCTGGCTCGAAGAGAGGCCCCAAGTCTGCCGGAGGTGAGCGAATCCGATATCTCCCGCCATTACAGCCAGCTATGCCGAAATGTATACGGCGTCAACAGCGGCTTTTATCCGCTGGGCTCCTGTACCATGAAGTATAACCCCCGCATCGACGAGGAGCTGGCGTCTTTGCCCGGCTTCACGGAGATTCATCCCCTGGCGCCCCCCAGCGCGGTAACGGGGTGCCGGGAGGTGCTGGAGACGGCCAAACGGTATTTATGCGAGATCACCGGTATGTGGGATATGTCCTTTCAGCCTGCCGCCGGCGCTCACGGCGAGTTTACCGGCGTCCTGCTGATCAAGCAGTATCACGAGGCCCGGGGCGACCACCGGCGCACTAAAATCATTGTTCCTGATTCCGCCCACGGCACCAATCCCGCCACCGCCGCCATGTGCGGGTATCAGGTGGTCAACATCCCCTCTGCAAAAAACGGCTGCGTGGATCTGGACGCGCTGCGGGCAGTTTTGGGAGAGGATACGGCGGGACTCATGCTGACAAACCCCAACACCGTCGGTATCTTCGATGAGAACATCCTGGAGATTACCCGCCTGGTCCATGAAGCGGGAGGGCTTTGCTACTACGACGGAGCCAACCTCAACGCCGTTATGGGAATCGTCCGCCCTGGCGACATGGGCTTTGACTGTATCCATCTAAACCTGCATAAAACCTTTGCCACGCCGCACGGCGGCGGTGGCCCCGGCTCAGGCGCGGTTGGCTGCAAGCAGCTCCTGAGTCCGTATCTTCCCAAGTCCGCCACTCTGGACGGCCCAGGCAGTCGTCAGGTCCGAAGTTTTGCAGGCAATTTCTTGGTGGTGGTCAAGGCTCTGGCCTACCTCATGACTCTGGGCCAGGAGGGAATCCCCGCAGCCGCCCAAAACGCCGTTCTCAACGCAAACTATCTGATGCAAAAGCTCAAGGGCACCTTCACCCCTGCTTTCGACCGGACCTGTATGCACGAATTTGTACTGGACCTTTCGGGCCTCAAGAGAGAAACCGGCGTGTCCGCCCTGGATGTGGCAAAGTCCCTGATCGATTACGGCATGCACCCGCCCACCATGTATTTTCCGCTTATCGTCCACGAGGCCCTGATGCTGGAGCCCACGGAGACGGAAAGCCGGGAGACACTGGACTGGGCGGCTGAGGTGTATCGCAAGCTGTACGACCTGGCCTACTCAGACCCAGAATTCATGCATCACGCGCCGCATCACGCGCAAATCGGAAGGCCGGATGAGGTCCGCGCGGCCCGCAATCCCGTTGTGCGTTATCAGCGGCCATGATTCAGAAGCTGCTGGTATACGAGGGTCAGGGCTTTGACCCACACTGGAATCTGGCAGTGGAGGAGCTGCTCCTGCAGACGGCGGAGCCGGGGTGCTGTACGCTTTATCTGTGGCAAAATCAGAGCACCGTCGTCATTGGGCGGAATCAAAACGCCTGGAAAGAATGCCGGACGACCCTGCTGGAACAGGAGGGGGGCTATTTGGCCCGTCGTCTTTCCGGCGGCGGTGCGGTGTTTCACGATTTGGGGAATTTGAACTTCACCTTTTTGACCTCTGTGGACTGCTATGACCTGGAAAAGCAGCTCTCTGTGATTCAGTCGGCCTGCCGAAGCTTCGGCGTTCAGACGGAGCGGTCCGGGCGTAATGATATGCTGGCCTGCGGGCGGAAGTTTTCCGGAAACGCCTTCTACCAGAGCAATGGCCGGGCCTATCACCATGGCACGCTCCTCGTTGATGCGGACCTAACGCGTATGTGCCGCTATCTGAACCCGGCAAGGACCAAGCTGGAGGCCAAGGGTGTGGACTCCGTCTGCTCCCGGGTGATCAATTTGCGGCAGCTGTCCCCGGAGCTCACAGTGGACAATTTAAAGGCACAAATGGTCAGCGCCTTTCAAACCGTCTACGGCCTGCCATGCAGCTTTCTTGGGCGGGATACGTTGGACGAAGGCAGGCTCCAGGAGCTATACCAGCGCAATCGCAGCTGGGAGTGGAACTACGGGCGCAACCTTCCCTTTTCCTTTTCCTGTCAGGGTCAGTTACCCTGGGGCGGCGTAGAGCTCCAGCTCCAGGTATCTGGTGGCCGCGTTTACCAGGCCCAGGTTTACTCCGACGCTATGGATTGGACCATTGCGCCCGTCCTGGAGAACGCGCTGACCGGCTGCCGGTTTGCCCTGTTGGACCTGCAACAGGCGGTGGCAAAAAGCTGTCCCGAACAGAAAAAGGAGCTTTGCCAGATGCTGGCGGAACAGGAGATTTAAAATGAATCACTATCAGTTAATCGTGATTGGCGCTGGTCCCGGCGGTTATACCGCAGCCCTGCACGCGGCGGAGCTGGGGCTGCATACTGCGGTGGTGGAGAGCCAGGATGTGGGGGGCACTTGTCTGAATCGGGGCTGTGTTCCCACGAAAGCGCTGCTGCACGCCGCGCAGATTTATCAGCAGGCCCGCAATGGAGAAAATGCCGGCATTCTGGCGCGGGACCTGCAGGTTGACCTGGCCGCCATGTTCGCGCGCCAGCGTCAAATATCCCAGAAGCTGCGAACCGGAATCGAGGGCCTTTTGCAAAGCGCCAAGGTGGATCTGATCCGAGGCGTTGCATCCATCCTGGGTCCTGGATGCCTGCGGGTACAGGGCGAGGAAAACAGAGAAACGCTGGTTCATGCGGACCGGATTTTGGTGGCTACCGGCTCCGTACCCGCCCGTCCCCCTATTCCAGGGCTGGCGCTCTCTGGGGTCATGACCTCCGACGAGCTGCTTCAGGGCACCGACCGGCTCTACCGCTCCATCCTTATCCTGGGCGGCGGCGTCATCGGCGTGGAATTTGCCAGCTTTTACAGCCAGCTGGGCTGCCAGGTTACGGTGATCGAGGGGCTGGACCGGCTGCTGCCCAACTTGGATCGGGAATTGGGCCAGAATCTGGCGCAGCACATGAAAAAGCAGGGCGTTCGTATCCACACGAACTCCATGGTAAAGCAGGTGGAGCAAGGGCCGGAGGGTTGGACCGTGTCCTTTTACACCAAGGATTCCCTTCAGGCGGTCTCCGGTGAAGCCGTGCTGTGCGCCATCGGCCGAAGGCCCTATTGGGAAGGGCTATTCCCAGCAGACTGCCAGCCGGAGCTGGATGGCAGTCGTATCCGGGTCAACGACCGGTTCGAGACTAGCATAGACGGCGTCTACGCCATCGGTGACGTGGCCTCCCCTATTCAACTGGCCCATGTGGCAGCAGCCCAGGGCACGGCCTGCGTGGATTTGATGTGCGCAAGGGAAAACACCGTGGACCTCGCCATTGTGCCTAGCTGCATCTACTGCCACCCTGAAATTGCCGTGGTAGGCCTCACGGAATCTCAGGCTAAGGAAGCGGGCCTCCCGGCCAGAACCGGAAAATGCGTCCTGTTTTCCAACGCGCGGACCATGATTTCAGATCCGGGGCGGTGCTTTATGAAAATTGTCGCCAATGCGGAAACCCACGAGATTATTGGCGCCCAGTTGATGTGCGAACACAGCACGGATGTGATCAGCCAAATCAGCCAGGCCATGGCAAACCACCTGACGGCAGAGCAGCTTTTACTGGCAATGCGGCCGCATCCTACCTATGAAGAGGCCATGACCGACGCTTTAACAGACCTGGTGCGAAAGCTGTCGTAACGTCCTGGTCGGGTTGAATGGCGCCGCGCTTTCCGCTTTTATCTGTGACCGCGCCGCACAATGCTTAAAAAGTGCAAATGCAAGTAGCTATGCTTGGTTCCTCGATTTAAAAGGCATAAAAAGCCGTGAGATCATGGATTTCACGGCTTTTTGTGTCAATCGGTTAAACTGGATAAACATAAATCGTTTTTTATTATTCGGAATCCACAGCATTCCATTTTAACCTCGCAAAATTCTCTATCATCCATTTTGTCATTTGCTTATTGGTATTAAATATATCCTCCAGTTTTTCTTGTTCGGAAGCCATGCGACGCAAGTCAATTGGATTGATAATGCAACATATGGAATCGCTCTTCCTTGGACAGTTTTGCAAAGCTGTCATAACAAGACCCTCTAATTTAAATAATCTTTCGATTATTCACACCGTTTTCCATTTCTCAACCTAACCCAGTAGCTGCCCGTCTCGGGTAACACAGAGATGGAAAAAACATTTGTTTTCTGAGTCATAAAACAAGAATCAGGTTAGAAAAGACACAAGCTGCATCTTTTCTAACCTGAAATTTGGGTGGAGCAAAAGAGAGCTTATACGAACTCGAGCCAGACGAACCACTAGGGTTCGCCTGGCTCTCTTTTGGTGGACCTGAAGAGATTCGAACTCTCGACCCCTACAATGCGAATGTAGTGCGCTCCCAGCTGCGCTACAGGCCCCTCTGAGATTCTTTGTTCCATTCTGCGAAATACAATAAGACATCTGAACAAGCAGCTTATATTATAAACGGTTTGACGATTGCTGTCAAGTTTTATTTTTTGATTCCCCGCACGCCCCTGCCGCGTAGTCGCTGCGACAAAAGGACGGTTTTCCTGCATATTCCGACGATTACCAGCTCGAAGGCCGGAGTTCCATGCAAATATATCTGGCAAAAACCTCGAATCTCTGCTATACTAGCCTTGTTTCAATACAGCCGGAGGGTATCCGGCAGAGGATAAGGGAGGCCAGCCGGTTATGAACCAGGATAAATACCGGAGTTATGTGGAAATTTTGCGGGAAGAGTTGATTCCCGCGATGGGCTGTACGGAGCCCATCGCCCTGGCCTATTGCGCCGCCAAGGCCTGGGCCGTTTCCGGAGGCGGCAGTCCGGAGGCGCTCGCCTCCGCATCGGTGTGCGTCAGCGGAAATATCATTAAAAATGTTAAGAGCGTCATCGTGCCCAACACAGGCGGCCTGCGGGGGATTGAGACCGCCGTGGCGGCTGGGATCGCCTCCGGCCAAGTGGATCGCCGGCTGGAGGTCCTCTCCGCGCTCTCTAAGGAACAGCAGGCGCAAATTCCGGCGCTGTTGGACCGTGGAATTATCCAGGTCCGTCCGGCGCAGAACGACAAGCTCCTATACATCGAGGTAGCGCTCACCCGATTGGACGGCGCACAGGCCAAGGTAGTCTTGGAGGGCGCTCATACGAACATCACTTGGGTGGAGCGCAATGGGCAGGTCCTGTATCAAGGAGAAGTAAGCGCAGCCCGGCCTGAGGGAAAGCTGAACCACAGCGTGCTAAACGTGCAGGATATTGTGACCTTCGCCGATACGGTGGGGCTTTCAGACATTGAACCCTTGGTCGGGCGGCAGCTTGCCTACAATCTGGCCATCGCGGAGGAGGGGCTCACCCAGAATTGGGGCGCCAATGTGGGAAAAACCATTCGCCGTGTCTACGGTGATGACGTAAAATTTTTGGCCCGGGCCTATGCGGCGGCTGGCTCCGACGCCCGAATGAGCGGCTGTGAGCTGCCAGTGGTAATTGTCTCCGGAAGCGGTAACCAGGGCATTACCGCCAGCGTTCCCATAGCCATTTACGCACAGCACATGGGGGCCAGCCGGGAGCGGCTGCTTCGGGCTGTCGCGCTTTCCGACCTGGTCACCATCCATCAAAAAACCGGGATTGGCTGCCTCTCCGCGTTTTGTGGGGCGGTATGCGCAGGATGCGGCGCGGGCGCGGGCATCGCCTACCTTCAGGGTGGGGATTATACGGTCATTGCCCACACCATAGTCAACACGCTGGCCATTCTATCCGGAATGGTCTGCGACGGCGCGAAGCCCTCCTGCGCCGCAAAAATCGCCGAAGCCATTGACGCTGGCATTCTGGGTTATGAGATGTACCGCAACGGACAGGAATTTCTCGACGGCGACGGTATAGTGTGCAAAGGCGTGGATAACACCATCGTCAACGTGGGACGAATGGCAAAAACCGGCATGCGGGAGACGGACAAGGTGATTTTAGAAATTATGTGCGGCTGCTAACATAGGGACCGGCGCGCTCGGGGACGAGCGCGCCGGTCTTGCTTTATTGGGTATATTGTTCCCGCATCAGGGTCTCAATCACCGGGGTTTGGGCACCTGCGTCGGACGCGGAGAGGAGGATACGCCGGGCGCCCAGGTATCTAGATGCATAATAGGACTCATCCAACTGGGATAGCGTGACGCCGCGGTTGCCGGCGTGCAGGAAAAGGCCTTCGCCGGCGTAAATTCCTACGTGTGTGGCAATGGTGTCGCTGCTGGCATAGGTCCGCTCAAAAAACACCAGGTCCCCGGGCTGCAACTCCTCCATACCCACCACAATTCCGTCCTGTAGCTGGGGCGTCGCGGCCCGGTGTAGTGGAATATCAACGGAGCCGTATACGTAAGAGGTGAAGCCGGAGCAGTCAAACCCGGCGGTCGTCGTTCCGCCCCAACGGTACGGCGTGCCCACCAGAGACTGGGCCACGGCCACCAGCTCCTCCTTCTCGGCGGATACTGCGGACTCGGATTCCAACGTCCAGACCGTCACATCCGCCTCGTCTGCCCCCGCCAAACAGACCGTTGCAGCATCCTGTAGCGCCTTATCGGGGAGTCGAAGCTCCCGGAGATACCGCTGTGGCAGATAGCCCGTAACGTCCTGGAAGCGAACCTTCGCCCACGTATCGCCTGAGTCCAATACCGTAACCTGTATTGCATCCGGTATTTGACCTAGAATTCTTGACGACGTATTCGAATTTTCGTATAAAAATGTAGTTTGTATCGTGTTTTCTTTCTGCGATACAGGCACCTGTTTCACTGGAACTGCCAAAACAGGAACAATCAAAAGAAAACAAGCGACTACCATAATCAGAAAACGTATTTTAAAATGATTATATATGTGCTTATGCATCCCATCACTCCAATATTTACAAATTATTTCAAATAGATTTCAAAGGTTTCAATTTAGTTACAAATGCTACCACGAAATAAACAAATTGTCAACCTGTAATTTGTCTGGAATAACAAATTGCTTTCTGTAAAACCGAAATAGATGCCGTAGAAGTTGGAAAAATTTGTTCGGATCTGTTATTAATCTGAAAACAAATGGCGGATGCCGGGAGGCGACCGCGAGCGTCTAGGATTGCTGGAATTGCGCCAGAAAATCGGAAACACTGCTTGAAATCCAGAAAAATGTCGAAACTTGACGAACGATTGTTAAGAAAATGGCCTTGCAAAAAATGCAAATTTATGGTAATTTAAATCCGTCGCAGCGGTGGCCGAGTGGATCGGGCTCGCGCCGTTTCAAGGAGAAACTGTTACGAGGAGAGGAAAGCTATGGAGAATCGAATCAGGGTTCTGATTGCGGATGGCAGTGAAGAATTTTGTTGCCATTTGAAAAATGCATTGCAGCAGCTAGACGGGTACGATGTAGTGGGCACGGTAAACGATGGAGAACAGACGGTTCGGTTGTTGGGAGAGCTCCAGCCGGATATTTTAGTTCTGGATTTGATGCTGGCCAAACGGGATGGAATCAGTGTTTTAAAATTTGCATCAACATTAGAAAAACGACCTATGACGTTGGTGACCTCCGGATTTGTCACAGACTATGTGGCCGCCATGGCCGCCAACTTAGGCGCGCAGTACCTCATGCTGAAGCCGTGCGATATGACGGCTTTGGTAGATCGTTTGGAGGAAATTCGCAGCAGCGAATCCATCAAGCGGCCGGCTCTGGTGCGTAAGCAGCCAGAACTGAATATCGAAACCATGGTAACCAATATCATTCATGAAATCGGCGTACCGGCACATATCAAGGGCTATCAATACCTGCGGGAGGCCATTATGATTGCCGTCAATGACATGGACGTCATCAATGCCATAACCAAAGTCCTATATCCTCAGGTGGCAAAAACCTTTTCCACCACACCCTCCCGAGTGGAACGCGCCATCCGCCACGCCATAGAAGTGGCCTGGGACCGGGGAGACTTAGATACGCTTCAGCGCTTCTTCGGGTACACAGTTTCCAACACCAAGGGAAAGCCTACCAATTCGGAATTTATCGCTTTAATTGCGGACAAGCTGCAGCTTCAAATTAAGAGCATGGAAGCAGCGCAAATGTGAATTTGAAAAAGTCTACGCCCCGGCGGGTAATCCGCCGGGGCGTTTTCGATTAGTAACAGACGATACCTGGTAGGGGCGAGCTGCGCTCACCCGCTGATCCCCTGTAGGGGCGTGCTTTGCACGCCCGCGGAACGGCCGCAGGTTGTCCCTACCATCCCATATTGGATGGATTCTCCCGGTGGGCGGCCACAGGCCGCCCCTACACCGCACCATCGATATTCATCCCGTAGGGGCGTGCTTCGCACGCCCGCGGGCGGCCCCAGGTCGTTCCCTACATTCGCAGTATGCAACAGGTATAATCAGAAAAGAGCGGACCTGCCACATGGCAGGTCCGCCCCTTGCGTCGTTTCTCATCGTATCCCTGATAAATGGAACTTTTTTTATAAAGCAGGTCTTTTAATGAAACAATACCGCTATTAATTCTGGAAAGAACTCCTCAAAAGTTTGATATGCATCTCGATTCTGTTCATATTCCGCCAATTTCGTACATAAGGCTTCCGTATAGATAAACCCGATATCTTCCTGCTCCTTCAAAATCTCTTGGTATCGAGCTTCATCACCGGAATCAAGTACGAGCCTGGCTACAATGGAACGAATAATACCCTCATCCACAAAGGTTTTGCAATCGCCATAATTAATCTGATTCATCTGTACTTTTACCATGTTAAAGGACAGTTCACATTGATCAACCAATGCACCGTTCTCCTGGGTAATCGTATTGACGAAGGAATGGGAAAATTCGTGCCACAATAATTCCTGAATTCCATCAGCGGGATAATAGGATTCTTCCGAATCGGGCGCCATTAAAAAGTAGGCCTCGGTCTTTGCCTCATCTTCAATCCGGGCGCCAAAGCCGCCTGGGACGCGCATGGGAAACAAAACCATATGATATCCGGACAACTTCATACCATAATACGTCTCAAAGCGGTCTACCATATCATTTGTAAGCAATGTCTTCCCTTCCTGCATCAACCCCTTAAAATAATCTGATTGGCTGTAAAAGAACGATAAAAATTCTGTCTTTTCCGCGAAATTCTTACATGCTGTAATAAATTGCTCTAAGTTTTCGTTGGATATTCCCTCCAAAATGTACGCAGGGATCTGTGTTTTCCCATCAGTTGGCAAGGTAAAATCGTCATTTAAATATAACGCGATTTCAAAGATTGTAGAAATACCACGTTTATTTGTCTCGTTAATTATTTTTAACATTTGAACTGCATCATCCTCTTGATAACTGGAAAAGGTATTTCTTACAGCCGTCACATACGGCGTTTGGTAATTATTGATGATCTGCGCGCAGGGTTCTCCACTGTCCTGCATGAGCATCCAGATGGTCGACATCAATTCAATTTTTGGATTCGTCTCTATTTTGACGTTTCCTGCTTGCATTGTAATAGGACTCCAATCCGGTGACCGAGTCTGCTGCGCTTGGTTTATCAGTACGGCACTTACAATAATGACTGCTGCGAAGAATAGGATTAATCCGAATTGAATTATCTTTTTATGCTTCCCTTTTTTTGTTGTATCCATGTCTATTCCTTCATTCTTGTTTTTTTGTTTTTTAAAGTACTGGCCCTCATCGAAATGTGAGAAGCTGCAAGCGGCACAAGGCGGCAGAATAGGGTATTCTATACCGATTCGCCAGCAAAGTCGTCTTGACCGAAGAAAAAAGCCCTCTCTATCCGGCGCTATCGCGAAGCACCGGATTGAAAGGGCTAAGCGTTTATCCTTCTGCGGCAGCTTGATCTGTTCAGCGGAGAATGGTCGGGTCTACCGGAAGTCAGTACAAAGAGGTAACCTGCTTTCGCCGCCCTCTCCAGCGCAAAATCCGCCGACTTCCCGGTGGGGCAAGCGTCGCTCGCCCGCAAAACCACCCCAGGTCGTTCCCTACAGATAGAAGCAG
This sequence comes from uncultured Eubacteriales bacterium, assembly GCA_958402445.1. GTDB lineage: Bacteria > Bacillota > Clostridia > Oscillospirales > Oscillospiraceae > Faecousia. Next base: position 110,636 of record CATXTO010000004.1, read on the forward strand.
CCGAAGATAGTCTCCTGTAATTCCAGATCTGACGGGCCACTGCCTTCCAGCGACCACGGAAATCAGACGAGTCAGAATGCCCAGTTGCCGCCCCGGAAGATGGGCACTACCCGACCGTCCCTGGTCTTGGCGTCTATGTCCATGGAGTCACACCCAATCATAAAGTCCTCATGAATCATAGAGTCGTTGACGCCATAACTCCTGCACTCCTCCAAGGTCTTGTGCTGGTAATCGCGTATGGTGTCCGCAAAGCCCATGCCCAGGGCCAAATGGCAGGCCGCGTTCTCATCAAACAGCGTATTGTAAAATAGCAAGCCGCTTTGGGCAATGGGGGAGTTTTGAGGCACCAACGCGCACTCGCCCAAATAAGCCGCGCCCTCATCCATGGTGATCAGCGTCTTCAGGAGGGCTTCATTTTGTTCGGCGTGGACCTCCACCGCCTTGCCGTCTGCAAACCGAACGGAGAAGCCGTCAATGAGCTGACCCTGATAGCTCAGGGGCTTGGTGGCATAGACGATACCTTCCGCCATGCCCCGCTTTGGGGAAATAAAACACTCTTCCGTGGGAATATTCGGGTTATAGAAAATACCCTGCAGGCTCTCCTCACCGCCGCCGCAGAACTGGGCCTCCGGCATCATGCCGACAGTCAGGTCCGTGCCGTTGGCAGCTTTGTAATGCAGACTTTCAATACCCAAATCGTTGAGATAGTCGCAACGAGCCTTCAAATCGGCGTTGTGCGCCTGCCAAGCGGCCACAGGATCCTCGTTGACCCGGGAGGTGGAGAGAATGGCCTCCCAGAGCTTCTCCACAGCCTGACCCCGGGCCAGCTCCGGGAACATCTTCTTGGCCCAGGCCACACCGGGCACCGCGGCAATACACCACTGCTCTTTATTCTGCCGCTTGTCGCTATAGGGCTTGATGATCTGATACCGGGCCTGCTGGCCCTTCGCCATTTTCTCCAGGTTCGTTCCCTTCAGCCCATCAGGGTCCTCGGAAACCAGATGAATACGGCAGGGAAGAATGTCCACATAATGCTGCAGCCTGGCCTCCTCCCAGCCCTCAACTGTGCCCAGCGTCTTGACCGATTGATAGCGGATGTGCACCTTCTGTAGAGGCTGATAGTTCCAGTTAATCGTGACCTTTCTGGCTTTGGCGCGATAAGCCTCCTCCACCACCATCTGTACAAATTCAGGCTGGTCTAAATCCGCATAAATCAGTACGTCCTGGCCCTTTTGCACATTCACTCCGGAGTGAACAATGAGCTTTGCGTATTCCCGCAGGATTGATTTTTTCATGTACTGTTTCTCCTTTCGGTTTTACGGCGGCCTGAGTGGCCGCATTTCCGCGCGTGAGCCGCAGATGCGGGTCCGTACGCCGCATAGTACGAATCTGTCTGTATCTTATCAGATTTTCCATAAGCCGTCAATGGTCGCCATTCATCCCATTTTTCGTATTTTCTTCGCTTGCGCTTCCTTCGCGCCTGGGATATACTGAGGATAATCAAAAAAATGGGAGGAATCGGCATGACCGCGGATTTGTTTGAGTTGCTTGCACAGGGCATTGTTTTGTTAGACGGCGCGGCGGGCTCAAATTATTTTAAAATGGGTATGGCCCCGGGGGCCGTGACGGAGCTTTGGGCGGACCAGCATCCGGATGCCGTGCAGGCTCTGCAAATGGCCTACGTGCAAGCCGGCTGCCAGATCCTTTACGCGCCCACCCTGCAGGCCCAGCCGGAGGCTCTGGCCCGGTGCGGCATGGCGGAACAGACGGAGGCTTTGAACGCCCGTCTGGTGGAAAGAACCCGGCGGGCTGCGCAAGGGAATGCTCTGGTGGCGGGGGACTTGTCCACCATGGCGGGAGTTCTCCCCTCCTGGGATCCGGCTAATCTGTCCCGGATGGTCCAGGGCTACCGCCGGCAAATCCGGGGACTTCTGGATGGCGGGGCGGACCTATTGGCGGCGGAAACGCTGCTGTACCCCCTGGAGGCAGAGGCTATCCGGGAGGCGGCCTCCCAGGAGGGCGCCGGCGCTATCCTGTATACCTTCACCTTGGGCCCGGACGGCCGTCTGGTTCAGGGACAGGAGGCCGGACCCGTGCTGGCAGAGCTGGAGTGCAACGGCGCTGCCGCCGTGGGAATTAACTGCGTCCCTGCCTGCGGCCAGCTGTCCGCCTGGGTGCGGCTGCTGCGGGAAGAGGTACGCGGGCCGCTGGTCTGCAAGCCAAACGCCGGGCTGCCGGAGGTGGGTCCTGGGGGGCAGGCCGTCTACCCCACGGGAATCGCGGAATTTGTTCAGGTACAGCTTCAGGCAGCCGACGCAGGCGCCACCCTGCTGGGCGGCTGCTGCGGTACGGACCCCTCCTATTTGCAGGCACTGGCTGCGGCCCTCGCGGACGCTGGGCGCCTAGGTGTTCAAAATTGCCATTGAATTTTAGTAGGCTCACTGGTATAATCGTGCCATGGACAAACGAATCAGTTTTTATGTCAGCCGAAAAAATTGGCTGACCTGGGTAATGGCGCTCTTCATGGCTGCCTCCGCCGTGGTCCGAATCGTGCTCGCCTGTGTGAGAGGAACAGGCAGCAGCGGATACATTTGGAGCCAAGTGGTTCTCCCGGCGGCGGCTTGTTTGTTGTATGTGCTGATTTCCCTGCGGCATGGGGAAGAACGATTTTATAAAACAGCCATCCCGGTTTTCATGATGGCGCTTTATTTTTGTTTTTACACCCGGACCGCCATGCCCGACCTGCACGCCTGGTACTTTTTCCTATACTGCTTTATGTACTTCACGCTGGCGGTCCTCTATGCTGTGGTGGTGGCTGGAAAAATTAAACACTACTGGGTGCTTTTGCTGGTGTATTTGGTGCCGCTGATTTGCCGAGTTGTATATTACCGGGAGCAGCTGGCGCTTCGCTATGTGGCCAATTCCGTATTTTCCCTGGCTCCCGATTCTCTGTTTCTCCTGGGCCTTATTATTGCGGTTCTGGCGATGTGGGTGCAAAACGACGGCAAGTATCACGCCACCTGGGGGGACCGGGTGGACGGCAGGCGTCTGCGTACTCTGTATCCCATGTCACAGATCTCCCCGTATATCATGGTAACCCGTAACACCGCTACCAACTTTTTTACGGACTCGGTGGAGATTACCAACTTGGAGCGCTACGTGCGGCAAAAGCGCAAGGACGGACTTTCCAATTTTGGCATCACCCATGTTTTCTTGGCGGCCTATGTCCGCACGGTGGCAAAGTACCCGGGTCTGAACCGCTTCCTGGCGGGGCAGAAGGTCTATTCCCGGGACGACGATATTCAGTTCTGCATGACTGCAAAAAAAGAAATGAGCAAGGACTCGCCGGATTCCATCTTCAAGCTTCATCTTTCCACTGCGGATACCGTGTGGGAGGTCTATGAAAAATTTGACGCGGCGGTGGAGCAGATTCGCAACACGCCCCTGAACAGTGACTTCGACAACACTGCCCGGGCCCTGACCATGATTCCCGGCGTATTTTTAAAATTTGTGGTCTGGCTGCTGCGGACTCTAGATTATTTGGGACTGCTGCCCAAGTTCCTGCTGGAGGTGAGCCCCTTCCACGGCTCCGTGTTCTTTACCTCCATGGGTTCTCTGGGAATACCCCCTATTTACCACCACTTGTACGATTTTGGTAATCTGCCCGTGTTCGGCTCCTTCGGCTGCAAGCGTCGGGCCAACGAGGTCTTGGCCGACGGCACGGTAGTGCAGCGGAAATACGTGGATTTAAAATTCTGTCTGGACGAGCGGATTGTAGACGGTTATTATTACGCCACGGTTTTTAAGTATATGAAGCGTCTTTTACAGCATCCTGAAGTCTTGGACCAACCGCCGGAGGAAATACACCGGGATATCGACTAAAAATGGCTTTCCGTCACTATTGATAATTTCCCATTTTCTGCTATACCTTCGTGCGATCGCCAACAAGTCCCAGCGGGAAGAAAAAACAAGGAGAAAAGAGAAATGAGACGAGGAAAGAAAATTCTGGCGCTTGCCTTAATCGGTTTGTTGATCGCAGGCGTTTTCGCCGGCTGCCGAAATAACGGCAAGGAACCGGAGCCCTCTACCGCACCCACTACGATTCCCACCACAGAACCGACCACAGTCCCCTCAGAACCCACCACGGTGCCAACTACCGCACCCACAGAGCCTGCAACGGAACCTACCGATGCAATCGTCAGCCTGTATTTGCAGGAACCCGACGGATTCCTACAGGATCCAAGCGGCATGTATCTCTGGTCCCCGAATTATCCGACGGACCCATCATTTATTAGCATCACCGCATCTCCTGCAAATGAGGCGATCCTGCAGAACACAGCCGAGGATTATGAAACGATTCTCAAGACCATGTACGCTGCATTGCTGGGGGAAGGGGCTACAGCCACCGTAGAATCGTTGGAGCAGACCGAGGTGGACGGCTTTCCCGCTCTGCAGCTCACCTACACCATGGAAAACGGGGAGACCAAATATAAAATCGTGGAATACGACATTGTGGCTGATCAAAATTACGCCATTGGCTTTGCCGACGCCACAGGCGGGGACTGGTCGGAGGCCTTCACAGCTACGGCTGCCAGCATTGATTTTCTCAAGGCCGGCGAAATTGCCACACCGAATTACTCCGGCCTGACGCAATATGACCTGGACTGCGGCCTCTCTATCAAAATGAACGAGGGATTTCAAGTATCCGATATGGAGAATGCCTCCGGCTTTCTGGAGAGCGAACGGGCTGCTTTTATGGTCATTCTGGATGACTACGCCTCTCTGTCCAGCTTGGGCTATGGGAAAAACCTCACCCTGGAGCAGTACGCCGCTCTGGTGCAGGAAGCATATGAAACCGGCGCTTTCGGCTTGGATCCCTTGGGTAACCTTTTCACTACCTTCGTAGAGGATTCCGACGACACGGAAATTTACTACTATGTGACTGTAAAGCAAACCGAAAGCGGGTTCTGGACCTGTATTTTCTATTGTTATTCCGACGATCAAAGTGCACATCAGAATCGGTTTCCCCTGTGGGCCAGCAGCATTGCTGCCGAATAATTTCCCTTCTTATTTATCCACCGGCACGCAGACTCGTGCCGGTGGATATTTGCTACCATGACACGATAAATTGATTTGACAAAATCTGGGTAAAATGGTATACTGTCAACAGAAGGACGACGATTTTCAATTGACACCGCAGGTCCATATCACATCCTAAAAAATTGGCAATTGCGCTTTTTACATATTCGCTTTGGAAAGAAAATATAGGGGGAACTGCAATGGGGGCTTTCTTTCAAAAAATTCATGTTCGCGCTTCCAAAGAGGACCAAGAACTGTGGCTTTTGCCCGCTATGGCGCAGCTTGGGTACCAGCAGGTAGAGGAGGAAGCCGATCTTACCCTCTGGCTTCAGGCAACGGGGGCGTGGACCACCCTTTATTTCGAGGATGGGGACCTGGAACCCTCTTTTCTTCTGACCCTGGTGCAGGCTATCTCCGCCTGTCCCGGGAGGACCTGCCTGTTTGTAGAATGCGTGGACAGCGACTTTGTGCTAATTAGCTTGTTTCAGGCAGGGGTGCAAGTCGATGCCGGAGCCATCGGGACATTTTATGGCGACCAGCCTCCAAGGCCAAACCCGCTTTGCTGGCAGGAACTGGTAAAACCGGGAGAAATGCCCTCCTTTCTTCATCTTTTCTCCCCGGAAACCTCCTTTGTATTTGCAGAGGACGCATTGCAGGAGCTTTATCCCCTCTTGGGGATTGACTGTGCCGCGGAGGTCTGCCCCCAAGCGGACGGCGGCGGCCAAGCCTTGTATTATCGGCAGGGCGGCAAGGATTAATTAGCCATCTTCTCCCAACCCTTTAGACCAAAGCCGCCGACCGGAAGGTCGGCGGCTTTGGTCGTAGGGCAATGAAAGTCCTTTCAACCTCCTTTCAATTTCAATCCGCTTCAAAAATTTTGGAACTTTGTCCACATGTAGAAGACAAGCTTCTAAAGTTTGTGACATCTTGCCCAAACCGTTGAGCAAAATCTTGTGGTGTTTACCCGCTCCTAATTTGCATTTTTCTCTTGCGCCCGTATCAAAATGTATTGTATAATAAAAAAAAGGCGTTTTGCATGGCGATGTTCGTGCATAGCGCCTTTTCAATTGGAGGGTAAAGCCATGACATTAAACCTAGTCAAATTGCCCGTTCGCAAGGGCGACGCGACGCTGCGAGTAACGAAGGGACATTTTGTCACCAACCACAGCCATATTAACTATTACATTGACGTGACCTACCAAAAAACCCGTCTGAGCGAAGCCCAGGCGGCGGCCAAGGCTCTGGTGAACAAATATGTCTCCAGCACCATCGTGGATACCATCGTCTGTCTAGATGGCATGCAGGTGGTAGGAACCTGTCTGGCGGAGGAGTTGACGCGGGCCGGCTTTTTGTCCATCAACGCGCATCAAACCATTTATGTGGTCACGCCGGAGCTCAGCGGCGAAAGCCAGCTGTTTTTTCGGGACAGCATCCAGCCCATGATCACCGGCAAGCACGTTTTGATTCTAATGGCTTCGGTCACCACTGGCATCACCATTAGTCGAAGCATGGACTGTGTGCGCTATTACGGCGGTACCGTAGTCGGGGTCTCCGCCATCTACAGCGCAGCGGAAACTGCCGAGGACGGCACCCCCATCAACGCGCTTTTTCAACTGTCGGACTTGCCGGATTACGCCAGCTATGACGCGCACAGCTGTCCGATGTGCCGCGGCGGCGCCAAAATTGACGCGCTGATCACCAGCAACGGCTACTCCACCTTATAGCTGCCAGTATCCCGGGGCGGTCTGCGTACCGCCTCGGTTTTTTCTTTTCCCTATGGCTTATTGCCCGTGCGCTTGCCTTTTGTGAAAAATCCGATATAATGAGAGCAACATTTTACCGCAGAATGGAAAGGAGCGAAAAACGTGGGACATTCAACGCTGTTGGAGGTCTGTGTCGACAGCTTTGCCTCCGCCATGGCCGCAGTTCAGGGTGGGGCGGACCGCCTGGAACTGTGCAGTTGTCTGCAGGTCGGCGGTCTGACGCCGGACCCGGCCCTGCTGGAGCAAATCCGGCGGGAGACCGCCATACCCATCCGCTGCCTCATGCGGCCCCGCTTCGGGGACTTTTGCTACTCAGAGCGGGAGCTGGAGCTGCTGCAGGCTCAGATACCCCGTTTGCGGGAGGCAGGCGCCGACGGATTCGTTTTGGGTTGTCTTACCCCAGATGGATGTCTGGACGCAGGAAATCTAAGGCCGCTGCTGGAGGCGGCTCAGGGACTGGGCCTCACCCTGCACCGGGCCTTCGACGTGGCCCGGGACCCGGTGGAGGCTATGGAAGCCGCGGCGCAGCTGGGCTTTGACACCGTGCTCACCAGCGGTCAGGCCAGGGACTGCTGGGCTGGCCGGACATGCATCGAAAACTTACTGCGCCTGGAGCTGCCTATAGCAATCATGGCCGGTGGCGGTGTGAATGCTGGGGTAATCCATCGCATGACGGACCTGATGGACCTGCGCTGCTTCCACATGAGCGGGAAGGTCATACGCGGCAGCGCCATGATTTTCCGCCGCTCCGGCGTCCCCATGGGCCTGCCGGGCCTGGACGAATTCTCCATCTGGCAAACAGACGAGGAAGCCGTCCGGGCCGCAGCCCAATGCCTGCGGCAAAAATACAAGGAGGATACGCCATGCTGAGCCAAGCTGTACAGGAATACGCCCAAGCCGCCTGGGAAGCCGCCCGAAAATCCCTGGGCGCCGTAGGTCGGCGCCATCAGCAGCACCTGGAATCGCTAACCGGAGATTTGCGCACCCTGCTGGAGCTCGCCCTGGGGACGCTCCCCACTTCAGACGTGGCCACGGTTCCCTTCCCCACCCTGCTGGGTTTCGCCCAGCACGCCCTGGTGCAGCGGGATTGCAGTCCCTACTGCCGGGATATACCCGAAGATATCTTTCTGCACTGCGTATTTTATCCCCGGGTCAACTCGGAGGACCTGGTGGACTGCCGGGCTTTCTTTGCAGAACATTTGACCCCGCTGGTAGAAGGCCTTACAGGGGCGGAGGCCGCCTTGGCTGTCAATCGCTGGTGCGCCGCGCAGGTCACCTATGAGAGCACGGACCTACGGTCCGAAAATCCCATGACCGCTTACTTTTGCGGGCTGGGCCGGTGTGGAGAGGAGTCCACCTTTGCTGTCACCGCTTTTCGCTCCGTGGGCATTCCTGCCCGGCAGGTCTATGTTCCCTGGTGGTCCCATTGCGACGACAATCACGCCTGGGTGGAGGTCTACGTAGACGAAGGCTGGCATTTTTTGGGCGCCTGCGAACCGGAACCTATTTTGGACCGGGGCTGGTTCTCCGACGCCTCCAGCCGGGCCATGCTGGTGTGCAGCCGAAATTTCTTCGATTATGTGGGCCAGGGCATGGCAGGGGAATCGCTGACCCAGCGTCAGGGAACCTGCTGCTTTTTCAATCAAACCGCCCGGTACGCTGATACCGCCCGGCTGTCCCTCACCGTAACAGACCGGGCAGGACACCCCCAGGCCGGTGCGCAGGTTCAATTTTACGTCTTCAATATGGCTGCGCCTGCGAAAATTGCCCAACTCACTACAAACGCAGCAGGCCTTGTATCCCTGGAAACCGGCCTTGGCAGTCTGTACATCGAGGCGCGGGCTGGTAATCAATTCGCCTGGGCCGCTCTGACTGTCTCAGAAGATACCTGCCAAACTCTCGCGCTGACAGAACAGACGCCGAGAGAAACTGTGTGGGACCTGAATTTCTTCGCCCCTACGCCCACCGGACGGAACCGTACTACTCTGACCCCGGCCCAGGAGCGGGAGAAAGCCGCCGTTCTGTCACAAGCCAACGAACAAAGGATAAGCCGAATTTCCAACTACTGGAAATCTGAATACCAGACCGGAGACACGGAGCTGGACCGGGTATTTCGGCGGGCGGGGGGCAACGCCGCCACGCTCTGGTCGTTCTACAATGGCTGCGAGCCAAACGAGCGCCCCCTCGCCCGTGGTCTGCTGCTGAGCCTGGCGGAGAAGGACTGGCGGGATGTCAAGCTAGAGGTTCTACAAGCGCACCTGGCGGCGGCAGCCTCTCTCCCTAATCCGGACAGCGCGCTTTTCCTGCCCTTCGTCCTGTGTCCACGGGTTGGCTACGAGCTGCTGGAGGCCTGGCGGACTCCCATTCTCCAGGCGCTTTCGCCGGAGCAGCAGGTGCAATTTCGAGAAAATCCGCCAACTCTTTGGTCCTGGATTCAAGACAACTTTCAGGAGGGCACCTGCAATTGGTATCCGGTGCTGTCCCTGCTTCCCGCCGGCGCACTGGCTCTGGGAGCCGCAGATGAGAAGGGCCGCCGGCTCCTGTTCGTGGCCATCTTACGGACGTTGGGCGTTCCCGCCCGGCTGAACCCCATTGACGGCACCGCACAATTTGCTGTAGACAATGTATTTTATACGCCGGAGGCGCAAAAAGTCGCTCCCGCAGAGCACGCTTCCCTCTCCCTGCGCATGCCGGAGCCTCTGGTCTACGGACAGTCCTACACCCTCTCCCGCTGGGAGAACGGCTGGCTGCCTCTGGACTACACAGGAATTCAGGACCCCGCCTTCCAACTGTCGCCGGGAAGTTACCGGCTGATCACCACCAATCGCTTGCCCAACGGGAACCAGCTGGTCCGGCTCGCCACCTTCCATCTGAAACCGGGCGAGAGCCGGGAGGTAGCGGCGGAGCTGCGCCCCGCCACGCCAGAACAAATGCTCTCGGACATTTCACTGGGACCTCTGCCTTTTTTGGACGCTGCCGGGCAAGCCGCCATGCAAGGAGGCGGACCTCTGCTAGCGATATACCTGGATGTCGGCACCGAGCCCACAGAACATATCCTGAACGAGGTCCTGGAAGCCCGGAAAGCTGTGGCGCTGGCCATCCATGCTGGACTGTCTCTCAAGGTCCTGCTGCGCGGCCATGAAGCGCAAGGCGACCCCACTCTGAACCGGGTTTTGGACGCCTTGCCGGAAATCCAGGTCCTATATGCCGATTTTCACAGCCCAGCAGTGGACCGCTTGGCCAGGTGCCTGTATTTAGAGCCAGGCGTATGGCCTCTTGTGGTCCTGACGGATGGTTCGCATCGGGGCTATTTCGGCCGGTGCGGTTACAGCGTGGGGACCGTGCCCCTGCTGCTGCGCCTGTTGACATGCATTAAATCGGAATCCAACACTTAAAAAAGCGTCCTGGGTCCTTTTCTAAGGACCCGGGACGCAATTCACAAAATACGCGCTAAGAACGCCTGCGCCGCACAGCGGAGATCACCTCAGTCAAAAGCGGGAGCAGGGATGCAAGGGCCCCCCAGGCCACCGCTCCCCGCAGTCGGTGAAGCTGGATGGCGAAAAATGAGCCGGCCTCCTTCGCCGCGCCCCAAGCGGCCCAATAGTCCGCCGCTGTATACAGCCAGAAGGCTGTGCTCACAAGGAACACCACGCAGGCCAGTAGGCCGCCCCGAACTGGCTTGCCGCTGCGGCGCTGCAACCATCTGGCCAAGTAAAACAGCAACAGCGCCGTTGCGGACATACCTGCGCAGCCCCAGAATTGTCCAGCAGAAAAATGCTGCCAATCAAAGGGGTTTCGGGTAAAAAGCTGGAAGCAAAGCCAAGATGCCAATGACAAAATGGAACTCAGATAACCGCATACGGCGACTGCGGTGATTACGGAGCGTTTCGATTGAGCCAAGTCGCCTTCTCCCACCTTTCTTATCCCATATTTTTTCCAATTGGCGCCGCTCGGGAGCTCTCTGCGCCATCGCCTCTTATGTGTATCTTATTATACCCCAATATCCCCCAGGTTGCAACCATTCGCTACTGCAAGGAAAAAGAATCAATATTACTTCTTTTCCTGGGCCGGCGGGTCCATTTGAAGAATCAACTCCGAGAGCAGCGAGGCAAACCTGCGTTGTTTCTCTTCCGGAAGCAGATCCATCATATCCAAAAGTCTCTGCAACAGCAGCGTCGCCTCAACCGATCGCTGCTGCATGGAGCAGGAAACCAGGGCCTCCGGTCGCATGTGTAATTGCTCTGCTAGATATTCCACCGTATCCAGACGCGGGTTTCCCTTTCCCTGCAGCAGCGATTGTAAGGAAGCGCGGGCGACCCCCAATCGTCGGGCAAAGGCAGCGACGGATAGGTCCCGGCTCGTGCGGATTGCCCGCAGAAACACTGACAAATTCCTCTGCAAAATCACAAAAAATCCCCCCTTTCCACAATAGAGGATATCCTGAGAACGTACAAGTCCATAAGGGCGAAAAGGCGCCTAAAATTTCGGCTTCTACACCGTCCGCGCCAGATCCTATACGAGGCCTAAATTTAAATGCTTGTCTGATACCTTGGCCCACGGATTCCCTTTTCAATAAACTCTCTCTTTTCGCCAAAAATCCATCCTTCTGTTTGTCATTTTTGTCTTCCCCTGCACACTGAATCGGCAAAAGCGGAAGATGGTTTTCCTAGTTTCCATTTTTTTAGATATATGTTATGATATGGGTGTTGGATTTCGGCAGATCCCCACTCTGCCGGATATGCATTTCCCGCGCACGGGATATTGAAGAAGGAGTGATGACATATGCGAAGCAGCCTCAAACGGGTGCTGTCCTGGGCGTTGGTCCTGGCTATGATCCTAGCCATGGCACCGGCGATTTTGGCGGCCGCCCCCCTGACAGAACGAAATACCGGCGTTCGCCACAGTACCTGCACCTCTCTGAGCGAGCAGGCCGTAACCTATTACACCGGCAATTACACCTGGGACAACCTGGCCACATTGGAGGGCGATTCCTCCGGCAGCTCTCTGGAAGCGACGGATTCCGCGCTCTATCAGACGCTGCACAAGTTGATGGCCGATACCCAAACCGACTCCATCACCTATAAGAGCCTGACCACCTATTGGCCCTATACGGACACCCAGCCCGGCTTTGACGACGCCACCCTGTTTTACAGCGACGCGGACGGCAGCGGCTATAACCGGGAGCATGTGTGGCCCAAAAGCCGGGCTTCTTTTTACCAATCCGGCGGCGGTGCGGACCTGCATCACCTACGGCCCACCAACTCCACCATCAACTCCACTCGGAGCAACTATACCATGGGCAATGTCCGGGAGGTCTGCCGTGAGTACAGTACCAAGGATTATAACGGCGAAACCGTATTGTGGTACAGCGCTGCAGACGATTTGGTTGAGGTCAAGGATAACGTCAAGGGCGATGTGGCCCGGATTCTGCTGTACATCTATGTGCGGTGGGGGCAACCCAACCTGTTTGAGAACGTGAGCGCCGGCGATTTGCCACCCTTTGACTCGGACGATAACGCCAACAACGGCCTGAAGGTCATTGATAACCTGGCAACCCTTCTGGAGTGGTGCCAGGAAGACCCGGTAGACGACTGGGAGATGGCGCGTAACGACCTGGCACAAAAGGTGCAGGGAAATCGGAACGTATTTATTGACTACCCCGAGCTGGCTTGGCTTCTGTTTTCTCAGCCCCTACCAGAGGATATGAAGACGCCCTCCGGCGAGGCTGGTGACCCGGAACCCCCGGCCTATCCTATCACCGCCCTTTCCAACAACGCGCAGTGGGGCACGGTGACGCTGAACGGTTCCCGCATTCTGGCCTCCCCTGCTGAAGCCTATTATACAGCTGGCGCTGAGGTGCAGCCGGTCGGTGCCGCGACTGTCACGCAAAATGGGAATCTCTTCGTCATTACCAACGTAACGGCAGCCTGTACCATCACGGTCCAGTTTGCCCCCAAGACGGCTGCCAATATTACATATGCTGTACCCGACGGCGTCAGTGTGGTAAACGGGACCTCTTCCGGCTGGGTGGGAGACCGGATTACACTGCCCCAGGTCAGCGGAAAACCTTCGGATTCCAGCCGGAGCTATAGCTTTGTCGGCTGGGTAGACGCACCCGTGGGAGCGACATCTGACTATGACAGCCTGACGGTTTATTCCCCGGGAAAATCCTATGAGCTGTCACAGGCGGAAACTAAGCTCTATGCCCTGTACTCCTACCGGGAGGAAAACGGAACCGGCGAGGCCAATACCTATTCGCTGGTCAACGGCGATTTGACGGATTGGAGCGGCGATTACGTCATGAGCGGCGAGGTAACGACCTCTGACGCAGAGTATGTTCACTTGGCCACCGGGGAGAGCGTGGGCCAGGCCGGCGCCGCAATTCTGCTGCAGCAAACAGGCATGACGAAGCGGGACAACGTGCTCACAGATGTAACAGACCGTTATGTCATTTCCATTTCCCGCTTGGCCAACGGCAACTACGCCATGCGGCTAAAGGGCTCCGCCCAGGACTGCTATCTGTTTTATTCCGGCAGCGGCAACACCCTTGGAAGCGCCACAAGCACCAGCGAGGCGGGGGCCCAGTGGCAGTTCTCCTACGACAGCTCGAAGGGCACCGTAGCCGTGGCCAACGTGGGGACCGAGGGACGCTATCTGCAGTTTAATCCCAGCTCTCCTCTCTTCCGCTGCTATAAAGGCTCCCAGAACGACGTGCGGCTCTATGCCGCCGCCGGAGCCACCACTACCTTCTACCTGACGCTCAGTGAGGGTTCCGAACCCTGTCCGGATGGTCACACGGAGGCGCTCCGGAATCAGAAAGACGCCACTTGTACAGAGGCGGGGTATACGGGTGACACTTACTGTTCCGTCTGTGGACGTCTCCTTGCCGCCGGCACCGTAATTCCCGCTCTAGGGCATGACTGGAGCGACTGGACAAGGGAAACGCCGGCTGGCTGCGAAACCCAGGGGAAGGAAATCCGCACCTGCAGCCGTTGTGACGCCACGGACAGCCGGAGCATCCCCGCCACTGGGCACAAAGAGGATCTGCGGAATCAAAAAGACGCCACCTGCATAGAAGAAGGCTATACTGGGGATGTGTACTGTTCTGTCTGCGGCGAACTGCTGCAAGCCGGGCAGGTCATTCCCAAGGCAGAACATGAATTTGAGTCTACTGTGGTACCTCCTACCTGTGAAAAGGCCGGTTACACGCAGCATACCTGCAAAATCTGCGGTACCAATTACCGAGATACCTTTATGCCGGCCCTGGGACACGACTACCAGGCCGTGGTGACGGCTCCCACCTGCACGGAAG